>NZ_FXBL01000004.1:4717500-5409514 GCF_900177325.1 Mesorhizobium australicum | reverse complement strand
GGTGGCCGAGATCCTCGCCGGGCAGCGCGGACACGTCAACTACGACGCGATCCCGAGCGTGGTTTACACCAGCCCCGAGGTCGCCTCCGTCGGCAAGACCGAGGAGGAGCTGAAGAAAGCCGGGATCGACTACAAGGTCGGAAAGTTCCCCTTCACGGCGAATGGCCGGGCCCGCGCCATGCTGCACACCGAAGGCCTGGTGAAGATCCTCGCGGACAAGGCGACCGACCGCGTGCTTGGTGCGCACATCGTCGGCTTCGGCGCCGGCGAGATGATCCATGAGCTGACCGTGCTGATGGAATTCGGCGGCTCGTCCGAGGATCTGGCGCGGACCACGCATGCGCATCCGACCATGTCCGAAGCGGTGCGCGAGGCAGCGCTGGCGACGTTCTTCAAGCCGATCCACATCTGAGCCGAACCGCTCCGATGCAAGACGGCCCGCCGGAGAGGCGGGCCGTTGTCGTTTTGGGCCTGAGCGACCTTACTGCGCCGGGGCAGGCTGCGCCGGGGGTGGCGTCGGAGCCGGTGCGGGCTCAGCTGCCGGAGGCGGGGTCGGCGCGGGAGCCGGCTCGGCCGCCGGGGGCGGCGTTGGGGCGGGGCGCCGGCTCGGCTGCCGGAGGCGCTGGCGTTGCTGCTGGCGGAGGCGCCGGTTCGGTCGCGGCGGGCGGAGGCGCCTCGGGTACCGGCCCTGTGTTGCCGAACACGAAATAGGCGACGATCGCGAGAATGATAGACGGCCGCGATCAGCACGCCGGTTCCACCGCTGCGCGACTCGACCACGGTGCGGTTGTCCACGCGCGTCGGATCGGTTGCCGGGTGAGGGGGAGGGGTGCCCCGCGGATCAGTATTGAGGGGATCCACCATCTTGGTTCTCCATTGCTGCTACGCAGCGACAACGTCGAACGGGTAGATTGGTTCAAATCGGCGTGAGTAGGGCCCTTTCACGAATGGAAACGGCCGGACACAAAGTCCGGCCGTTGCTGATCGTCGCGCAAGGAGCCTTACTTGGCTTCGGCGGGCGTCTTCTCTTCCTTCACCGGCGTCTCGGGCGTGGTCGAGGCGGTGGTCGACATGTCGAGGGTCGCGACCGACTGGTGGTTTCGGTCTGACCATGTCATGGCCGCAGCGGCAAGCGCGCCCGAAGCGGTCAATCCAAGCAGTGCGGCAGCGGCGAGCAGTGTCTTCATCGTCGTCTCCTGTGCTGGTCGATGACAAAACGCTAACATCGACAGACAGGGACGCAAAATCACGCTTTGCGTGATCAGTCGGCGCGGGTGACGGTGTAGCCTTCCTTGCGCAGCAGTTCGACCACGCCCTCGCCGCCCGGAAGGTGCAGCGCGCCGACGGCGATGAAGGCGCGACCCGCATCGAGGAAAGGCTTCGCCTCCCTCGCCATCACGCCGTTGCGGGCGGTGATCATGGTCTCTTCGAAGGCCGAGTAGCCGGACTTGCCGTCTTCGCCCGAGGGAAGGGCCGTCTCGAAGAACGGCCAGAACAGGCCGGTGTCGCCGGACAGATAGATGTCGATCATGGTCTCGATGACATCGTCGATCCCGTCGCCAAGCCGCAACGTCTCGACCAGCCCTTCGACGTGGAATTCGAGCGGCAGCGAGGCCATTGCCTCGAGCTGGCTCTTCGCGGTTTCGAGCCCGCCGAGCTTTTTGCCGGCACTCTCGGCCTGCCTTGCCAGGTTTAGGTCGAGCACGGGCTCGCCGGCGGCCTTGCGGGCAAGCTCGCAGGCCGGCAGCGCGATCATGGCGGACAGGATCCAGGGTTTCATCTTGATGACGCTCGCCAGCGGAATGCCGCGTTTGGCCAGCGCCTCTTCGACCATCGCTTTGTCTTCGGGCGGCAGAAGCGAGGTCAGGGTGGTCTTGTCGGTAAACATCATGAGTTCGGGGCTGGAAGCGAAGCTTGCCAGCATCTTCTGCTGGTCCAGCACGTCGGTCGTTTCGATGACGACGGTGGACGAAGCGTCGAAGGCGGCCTGCGCGCTGGCCGGCAGCGTGACGACGCGTGGGTCGGTCATGTGCATCGTGCCGAAAAGGAAAGAGGGCTCCGCGCCCTCTTTTTCGATCTTCCAGAGCAGCCCGGCTCCGTTCGGCGTCTCCGCCGCCTCCGCTCTTATCCTGTCGAGCGCTGCGGGATCGGAAGTCGCCATCTCCTCGATCATGTTCTTGCCGGTGCAGACCGGCGTGGCGGCTTCGGCGCGGCCGGACAAAGCGACGAGCGTGGCGAGGAAGGCCAGCAGAAACAGGATATTGGCGAGCGCGACCAGCCAGAGCGAAACGCTGGCGGCGCGGTCGGCGATGGCGACAGGCTTCTTCATGCGCGGCAGGCTACGCGCCAATTCCGGTTTTTTCCGTTAATGCGGCCGCGCAAATGCGCGAAGTCAGGCGCGGGGATGCGCCGCGTCGTAGATGTCGAGCAGGCGTTTGGTGTCGACGCCGGTATAGACCTGCGTGGTCGACAGGCTCGCATGGCCGAGCAGTTCCTGGATAGTGCGCAGGTCGCCGCCGCGACCGAGCAGGTGCGTGGCGAAGGAGTGCCGCAGCGCATGCGGCGTGGCCGTATCCGGCAGGTTGAGCGCTGCGCGCATCTTCTGCATTTCGCGCTGGATGATCGCGGGCTGCAGCGGCCCGCCTTTGGCGCCGCGGAACAGCAGGCCCTGGTTGTCGAGGTGATACGGACAGAGCCGGCGATATTCGGCGACGGCCTGCAACGCGATAGGCAGCAGCGGCACCAGCCGCGTCTTGTTGCCCTTGCCGGTGACGCGCAAGGTCGTCTCGCCATGCGCGAACTGGGCCCCTGTCAGGCCAAGCGCCTCGGAAATGCGCAGGCCGCAGCCATAGAGCAGCGTCAGCACGGCGGCATTGCGGGCGGCGATCCAGGGCTCCTCGTTCATCTGCTCGCCGAGCGCGACCACCCGCTTGGCATCCGCCGCCGTCAGCGGCTTGGGCAGCGACTTCGGCTGCTTCGGCGCGCGCATGGCGGCAGCGCCCGCGGCGTTGGCCAGGCCCCGCTTCTCCAGCCAGCGCAGGAAGGAGCGAACCCCGGCCAGTCCGCGTCCAAGCGTGCGTGCGCCCGCCCCCTCGTTGCGCCGCCGCGCCAGGAAGGCGCGCAGGTCGGCCGTGCGCAGTGCGGCGATGTCCGTCAGGCCGGGCGGGCCGCCGCAATGCTCGGTGAGGAACAGCAGGAACTGCCGCGTGTCGCGCTCATAGGCTTCGACGGTAAGCTGCGACAGCCGGCGTTCGCGCGCGAGCATCTTCAACCAGTCGCCGCGCGCCCTGTGCAGGTCGTCCCTGGCCGTGATGAGGATCTCGCCCACGTCTGTTTGCCCGTCTCCGAATCTGCGCCATGCTGAATTCACGATCTTACCAGAGGGTGAAGCCGGCACGATTGTTTTGGCCGGGCCGCCCCGCTAGGAGGATGAACATGTCCAAGCCGCAAAATCCTATCCAGATGGCCGTCATCGGCGCCGCGCACGGCATCAAGGGCGAAGTGCGCGTGAAGAGCTTCACCGGCGATCCGCTGGCGCTCGACGACTACGGGCCGCTCTATGACGAGGCGGGGCGCGCCTTCACCATTCTCGACATTCGCATGCAGAAGGACATGGCGGTAGTGCGCTTCAAGGGCGTCGCCGATCGTTCGGCCGCCGAGGCGCTGAACGGCACCGCGCTCTATGTCGACCGCGACATGCTGCCGGACGACCTGGAGGACGAGGAATTCTACCACGCCGACCTGATCGGGCTCGACGCGGTCGACCTTGAAGGCGCGCCGATCGGCAAGGTGCTGGCAGTGCAGAATTTCGGCGGCGGCGACATTCTGGAGATCGCACGAGGTGGCAAGTCGACCGTCCTGGTGCCCTTCACCAGGGCCGCCGTGCCGGACGTCGACACACAGGCCCGCAAGGTGCGGGTCGATCCGGTCGCCGCCGGTCTCGTCGACACAGACGATGATGGCGACGAGGAGGACCGCAAGGCCGTCGACAAGCGTCCGCGCGGCCCGAAATCGGCGGGCGGCAACCGGTGAGTTTCCGCGCAACAGTGCTGACGCTCTACCCGGAGATGTTTCCCGGTGCGCTGGGCATATCGCTTGCCGGCAGGGCGCTGGAGCGGGGCGACTGGTCGCTCGAAACGGTGCAGATCCGTGACTTCGGTCTTGGCCGTCATCGCGCTGTCGACGATACGCCGGCCGGGGGCGGTGCGGGTATGGTGCTGCGGGCCGATGTGCTCGCCGCCGCGATCGACTATGCATCTGCGGCCGGCGACGAGCGCCCCAGGCTGCTGATGAGCCCGCGCGGCAAGCCGCTGACACAGGCGCGCGTGCGCGAGCTCGCCGACGGGCCGGGCGCGGTCATCGTCTGCGGGCGCTTCGAAGGCGTGGACCAGCGCGTGATCGATGCGCGGGGGTTGGAGGAAGTCTCCATCGGCGACTACATCCTGTCGGGCGGCGAGCCGGCGGCGCTGGTGCTGCTCGACGCGGTCGTGCGGCTCCTGCCGGGCGTGATGGGAAACGAAGCCTCGGGCGGCGAGGAGAGCTTCGAGAACGGCCTGCTCGAACATCCGCACTATACGCGCCCGCCTGAATGGGAAGGCCGGCCCATCCCCGACGTGCTGATGTCCGGCAATCATGGAAAGATCGCCGCCTGGCGAAGACAGCAGTCGGAAAAGCTGACGCGGGAGAGGCGGCCGGACCTGTTGGAAGATCGCGGTATCTGAGATGGCTCATGTCATCGCAACCTCGGCTAGAGTCTGTACTCAATAAGGCTTGAGTTGCTGAGCGAAGCTTGATTCAAGGTTATCGAAAGGAGCCTTGAAATGGCGCGCTATGATCTGAGCGAGGCGGAGTGGCGGATTGTGGGGCCGCTGCTTCCGGCGGTAGGCAAAGGGGCTCGCCGTGCAGACGACCGTCGGGTCGTGAATGGCATTTTCTACGTGCTGAGGACAGGTTCGCCCTGGCGAGACCTGCCGGAAAGATACGGCCCATACACGACGGTCTACAACCGCTTCAATCGATGGGCGAAGAAGGGCGTCTGGCTGAGGATGTTTGAAGCCTTGGCCGAGCGATCTCCGCAGTCGCTTCAGTTGATCGACAGCTCGATCGTCCGCGCGCACCAGCATGCCGCGGGCGGAAAAAAGGGGGGCCGGATCACGCCATTGGCCGTTCTCGTGGCGGACTGAGCACCAAGATCCACGCGGTGGTCGATCAGGACGGCCTGCCGGTGCGCTTGCTGATCACGCCCGGCCAAGCTTCAGACAAGACCGCTTTCCCGGACCTCTTGGCAGGTCTTCCGGCCGCTACCGTCGTGGTCGCCGACCGCGGCTACGACAGCCGAGCGATCGTCGAGATGGTCGTCACACGCGGCGGAACGGCGCATATCCCGACACAAAGTCAGGTGAAGCTGAAACGATCGGTCGATCCCCAACTCTACCGGCAGCGGAACCTGATCGAGCGCTACTTCTGCAGTCTCAAACAATTCCGTCGCATCGCAACCCGCTTCGACAAGCTGGCACGCAACTTCCTCGCCGCCGTCGCACTCGCATCAGCGCGGCTGTGGATACGCGCTATTGAGTCCACGCCCTAGTCTTCGCTTCTTCGGCGATACGCTAGATCCCCAGGAGATATCGCGGCAATTGGCTTGTGCACCGACGACCGCCGAGCGCAAAGGCGACCTGATGGGGCCCAAGCGAAACATCATCGCGCGAACTGGAGGATGGAAGCTCAGCTTTGTGGAAGGGCAAGGCGACCAGCTTGATCGGCAGATATCTCGGTTGCTCGCTGCTACTGTCGCCAGTTCAGAGGTCTGGAAGCATCTGACTCAGGCGTTCGAGGCAGACGTCTTCTGCGGCGTCTGGCTGGACGAGCCAATGCAGGGTTTGAGTCTGGAGCCCGCAACTCTAGCCGAACTGGGATTGCGAGGCCTACGGCTCGAACTTGATATCTACTATTCCGATCCTACCGATCCGGAGGAGTGAATCATGTCGAAATTGCTTCGTCTCGAGTACGCCGCGCTCGCGCTCACCGCGCTGCTTGCCTACCAGATCTGGGGTGGCAGCTGGTGGCTGTTCGCGGCTCTCATCCTCGTACCGGACCTGTCAATGGTCGGCTACCTTGCCAACCCCCGCATAGGCGCATGGTGCTACAACGCCGTGCACACCTGGATCGCGCCCGCCGCACTCTGGCTTGTCGCGCTCGCGGCAGGCTCGCCGCTGTTGACCCAACTCGCCATCATTGTGGCCGCGCATATCGCGATCGACCGCACTCTCGGCTATGGATTGAAGCACGAAAGCGGCTTCCAGGACACCCATCTCGGCCGGATCGGGCGAGCGACGGAGCCGCGGTCGTAGACCCGCTCAGCCCGTCACGAAGTAATACACCGCCAGCAGCAGGCCGATCGCGATGACGAAGCCGCGCAGGATGGGCTGCGGCACGCGCTTGGCGATCCACACGCCGTACCAGCCGCCGATCGCCACCGCTGGGATCATCACCAGGGCCTGCGGCCATGCGATCACCCCTCCCCAGACGAACACCACGATCGCCACCGCCGCGATCACGATCGACAGCATGTTCTTCAGCGCGTTAAGGCGATGGTAGTCGCCCTCCTGCGTGAGCCCGAGCGTCGCCAGCATCATCACGCCCATGCCGGCGCCGAAGAAGCCGCCGTAGACGGCGGTGACGAACTGCACCATCGAGCCCACGAAGCCGCCCACCGCTGCCTCCTGACCCGCTTTCGGCTTTGGCTTGAGCCACGGGCCGGCGGCGAAGATGGCAGTGGCGGCGATCAGCAGCCAGGGCACCAGCGCGCGGAAGGACGGGTTGTCGAGTGCAAGCAGGATCGAGGCGCCCACCAAGGCTCCCGCCGCCGAGATGACACACAGCAGCAGCGCGCCGCGCCAGAACGTCCTGATGTCGCTCCAGTAGGCCAGTGTCGAGGTGATGTAGCCGGGAAACTGGGTGATGGACGACGTCGCATTGGCGACGATCGGCGGTATGCCGGCAACGGAAAGCGCGCCGAAGGTCAGGAAGGTGCCACCGCCCGCGACGGCGTTGACCGCGCCGGCGACGACGGCGGAGACGAAGAGCAGGGCGGCATCGAAGAGCGTCAAGGCGATCATCCGGTTGAGCAACCTCGCTGCTGTAGTCAGCGACAATGCGCACGGCAAGGTACGATGAACCCGATCACGCGTATCACGCGGCCACTTGCGGCCGACTGGCGACCCTCTAAAGTCGAGGCGAACGATTTCCGGAGGGAGGATTTACATGCTGAGATTTTCACTTGCCGTCATGGCCCTCGTCGCCGCGACCGCGCTCGCGTCCGCGCAGGATGCGTCGTCCGGCATCAAGCGCACGCCGCTGCAGAAGATCGACTTCCCGGACAACTACACGACCGTCACCGGCCTCGCCGAGATCGCGCCGGGCGTGTCGGCCGGGCGGCACACCCATCCGGGCATCGAGACGGGCTATGTGCTGGAAGGCGAGACGGTGTTGTCCATCGACGGCCAGCCCGACATCACCATGAAGGCGGGCGATTCCTACACCATCCCCGCCGGCGTGCCGCATGACGCCAAGGCGGTCGGCGAGAAGCCGGTGAAGGTGCTCGGCATCTACGTCATCGAGCGCGGCAAGCCGCTTGCCTCGCCCGCGAAATAGCGGGCCGGCTGCGTTGGGCCTCATGTGGAGAGACGATTCTCGTCATCGATCAGCACGAGGCGCGCAGGGGTTGCCGGCCCCCACTTCCAGAGCACGAGGTTCAAATCGTCTGCGGTCGTGCCTGGCGCGAAGCTTCTGACCAGCAGTCCATTGTAGCCGACCGAGATGAGCCGTCGGGCGAGGGCTTGGGTCCTGGCTTCGCCGGATGTTTTCATCTGGTCGCGCCACGTCGTGTCCGCCAGTTCCGCCGCTGTCATGCCTTCGCCGGCAAGGGCGGTCGCGTCCCTGGCGTCGAAGACCTCTCTTATCTCGGCGTCATAAGACACCAGCGTCGTTGGTTGAAGGCTGCCGACCTGATTGGCTTCTCTCAGCGCCGTCATGGCCGAGAGGGAGCAATAGAGAGCCGGCACACCCTTGGGATTGAAGCGTCCACCATAGAGTTCTGCTCCGCGTCCCGACAGGGGCTCGCGGGCATAGATCGGGTTCAGCGCCCGATAGAGTTTGCCCTCATAGTGGAACGATGCCACCTACGAGTAGACGCCGGCGTCGACGGCGTCGACATAGTCGAGCACCTCCTCCACGCGCCCCTCACGAACCAGCTGCATCGCGGTCCGTCCGGAGAAGCCCGGAAGCGGCTGTGACCGATACCAGGCATAGGCCACCAGAGGTGATCCGAAACGCGGCTCCACCTTGTTGATGACCTCGACCATTTCCCGCAGACGCCGCTGTGTCCTGACCGACCCGACACGATCCTTTCGCTGGATCGCATCTTTGCCAAGTCCGGCCGTGCGTGCGACTTCTTCGCTGGTCGTGTGCAGTGTGTCCGCAATCTTGCGCGGCGCAAACACTCCGTTCTCTGCATATTGCGCGAGGGTCATTTGCATCACCTTCAGATGCTGCCACTTGTCCTGACGCAATATAGCGTCGGAAATCGCGCGGTTCAATCGGTGATACGCCTCACTCGGGCGTAGCGGTGTGCCGACGTCTCGATCGCCAACCCGGGAAGTTCCGCGGTTCGTTGCCAGAAAATCATCGCGCGGTGGTGACAATCCGCTCGCGATGGTGTATCCGCACGCCCGGAAATCGGGAATTCCCGGTGCCGTAACCAAGACCCAAGTGAATTCGCCCCTGCTTCTCCGTTGCCGGAGGGCATAGCCGAACGGTCAGGAACTGATCGGCAAGCGTCGGGCGCTCTGGCTGGCGAACAACGAAAGAAAGGTTCCGACGATGGATATCATCCGTCAGCTTGAGGCCGAGCAGGCCGCGAAGATCGAAGAAAAGCGCAAGTTCCCCGAGTTCCAGCCCGGCGATACCGTCCGCGTCCAGGTGCGCGTCACCGAAGGCAGCCGCACCCGCGTGCAGGCCTATGAAGGCGTCTGCATCGCGCGCAAGGGCGCCGGCTTCCAGGAAAGCTTCACCGTTCGCAAGATCTCCTATGGCGAGGGCGTCGAGCGCGTGTTCCCCGTCTATTCGCCGCTGGTCGAGGCGGTCGAGATCGTCCGCCGCGGCAAGGTGCGCCGCGCCAAGCTCTATTACCTGCGCGACCGTCGCGGCAAGTCGGCCCGCATCTCCGAGAACACCGGCGTGCGCGCCCGCAAGCTGAACGACGCCGAGCGCGATGCGCTGAACGCCGAGCGCGCCCGCATCGAGGCCGAGAAGATCGCCGCCGCCGAGGCGCTGGCGAAGGAAAAGGCAGCCCAGGACGCCGCCGAGGCCAAGGCCGCTGCCGAGGCCGCCAAGGCAGCGGAAGCTGCCAGCGAGTAAGGCTCGACACCACAGTCTGAATTCCGGAAAGGCGCGGCGAGATCCGCGCCTTTTTCGTTTGTATGGCCCTCGCCGGCGCTCCATGCCTTGCAAGCCCGTGCCGGGCGGGTAGATTTGCATCACCCTTTCAAGGAACGTCCGGAGTTCGAGATGACCAAGCTGAGAGTGTTTCTTGCCGGCCTCGTCGCGGCCATCCTGCTGCCGGCATTGGCGGCCGCCCAGGCGCTCCCCGATCTCGGCGGCAAGAAGATCGTGGTCGTCACCGAGAACGCCTACTTCCCGCTGCAGTTCGTCGACCCGAAGACCGGCCAGCCGGTCGGCTGGGAATATGATGCGATGGCCGCGCTCGCCGAGAAGCTCAACTTCTCCGTCGAGTACCAGAACACGTCGTGGGACGCGATGATCCAGGCCGTCTCCGACAAGCAGTACGACATGGGCATGACCGGCATCACCATCAAGGACGAGCGCAAGGAGAAGGTCGACTTCTCCGATCCCTACATGCTCTCCGAGATCTTCATGCTGGTCAGGGCCGACGAGAGCCGCTTCTCCGAGCCTAAGGCTTTTGCGGCCGACGACAAGCTGCTTGTCGGCGCGCAGGCGGGCACCTCGCCCTTCTACGTCGCGGTCTACAACGTGCTCGACGGCAACGAGGCCAATCCGCGCATCAAGCTGTTCGAGACCTTCGCGGCCTCGGTCGCCGCACTCCAGGCCGGCGACGTCGATCTGGTGCTCACAGACAGTGCCGGCGGCAAGGCGCTGGTTGCCGCCTCCGGCGGCAAGCTCAAGATGGTGGGCGCACCGCTGCAGGCGGAAGAGTTCGGCTTCATCTTCCCCAAGAGCTCGGACCTCGTCGCGCCGATCAATGCCGGCATCGCGGCGCTCAAGGCCGACGGCACGTTCGACGCGATCACGCAGAAATGGTTCGTCGATTACAAGCCCTGAGCGGGCGGCCATGAGTGAATACACATTCGACGGCTACAGACCCGGCAGCCTTGCCGGCGTGGTCGGCCTGCATATGGACTACTACCGCGACGCCTGGGGTTTCGGCATCGAGTTCGAGACCAAGGTGGCGCTGGAGATGGCCGAGTTCCTGCGCCGGATGGAAGCGGACCGCGACCTCTTCCTGACCGCCTGGGACGGCGAAGGCCGCCTCGCCGGCTCGGTGACGATCGATATCTCCGGTGGCGGACCACGGGGCGCGCACTTGCGCTGGTTCATCGTGTCCTCGGCGACGCGCGGCAAGGGACTTGGCAAGGAACTGATGTCCCGCGCCATCGCGTTCTGCGACAAGCGTGCTGTCCCGCAGGTCTGGCTGACGACCTTCGCTGGGCTCGACGCGGCGCGCGGGCTCTACGAAAGGCATGGTTTCAAGCTGGTGACGGAAAACGACGAGGACCAGTGGAGCGGCGGCGTGCGCGAGCAGTTCTTCATCCGCCGCAAGGCGCGCTGACGTGGCTCCGCCACCTTCACGGGACTTTCCCTACTGGCTTGTCGCCGCCGTCCTCGTCGGGATCGCCGCGGCGCTGTCGATCGCCGCGAGTGATCTCTACGCGCAGATCTTCGTCACGGTCGCGAAGGGGATCGGCATCACCATCTTCGTGACGATCGTCGCCTTCGCGCTTGCCTCGGCGCTGGGGCTCGGCGTGGCATTGATGGGCCTGTCGCGGTCGAAGGTGCTGAGCCAGGTCGCGCGCTTCTACATCGAGATCATACGTGGCGTGCCGATCCTGGTCCTCCTGTTCTGGATCGCCTTTGCCGGCGTGCCGGCCTTCGTCGCGCTGTGGAATGCATTGACCGCGCCCCTCCAGGCGGCCGGCCTGCTCGGCGAGATGCAGGTGCGGGACGTGTCGCTGCTCTGGCGCGCGGTCATCGCGCTGATGATCGCCTATTCGTCCTTCATCGCCGAGATTTTCCGGGCCGGCATCCAGTCGGTGCCGGAAGGCCAGATAGACGCCGCCAAGACCCTCGGCCTCACGCGTGCGCAGCGGTTCCGGCATATCGTCTGGCCGCAGGCCTTCCGCACCATCCTGCCGCCCTACAGCAACGATTTCATCGCGATGGTGAAGGATTCCTCGCTGGTCTCCGTGCTCGGCGTCGCCGACATCACGCAGATGGGCAAGGTCTACGCCGCCGGCTCGTTCCGGTTCTTCGAGACCTATTCGATCGTGGCCTACATCTACCTGCTGCTGACCATATCGCTGTCGCTGGCGCTGAGGGGCCTTGAACGGAGAATGCGCTACAGGAGCGAGGCATGAGCGCGGACGAGGCAAGCGATGCGTTGAACCAGGTCTATGCGGCGAAGAGCGAGGCCGAACTCGCCGTCGCCTATGCCGCCTGGTCGAACGGCTACGACCGCGAGACCGCCGCGCTCGGTTATTGCCTGCCCTTCGTCATCGCGGCCTGGGTCGCGCGGCATGTGCCGGTCGAGGCCGGGCCGCTGCTGGACGCCGGATGTGGCTCCGGCCTGTCCGGGCCGTATCTCGCTGCCTTGGGATACCAGGATATCGACGGGCTCGACATGTCGTCCGAGATGCTGGCGCTGGCGCGCGGTCGCGGCGTCTATCGCAATCTTGTCGAGGCCGCGCTCGGCGCCAGGCTGCCGCTCGCCGACGGCGCCTATGCGGCCGTCTTGTCGACCGGCGTGTTCACCGAAGGCCACGCGCCGGCGTCGAGCCTGGACGATATGGCGCGGATCGTCCGGCCGGGCGGCGCGCTGATCTTTACCGTGCGCGACAGCGTGCTGGACAAGGGCGGTTTCCGGGCGAAATTCACCGAACTCGAGAGCGCCGGCCGCTGGGCGCGGATCGAGGAGAGCCCGTCGTTCCGGGCCTTTGCCGTGGCGGAGCCGGCAGTAACGGTGAAGGCGTTCGTGTTCCGGGTTCGTCAGCCGTAGCGGCTCCGAAAGCGCTCCAGCGCCCTGCGGTGGGTTTCGAGCTTTTCGGTCCCGTAGGCGACGTAGTCGACATGCGGAATGTCGAGATGCGTTTCGGCGAGCATTCCCCAAAGGGCCTCGCGCAGCGGCATGATCGCCAAGGCCGCGTCGAAGGAGCGGCGCACGTCCGGCGTGAGGTCCGCGCCGAAATAGAGATCGAGCACATGGTCGATCTGCGCGTCGTCAAAGGACGAATGCGAGGCGAGGCCGGCGAGATCGCAGACCGATGTGGTGAAGCCGGCATGCTCGTAGTCGACGAACCAGATCCGTTCGCCGTCGTCGACAATGTTGCGGCAGACGAGATCGTTGTGCCCGAACACGATCGGCAACGCGGCCTGGGCGTTTTCAAGCTCCTCCGACACGGCGAACCACTCTTCGACCAGATGGGCGTTGCGATGCCGCTCGCTGCGCATGGTGCGGGCATAGTCCCGCACCGTGTGGAACGGCCAGAACATATGCGCCGCGCCGGAGATATGGGGCGGCATCTCCGTGTGGAACCGCTTGACGAGGCGCACGATGTCGTCGGCCTTGGCGCGCACCTCCTGCGGCGAGCAGTTCTTGCCGTCGATGTAGACGCCAACGAAGACGCCGGGGCCGGTATAGACGATCTCCGAGGCGAAGCCGGCGCGGTGCGCCGCCTGCGAGACCATCAGCTCCCAGGCGCGGTAGACATGCTGCACCGGATAGTCGCGCCCGAAGCGCACGACATACTTCCGGCCGTCATCTTCGACGATATAGCTCTGGTTGCCCAGTCCGCCCGGCAGGAGGGTCGTATGAACCTGGCCCGTCCAGAGCGGCAGGACGGCTATGCGGGTGATGGGGTCGATCATCTGTCCCGGTGCGCGATCGATGGACGCGGGCATCTCGCGCATGCGATGCCCGCTTGTCAACGCGCGCTTACTCGAAGATCAGCGACTGATGCGCCGCCGCGCCCGCCATTGCACCGTCCGCGACGGCCAGCGCGACCGTCGGCATCGGCCGCGCGATGTCTCCCGCGGCGAAAACGCCGGGCACATTGGTGTTCTTGCGCTCGTCGACGGAGATGAATGCGCCCATCGGTCCCTCCGCCAGCGTGCAGCCCAGCTGGTGCGGCAGGTCGCTCGAAAGAATGGTTTTCGGCGCCACGAACAGCGCCGCGACCGACGTTGCTGCTGCCCCGGCGACCTGGATCGACAGGCCGTCTTCATGCGAGGAGACGCCCTCGACCCGGCCGGGGACGAGGCTGACGCCCCGCGCACTCAGCTTCGCGGTCTGCTCGGCGTCGGGCGACAGCGCATCGTTGAGGAAGAGTTTTACCGGCCCCCAGTCGGACACCAGCAGCGCCTTCATGAAGGCCATCGGCTCCGTCGCCAGCACACCGAACGGCCCGTCGCCGAACTCGTAGCCATGGCAATAGGGGCAGTGGATGACGCGGCGCCCCCATTCGCCGGCGAGGCCCGGAATATCCGGCAAGGTGTCGCTGACGCCGCCGGCAAGGACCAGCCTGCGCGCCGACAGGGCGTTGCCGCCGGCGAGCCGGAGGGAGAAGTCGCCTGCCTGCCCCTCGGCTGCCTCGACGATACCGTCGACGATTTCAGCGGTCGGGTAGTCGAGCAACTGGCGGCGCGCCTCTCGCAGCATGTCGGGAGGGGTCGCGCCATCGCGCGTCAGGAACCCGTGCGAGTGCGAGGCGAAGCGGTTGCGCGGCAGGCCGGCGTCGACCACGACCACTCTGCGCTTGCCGCGGGCGATCTGGAGCGCGGCGGACAGGCCGGCAAAGCTGCCGCCCACGATTGCAACGTCATACTGCATGTCTGTTCTCCTTGTAGGCGGCGATGCCTTCGCCGCATTCGGTGGCGATGTCGGCGAGCGTCACGCGCGCCAGTTTCGCCGCCAGCAATTGCTCGACCTCGAGCCGGAAGCCGTCGAGGTGGCGGTTGACGGACCTCTCGACGAGACAGCTCGGGTTTTCCGGTTGCGTATTGATCGACAGGAAGCTCTCCTCCAGTGCCGTGGCCACATCCGCCAGCGAGATTGACGTGGCGGGCCTCGCGAGCGTCCAGCCGCCGCCATGTCCGCGCGCGGCCGAGAGGATGCCCGCCTCGCGCAGGCCTGCCACCATGCGCCGCACGACCACCGGATTGGTGTGCAGCCACCCGGCGATCTCCTCCGAGGTCATCGGTTGGTCGGGCACCTGCGCCATGTGCACCAGCGCGTGAAGGGAGGCGGAGAGTCGCGAGTTGCGTTTCATGTAACTTTAATAGTTACGAATCATCGACCCGTCAAGCTTCCCAATTCCGGCGCGGCGTGGTCAAAGTCGGCGCCATGGCCTTCACGCTTCGCCAGCTGCAGTATTTCGTCGCCGTCGCCGAGCAGGGCGGCGTGTCGCGCGCGGCACAGATCCTGTCGATCTCGCAATCCGCGGTCACCGAGGCGATCAAGGAACTGGAGACGGATCTCGGCGTGAACCTGTTCGAGCGCCATCCGCGCGGCCTGAACATCACCCACAAGGGTCACCAGTTCCTGCGCCATGCGACGAAGATCCTGGCCGACGTCTCCGACGCGCGCCGCACCTTCTCCGGCGAGGCGGAGCAGGCGTCGGGGCGCCTTCAACTCGGCGTCACGTCGCTGGTCGCTGGCTATGTGTTGTCCGACCTGCTGGCGCGCTACCGCCGCGCCTTTCCAGGCGTCGAAGTTACGGCCATCGAGGACAATGGCGACTATCTCGAGCACCTTTTGGTCGGCGGCGAGCTCGACATAGCGGTGATGGTCATCTCCAACCTGCGCGACCGCATGGCGCTGCAGGCGGAGATCCTCGAAACCTCGCCCTACCGCCTTTGGCTGCCGCTCGGCCATCCGCTGGCGACGGCCGAGATCATCTCTCTGGCCGACGTGGCCACCGAGCCGCTGATCATGCTGACCATCGACGAGATCGAGGAGAACACGGGCAAGCTGCTCATGGCGCTGGGCGCCCGCCCGCATGTCGCCTTCCGCACGCGCTCGGTCGAGGCGGTACGCAGCCTGGTGGCGACCGGGGCCG
This sequence comes from Mesorhizobium australicum, assembly GCF_900177325.1. Lineage (NCBI taxonomy): Bacteria > Pseudomonadati > Pseudomonadota > Alphaproteobacteria > Hyphomicrobiales > Phyllobacteriaceae > Mesorhizobium > Mesorhizobium australicum. The sequence goes on along the minus strand of NZ_FXBL01000004.1, from coordinate 5,394,146 downwards.
GCGTGGCGCTCCTGCCCGACCTCGTCTACCGGCCGTGGTCACTTGAAGGCGACCGCATCGAAAGCCGCGACATCTCCGGCGCCCTGCCGGTCGTGCAGGTCGGCATGGTGTGGCGCCGCGGCCTCGGCCTGCAGCAATCCGCGCGCGATTTCATCGGCATCGCGCAGGGGCAGAGGACGTTGAGGCAAAGGTGAGGCTGAGCCTCGGGTAATTGGCCTCATCCGGGTTCGATGTTAGAGTGCCGCCATGAACCAGCCGTTCCGATCGCCGGACCTGTCGATGACGACGCAAGCCGCCGAAGGCCTGCCGCGCCGGCGCTGGAGCGTTGCCGAAATCGAGGAGGCGACGCGGCTCGGGCTGTTCGATGAGGACGAGCGCTTCGAGTTGATCGGCGGGGAGATCGTGCCCATGAACTCGAAGGGCATTCAGCATGAGGTCATCAAGGTTGCTCTCACGCTTTATTTCGCGGATATTCGCCCGAGAGAGATCATTTTCGCCCAGGAAACCACTTTCCGCTTGAACGAGGACACATTCGTCGAGCCCGACTTCATTTTCTTCCGCAAGTCCGATGGTCTCGCTGCGCTCAATCCGCGAACGGCGCTCCTCGCGGTCGAGGTTGCTGATTCCAGCCTGCGGTGGGATTTGGGGCGCAAAGCGCGCATCTATGCCGACTTCGGCATTCCGGAACTATGGGTGGTCGACGCGCTGTCGCGGGTCATTCACGTCCACCGCCAGCCTCGTCTCGAAGGATATGGCGAAATCAGTCAGCATGCGGAGACGGACAGGATCATGTCCACTTCGGTGCCCGGCATCGCGCTTACGCTGTCCGAACTAGAAACATTCTAACCACACCAACTGCAACGGCCCGGCATAAGCGTTCTCGCGCGCTTTGATATCGGAAATACCGATATCACCGTTCTGTATAATGAAATTGCGAACGGACACGGTTATGGCACTCTTCATACAGGGTCCAAGCCGCCGATGAAGCGCGGCCCCTGATCAATGGGAGAATTCGGCATGAAGTCGCTTTTGAAGACATGCACCGCCATGACGCTGGCCGTCGCCTTCGCGGCTCCGGCCTTTGCGCAGGTGAAGGAGATCGGCGCCGGCGAGGGCCAGCTCAACATCGTCGCCTGGGCCGGCTATATCGAGCGCGGCGAGACCGACAAGGCCTTCGACTGGGTGACCAAGTTCGAGGCCGCCACGGGCTGCAAGGTGAACGTCAAGACGGCGGCCACCTCGGACGAGATGGTCGCGCTGATGAACGAGGGCGGCTTCGACCTCGTCACCGCCTCGGGCGACGCGTCGCTGCGCCTCATCGCCGGCAAGCGCGTGCAGCCGGTCAACATCGACCTCGTGAAGAGCTGGTCGACGATCGACGACCGCCTGAAGGACGCGCCCTGGCACACGGTCGACGGCGTGCACTACGGCGTGCCGTACATGTGGGGGCCGAACGTCCTGATGTACAACACCAACGTCATCAAGACCCCGCCGACCTCGTGGAAGGTCGTGTTCGAGGAGATGACGCTGGACGACGGCAAGACGAACAAGGGTCGGGTGCAGGCCTATGACGGTCCGATCCACATCGCCGACGCCGCGCTCTACCTGATGACGCACAAGCCGGATCTCGGCATCAAGGATCCCTACCAGCTCACCGAGGACCAGTACAAGGCGGCGCTGGACCTCCTGCGCCAGCAGCGGACGCTGGTCGGCCGCTACTGGCACGACGCCTTCATCCAGATCGACGACTTCAAGAACGAGGGCGTCGTCGCCTCCGGCTCATGGCCGTTCCAGGTCAACCTCCTGAAGAGCGAGAACCAGCCGGTCGCCTCCGTGTTCCCGGAAGAGGGCGTCACCGGCTGGGCCGACACGACGATGATGCATGTCGACGCGGCGAACCCGAACTGCTCCTACATGTGGTTCGAGCACCAGCTGTCGTCCAACCTGCAGAGCGACCTCGGCGTCTGGTTCGGCGCAAACCCGTCGGTGCCGGCCGCCTGCACCAACGGCAGCGGCATGTCGACCAAGGAAACCTGCACCGCGAATGGCATGGACAATTTCGAGAAGGTGAAGTTCTGGACGACGCCGACCTCGAAATGCGCCACCCAGGGCGATGCCTGCGTGCCGTATTATCGCTGGGTGTCGGACTATATCGGCGTCATCGGCGGCCGGTGATCCAGGGATCCTGCCGGACGGGCGCACTCCGTCCAGCACCCCTCATCCGACCTCACCTGCGCTAACGCTCCGGTTCGGCCACCTTCTCCCACAAGGGGAGAAGGACAGGCGCGCCCCTCCCTTCTCCCCTTGTGGGAGAAGGTGGATCGGCTGAAAGCCGAGACGGATGAGGGGTGTTCGTTGGCCACAACCTAGACAGGACCAATGAGCCCAGCCGTCTCCTTCGCCAAAGTCTCGCGCCACTTCGGCTCCGTCCGCGCCGTGGACGCGGTCGACCTCGAGATCGCGGCCGGCGAGTTCTTCGCCATGCTCGGACCCTCCGGCTCCGGCAAGACCACCTGCCTGCGGCTCATCGCCGGCTTCGAACAGCCGACGTCCGGCCATATCGAGATCTTCGGCGAGAACGCCGTCGGGGTTCCGCCCTACCGGCGCAACGTCAACACCGTCTTCCAGGACTATGCGCTGTTCCCGCATCTCAATGTCGCCGACAACGTCGCCTACGGGCTGATGGTGAAGGGTGTGGCGCGCGAGGAGCGCCGCCGCGCGGCGGAAGAGGCGCTGGCGCTGGTCAAGCTGCCCGGCTACGGCGCCCGCAAGCCCGGCCAGCTCTCCGGCGGCCAGCGGCAGCGTGTGGCGCTGGCGCGCGCGCTGGTCAACAAGCCGCGCGTGCTCCTGCTCGACGAGCCGCTCGGCGCGCTCGACCTCAAGCTGCGCGAGCAGATGCAGGAGGAGCTGAAGTCGCTGCAGCGAGAGCTAGGCATCACCTTCGTCTTCGTCACCCACGACCAAAGCGAGGCGCTGTCGATGGCCGACCGCGTCGCCGTCTTCAACGACGGCAGGATCATGCAGGTCGGCAGCCCGCAGGAGATCTATCGCCGGCCGGCCACCCGCTTCGTCGCCGATTTCGTCGGCTCGTCCAACATCCTGCCGCCAGACTTCGTGCAGCGCTATGCCGGCCAGCGGCGCTGGGGGAGTCTGCGGCCGGAACAGATCCGCATCTCGGCCGGGACAAGCGGCGACGGCGTGCCCGCACAAGTGGTCGCGCTCAACTATCTCGGCGCCGGAACGCGCGTCGCGCTCGACGCGGAAGGGTTGCGGCTCAACGCGGTGGTCGATTCCGGCGGCGCGCTGCCTGAGCCGGGCGACACGGTGGTGCTCACCTTCAACCGCGACCATGTGCATGTGATGGAGGGCGAGGGGTGAGCGCTCCCGTATCCATCATGGCTGACGCCGCCCTCCCCCGCTCAGCCGCCCCCGCCATCCTCGCCGGCCGAGGCGGCGTCTTCGGCACGTTGTCGGACTGGGTGTGGCGGCATCCCAGGATGTTCCTGTTCCTGATGCTGACGCCGCCCGTTCTGTGGCTCGGCATCATCTATCTCGGCTCGCTGTTCGCCCTGCTTTTGCAGAGCTTCTTCTCGATCGACGAGTTCTCCGGCCTGATCAACCGCGAGTTCACGCTCAAGACCTATGGCGAGCTATTCAGGCAGCAGAACATCGACATCTTCGTGCGCACCATCCTGATGGCGGCGCTGGCCACCATCGCCTCGGCGATCATCGCCTTCCCGATCGCCTACTACGCGGCGCGCTATGCGAAGGGGAAATGGAAGGCGGCGTTCTATCTCGGCGTCATGCTGCCGCTGTGGTCGAGCTACCTGGTCAAGGTCTATGCCTGGAAGCTGATCCTCGCCAAGGAAGGCATCCTGAACTGGATCTTCGCCAAGCTGCACCTGACCTGGCTTCTGGAGGCCTGGCTGTCGCTGCCGATCGTCGGCGGCAATTCGCTCTCGGTCTCCTACACCGGCACCTTCCTCGTCTTCGTCTATGTCTGGATGCCGTTCATGATCCTGCCGATGCAGGCGGCCCTTGAGCGCGTGCCGGCGAACCTGATCGAAGCGTCGGCGGACCTGGGCGCCGCGCCGCGCCAGACGTTCCGGAACGTGATCCTGCCGCTCGCCATGCCCGGCGTCATCGCCGGCTCGATCTTCACCTTCTCGCTGACGATGGGCGACTACATCATCCCGCAGATCGTCGGCACGTCGCGGCTGTTCATCGGCCAGGCGGTCTATGCCCACCAGGGCACCGCCGGCAACATCCCGCTCGCGGCGGCCTTCACCGTGGTGCCGATCGTGGTGATGGGCTTCTACCTCTGGTTCGCCAAGCGGCAGGGGGCGTTCGATGCGCTGTAGGTTCGCAGACGCTCGGCATTTCGCGGCGCCCCCTCCACCACGCTTCGCGTGGTCCCCCTCCCCCGTGAACGGGAGAGGATCGGCAGCGCGGCCGGCATATCCTCCCCTGCGAAGCGGGGGAGGGGGACCGCCGAAGGCGGTGGAGGGGGCGCATGCGAAGATCCTGACAGGAGCACCCCATGCGCTTTGACCGCGGCCAACGCTCGCCCCTCGGCCTCAAGATCGCCGCCGCCGCGGGCCTCCTGTTCCTGCACCTGCCGATCCTCTTGATCTTCGTCTACGCCTTCACCACCGAGGAGAAGAGCTACCAGTGGCCGCCGCCGGGCTTCACCACGCAGTGGTTCGCGGTCACCTGGAACCGGCCGGACGTCTGGCAGGCGCTGACGCTATCGGTGCAGGTCGCCTCGATCTCGACCTTGATCGCGCTCATCCTCGGCACGCTGTGCGCGGCGGCGATCTCGGGTACGTCCTTCTTCGGCCGCGAGGCGATCTCGCTGCTGGTCATCCTGCCGATCGCGCTGCCGGGCATCATCACCGGCATCGCGCTGCGCTCGGCCTTCAGCCTGGCGGAGATCCCGTTCTCGTTCTGGACGATCGTGCTCGGCCACGCCACCTTCTGCGTGGTCGTCGTCTACAACAATGCCGTCGCCCGCTTCCGCCGCACGTCGGGCTCGATGATCGAGGCGTCGATGGATCTCGGCGCGGATGCGTTCCAGACCTTCCGCTATGTGATCCTGCCCAACATCGGCACCGCGCTGGTGGCGGGCGGCATGCTTGCCTTCGCACTGTCTTTCGACGAGGTCATCGTCACCACCTTCACCGCCGGCCAGCAGCAGACCTTGCCGATCTGGATGCTGGAGGAACTCGTGCGGCCGCGGCAGCGGCCGGTCACCAATGTCGTCGCCATGGTGGTGGTGCTGGTCACGTTCCTGCCGATCCTGGCGGCCTACTATCTCACCCGCGAGGGCGACCAGATCGCCGGGGCTGGGAAATGAAACGGGTGAATGGTGAATGGTGAATAGTGAATGAAAAGAAGCCGACGTCGTACCCGCTTTCCGACCATTCACCATTTTACCATTCACCATTCACCGATCGACAACGGGAGAGACCCATGCAGACCGAAATGCTGATCGGTTCGAAGTTCGAAAAGGGCACGGAAGCCGACGAGACGATCTTCAACCCGAAGACGGGCGAGACGATCCTCAACCTGCCGGAAGCCTCGCAGGGCCAGATCGAGGCGGCGGTCGCGGCGGCCGACAAGGCCTTCGTCGACTGGTCGCGCACGACGCCGGCCCAGCGCTCGGGCTACCTGCTGAAGATCGCCGACCGGATCGAGGCCGAGGCGGCGGAGTTCGCCGCGCTCGAGGCGCTCAACTGCGGCAAGCCGATCAATGCCGTGCTCAACGACGAGCTGCCGGCGATCGTCGACTGCTACCGCTTCTTCGCCGGCGCGGTGCGCGGCATGCCGGCGGTGTCGGCCGGGGAATACATGCCCGGCATGACCTCGATGATCCGCCGCGACCCGATCGGCATCGTCGCCTCCATCGCGCCGTGGAACTATCCGCTGATGATGATGGCCTGGAAACTGGCGCCGGCCATCGCGGGCGGCAATACGGTGGTGTTCAAGCCGTCGGAGCAGACGCCGCTGACAGCGCTGAAGCTGGCGAGGATCCTCGTCGACATTCTGCCGGAAGGCGTGGTCAACGTCGTCACCGGCCGCGGCGAGACAGTCGGCAACGCGCTGATCAACCATCCCAAGGTCAACATGATCTCGATCACCGGCGACGTGGCGACCGGCAAGAAGATCCTTCAGGCGGCGTCGAAGACGGTGAAGCGGACGCATCTCGAACTCGGCGGCAAGGCGCCGGTGATCGTGTTCGACGACGCGGACGTGGATGCGGTGGTGAACGGGCTGCGCGCCTTCGGCTACTACAATGCCGGACAGGACTGCACTGCCGCCTGTCGCGTCTATGCCGGCAAGAAAGTCTACGACAAGCTGGTCGCCGACCTGTCGTCGGCTGTCTCGACCATCAAGTTCAACCGGCCGGACGACACCGAGAACGAGATCGGCCCGCTGATCTCCAAGCGCCAGCGCGACCGCGTCGCCTCCTTCGTCGAGCGGGCCTCGGAGCTGAAGCACATCGAGATCACCACCGGCGGCAAGCCGGGCGAAGGCGGCGGCTACTTCTATACGCCGACCGTGGTGGCGGGCGCGCTGCAGGAGGACGAGATCGTGCGGCGCGAGGTGTTCGGGCCGGTCGTTTCGGTGACGCGCTTCTCCGACGTCGACGAGGCGGTCGCCTGGGCCAACGACAGCGACTACGGCCTCGCCTCCTCGGTCTGGACGAAGGATGTCGGCCGGGCGATGGCAACGGCGGCGCGGCTGCAATACGGCTGCACCTGGGTGAACACGCATTTCGCGCTGGTCAACGAGATGCCGCATGGCGGCGTCAAGCAGTCCGGCTACGGCAAGGACATGTCGCTCTACGCGCTGGAGGACTACACCGCCGTCCGCCACGTAATGATCGCGCATGGGTGAGGAGAGGTTCGCGAAGCGAACGAAAAGCCCCTGAATGGGCCTTTCGAGCGACGAACGCCCGAGGCCATAGCCGAGGGCCGGGTTGGGCGATACCCAGCTCTTCGTTATGGCTCAGGGCGTTCGACTGCTATGAAAGGTCCACCGGACCTTCCATTTCGCCTCCGGTGAACCGCAGTCTCACCCCCTCACTTGCGATTTCTAAGACTTAGACTGCGGCTAAGGTCTTGAAATCGCTTTCTCTCCCTCAAGGGGAGAGATGCAGCGCGGTGCCTGCACCGCGTGCATCGATTTTCGCCCGTTTCCCACTAACCCCTTGTTCCCATTAGCGCCCGAGATAATTCCATCCCCACCCCTGCCAGCATGCCCGAAACTATGTCCGGTCAAACGGGAGCCGGTCATGGGCTGGAGGGCGAAGGCGGGGAGGCAACAGGCGGTAAAGGCGAGGATCGTCATGCGCCTGTTCTCGATCGCCGACATGGCCGAACAGGCCGCCGGCCGCTCGTTCTGGGTCCGCTGGTGCGTGCTGTGGGCCGCCTGGCAGGCCAATGCGCTGTTGAGCGCCTATGTCGAAGGCACGCTTCGGAGCTTCGCGCGCAGACCCTGGACGCCGGTCATGATGCCGGCAGGCTTCGGCAGCCATCCCTTCGATGCCGAGGACATCGCGGACTCTCTCAGGGCATTCGGCCTCTACATGCAGGCCATCGCGGCGCAGCTGTGCCGGCTGTCGTTCCTGCATCGTGGCCAGGCGTCTGACGAGGCCGGCAATCAGGGCGCCGCGATCGACAGGCTCGGCGCGTTCATCGAAAGGCTCGCCATATCCGCCGCCGTTCCGGTCGAGTTCTGCGACACGTCCTGAAAAGCACGTGTCGTGCCCTTATCGCAGTGTCATCGCAGATGAGATAGGCCTTCCCTTGCACGGGGAGGACAATCGCGCGCGCCGTCATTCCGGGGCCGCGCAGCGGAACCCGGAACCCAGAGCGCCGGGCAAGCAGGCAGTTCACCGACTGTGGCGACCATGTCGGAGCGCGCAGATCGGGATAATGCACCAGCGTTGGCGCGCTGGATTCCGGGCTCCGCTGCGCGGACCCGGAATGACGGACAGTGAGGGCACGCCCAGCCTTCGAAAGCTCGCGCCGCCCCTCATCCGCCCTTCGGGCACCTGTGCCGGGGCGAGCCGCTTGTCTCGCCCGTCCTTCGGACCCCCGTGAACGGGGAGAAGGAAGCGTCAGGCGGGTCGAGCCTGCTGCTCCGGGTCACGTCGCTGCCCCTGCTGCAAAGCCTGGCGGGGCCGCCGAATGGCATGGCGCTTGCTTTGTTTTCCCGGGGGGAAAGGATCAAGGGGCACGTCATGTCAACCACCACTGCTGCGCCCGTCGAGGGCAACACGCTATTTCCGATCGTCCTGTCCATCGTCGCCGCCGCGGCGACCGGTGTGCTTTGGGCCTATGCCAATCCGATCCAGCTCGTCCCGGGCGTGATCCAATGGCGCATTTTCGCGTTTCTCCCACCGCTGGTGGGCATCCTGCTCGGCTGGAAGAGCGGTTTCATCTGCGGCTATCTCGGCACGATCGTCTGGTCGCTGCTGGCCGGCACGTTCATTCCGGCTCATTCGCTCATCGTCGACGGCATCATGGTCGGCCTGACCGGCCTCGTTCCGGGCCTGATGTTCGACCCGGCGAAGCAGACCTTCGACCGCGCCGTGCTGATCAAAATCGCGGCAGTCTGCCTGATCGTCGGGCTGGTCATGGTGGCGGCGGTCTCCGCCAGCCTCGCCTATCTCGGCATCTTCCCGTTCTGGTGGGCGATGGGCTATCTCGGCCTGTCGGACATCGTCCCGATGCTGATCGGCACGCCGCTGCTCGTCATCCCGGCCTACAAGATGCTGAAGAGCGCCCTGCCCGGGGGCTTCAAGCGCTTCTGAAGCAGGCCGTGCTTACACTTAAGGATGTCACCGTCGGCTTCGGCGCGGCCCCTGTCCTGACAGGCGCCGCGCTGGACCTGACGGCGGGCGAGCGGCTGCTGGTCTGCGGCGCGACAGGGTCGGCCAAGTCGACGCTTCTGTCCGTCGCGTCCGGGATCATCCCGCGCCTGGTCACCCCCGCCCAATTCGCGGGCGAGGTGACGATCGAGGGGCAGCCGGTCGCGCGCATGGCCAAGGACGATCTGTTCGCGCGGATCGGTCTGGTCATGCAGAGCGTCGAAGAGCAGTTGTGGGACCTCGGCGTCGAGGACCTGATCGCCTTTCCGCTGGAGAACCGCGGCGTGGCGCGCCGTGAAATCCGCGCGCGCACCGATGCGCTGCTGACACGCTTCCATCTTGATGCGCTGCGGGGACGGCGCGTGCTGACGCTCTCGGGCGGCGAGCGCCGCATGGTGGCCATCGCGGCCGCGATGGTGCTGTCGCCGCGCCTGCTGGTGCTCGACGAGCCGACGACCGGGCTCGATCCGGCGGCCCGGCGCAGGCTGACGGATACGCTGGCAGAGACGGTGGAGGCGGGTGCGGCCCTCCTGGTTGCGGAACAGGATCCGGCAGCGTTCGAGGCAATCGCGACATCGGTCCGGTTCCTGGCCGATGGCGCCGTGTCGGAGCGGCTCGCCTTCCGCGATCTGGTTGGCGACGAACGGCCGTGGCGCCGCGCCGGGGTGCTGCCGCCGCGCCGGCGACGGTCGCCGCTGCCGGCGCCCGCTCCCGGGGGCGAGCTTCTCGAGGTGCGCGACGTCACGACCGCGCTACGCCGCGCCGACGGCCAGCCGGTGCTGGACGGGGCCGGCCTGTCGATCCGCGCCGGCGAGGTGGTCGGCCTGATCGGCCGCAACGGGGCCGGCAAGACCACGCTGTTCCAGACCATTCTCGGGCTTGCGCCGATCGCGCGCGGGCGCGTCGCGATCGAAGGTGTCGACGCAAGCGGCTGGACCGTGGCGCGACGTGCCCGCAGGGTCGCCTACCTGCCGCAGAACATGCGCCGCATCCTGTTCAACATGACGGTGACGGAGGAGGTGCTCTTCGCCATCACCGCCGGCCGGCCGGGCGACGATGCGGCCCGCGCGGCGGCGCAGGCGGCGCTCGACCGCTACGGACTGGGCGCCCTGGGCGAGGCCAATCCTTTCGCACTGTCGGCGCGCCAGCAGGCGCTGCTCGGCCTTGCCTGCGCCGACGCCACCGGTGCGGCGGTCGCGATCCTCGACGAGCCGCTTCTGGCGCGCGACATCGCCGGACGCGCCATGCTCGACCTCTTCATCCGCTCGATGACGGAGGCGGGGCGCGCGGTGATGCTGATCTCGCATGACCTCGACCTCATCGACGAGGTGTCGACGCGCACGCTGCTGCTCGATGATGGGCGGATCGTCTTCGACGGCACGAGCGCGCAGGCGTGGCGGTGCGCCGCTTTCCACGCGCTGGGCTGGCCGGCGCCGGCCTTCCTGCCGAACGGGATGGCCGCATGAGCCGCGTCCACGATGTCAATTTCTTCGTCAAGCTGGCGGCCGCGTTCGCGATCATGGCCGTCGCCTGGTTTCTGCCCGACTGGCGCAGCTCGCTGCCGCTGGCCCTGGTCACGATCGCCCTGCTGGCGGTGTTCCGGGTCCCTGGCCTCCGCGCCTACCTGAAGGGCGCGTCGCTGCTGGTGCTGCTGGTGATGGCGAGCTGGATCGTCAACCTGACGATCCAGGGCGAGAGCCTGACGGATGCGCTGGGGACGTCGCTGTCGATGGCGGCGCGGCTGGTGACCACGACGGCGGTATTCTTCTTCGTGATGGAAACCAGCACGCCAGGTTCGATCCTCGCGGCGTCGAGCGCGGCCCGCCTGCCGCCCATCGCGACGCTCGTCCTGTCGCTGACCTTCGGCATCATCCCGATGCTGCGCAACGATTTCGAGCGCATCGCCAACGCCCAGCGTGCCAGGGGCATGGAGATCGACGACGTATCCTTCGTGATGCGACTTCGCTTTGCGCTGGCGCGCGGCGTGCCGCTGCTCATCGAGGCGGTGCGGCTCGCGCATGCGATCTCGCTGTCGCTGTCGATCTACGGCTTCGACCTGTCGCGCAAGCGCACCACGTGGCGCGAGGTTGGGCTTCTCGTCGACCATCGTCTTCCCAGGACCGGACAAACATGACCAACGCACTCTCCCCCGTCACCGACCAGAGCTGGAGCGTCGACGTCGCCGGTCTGACGGTCGAGCTGCCGATCGTTGCGATCAAGCCGGACTTCGCCATCTCGCTGATGATGGTGATCGACCTCGGCGTGCGCTTCGGCGCCCATGTGGGGGCGAGGCTTGCCGAGAAGCTCGCGCCGCTCGAACCGGAGATCGTCGTCGGCGCCGCGACGCTCGGCATCCCCGTCGCGATCGAAGTCACCCGCGCGCTGGGGCTGGACGACTATGTCGTCCTGCAGAAGTCGCCGAAGCTGCACCTCGCCGACGCGCTGAGCCAGACGATCGCTTCGATCACGTCGAAGGGCGAGCAGCGGCTGCTGCTCGACCGCCGTTCGTTGCCGCTGCTCGCAGGCAGGCGCGTGGTGGTGGTCGACGACGTCGTCGCCTCGGGATCAAGCCTCAAGGGGTCGATCGACCTCGTGCGGGCGGCCGGCGGCAACGTGGTGGGCGTGGGCGTCATCCTCACCGAGGCCCGCGACTGGCAGGAGAAGCTCGGCGAGGATGCGAGGCTGATCCGCAGTCTCGCCCATATCCCGCAATTCACGCAGACGGATGGAAGCTGGACGCCGATCCCGCACACCTTCCTCTGAGCCTCGGCGGCCTCACATCTCGAAGGTCGCGATCACCGGCACATGGTCGGAGGGGCGGTCCCAGCCGCGGGCGTGGCGCAGGACCTCGATACCCTTGAGCTTCGGCGAGAGGTTGGCGGAGGACCAGATGTGGTCGAGCCGGCGGCCGCGGTCGGAGGCTTCCCAGTCTGCGGCGCGGTAGCTCCACCAAGTGTAGATCTTCTCCGGCTCGGGAATGGCCTGGCGCATCAGGTCGACCCAGCCGCCGCCGGTGCGCATCGATTCCAGGCCGGTGGTCTCGACGGGCGTGTGGCTGACGATCTTGAGCAGCTGCTTGTGCGACCAGACGTCGGCTTCGAGCGGCGCGATGTTGAGGTCGCCGACGAGGATCGACGCCGAGGCCTCGCTTTGTTCGGCCGTGACCAGCCGCATCTCTTCGATGAAGTCGAGCTTGTGGCGGAATTTCGGGTTGATCTCCGGATCGGGCTCATCGCCGCCGGCCGGCACATAGAAATTGTGCAGCAGGACGTTCAGCCCGCCGGCCTGGAAGATCGTCGAGAGGTGGCGGCAATCGCCCTTGGCGCAGAAGTCGCGGCGCTCGACCAGCTCGATCGGCACGCGCGAGATGGTGGCGACGCCGTGATAGCCCTTCTGCCCGCTGATCGCGACATGCGCATATCCGGCGTCATGAAAGGCCTGGTAGGGGAAGAACTCGTCCGGACACTTGATCTCCTGCAGGCACAGGATGTCGGGCGCATAGCGGCGCAGGAGCTCCGTCACCAGCGGCAGGCGCAGGCGAACGGAGTTGATGTTCCAGGTGGCGAGCGAAAACGTCATGGCGGATTCCGGCAAAATCGCGCGGAACCTGCCAGCCGGAACGGCTCAAGACAAGAAAAGGATGCGCCTTTCCAACGGAAAGCCGCGGACCTCAGCGCTGGCCCATCGCCTGGTTCTTGTCGGACACGTCGCGATAGTCGATCTCGAAGAACTTCGGATCGAGCTTGATGCCGGACTGCACGTTGAAGATCATCACCGTGGTGTCCTTGCCCTGGGCGTCGGTAATGGTCCACTGGCGCAGGTCGCTGCTCTTCGGATCGAACATCATGGTGATGCGGGAATTGCCGAAGACCGACTTGTCGGCGAGCACGATGGTGGTGAGGTCCGGATCCTCGGTGACCTTCTGCACGCGGCTGCCGGAGAGGTCGATCCGCTCGTCGAGCAGCAGCTTCAGCGGGGTCTTGGACAGCGGGTAGAGGTCGGCGGTCTTGAGCTTGGTGTTGCTGATCACGACCGACTTGCCGTCGGCGACGACGCGGTAGGCGGACGGCGCTTCGTAGTTGAAGCGGATCTTGCCCGGGCGCTGGATGAAGAACTTGCCGCCGGTCTTCTCGCCGCGCGGGCCGAACTGGACGAACTCGCCAGCCATGGTCTTGATGCCCGAGAAATGGTCGGCGATCTTCTGGGCGGCCTCCGAGGCGGCATATGCGTTCGCGACCGGAGCCATCGGCGCATGCACGGTTCCCGCCAGACCTGCCACGAGGCCGGCGATCGAGAGGACGGCACCGAGGCGGACCACTTGCCTTGCCGCGCGCTGCGCGAGAGCGAGGGCCTGATTGGGTGCGGTGTTCATCTCTTCCGTCTCCTGTCGTTCGTCAGTGCGGTTAGGATTCCAGTTGGGCTTTAGTTGGGCGCGACTGCGGCAGCCTGCAAGCGGTCGCTCACGCCGCGATCACATCTTGTCCTTTTCGGTCGGCACCAGGATCTCGCGCTTGCCGGCATGGTTGGCGGGACCGACGATGCCTTCCTTCTCCATCTTCTCGATGATCGAGGCGGCGCGATTGTAACCGATGCCAAGCCGGCGCTGGATGTAGCTGGTGGAGACCTTCCCGTCCTGCAGCACCACGGCCACGGCCTGGTCGTAGGGATCCTCGGATTCCTCGAACACGCCGGAAACGCCGCCGCCCGCCGATCCGTTCCGGCCGCCGCCATCCTCGTCGTCGTCGCCGTCGTCCTCGGTGATGGCGTCGAGATACTGCGGCACGCCCTGCAGCTTGAGATGGCTGACGACCTTCTCGACCTCGCCGTCGGAGACGAAGGGGCCGTGGACACGCTGGATGCGGCCGCCGCCGGCCATGTAGAGCATGTCGCCCATGCCGAGCAGCTGTTCGGCGCCCTGCTCGCCCAGGATAGTGCGGCTGTCGATCTTGGATGTGACCTGGAAGGACATACGGGTGGGGAAGTTCGCCTTGATCGTGCCGGTGATGACGTCGACCGACGGGCGCTGGGTGGCCATGATGACGTGGATACCGGCGGCGCGCGCCATCTGGCCGAGGCGCTGCACCGCGCCTTCGATGTCCTTGCCGGCGACCATCATCAGGTCTGCCACCTCGTCGATGATGACGACGATGAACGGCATCGGCTCGAGATCGAGCTCCTCCGTCTCGTAGATCGCTTCGCCGGTCTGGCGGTCGAAGCCGGTCTGCACCGTGCGCTTGAGCGTCTCGCCCTTGGCCTGGGCTTCGGCGACGCGGAGGTTGAAGCCCTCCTGGTTGCGGACGCCGAGCTTCGCCATCTTGCGATAGCGGTCCTCCATCTCCCGAACGGTCCACTTCAGCGCCACGACGGCCTTCTTCGGCTCGGTGACGACGGGCGTCAGCAGATGCGGGATGCCGTCATAGACCGACAGCTCGACCATCTTGGGGTCGACCATGATCAGGCGGCACTGGTCGGGCGTCATGCGGTAGACCAGCGACAGGATCATCGTATTGATGGCGACCGACTTGCCCGAGCCGGTGGTGCCGGCGACGAGCACATGCGGCATCTTGGCGATATCGACGGTGACGGCCTCGCCGTTGATCGTCTTGCCGAGCGCCAGCGCCAGCTTGTGCTTCGACTGCTCGAAGTCGCGGCTGGCGAGGATCTCGCGCAGGTAGACGGTCTCGCGCTTGGCGTTGGGCAGCTCGATGCCGATGGCGTTGCGGCCTGGGACGACGGCGACGCGGCAGGCGATCGCGCTCATCGAGCGGGCGATGTCGTCGGCGAGACCGATGACGCGGCTCGACTTGATGCCGGGCGCGGGCTCAAGCTCGTAGAGCGTGACGACCGGGCCGGGGCGGACGTGGATGATCTCGCCCTTGACGCCGAAGTCTTCCAGCACGCCTTCGAGCAGGCGGGCGTTCTGCTCCAGCGCGTCCTTGGAGAGCGCGGGATCCTTCGCGACGTTCTTCGGCTCGGCGAGGAAATGGATTGGTGGCATCTCGTAGCCGTCGCTGGACAGCATGGACGGCTGTGCCTCGCGTTTGGCGCGGGTACCCTGAACAGGTCTGGCCGCGGGCGCTTCGACGCGTACCGCACCCGGGCGGGTGGCCGGCGCCTGGCGCGCGACCGGGGCGGCGATCTCCTCGGGCTCGGCGAACTCCGCCTCGTCGTAGTGTTCCGCGAACTCCTCCTCCGCCTCGAAATGTGCCGGCGCGGCCGGCTGCGCGTCGAAACCGGGTTCGATGCGCTGCGAGGAGCGGACGGGCAGCGCCTCGCGGCGCGCGGTTACGGCCGGTTCGGCCCGCCGCGCTTCCAACGCGCGGCCGAAGTGGCGGCGGACCCAGGCGCGGCCGGAGAGCCACCAGTGAGCGATGGCGCCGAGCGCCAGCATCCCGCCGCTCTGCTCGTCGTCCTCGTCCTCGGCATAGAGCTCGTCGTCCTCTTCGGCCGCCTTGCGCGACGACGCCGGGCGGTCCTGTGAGACGGCCTGCCTGCCGGTGATACCGGAGGCGAAGGCGAGCAGCCAGAGCGCAGGGCCGGCGAGCACGACGGCGATCAGCATCGCCGCGATGCCGGTCGGATAGCCGCCGAGCGCCAGCGAGGGCAGCTTGAGCACCACGTCGCCGAAGACGCCGCCAAGGCCGGAGGGCAGCGGCCAGCTCGCGGGTGGCTCGATGCAGCCGGTGATGCCCGCCGTCAGGATTGACGCGCCAAGCCATGCCGGTGCGCGCTTCGGCAAGCGGTCGATGCCACGGGCGCAGAGGAGGAGGATGCCCCAGGCGAGCAGCGGCAGCAGCGTGATGAGCGCGCCGAGGCCGAAGAATTGCATGGCGATGTCGGAATAGACCGCGCCCGGATAGCCGAGCGCATTGGTGACCGGGTTGTCGGTGGCGTGGCTGAAGGACGGGTCCTGCACGTTCCAGGTCGCCAGCGCGCCGACGCCGGCGGCGGACAGGAGGATGAGGGCGAGGCCTCCCAGTCGCTCCGCCTGCCGGCGTGCAAAGGCCGCTAGGCCTGCGCCACTGTCCATCAGGGCGGAACTGGTCGGGCTGCTGGAGCGCATGGATAACCCCGTCTTGATCACGCGAATGCGCACCGGAATAAGACGGCGCGCAACGTGGACGAACCTATCGACGGGAGGTTAAGGGGCCATTAACCATGCGCCCCACGTTGGGGACCAAGGGCGTGCTTCTCACCCGGGGAGATTATCGGCCGGGCACGCGGCAACACACACGGTTTCCTCCCAGGGAGAGGGGATATGGTCCATTGTTGCGCACGACGCAGTATCCGCCACCCTGCTGCATCAGATCGCCGCCGCTCGTCGTCGCGATGCATTTCGTGTTCACCTCGGTGTATCCCGAAGTACAAGCCGAGAGCGCGACATAGCCTGTCGTCCCGGGCTGGACGACAGTCGACACGGTATTCGTATCCAAGCACTGGAGCGCGGTTGCCTGTGGCGGCGCGAAGTAGCCGAGCACGTCGACGATGTAATTGACGGCCGTTGTGGACTGGATCGATATCTCGTTGGTGCAGGTGCGGCACGACTTCACGATCATATCGCCGCCCGAGCTGATTCCGGCGGTGTAGAACAGGGAATTGCCGCTCTGGAACGGGGTCCCGTTCTCGAAGATGCGCATCGTGCCCGTTCCGGCGGGACTGACGACGCTCACCCGCACCGAGAAGGCGGCGACGAAGCTCGGAATACCGCAATTGGTCGAGCCGTCGCCATGCGCATAGGTGCCGTTGCCGCCAAGGCCAGCATAGGAGCTGATATCTTCCACATCGATTTCGCGCACGGTGTTGGCGATCGTCGGTGTGCTGTTCTGGAGAGAATTCGCAACCCGGCAGCGACCCCACGGGAGCGGCGTGTAGGAAACGTCGGCCGTAGTGGAGCCAATCACCTGCGGTGCCACTGACGAGTTGCCTATGGTCGGTGGCGGCTGCAGTGGGCTGTCCGGAACGTAGCCGTTGAGTGCAGCGTGCATGCCATCAAGCGTCGACATCGTGGTGGCCCGCATCACATTGGATTCATCCGCGATGGCGATGAATTTGGAGAGCTTCGACGACCAGGACGCAACATTGCCTTTCGGGGTTTTCGCCACCTCGTCGCGCCACCTGGCCACGAGGTCGCGGGCGATTGTGGCACGTTGAGCGGTGCCGAGAGCGGATGGCGGGCTCGGAGACGTGGTCTGTGCGTGAGAGGAGACAACCGCGGAGAAGGCTCCAACGGCAAAAGCGATAGTTGCGAATAGTCTCATGGTCTTCTCCGACAGGAGTGACAATCTCCGCTCTGCCGCGGGGTCAGGAAAGCACCGTCCGGTTGGCTGAAAAGACGCCAGCGATGCGCCACCAGGTTCGATGACTGTCGAATGGACTATGTAGCAATCACAAACCTTACGCAAGGTAAGCAAAGCATCGGCAACATGAGTTGAAGCACACACGAGAAAAAGCCCGGCCGGAGCCGGGCTTGAGTTGCGATGGCCGAGGCCATCGTCCGGGAGGACGCCGGCGCGGGCGATGCCGCGCCGGGATGTCTCGACTTACGAGTGGTAGGCCACTTCGCCGTGCGAGGTGAGGTCGAGGCCCTGCTGCTCGGCCTCGACGGTCGGACGCAGGCCGACGATCAGGTCGACGATCTTGTAGAGGATCGCCGAGCCGATGCCGCACCAGACGATGGTGATCAGGACCGCGATGATCTGCGAGTAGACCTGGCCGCCCATCGAGACGCCATCGGCATAGCCGATGCCGCCCAGCGAGGTGGAGGTGAAGATGCCGGTGCCGATAGCGCCGACAATGCCGCCGACGCCGTGGATGCCGAACACGTCGAGCGAGTCGTCATAGCCCATTTTGATCTTCACGACGGCCACGAAGTAGTAGCACACCGCGCTGGCGATCGCGCCGAGGAAGATGGCGCCGACGGGGCCGATCAGGCCGGCCGCCGGAGTGACCGCCACGAGGCCGGCGACGACGCCCGAAGCCGCGCCGAGCATCGAAGCCTTGCCGCGCATCAGGCCTTCGATGACCACCCAGGCGACGATCGCGCCGGCGGTGGCCGTGAAGGTGTTGATCATCGCGAGCGCCGCGCCGCCATTGGCTTCGAGGTTGGAGCCGGCGTTGAAGCCGAACCAGCCGACGAAGAGGATCGAGGCGCCGACCATGGTCAGCGTCATCGAGTGCGGAGCCATGTTGTCCTTGCCGTAGCCCAGACGCTTGCCGACGAGGATCGAGCCGACGAGGCCCGCGATGCCGGCATTGATGTGCACGACCGTGCCGCCCGCGAAGTCGAGGGCTGCGATACCGCCGGCATGGGCGCCGGTGAAGATCAGGCCGCTGGCATCCCAGACCATGTGGGCGATCGGGAAGTAGACGAAGGTCACCCACAGGATGACGAACAGGACCACGGCGCGGAACTTGATGCGCTCGGCGAAGGCGCCGACGATCAGGGCCGGCGTGATGCAGGCGAAGGTCATCTGGAAGGCGATGAAGACATATTCAGGCAGCACGAAGCCGTCCGAGAAGGTCGCCGCGGTGCTGTCGGCGGTGACGCCGGAGAGGAAGACCTTGGCAAAACCGCCGAAGAAGGCACCGGTGCCGCCGCCGAAGGAGAAGGAGTAGCCCCACAGGACCCAGACGATGATGACCACCGCGGTGATCATGGTGCACTGCATCAGCACGGACAGCATGTTCTTGGCGCGCACGAGGCCGCCGTAGAAGAGTGCGAGGCCCGGCAGGATCATGAACAGGACGAGGATGGTGGACACGAGCATCCACGCCGTGTCGCCCTTGTCCATGACGGGCGCGGCCGCCTCGGCCGCGGGGGCAGCCGCCGGCGCGGTTTCCTGTGCGAAGGCGGCGAGGGTGCCCATCGCTCCCAGGGCGAGCGCTCCGAGCGCCGCCGTGCGCGCCATCGGCGCAATTCGTTGCATTATAGTCATGCTTCTCTCCATGAAATCGGGATTGGCGGCTTAGAGCGCGTCGTTGTCGGTTTCGCCCGTGCGGATGCGCACGGCCTGCTCGATCGGGTAGACGAAGATCTTGCCGTCACCGATCTGGCCGGTCTTGGCCGCGCCGGAAATGGCTTCGACGGCCTTCTCCGCCATGTCCGAGCTCACCGCGATCTCGATCTTGAGCTTGGGGAGGAAGCTCACGGCGTATTCCGCGCCGCGATAGATTTCCGTGTGCCCCTTCTGACGCCCATAACCTTTGACTTCGGTGACGGTCAGGCCCTGGATCCCGACGGCGGTCAGCGCTTCGCGAACCTCGTCGAGCTTGAACGGCTTGATGATTGCCATCACGATTTTCATTAGGCTTCACCCTTCACTAGTGCGGGTCCCCCGCGTTTTCGTCCATCGCCGGCGCCCGAAGACGGCGGAGACTGACGCACGAGGATTCAAGGTCCGTGCCAACTGGCGCGGAGGCCGCATAAAACGATGAAATCCTTGTCAATGCGCGCAGCCATCAAAGCTGCCCGCTTTTTGTGCAAGCAGGCTCTGCCTAAAAAATAGGCATATATTAAGAAATGCTTACTGCTTCTGCTTGGTTCGCAGGCGGATGAGTCCCTCCTGTGCAACGGAGGCCACCAAAGTGCCGTCGCGCGAATAGAGGGCGCCGCGGGTGAAACCGCGCGAGCCGGAGGTCGAAGGACTGTCCTGAGTATAGAGAAGCCAGTCGTCGAGCCTGTCCGGACGGTGGAACCACATCGCGTGGTCGAGGCTCGCGGCCTGGATGTCCGGGTCGGCCAGGATCCGTCCGTGTGCGAAGGTCGACGTATCGAGCAGCGTCATGTCGGACAGGTAAGCGAGGACCGCTGCCTGGACGCGGCGGTCGTCAGCCACCTCCTCCTTGACGCGCACCCAGATGTTCTGGCGCGGGTCGAGCTTCTCGCGGCTGGTATAGTGCTCCAGATCCACAGGCCTGAGTTCGATCGGCCGCTCGCGCCGCCAGAAACGCGCGATGCCGCTCGGTATCCGATCGCCGAACCGCTCGATGATCTCGCGCTGACTGAGCAACTGGTCGGGGTCCGGCACGTCGGGCGGCGTCGGCATCTGAAAATCCAGCCCTGCCTCGTCGAGCTGGAAGGAAGCTTCGAACGAGAAGATCGCCTGACCGTGCTGGATAGCAGTTACGCGGCGGGTGGCAAAGGAACTGCCATCGCGCAGCCGCTCGACCTGGTAGATGATGGGGATCGACGGATCGCCCGGCAGCATGAAATAGCAATGCAGGGAGTGCACGTAGCGCTCCTTCTCGACGCAGCGCTGCGCTGCGACCAGGGCCTGTGCGATCACCTGGCCGCCGAACACGCGTTGCCAGGACGTGTCGGGGCTGCGACCACGAAACAGATTGTGTTCCAGCTGCTCGAGTTCGAGAATGGATTGTATCGACTGCGGGTCGGCCGTCATGGGTGCTGCTTCCGCGGGCAAGTGCCCCAACGGGGGCTGAAAAAGGCATTCGGACAGGCGGCGGCGGGATGTCAAGGCCGCTCGACCGTCCGAGGAGGAATGGACATGCCGGAAGTCAAGGAACCAGAGACGGCGCCCGGCACGCGGTTCGACGTGCTGATCGCGGGTGCTGGCTATGTGGGACTGGCGACGGCCGTGGCGATGGTCGCGGCGCGCCCGTCGCTTAGGGTCGCGGTGGTGGATGCCGCCCCGGCGGAGGTGTGGCGCAAGGACGGCCGTTCTTCGGCGATCGCCGCCGCCGCCTGTCGGATGCTCGAGCAGCTCGGTTGCTGGCAAGACATCGAGCCGCAGGCGCAGGCGATCACCGAGATGATCGTGACCGATTCCCGCACCGCCGACCCGGTGCGTCCCGTCTTCCTGACCTTCGGCGGGGAGGTCGCGCCGGGCGAGCCCTTCGCCCACATGGTCGACAACAAGGTGCTCAACGGTGCGCTGCGCAAGCGGGCTGCGACGCTGGGCATCGACATCATCGAGGGCGTGGCGGTGAACCATTTCGAGGCCGGCCCGTCGCATGTCACGGTTGCGCTGGCTGATGGAATCAGCATCGACGCGAAACTGCTCGTCGCCGCCGATGGCGTCCGCTCGAAGCTGCGCGACATGGCCGGCATCAAGACGGTCCACTGGGATTACGGCCAGTCCGGTATCGTCTGCACCGTGGCGCATGAACGACCGCATGGCGGGCGGGCCGAGGAGCATTTCCTGCCGGCCGGACCGTTCGCGATCCTGCCGCTGAAGCCCGACGAGAAGGGTGGCAACCGCTCCTCGATCGTCTGGACCGAGCGCACGGAGGATGCGGACCGGATCGTCGCCGAGGACGACCTCGTCTTCGAGACCGAGCTCGAGCAGCGCTTCGGGCTGAAACTCGGCGAGATCCATGCCGCGGGGCCCAGGAAAGCCTGGCCGCTGGGGCTGACGCTTGCCCGCGCCTTCGTCGCGCCACGCTTCGCGCTGGCTGGAGATGCCGCGCACGGCATTCATCCGATCGCAGGGCAGGGGCTGAACCTCGGCTTCCGCGACGCCGCCGCGCTGGCCGAAGTGGTGGTGGAGGCGGACCGGCTCGGACGGGATATCGGCGCGATCGACGTGCTGGAAGAATATGAGCGCTGGCGGCGCTTCGACACGGTGCAGATGGGGGTGACGACCGATGTGCTGAACCGGCTGTTCTCGAACGATTTCGGCCCGTTGCGGGCGCTGCGCGACATCGGGCTCGGGCTCGTCGAGCGGATGCCGCGGATGAAGAGCTTCTTCATTGGCCAGGCCTCAGGCATCAACCCGGGCGCGCCGCGGCTGCTGCGGGGTGAGGCGATCTGATCTTCAAGGAGATCACCGCGAAAGTGTCGTGGAAAGTGCGCGCCGCCGCGCTATGTTGCTGAAATGCCGGAAGACCGGCCGATCATAGCAAGGGAGATCGCGATGGACCGCCACGCTACAGCCGTTTGGAAGGGCAATCTGAAAGAGGGCGCCGGAACGCTCGACACGCAGAGCGGTGCGCTGAAGGCGCTGCCCTATTCGTTCAAGGCGCGCTTTGAGGATGAAAGCGGGACATCGGGGACGAATCCCGAGGAACTGATCGCCGCCGCTCACGCCGGCTGCTTCGCGATGCAGCTGTCGCATTTCCTGGCCGAGAACGGCACGCCGGCCGAGAGCCTGGAGGCCAAAGCCGTGGTGGCTCTGGTGCCGGGTACAGGGATCACCGGCAGCGCGCTGACGCTCACGGGCAAGGTGCCGGGCATCGATGCCGCCAAGTTCAAGGAGCTCGCCGAGAAGGCGAAGGCCGGATGCCCGGTGTCGAAGGCGCTCGGCGCGATCAACGTGTCGCTGGACGCAAAGCTCGGCTGAGCCGCGGCCGGAGGAGGCGCTACGCGCGTCGCCTCCGGTTTTCCTTTGAGGCGATCCGGTCTATCAAACGGTTCCGACGATACGACCCGGAACCGTATGATGAATCGCGCCGACTATATCGCCAGCCTGTTCACCGGCGCGCCGCAGCACGAGAATTTCGGGCGGCTACGTGAATTCATCCCGGCTGCGGAGATGAGCGCGTCGCTGGAGCCGTACGATTTCCCCGACGGCGCTCCGATCCCTCTGCCGTCGACCTATGTCTACCTTGGCGAACGGCGTTCCACGGAGGACTTGCTCGCCGAGACGGACACGATGGCACTGCTGGTGCTCGAGAATGGTGCCGTGCGCTTCGAGCGCTATGCGGCATTCGGCGGGCGCGGGACGCGCTGGGTGTCGATGTCGGTGGCCAAGAGCTTCATATCGGCCGCACTCGGCATCGCCGTTGCCGAGGGCGCGATCCGCTCGATTGAGGAGCCTGTCACGGCGTATGTCCCGTCCCTCGCAGGCTCGGCCTATGACGGGGTGCGGATCAAGGACATCCTGCAGATGTCGTCAGGTGCCGGCTGGGAGGAGGACTACTCCGACCCCAATTCCGACATCAACCGCTTCGCGAGAGTATCGGCCGAAGGCGGTGCGATGGCCGACTTCGTGCCGACGCTCAAGCGGGCGACGGAGCCGGGGAGTGTCTGCCACTACAACAGCATGGACACGCAGGTGCTCGGCATGCTGCTGAAGGCCGCAACGGGGCGGCCGATCGCCGACTACATGCAGGAGAAGCTGTGGCACCCGCTCGGCATGGAGGCGTCGGGTCACTGGCTGCTCGACGACACCGGCATGGAGATGGCCTATGCCTGCCTCAACGCCACCGCGCGCGACTATGCCAAGATCGGCGAGCTCTACCGCCTGGGCGGTGCGTGGCAGGGACGGCAGGTCGTGCCCGCCGCATGGGTCGAGGCGTCGGTGACACCCGACGCGCCGCATCTCGCGCCCGGCGTCGTCGATCCGCTGTTTGGCTATGGCTACCAGTGGTGGGTGATCGACGGCAGCGAAGGAGAATATGCCGCCATCGGTGTCTACAATCAGTTCGTCTACGTCAATCCGGCGCGGCGGCTGACCATCGTCAAGCTCTCGGCGAGCCGCCTCTACGGCACGACGAACGACGAGACGTCCTATCGCGAGCACGAGACGATCGCGCTGTTCAGGGCGATCGGCGAGATCGCCAGCTGAAACAAAAAAACCCGGCTGCGAGGCCGGGTCTTTGTATCGGGCGGACGAGTCGGCTCAGGCCGCCTCTTCCTGCTCGGCATCGAGATCGGCGTCGCCGTCGGCTTCCGCCTCGTTGGCGGCCTTGGCGCCACGCTTCGGGCCCTTGTTCAGGTTGGTCTCGATCAGGCGCACGGCCTCGGTCTCGGACATCTTGTTCACGGCCGCGATCTCGCGGGCCATGCGGTCGAGCGCGGCTTCGTAGAGCTGGCGTTCGGAATAGGACTGTTCCGGCTGGTTGTCGGCGCGGTAGAGGTCGCGCACCACCTCGGAGATCGAGATCAGGTCGCCGGAATTGATCTTCGCGTCATATTCCTGCGCGCGGCGCGACCACATGGTGCGCTTCACGCGGGCGCGGCCCTGCACGACCTTGAGCGCGCGGTCGACATAATCGGTCTCGGACAGCTTGCGCATGCCGATGGAGGTCGCCTTGGCGACCGGAACCTTCAGGCGCATCTTGTCCTTCTGGAAATCGATGACGAAGAGCTCAAGCTTGTGGCCCGCGACTTCCTGCTCGTCGATCGAGACGATCTGGCCGACGCCATGCGCGGGATAGACGATGAATTCGCCGGTCTTGAAACCGTTGCGGGCTGCCGAAGTCTTCTTCTGCGGGATTGCCATTACGCTTCAAACTCCTGTTCGTGCCGCCGGAACGAGCCGGAAGGCAACATGCTGCAGCCCAGGCGCGGGCCATGCGCTATGCGGGACATGGGGAGAACGGCTTCGGAAACAAAGCAGCGTCACGCGCAAAGACGACGCGCCGCGCGCGGATCGCCTTGGTCCGAATTCAGTTCAAACCTTTCGATGATTCAGGCTCACCGCCATGAAGAGACGTCGTGTCACCGGCATGTGGAGAAGCGTGTAACATAATTTCGTGTCGAAATCAACAATTTGCCGCATGCGCGAAGTCGCCGCGGCCGTTTCCGGCACGGTAAAGGTTAATTGGATCGATGCATATCAGGAGAGTTCAGTCGCCTTTGCCGGGTTCGGGCGAGAAGTATTTCTCGAATTTGCCCTCGACGCCGTCGAATTCCTTTGCATCATCCGGCGGCTCGCCCTTCTGGGTGATGTTCGGCCAGGACGAGGCGTATTCCGTGTTGATCTTGAGCCACTTGTCGAGGCCGGGCTCAGTGTCCGGACGTATCGCGTCGGCCGGGCATTCCGGCTCGCACACGCCGCAGTCTATGCATTCGTCCGGATGGATGACGAGCATGTTCTCGCCTTCGTAGAAACAGTCGACCGGACAGACCTCGACGCAGTCCATGTACTTGCACTTGATGCAATTGTCGGTGACGACATAGGTCATCGGATCGGCTCCGGAACTCCATCGCATCGGCTCGGGAGCCTGCCGTTCCCAGGCCGATGCGACGGTCTCAAATTCTCAAGCATCCTTCGCGCGGCCAACGGGACGCGCGGGGCTCTAGGCCGGTTGGGTAACGGCTTTGACATGGCCGTGCAAGGGGCGCTTTGCCGCGTAGGCGGGCCGGCGAGAAATGGAATTCCAAGGCCGGTGGGTACGAGGGTCAGTCCTGATCGTAGCGCAGCCTGTCGGTCAGCCGGCGGTCGCGCTTGGTGGGGCGGCCGCTGCCGGCCTCGCGCTCGGCGGTCACGACCTGCTCTTCCCGCGGCGCGGGCGGCGGAGTGAGGTCTTCATAGAGCGTCCGAGCCTCCTCGGCCGGCCCGCGTCGCGTGCCGCCCGACAGGACGCGATAGACGAGAATCCTGCGCTCCAGCGTGACCGTGATGCCGTCGCCTGGTTTCACGGTGGCCGAGGGCTGGTCGACCTTGAGCGAATTGATGCGCACGCCGCCGGACTGGACCAGCTTCGCGGCGAGCGAGCGCGATTTCACCACCCGCGCGAAGAACAGCCATTTGTCGATGCGCTGGCTGCCGGCAACCGCCATGACCTACTTGCGAAGCTGGTCGCGCAACGCGGCGAGCTTGGCGAAGGGCGAGTCCGGATCGATACGCGCCGGCTTCTCCTCGCGTGGGCGGTTCTGATGCTCGAACTTGCGCTCGGGCCGGTCCTCGCGACGCTTGCCCTCGAGATGCTTTCCGTCCTGGCGGTTGCGGTTGCGATTGTCGCGCTCGCCTTCCGGTCGCGGTTTGCGCTGGAACTGCGGATCGTCGGCGCGCCACAGAACCTTAGGCTCCTTCGGCGCGCCGTCTTCCGGCTTGGCGCCCTTGTTTCCGCGGCCGCGATCGCGGCGGCCCTGCGGCTGACCGTTGCGGTCGCCCTGGCGCTGGTGGCGGAAGCGGTTCTCGTTGCGGGCCGGTCGCCACAGCAGCACGATCTTCGGCTCTTCAGGCTCGGTAGGGGTGGCATCGGCTGCAGGAACGTCCTGCGCGACTGAGGGTTCGGACGATGCCGGAGCCTCGGCTTCGGACGCCGCTTCGACGACCACCGGAGCGACCGCCTCCGCCGCGATCTCGGACGATTGTTCGACGGACATCTCTTCGGCAGCGACATTGTCTTCGGCCTTGAGCGCCTCCTCGACGGCTACCGGAGCAATCGCCTCGGCGGCAAGGTCGGCGCCGGCCAGCGGGCCGGCTTCCATCTCTTCGACCACGGCCTGCGGCACGTCGGCCGCATCAGCCGAGACAGGCGCGGTTTCCGCGTCCTCGGGGACAGGCTCTGTCATCGCATCGGCCACAGAGGCGGCTTCGGCGGCTCTCGCCGCTTCCGCCGCGGCATGCGCCTCCGCCCTGAGCCTGGCGGCCTCCGCCGCATCGGCATCAAGCTTCGCAATACGCCCGGCGACCTCGGCCTGCGGCTTCGGCTCGGCACGGTAGCCGAGCGCCTTCAGAATCTCTTCCATGTCGGACGCGGTGGCGCCGAGGATCGACATCATCGGCGGCGTGACCAGGAAGGCGTTGCCGTCGTAGGCGCCGTCCGGGCGCGATGCCGCGCCGGGCTTCCAGGCGAGCGCAGGACGAATGAGATCGGCAACGCGTTCAAGGATGTCGACGCGGACCGCGCGGCGGCCGAGGATGCGGAAGCCGGCGAGCTTGTAGAATTCGCGGTCGAACTGCTGGTCCACCACCACGGAGGTGCGGCCGGTGGCGAGGGCGTTGACCGGGTCGCCGAAACCGGGCTTGTCCTTGCCGTCGTTCTTGAGCGCCCACAGCAAGGTCAGGAGACCGGCCGGGGCGGGCTTGAGCAGCGCGGGCAGGAAAATGTGATAGGCGCCGAAGCGCACCCCGAGGCGGCGCAGCGCAGCGCGCGAATCCTGTTCGAGCGACTTCATCTCGTCGGCGACGTCGCGACGGTTGAGCAGGCCGAAGCTCTCGACCAGGCGATAGGCAAGGCCGCGCGCGATGCCGGTGAGCTGGTCGGCGGCCTTGAGGTCGACGAGCGGCTTGAGAAGCGATTCGATCTGCCAGGCGACGAAGCGCTCGGCGCGCGCTGCGACCTTGTCGCGGGCAGGCCCGGTGAGCTGTTCGTCCGCCAGGAGAATGACGCGTGGCTTCAGCGCGTCCTCGCCCTCGGCCAGCGTGCCGATGGGCTGGCCGAGCCAGCGCAGCGTGCCGTCGTTGCCGAGCGCAAGGTCGCCGTTGGCGCAGGCCGAGAAGCGTTCGGCGCGCGTCTCGAACTCGGTCGCCAGCGCTTTCTGTGCGGCGGCGCGCACGGCCTTCGCGTCCTCGCCGCCGGCGGAACTGTCGGCGGTGAAGCGGAACCCCTGCAGTTCCCCGACATGGTGCCCTTCGACGGAGACCTCTCCGATTGGGCTGATTTCGGCTTCGAGCATCGTATTTTCTCTAAGGCGCCTCATGAGCACGGATGTCCTGCGGTCTACGAAGCGTTTCGTCAACCGGTCATGAAGCGCGTCCGACAGTCTGTCTTCTATCTCGCGCGTTTTTTCCTGCCAGTGTGCCGGATCGGCAAGCCAGCCGGGCCGGTGCGACACGAAGGTCCAGGTGCGGATCTGGGCGATGCGGTGGGAGAGCGTATCGATGTCGCCCTCGACGGAATCGGCACGGCGCACCTGCTCGGCCATGTAGGCCTCGTCGACATGGCCGCGCTCGGCGAGGTCGACATAGATCGAGCCGATCAGGTCGGCATGCTGGGCCGGCGCGATGCGACGGTAGTCGGGCAAGGCACAGGCGTCCCACAAAAGCGCGACGCGCTCCGGACGGGTGGCCAGGTCGCGGATCATCGGATCGCGGGCTAGATATTCGAGTGCCTTCTGGTCGACGGCCGGCAGAGCCTTGGTCAGTCCGTCGACCATCGGCAGTGTCTCGATAGAGCGGCGCAGAGCCTCCAGGCTCGCGAAATCGAAGTCGGGCGTGCGCCATTGCATGACGCGGACAGGATCGAATTCGTGGCCTTCGATCTTTTCGATCAACTCCTCGTCGAATGGGATCACCTGGCCGGTGACGCCGAAGGTGCCGTCGCGGACGTGGCGGCCGGCGCGGCCCGCGATCTGGCCGATCTCGGCGGCGGTGAGCTCGCGGTACTGGTAGCCGTCGAACTTGCGGTTCTGGGCAAAGGCGACGTGGTCGACGTCGAGGTTGAGGCCCATGCCGATGGCGTCGGTGGCGACGAGGAAGTCGACGTCTCCCGACTGGTAGATCTCGACCTGCTTGTTGCGGGTGCGCGGCGACAGCGCGCCGAGCACGACTGCGACACCGCCGCGCTGGCGGCGGATCAGTTCGCCGATGGCATAGACCTCTTCCGACGAGAAGGCGACGATGGCGGAGCGGCGCGGCAGGCGGGTGATCTTCTTCTGGCCGGCATATTCGAGCCGTGACATGCGCGGCCGCGTGACCACCGACAGGCCGCGCAGCGTGTGCTCCAGGATGCCGCGCATCGTGCCGGCGCCGAGAAGGAGTGTCTCGTCGCGGCCGCGAAGATGCAGGATACGGTCGGTGAAGATGTGTCCGCGCTCCAGGTCCCCGGCGAGCTGCACCTCGTCGATCGCAACGAAGGCGGCATTGGTCTGACGCGGCAGGGCTTCGACGGTGCAGACGGAATAGCGCGCGCCGGGCGGCAGGATCTTCTCCTCGCCGGTGACGAGGGAAACGTTGGCGAGGCCAACCTTGTCGGCGACGCGTTGGTAGACTTCGCGCGCGAGCAGCCTCAGCGGCAGGCCGATGATGCCGGAGGGATGCGCCACCATGCGCTCGATGGCGAGATGCGTCTTGCCGGTGTTGGTCGGGCCGAGCACGGCGGTGACGCCGCGTCCGGACAGGATCATCGCATCTTTCGGTCGGGGCTGGACATTCATAGGTCGGACGGCCTTTGGCGCACCGTGGAAAGCCTGTGCGGCACAGCCGGCGGGGGAACCGACTGGCATCAATATAGGGCAGCAAGGGCATTGCACAACGGCGCGGGCGCCGGCGGCTTGTTCCGCTGCTGCGGTGCGACATTAACAACCGGAACGAGTCTGGAACGAATCAGCGACGAATCACTGACTCGCCAAGATTCATGTTCTGTTCACCGCAAGATGTTGATTTGAATCGTGATTTTTCACCACATGCGGAATCGCTCCGCCCGCTGGCCCGGCGGCGAAACAGGCGCGCGTTAACCTTTCGCGCAGCGGGCGGCGGCTGCGTCTTCCGAGGGCGTTTCGCCTGCGGTCAAGTTTATGGAATCGTTAGCCTATCTTAACCGAATATGACGCTGCCGCGGGCCCTGACGACGATCTGGGTTAACGATCCGGCCAAAGCCGGAACGAATCGGAGACGAATCAGCTTCGATGCAGAGTTTCCGGTCCGTTCACCGCAACATCTGGTGGGTTGCGATGAGTGCGGTCACAAACGGGGTCGTGTTCGACCGGTTGCAACCTATCCGATTCCGACGCGGCGTTAACCATGCTGCGCCGAAACGGGACAGCGAAAGACATTTGCAGGGCCTTCCACAAGCTTGTTGGGGGATTGCAAACCAAGGCTGACAATCCGGCTTGCCGTCTGGTCAAAACCATGACTCTTTTTGAAGCAGCCGCTCGGCCCTCGCGCGGCCGGCCGGCGCGCGCCGGTCCATATCGCGATTTGCTCCTATGGAGGGGTCCATGCAAAAGCGTCTCTTCGCCGAATTCCTCGGCACGTTCTGGCTTGTGTTCGGCGGCTGCGGCAGCGCCGTTCTCGCCGCCGCGTTTCCGGATGTTGGTATCGGTCTACTTGGCGTGTCGCTCGCCTTCGGCCTCACCGTGCTGACGATGGCCTATGCCGTCGGCGGTATCTCGGGCGGTCACTTCAATCCGGCCGTCTCCGTCGGTCTCCTGACCGCTGGCCGCTTCCCGGCGAAGGACCTGATCCCCTATGTGATCGCACAGCTTGTCGGCGCGGTGGTCGCGGCAGCGGTGCTCTACTTCATCGTCAGCGGCAAGGCAGACTTCGCCGGCGTTGGCGGCTTCGCGTCCAACGGCTACGGCGAATTCTCGCCCGGCAAGTTCTCGCTGGGTGCCGCACTGGTCATGGAAGTCGTGATGACCTTCATCTTCCTGATGATCATCCTCGGCGCCACCACTGGCCGGGTTCCGGCAGGCTTCGCACCGATCGCGATCGGCCTCGGACTGACGCTGATTCACCTCGTGTCGATTCCGGTGACCAACACGTCGGTCAACCCCGCCCGCTCCACCGGCGTGGCGCTGTTCGCCGAAACCCCCGCGCTGTCACAGCTCTGGCTGTTCTGGGTAGCCCCGATCGTCGGCGCGGCCATCGCCGGCATCGTGCACAAGGCCGTCTTCGGCGACGATTGATAAAAGCGCCGGCGCGTCACCTGAAGCGGGTGGCGCGCCGCTGCGCGATTTGGCACATTCCGCTCCGCAGACAGGAGCCAGCCATGCAGTTCATCACCTCCCGCGAAGAGCTTCGCAGCGTCTACAAACCCGCAAGCGAAGGATCGCTGCGCAAGGAACTCAAGGCGCTCGACAGCCACGCCGCCTCCTTCATCGGCCGCAGCCCGTTCGTGCTGATTGGCACCACAGACGGCAAGGGCCATGCGGACGTGACGCCCAAGGGCGACCGGCCGGGCTTCGTCGCCGTGCTCGACAGCCGGACGATCGCGATCCCCGACCGGCCGGGAAACAATCGTCTCGACACGCTGGAAAACCTGCTTGAGGAGCCGGCGATCGGGCTTCTGTTCCTCATTCCTGGCATGGACGAGACGCTTCGCATCAACGGCAAGGCGAAGATCACGGCGGACGATTCGCTTCGCGCCCGGTTCGAGGTTGACGGCAAGCTGCCGCAGGCGGTGATCGTGGTCACGGTCGAAGCCACCTACATGCACTGCGCCAAGGCTTTCATGCGCTCGCAGCTCTGGCATCCCGAAAGCTGGCCCGACCGGAAGTCGCTGCCGACGCTCGGCCAGATTCTCAAGGACCAGCTCGCGCTGGACCAGTCGGCCGAGGCGATGGACCTCTGGCTCGACGATGCCTATGCAAATTCGATGTGGTGACGTAGCGGCGTTGCGGCAACGGTTCAGAAAACCTTAACCGAGCCATGCGCCGAGTGCATTGCTGCACTGCAGCAATTTCCAATTCCATTGTGCAGTGCCATATGAGATCGTGAACGCATACGGGAGGAACCACGCATGGGCCGAGGTGGCCCATTATGCAAGGAACCGTATCATGATCCTCAACGATCTCATTGCGCGCGCGCAGAACCGGATCGAGAAGCAGCGCCGCTACAACCGCGCCGTCGCGGAAATCAACGCGCTGTCGAACCGCGACCTGTCCGACATGCGCGCCGACCGCTCGGAACTTCTGCACTGGGCCCGCAGGGACATCCTCGGCTGATCGCCGAGGATCGCGGCACGCTGGGCGCCTTGCTCAGGTGATGTACTGGCCGCCATTGGCGGTAAGCGTCGAGCCGGTGATGAAGCCTGCCTCGTCCGAGGCGAGGAACACCACGCAACGCGCGATCTCCGCCGGTTCGCCCAGCCGCCCGACCGGGATTTGGGCGATGATCGATTCGCGCACCTTCTCCGGCACCGCCATCACCATGTCGGTGCCGATGTAGCCGGGGGCGATGACGTTGACCGTGATACCGGCCTTGGCGCCTTCCTGCGCCAGCGCCTTGGTGAAGCCGATGTCGCCCGCCTTGGCCGCCGAATAGTTCGCCTGGCCCATCTGGCCCTTCTGGCCGTTGATCGAGGAAATGGTGATGACGCGGCCGAACTTGCGGTCGCGCATGCCGCTCCACACCGGATGCGTCATGTTGAAGGCGCCGTTGAGGTTGGTGTTGATTACCTCGTTCCATTGCTCGCGCGTCATGCGATGGAACATCGCGTCGCGCGTGATGCCAGCATTGTTCACCAGCACCTCGACCGGGCCGAGATCGGCCTCGACCTTTGCGATGCCGGCGACGCAGGCGTCGTAGTCGGCGACCGACCATTTGTAGACCGGGATGCCGGTCTCGGTGGTGAAGGCGGAAGCCGCCTCGTCATTGCCGGCATAGTTCGCCGCGACCTTGTAGCCGGCATCCCTGAGCGCGATCGAGATCGCCGCCCCGATGCCGCGAGAGCCGCCCGTGACCAGTGCTACACGTGCCATGTGGTATTCCTCCCCTCGTTATGGGGACAGTAGGGCAATAAGGCAGGGGAGTGTGAGAGCTTGTTCTTTTCCCTACTGCCTTACTCCCCTATTGCCCTACTCCCTTAATTCATCGCTTCGACGCACATCGCGACGCCCATGCCGCCGCCGATGCAGAGCGTGGCGAGGCCCTTCTTCGCACCGCGGCGGCGCATCTCGTAGACCAGCGTGTTGAAGATGCGCGCGCCGGAGGCGCCGATCGGGTGGCCGATGGCGATGGCGCCGCCGTTGACGTTGACGATCGACGGATCCCAGCCGAGGCTCTTGTTGACCGCGCAG
The DNA here is from genome assembly GCF_900177325.1 of Mesorhizobium australicum. NCBI lineage: Bacteria > Pseudomonadati > Pseudomonadota > Alphaproteobacteria > Hyphomicrobiales > Phyllobacteriaceae > Mesorhizobium > Mesorhizobium australicum. The sequence continues at coordinate 5,361,894 of NZ_FXBL01000004.1, read as the reverse complement.
GCCTGCGCGGCGAAGGCCTCATTCGCTTCGACGAGATCGAGATCGCCGACCGACCAGCCGGCCTTTTCGAGCGCCTTCTTCGAGGCCGGGATCGGGCCGGTGCCCATGATGGAGGGGTCGACGCCGGCGGTCGCCCAGGAGGCGATGCGTGCGAGCGGGGTGATGCCGCGGCGCTTCGCCTCGTCCTCGGTCATGAGAAGCACCGCGGCGGCGCCGTCATTGAGGCCCGAGGCGTTGGCGGCGGTGACCGTGCCTTCCTTGTCGAAGGCGGGCTTCAGCTTCTGCATGGCGTCGATGGTCGCGCCGTGACGGATATATTCGTCGCTGTCGACGATCGTGTCGCCCTTGCGGCCCTTGAGCGTAACGGCGACGATCTCGTCCTTGAACTTGCCCGCCTTCTGCGCGGCCTCGGCCTTGTTCTGCGAGCCAAGCGCGAACTCGTCCTGCGCCTCGCGGGTGATCTGGAACTGGCGGGCGACGTTTTCGGCCGTATTGCCCATGTGATAGCCGTTGAAGGCGTCCCACAGGCCGTCCTTGATCATCGTGTCGATCAGCTTGAGGTCGCCCATCTTGGTGCCGGCGCGCAGGTGCTGCGCATGCGGCGAAAGCGACATGGATTCCTGTCCGCCGGCGACGATGACCTTGGCGTCGCCATTGGCGATCTGCTGCATGCCGACGGCGATCGTGCGCAGGCCCGAGCCGCAGACCTGGTTGAGGACCCAGGCAGTCGTCTCGATCGGCAGGCCGGCCGCGATCGAGGCCTGGCGGGCCGGGTTCTGGCCCGCGGCGGCGGTCAGCACCTGGCCGAGGATGACTTCGTCGACTTCCTTCGCATCCACGCCGGCGCGCGCCAGGACTTCCTTGATCGCGACGGCGCCGAGTTCGTGCGCTGGAGTCGCGGCGAAGGAGCCATTGAACGAGCCGACCGGCGTGCGGGCGGCGGAGGCGATGACGATGGAGGGGGAAGCAGACATCAGGAATCTCCGAGGAACCGGCGTCCCAAGCAGACGCCGCAGGATCGCGACTTTCTTGCCCTTTCCGCCCCCTGAGTCAAACCGGAAAATCGTCGCGCCGGCGCTCCACGACGAAGGTCGAAAGGGAGTTTGCCTTTGCGCTCTGGCACTTGCCGCAGCGCATGACGTGCTTATGCAGTGCACAAACTGCTTTCATTTGGTCCGGAATTGCGCATATCCTCTGTGCAGCAATTGAGCGCAGCTGGCTGGCCACGCAACGGGCCGGCCATATCGGGAGGGCCTCGATGCCCGTTAAGGACGAGTCGGTCGTCATCAAGAAATACGCAAACCGCCGCCTGTACAATACAGGCACCAGCACCTACGTGACGCTCGAAGACCTCGCCGAAATGGTCAAGAAGGGCGAGGACTTCAACGTGCAGGACGCCAAGACCGGCGAGGACATCACCCATCCGGTCCTGACCCAGATCATCTTCGAGCTGGAGAACAAGGACGGCCAGAATATGCTGCCGATCCCGTTCCTGCGCCAGCTTATCGCCTTCTACGGCGACCAGATGCAGATGATCGTGCCGAGCTTTCTCGAGCAGTCGATGATCGCCTTCTCCAAGGAGCAAGAGCGGTTCCGCGAACAGATGACGTCCGCCTTCGGCAAATCGCCGATCGACTTCATGAGCATGCCAACCTCGATGAAGGCGATCGAGGAGCAGACGCGGCGGAACATGGAGATATTCCAGAACGCGATGAAGATGTTCACCGCCTTCCCGGCGGCTGGCACCACTGCGCCCGGGCCTGAGGAAGCGCCGAAGCCGCGCAAGGCGGCTGAGAAGACCGACGAGCTTGCCGAGCTGAAGGACCAGATCGCAGCGATGCAGCGAAAGCTGGAGCAGCTGGGGAAGTAGCGAGGTAGTTGCTCCGCGTCCTTCTCCCATAAGGGGACAAGGACGCGGGCTCACCATCCCATCGCGCAGCCGTCCTTGCGCGGGTCGGAGCCGCCGACCAGGAAGCCATTCTCTTCATCGATAACGATCATCTGGCCGCCGCCATGCGGCCGGGCCGCGTCGCGGAGCTGGTGGCCGCGGGCGCGCATCCCTTCGCGGACGGTGGGGGAAATGCCGGCTTCGGCGTCGAGCACGCCATCCTCGCCCCAGAACAGGCGCGGATGGTCGATTGCGGCCTGCGGGTCCATGCCGTGGTCGACGAGGTTGGAGAAGACGTGGGCGTGGCCCATCGGCTGGAAGTCGCCGCCCATGACACCGAAGGAGGCAAAGGCACGGCCGTCCTTCATCGCCATGGCAGGGATAATGGTGTGCAGCGGCCGCTTGCGCGGGCCGATCTCGTTGGGATGGCCCTCGATCAGGTTGAAGCAGGCGCCGCGGTTCTGCAGCGCGATACCGGAGACCGGCGTCACCACGCGCGAGCCGAAGGCGTCGTAGGTCGAGTTGATGAAGGAGACGGCGCGGCGATCACGGTCGACAACGGAGAGATAGACCGTGTCCGAGGACGGGTTCTTCGGGAAGGCGACGGCCGGGTTGCGCCGCGCGGGGTCAAACTGCCGCGCCAGCTGCCGCGTGAAGCCGTCCGCCAGGACGGTCTCGACCGCGACCTTCATCGTGGCGGGATCTGAGACCTCGCGGTGCAGCACTGAATAGGCGATGCGGCCCGCCTCGATCTCGAGATGGTAGCGCTCCGCGCTGTCGGGCGGCAGGTGTTCGACGCCGAGTTCGCGCATCAGGTTGAGCATGATCAGCGCGGTGATGCCCTGACCGTTCGGCGGGATCTCCAGCACGTCGTAGCCCCGATAACGCGTCGAGATCGGCGTCACCCAGTCGGCGGCGACAGCGGCCAGATCTTCCTCGGCGAGATAGCCACCCTGGGCCTGCACGACGGCGGCCATCTCGGCGGCGATCGGTCCCTCATAGAAGGCGCGAGAGCCTTTGGCGGCAATCGCACGCAGCGTTGCTCCCAGCGCCGGCTGGCGGTGTCGGGCGCCGGCAGCCGGGGAGCGGCCGTCGACCAGGTAGTGTATCGAACCACCCTCGTCGGCCGACAGGGCGTCGACCTGCCGCGCCCAGTCCCACGCCACGCGGGCGTGGACCGGGTAGCCCTCCTCGGCGTAGCGGATGGCATCCGCGAAGAGCGCGTCGAAGCCCCGGGTGCCGAAGCGGGCAAGCAGCGTCTCCCACGCCTTGATCGCACCGGGGACGGTGATCGAGAGCGGACCGTATTCGGGGATGTCCGTCAGCCCCCGCGCGCGGTAGGCCTCGGCGCTCGCGCCTGCGGGTGCCCGGCCGGAGCCATTGAGCCCGTGCACGGAACCGTCTGGCTCGACCAGGATGACGAAACAGTCGCCGCCGATGCCGGTCATGTGCGGTTCGACCACGGTGAGCACGGCGGACGCCGCGACTGCCGCGTCGACTGCGTTGCCGCCGGATTTCAGGACATCGATCGCCGCTGCGGTGGCAAGCGGATGCGACGTCGCGGCCATGCCATTCCCGGCGATGACAGGCGAGCGGCCGGGGCGCTGGAAGTCGCGCATCGTCTCAGCGGAAGTTCACGTCGCGCCCGGCCGAACGGATCGAGACAGAGAAGCCTGCGAGCACGTCGACCAGTGCGATCATCATCAGCGTGAAGAACACGGAGTGCGCGGCTCCCGGCACGAGCATGAACTCGACCAGGAAGGCGACGAAGACGAAGGTCGAGAGCAGGTGGTCGATGACCGAGGCATTGGAGGTCCGCGTCGACTTCATGATCTCGATGAACAGGAAGAACAAGCCGATCAGCACCATCAGGTCGCCGAGCGTCATCGACCAGGTGCCGCCGGACATCATTCGGATCGAGAACAGTACCTGTGCCCAGGGATCGGCCCCGCCGCCGAACAGGCCGACGAGGCCCATATTGTAGAGAACGAACGGGACAACGATGAGGGGAATGCTGCCGATCATGCGATCCTCCGCCAAGGCTTCAGCCGCTTGTAGAGCGGTCCCGCCCCGCCGCGTCAAGCGCGCATGCAAAAAGGCCGGCGCAAGCGCCGGCCCCTCGATGGATCGTCAAGCCCCGAAGGGCGCCGATCAGCTTTCCTTGGGCTCGAGAACCTGGCGGCCGCGATACATGCCGGTCTTCAGGTCGATGTGATGCGGGCGGCGCATCTCGCCGGAATTCTTGTCCTCGACATAGGTCGGGGCCCTCAGCGCATCGGCCGAGCGGCGCATGCCACGCTTCGACGGGGAGGTCTTTCGTTTAGGAACTGCCATTGTACTGCTCCGGGCGTCTCACAAGCCGGGGAACCCGAAATCCGGGCATCGCACACGGCGGTTGATTGAAAGTCGCGTGCCTATACACGCCCGACCGGGTTTTGGCCAGTCCCGGCCGGCAAAAAAGCGATTCGCCGCAGGCGGCTGCCCGCGACGGTCGCGTCAATGCTTCGTCTTGGCCCGGCGCGCAAGCATGTTGAGCGCCTCGACGAGGGCCGAGAAGCCCATTGCGGCGTAAATGTAGCCCTTGGGTACGTGGAAGCCGAAGCCATCAGCGATCAGCGTCATGCCGATCATAAGCAGGAAGCCCAGCGCCAGCATGACGATGGTCGGGTTCTTGGCGATGAACTTCGACAACGGCTCGGCGGCGAGCAGCATCACGGTCACGGCGCAGATCACGGCGATATACATGATCGCGATATGGTCGGTCATGCCGACGGCGGTAATGATCGAGTCGATCGAAAAGACCAGGTCGAGCAGCAGGATCTGGAAGATCGCGGCGCCGATGGTCATCGAGACCGCGCCGCCGACCAAGTCCTCCTTGTGGTCCTGCGGATCAACCGAGTGGTGGATCTCGCGCGTCGCCTTCCAGACCAGGAACAGGCCACCGGCGATGAGGATGATGTCACGCCAGGAGAATGGATGGCCGAAGGCGGTGAACAGCGGCGTCGTAAGCTGCACGATGAAGGAGATCGTGGCCAGGAGCATAAGCCGCATGATGAGCGCGGCGCTGATGCCGAGGCGCCGGGCCCTCGCCTGCTGCTCGATTGGCAGCTTGTTGGTCAGGATCGAAATGAAGATGAGGTTGTCGATGCCGAGGACGACCTCGAGAATGACGAGCGTGGCGAGCGCCACCCATGCCGTCGGATCGCTCGTCCAGTCGAAGAAGCCGAGAAGCCATTCCATTGTTGTGATGTTCCGTGTTGGCCCGAGTGGGGCGCGCGGTGAGGGTTGCCGGGAGAAGTAGGGAGCGTCCCGGCAAACGTCAATGTAGGAGAAACTCCTACATCGAGGAAATTCTCGGAGGGGCTTTCAGTCGCGGCGCGACCGTTCAGATCCAGAAGGAGGGAAGGGTTTCCTCGAGGCGGGGACCCTGCCGCAGCAGGCCTATCTTCTCGGCGAGGCCAGTGCGATCGGAAATCTCCACGCCGACGCCGCAGATCGTGGCGGGGCCGGTCGCAGCCTCGAAGCGGCCCTTGGGCACCTTGGACAGGAAGCGGTTGAGCGGCTCCTCCTTGTCCATGCCGAGCGAGGAATCGTAGTCGCCGCACATGCCGGCATCGGACAGGTATGCCGTGCCGCCGTTGAGGATCTGGTGGTCGGCGGTGGGGCAGTGCGTGTGGGTGCCGACGACGAGACTGGCGCGTCCATCGACGAAATGGGCGAAGCACATCTTCTCCGAGGTCGCCTCGGCGTGAAAGTCGATCACCACCGCGTCCGCCTGCTCGCCGAGTGGGCAGGCCGCGAGCTCGCGCTCACCGGCGACGAACGGATCGTCGAGCTCGGGATGCATGAAGACCCGGCCCATGATGTTGGAGACCATCACGCGGGCGCCGTTCTTTGCGATGTAGACGCCAGAGCCGCGACCCGGCGTGCCCTTCGGGAAATTGGCAGGCCGCAGAAAACGTTCCTCGCGCGGCGCAAACGCCAGCGCCTCGCGCTGGTCCCAGACATGGTTGCCGGTGGTGACGACGTCGGCGCCGGCCCGCAAGGTCTCCTGGAATATCTCTTCGGTGATGCCGAAGCCGCCGGCAGCGTTCTCGCCGTTGACGATGACGAAATCGAGCCGGAAGTCGGAGATGAGACCGGGAAGGCGTTCCCAGACCGCCGTGCGGCCCGTCCTGCCCACCATGTCGCCCAGAAAGAGAAGACGCATCCGGCTTCTATAGAGCCGGCGCGAAGCTGCGCAAGCCGGATTCGGTCAGGAATTCGGGAATGACGATGTCGTGAGGCTCGTCGGGGACCTTTTCGACCTCCTGGCAATCGAAGGCGATGCCGATCAGGCGTGGCGGACGCGAGCCGGCCTGGAGGCGTGCGATCGCGCGGTCGTAATACCCCGCCCCATAGCCGATGCGGTGGCCGCGCTTGTCGAAGGCGGCGAGCGGCACGAGCATGAGGGTCGGCTGGAGCACTTCGGCCTCCGGGCCCGGACCGGCGGTGCCGAACCCCATGTCGATCAATGATGCGCCGCGGACGAGTTCGCGGAAGACGATCGTCTCCTTGTCGAGGATCGCGGGGAGGCAGAGGCGGCCGCCGAGCTCGCGCAGGGCGAACATCAGCGGGCGGATGTCGACCTCGGAGCGCATCGGCCAGAAGCCGGAGACGACAGCGCCCGGCTCGACGCCGATCTCGCCGGCTCTGTCCGCCATGCCAAGGGAGGCCTCGATCCGCCATTCCGGCGGCAGCGCATCGCGCCGGGCGAGCGCGTCCTGACGGAGCCTCTTCTTGATCGCGCGATTGTCCATGACGGTCCCTCCTCGCCAGACAATATCCATCCTCCGGCCGCGCGGGACAGCCGGCATGCGACTTCGTTGTGCGGATTAGCGAAGGGAAAGCGACGATCCACGCAGACCGGTGGAGAGGTTGATCCCGGGTGCCTACAAAGTAGGTGGGCGCCGTATGAAGAGACCCACGGGTCTCCTCAGGGACAGCTCCCTTGGGATCAATAAGGCCCCGGGGAAGTGTTACTCCTGCCGTGAAGCGCAGACCGTCAAAGCCAATATAAGCCTTCCGGGTCGTGACCGCCAGACGTTTGCGAAACCTTGAACCAGCTCCCCCTGCGTCAGGAGCGACGGTTGGTGAACACTCTGTTTTTCAAGGGAAATCCGGTCACGAAATCGCGATCGGATCGTCAACCTTGTTTCCCTTTCTGTTGTTTTGAAAGTCAGCCCGGCCCGGCCCATCTGAGCATCATCGGACGACGCACCTATCGCCGCCTCGATTTCAAGAAAGACGAAGGCTTTGCCGAAATGTCGGGAGGCCTCGCAGCAAAAAAGGGATAAATCAATGCGAAAGTTCCTCATCGCCTCGGCTGCCGTGCTGAGCCTCTCGGGCGTCGCCGCCGCGCAGGAAGCCCCTGCTCTGATCTATAGCGACTCCTTCGCGCAGAACGTCCAGAACGCCGGCACTCCGTCGGCCGACCGCGGCCTGACCATCACGTCGCAGCGCAATGCAAGCGTGCTTGTCCAGAGCGCCGGGCAGACCATAAGCGACATCCGCAACAACCCGAACTACCAGGGCGGCCGCTAAGGCCCCCCACGGCCTGATCCGCAGGCCCGTTCACTCATTCACCTGAAAGGTATCCTCCATGAACAAGTTCCTCCTCGCTTCCGTCGCCGTCCTCGGCCTCTCCGGTGTCGCCGCCGCGCAGGAAGCTCCCGCACTGATCTACAGCGACGCCTTCGCGCAGAACGTCCAGAACGCTGGCACGGCCCCGGTTGGAGCCGGCTTCTCGGTCTCCTCGCATCAGAACGCTACCGTTCCGGGTGCCGACGGCTTCCTGATCAACCTGAACCAGAACTATTCGGGCCGCTGACCGGTCGGGCGCAGGCCCGACCCGATCACCCGAAAACGCCCGTGCCTCCGTCGAGGCGCGGGCGTTTCGCGTCTTTCGGGCCGGAAACGCCGCGCAGAGCGGCTTTTCTTATCCGCGTTCGAAAGCCGGACGCTTGCCCTCTCTTGCCGCTGTCCCTACTGTCGCGCCGGCTCAATCGACTGGATGGTGACGGATGCGTTTTGAAGGAACGGCGGCCTATGTCGCGGACAAGGATCTCATGGTCGCGGTGAATGCCTCGATCGCGCTGGAACGGCCGCTGCTTGTGAAGGGGGAGCCGGGCACCGGCAAGACGGAGCTCGCGCGCCAGGTGGCCGCCGCGCTGGGGCTCGACCTGATCGAATGGCATGTCAAGTCGACGACCAAGGCGCAGCAGGGCCTCTACGAATACGACGCCGTGTCGCGCCTGCGCGACAGCCAGCTCGGCGACGAGCGGTTCAACGACATCCGCAACTATATCAAGAAGGGCAAGCTCTGGGAGGCGTTCGCTACCGACCGCAAGGTGGTGCTTTTGATCGACGAGATCGACAAGGCCGACATCGAGTTTCCGAACGACCTTTTGCAGGAACTCGACCGGATGGAGTTCTTCGTCTACGAGACCGGCGAGACGGTCCGTGCCGAAAACCGCCCGATCGTCATCATCACCTCGAACAACGAGAAGGAGCTGCCGGACGCATTCCTGCGCCGCTGCTTCTTCCATTACATCCGCTTCCCCGAGGTCGACACGCTGCAGAAGATCGTCGACGTGCACTATCCGGGCATCAAGCAGAACCTGGTGCGCGCGGCGCTGACCCAGTTCTACGAGGTGCGCGAGATGCCGGGGCTGAAGAAGAAGCCGTCGACCTCGGAGGCGCTCGACTGGATCCGGCTGCTCGTCGCCGACGACGTCGACCCGGAGACGCTGCGTTCCGATCCGAAGAACGCCCTGCCCAAGCTGCACGGCGCGCTGCTGAAGAACGAGCAGGACGTTCACCTGTTCGAGCGGCTGGCCTTCATGGCACGGCGCAGCGTCTGACCTTCCCGATCAGGCAAGCATGACGCGGAGCCGTTCGGGCTCCGCGCGATCCCAGACGAGTTCGCGCCGCCCGACCATATAGTTCACATGGGCGTGGGTTTCGCTGAATGCGAAGCTGAGCTGGTGCGGGTCGAGCTGGCGGGGAAAGAGGACGGGGACAAGGTCCGCCACGGATTTCGCGCCTTCCCCGCATGCCTTGGCAATACGCTCGCAGCGTTCGGCATGGTGGGCGGCGAGCTGGCGCGCCCGCTCGTGCAGGCCGTAGAACGGCAGCTGATGTCCGGGGAGCACCAGCGCATCGCCCGGAATCGCGTTTTCGATAACGCGCAGCGACCGGATGTAGAGCCCGAGCGGATCGCCTTCCGGCTCGACCGCCCAGACGCTGACATTCGGCGTGATCTTCGCCAGAACCTGATCCGATGCCAGGAACACGTTCTCCTCGGCGAGATAGAGCATCAGCTGTTCCGGGGCGTGGCCGTCGGCAGAAAGCACCTCGAACTCGCGGCCACCGATGTCGATGACGTCGCCGGCGACCAGCCGGCGGAATGTCGGCGGCAGCGGCGAGACCATGCGCAAGTAGCCATTGCCGTGCGTGGCGACGAGTTGCGCCGTCTCCAGCGACATGCCGTGCGAACGGTAGAAATCCTGGTAGGGCTTCTCGCCCACGGCGTTGGGGCTGAGCGAAATGTTGATGCAGCCGAGATAGCCTGTCTGGCTGGTGAGCAGCGGGATCTCGAACCGCTCGCACAGCCAGCCCGCCAGTCCGATATGGTCGGGATGGAAGTGCGAGACGATCAGTCGCGTCAGCCGGCGGCCTGCAAGCGGACCGGAGACGATCCGCTCCCAGGCGTCGCGCGTGGCCTGGTTGGAAATGCCCGTGTCGAGCACCGCCCAGCCGTCGCCGTCCTCGATCAGGTAGATGTTGACGTGATCAAGCCGGAACGGCAGCGGAATCCTGAACCAGAGGATGCCGGGGGCCACTTCGACATAGGCCTCGCCGGCCGGCGGCTCCGCCCATGGAAAGTGGAGTCCGTCGTCCGTTGCCGCCTCGGTCTTCTTCAGCACTGGACCATCCTTTGCCGTCGCACGTCTCTTGCGGGGTTTTCGCGGTCCGGCTTAGCTGTGCTCAGGGCCGCTGACAACCAGCGAATTGCATTGCCAAGGATCAGGAGCAGCCATGCCGAGCGTCGAAATCCGCCCTTTGCGCCAGTCCGACCATGCCGACTGGAAGCGTCTGTGGACCGATTACCTGACCTTCTACAAAACCGAACTGCCGGAAGAGACCTACGCGACGACGTGGAAGCGGCTGTTCGATCCTGGTGAATATGAGCCGAACGGATTTATCGCGCTGGTCGACGGCCGCGCGGCCGGCCTCGTCCACTACATCCTCCACCGCACCTGCTGGTCGGCGAAAAACAACTGCTACCTGCAGGACCTCTACGCCGACCCGGATGTGCGCGGCACGGGCGTAGGGCGCAGGCTGATCGAGGCGGTGTATTCCGAGGCCGACCGGCAGGGCATCACCAATGTCTACTGGATGACGCACGAGACGAATACGACGGCGCGGCAGCTGTATGACCGGATCGCGAGGAGGACGGGGTTTATCGAGTATGAGAGGTAGTGGTCACCTAGATGTCCACGTCCCGCAGCAGGACGCACGCCTCCCGCTCCGGACGCCCCGACTGCCACAGTTTGCGGTAGAACGACTGATCCGCCGTCACCATCAGGCAGCCCTCGGTCAGAGCCAGCGCGAGATAGAAGCAGTCATAGGTCGGGTGATCGTGGATTTGCGATAGTCTGGAGGCCTGTGTAGTCAAGCCCCGCAGCGACGCGGTGTTGATGTCCAGATCGGCTACGACGTCGGCGTACTCGCCAACCATAGAACTCAGGATTTCACCGCGCCGCGCTTTCTTCCATATGATGTTGGTACACTCGGCATAGATAAGCTGAGGCGCGATGATGCTGTAGCGTGGCCTGAGCGACAAGGCGCGCGGGCTGTCCTCCTCCGTGATTATCCACTTTATCGCGACGCTAGCATCGACAACCAGCGTGCTCAACGCTCGTCCCTAGATTCACGGAGCAGGATTTCGGAGGGCGTTTGAACCCGCCCTTTGGTCAATTCTCTCAAGCGTGCCGCCCGCTCGTCCCAGCTCATTCCGTCCTTGGGTTCGGGCGCTTTCTCCCATTCCAAAGCGCGTTTCAGAATCTCCCGGTGCTCCGCTTCGGCCGAGCGACCATTCCGTTTCGCTCGTCCCTTGAGCCGCTCGACGATCTCGTCGTCGACGTTTCTCACGTGCAGGCTAGCCATCTCGGAACTCCCTTTTCGGGGTCATGCTAGCATTTTGCTAGCAGTCGGTCGACTGCCTTGCATTTGGCCGGCTGACCGACCAGAGTGCCCCCATGTTCATTCCCTTCTTCCTCGAGCTCAAGGCTGCGCGCGTTCCGGTGTCGCTGCGGGAATATCTGACCCTGCTGGAGGGGATGGAGGCCGATCTCGTCACCTATGATGTCGAGGGCTTCTATTATCTGGCGCGCGCCGCTCTGGTGAAGGACGAGCGGCACATCGACCGGTTCGACCAGGTGTTCGGGCATGTGTTCAAGGGGCTGGAAGCGTTGTCGGGCGAAGGAGGCATCGACATTGCCAACCTGCCGGAGGAATGGCTGCGCAAGCTCGCGGAAAAACACCTGACCGAGGAGGAAAAGAAGCTGGTCGAGGCGCTGGGCGGGTTCGACAAGCTGATGGAGACGCTGAAGAAGCGCCTGGAGGAGCAGAAGGGCCGGCACCAGGGCGGCTCGAAGTGGATCGGCACGGCTGGCACGTCGCCCTTCGGCGCCTATGGCTACAACCCGGAAGGCGTACGGATCGGCCAACACGAGAGCCGCAACCGCCGCGCGGTGAAGGTGTGGGACAAGCGCGAGTTCAGGAACTTCGACGACACGGTCGAGCTCGGCACGCGCAACATCAAGGTGGCGCTGAAGCGGCTGCGCCGCTGGGTGCGCGAGGGTGCGGACGAGGAGCTGGACATCCCCGGCACGATCCATGCCACGGCCGAGCATGGCTACCTCGACGTGCAGACGCGGCCGGAGCGGCGCAATGCGGTGAAGCTCTTGATGTTCTTCGACGTCGGCGGCTCGATGGACGACCACATCAAGGTGGTCGAGGAGTTGTTCTCGGCGGCGCGCACGGAGTTCCGGCAGCTGGAATTCTTCTACTTCCACAACTGCCTTTACGAGGGCGTTTGGAAGGACAACCGCCGCAGGCACCACGAGGTGACGCCGACCTTCGATGTGCTGCATAAATACGGTCCCGACTACAAGGTGATCTTCGTCGGCGACGCCTCGATGAGTCCCTACGAGATCGCCACCGCTGGCGGCTCGGTCGAGCACTGGAATCCCGAGGCCGGCATCGTCTGGCTGAACCGCGTCATCCAGCACTGGCCGAACGCGATCTGGATCAATCCGGTGCAGCAGAAGCACTGGGGCTATACCCACTCGATCCAGATGATCCGCGACATCTTCACGGACCGGATGTATCCGCTGACGCTGCAGGGCTTGGAGAGCGCGACGAAGGAATTGTCGCGGAAGCATTGAGCGGGCAGCAGACGCCCTTTTCAGAGGTTGAGCTTTACGGAGCCGCGGCGGCGATCTTCCTGAGGAGGTCGAGGAAGCTGCTGGTTCGGATGCCCTTCGGGTTCTGCCGCAGGTCTACTGTCTGGACAACGACCAGCCGCTTCGACGGCAGGAATGCAATGACCTGACCGCCATAGCCCGCGGCATAGGCGGCATTTTCGCCCCAAACGTCGGACGGCAGCGACCACCACATATAGCCGTATCCCTGCCGGCCGCGCTTCGTGAAGGAGTATGCAGTCGTCGCCTCCCTGACCCAGGCGGCCGGCACGACCTGGCTGCCGTCCAATCGCCCGCCGTCGAGGAAAAGCTGACCGAAACGCGCCGCATCGCGTGCGCTGAGGCGGAAGGGGTAGGCTGGATGCTCGGACGCTTTCTCCGTGACATACTCGCCGTCGCGTGCGGAGAAATCCTCCATCTGGAGTGGCCGGGCGATCCGCCTCTCGAAGCTCTGGAATATGTCCTCGCCGGTCTGCTTCCGATAGATCGTACCCAGGGCGTTGAAGTCCCAGTTGTTGTAGAACCAGAACGAGCCGGGCTCATGGCTGCCCCGCGGAGGCCGCTTGCGCTTGATGTCGGCGGTCTCATACGCTGCCGGATGGTAGATGCCGGAGCGAGACATCAGCAGATCGCGCACCGTGGCCTGCTTCTCGGTCGCAGTGAGGCGAGGCGGTGTGTCGTCGATGTCCAGCTGGGCGAGCGTGCTGCCGAGATCGATGCGCCCTTCGGACACGGCGATGCCGTAAAGCGCGCTCAGCAGGCTTTTGCGAACGGAAGCGACGTTGACGCGCCTGGAGATATCGCCCCAACTCGCGACAACCTTGCCATCCTGCACGATCAGGAGAGCGGTCGGCTTTAAGGCGAGTGAAGTTGTCCGGGCCTCCGCGAGCGCGCTCGCGGACCAGCCGGCGGCCTCCGGCTCGACGGTTTCCCACGGATCGGCGCTTGCGCCTTGCGCTGCGAGTCCGACCGCGAGGCAAAGGAGAAACCAGAAAATCTTCCGCACCGACCACCTCGCGATTTCAGGTAGGCCTTGAGTGGCGGCAGTCGAAGGCAAATTCATGTCGTCGGCTGCGGTCCGCTTGGCACGAAACCTTCGGCAGTCGGCTGCGCATTGCCGGCGGCGCCCGAAATACCCATATTGGAGCGACAGCGCCCGATGGAGAATCTCATGGACATCCACACCTATCCCGTCACCCGAACGGATTCCGAGTGGCGTGCGAAATTGACGCCGGAGCAGTATTACATCATGCGCGAGCATGGGACGGAGCGGCCGGGCAGTTGCGCGCTGCTTTACGAGAAGCGGCAGGGCACGTTCAAATGCGTCGGCTGCGACACGCCGCTGTTCGAATCGACGCTGAAGTTTGAAAGCGGTACCGGCTGGCCGAGCTTCAATGACCCGCTGCCGGGCTCGGTGGAGACGACGACCGACCGTAGCCACGGCATGGTGCGCACCGAGGTGCATTGCGCGACCTGCGGCAGCCATCTCGGCCATGTCTTCCCGGACGGGCCGCCGCCGACCTACCAGCGCTACTGCATCAACGGCGTCGCGCTGGAATTCGAGCCGGCCTGACGTCGAGCGGGAAGATCAAAAAGACGCCGCCCATGGTTTTGGGCGGCGTTTTCGTTGGATCAGTTTCGATCGCGGATCAGATCCGTCCCATCAGCACCAGTATGATCAGGATCACGAGGATCACGCCGACGATGCCGGAGGGCCCGTAGCCCCAACCTCGGGAGTAGGGCCAGGCGGGGATCGCGCCGAGCAGGATCAGGATCAGGATGATGAGAAGGATAGTGCTGAGCGTCATGTGATTACCCCTTCCGAGAAAAATCTCTGAATGGGATCACAATGCACGGGCGCCGAATTTTGTTCCGGCGCCCGCTTTTCGTCCTTCGCCGGCTATTCCGCCGCCTTCGGGTAAGGCATTGCCGGCAGGTCCGGCGTGCCGGCTGGCACTTCGGGGACCGTATCGCCCTTGCGGCGGAACAGCCGCGATAGCCAGCCGCGTCTCTTGCGATGCTTGTCGCGGGTGAACACCATCAGCATCGACGGCGTGACGATCAGCGTCAGCACGGTCGCGAAGGACAGGCCGAAGACAATCGCCGACGAGAGCGCAATCCACCACTGGGTCGAAGGTGCGTTGATCGTCGTCTCGTGGTGGAAGATCTCCAGACCGAGGCCGAAGGCGATCGGCAGCACGCCGAGGATCGCGGAGAGCGCGGTCAGCACGACCGGGCGCGCACGCTGGCGGCAGGTCTCGAGCACGGCGTCGAGCTTTTCCCAGCCCTCGTCCCGCAGCCGGTCGTAGGTGTCGATCAGCACGATGTTGTTGTTCACGACGACACCCGCCAGCGCGATCATGCCGATGCCCGACATGACGATGACGAAGGCCTGGCCGGTCAAAAGCATGCCGAGCAGCGCGCCGATGACCGCCATGACCACGCAGGTGAGCACGAGCACGACGCTGGTGAACTTGTTGAACTGCGCGAGCAGCACGAGGAAGATCAGGAACATCGCCGCGCCGAAGGCATTCACCAGGAACGCTCCGGCCTCCTCGCTGTCCTCGTTGGAGCCGGCCAGCTTCCACTCGATGCCCGGCTGCTCCATGCCCGCGACGACCTTCGACACCTCGGCCTGTACGGCCGCGACCTGGAATCCGGAGGCGACATTGCCCTGCACGGATATCGTGCGCTTGGCGTCGATGCGATTGAGGATGCCGACGGTCTGCTCCGGCTTGCGCGAGACGAAGTTCGAGATCGGAACGGAGCCCTGTGCGGTTTCGATCCGCAGCTGGTCGAGCGAGGCGAGCGTGCGCCGGTCTTCCGGCAGACGCAGCCGGATGTCGACCGCGTCGTCCGCGCCGGCCGGGCGATAGTCAGTCAGTTTCAGGCCGGTCGTGACGAGCTGCACGACCGTGCCGACGGCGATCGGCGAGATGCCGTATTGAGCAGCCTTCGAACGGTCGACCTCAAGCGCCCAGTCGATGCCCGGCGGCGGCAAGCCATCGGAAATGTCGATGACGCCCGGCACCTTGGCGACCTCGGCCGCGACCTTGGCGGCGTATTCGTTGAGGCCCTCGGGATTGACCGCCGAGAGGCGGACCTGGATGGGCTTGCCGGTCGGCGGGCCGGCATCAGGCACGCGCACCTCGACATCGACGCCGGGAATGCCCGCCATCTTCACACGCAACTCATCCAGGATCTCATGCGCGGACTTGCGTTCCCGCCAGTCGACGAACTCGTACTGGATCACGCCGACGACATCTTCGGGGATATCCTGCCCGCCGCCGCGCGACTTGCCGGCGCGGGTGTAGACCGATTTGACGCCCGGCCAGCCGAGCAGCCGGTTTTCGGCCTCGCGGGTCGCCGCATCCATCTCGGCGAGCGACAGGTTGCCGCGGGCATGCACGTAGAGCAGGCCGTAGTCCGGCTCGACGGTGGGGAAGAACTCCACGCCGTTGCCGAACTTCACGTAGGACCACATGCCGCCGCCGAGCAGCGCCACAGTCAGGATCAGGGCAGTGATGGGATAGTGCACCGCCTTGTTGACGACGGCCATGTAGAGGCCGTCGCGGCCGTGCTCCTCCGGATGCTCAGGCGCCTTGGCGAAGATCGCGCCCAGGGTCGGCGCGAAGATCAACGCATAGGCCATCGAAGCTGCAAGCGTGACGATGAGCGTGATCGGCAGGTATTTCATGAAGTCGCCGATGATGCCGGGCCAGAAGAGCAGCGGCGAGAAGGCGGCGATGCGGGTCATGGTGGCCGCGATCACGGGACCTGCCATGCGCTTGGCGGCCTCCTCGAACGCAAGCTCCTTCGGCGCGCCCTCGGACATGCGCCGCTCGGCATATTCGGTGACGATGATCGCGTCGTCGACCAGCATGCCGACCGCCAGGATCAGCGAGAACAGCACGATCATGTTGATCGTGTAGCCCATCAGCGCCAGCGCCAGGATGCCCATCAGGAACGAGGACGGGATCGCGAGGCCGATCAGCAGCGAGGCGCGACCGGAGAGCGCGTAGAGGATGACGATGAAGACCAGGATCACGGCAATCAGCACGTGATTCTGCAGGTCGTTCAGGAGCTGGTTGACGAAGACGGACTTGTCCTGCGTGTAGGTGACCTCCATGCCTGGAGGCGCCGTCTTGAGGAATTCGTCGGCGACGTGCTTTGCGCCCTCGATCGTCTCGACGATGTTGGCGCCGATGCGCTTCTTCACCTCGATGGCGATGGCGGGCTTGCCGTCGAGCCGCGTGATCGTCTCGGCGTCCTTGAAGGTGGAGCGGACGGTGGCAAGGTCTTGCACCCGCACCACCGCGTTGTTGTTGGCCACGACCGGCAGGCGCGCCACGTCTTCCGGCGTCTCGATCAGCGCCGGTACCTTGATGGCGTATTTGCCTTCGCTGCCTTCCAGCGCACCGGCGGCGACGAGGCTGTTCGACGCGCCGACGCCCTGGATGAGCTGGTCGAGTCTCAGGCCGTAGGAGGAGAGCTTGACCGGGTCGATGATCGCCTCGACCAGTTCTTCACGGGAACCCTGAATGGTGCCCTCGAGGACGCCCGGGACCTCCTCGATCTTGTCGCGCAGCGACTTGGCCGCGACCGTGAGCACGCGCTCCGGCACGTCGCCCGACAGCGTTACGACAAGGACGGGGAATTCGGAGACGTTGACCTCGTTGACGGTCGGCTCCTCGGCGCCTTCGGGAATATCCTGCTTGGCGTCCTGCACCTTGTTGCGCACATCGATCAGCGCGTCCGACAGGTCCGTCGAGGGGTCGAACTCGACCAGCACGTAGCCGCCGCCCTGGTAGGCGGCGGAGCGCATTTCCTTCAGGCCCTTCAGGCTCTTCAGCTGTGTTTCGACCGGTCGCAGCAGCAGGCGTTCGGAATCCTCCGGCGAGATGCCCTGGTAGGCGAGGCTCACGTAGATGATTGGAATCGCGACGTCTGGCTCGGCCTCCTTCGGCACCGCGCGATAGGCGAGCGCGCCCGCGATGACGAGGAAAACGAGGACCGAAAGCGTCAGCCGCGCGTTGCGGATGGCAAGCTTGACGATATCCATGACCGGGCGCCGCTCAATTGGTGCCGGCGACTTCGCCGACCAGCTTCTTGATGAGCTGCTCGTCGGCGGTGACCGGGTTGACGATGTCGCCCTCGGTGACCAGATCCTGGCCGGCCACGACGATGCGCGCATCCTTCGGAACGCCGCCGAGAACCAGACCGTTGGTCAGGTCGTCCATGAGGTCGATCGGGTAGAAGACGATCTTGCCATCCTTGTCGACCGCGCGGATGCCGAGGTCGCCATTGGCGCTGAGCGTCACCACCGAGCGCGGCAGGATCACGGCGTCGGCGGGTGCTGCGCGCACGGTGATCTCGGCCGTCATGCCGGCGGGAATGCGCTCGTCCGCATTGGGGATCGCCACCTCGACGCGGAAGGTGCGCGTCGCCGCGGCGGCCTCGCGGCTGATGTAGCGCACGGTGCCGGTGACGCGTTCGCCATTGACCAGAACGGCATCGGCCTTGTCGTTGGCCTTGATGTAGGTCAGGTCGCGCTCGCTCACCTCGCCCTTCACCACGACGGGATCGAGGCTGAGCAGCGTGGCGATCTGGGCGCCCTGCGCGACCGCGCTGCCGAGCTCGACGTCGACGCTGTCGACGATGCCGGCGAACGGGGCGACGATGGTGAGGCGGTCGAGATCGGCCTGGGCAGCCTTGAGCTGGGATTCCGCCTGGGCAAGAGCCGAGACGGCCGTGTCGAGGCTGAGCTTGGCGAGTGTGCCGGTCTTGGCCAGCCGCTGCGCGGCCTCCAGCTCGGCCTGCCGCTGCTTGACCAGCTGTTTTGCGGTCTCGACCATAGCGGGCTTGTCCTCGGCGTTCAGCACCAGGATGGTCTGGCCGGCCGCGACCTTGTCGCCCTGCTTGACGGTGAGCTGCTCGATGATGCCGGCCGCGCGCGTCGCGAGCACCGCCCGCTTGTCGGCCTGGGTCTGGCCGGAGAGGCGGATCGCCCGCTCATGCTGGATATGGGGCGGGGTCACCACTGCGACGGTGCGCGGCGCCTTGGGCGCGGCCTCCGCGGTCGCCGGCTTTGCCTCGCCCTGCGCGGCCTCCGTCTCCGTCGATGCGGAGCCGACCGACGAGAACCTCCCGGTTCCCATCCATGCGGCAAATCCGATGAGCACGGCAACAGCCGCGACTTTGTGGAACCTGAACTTCGCCATACCGAAAAATCCCCATATCGGGCGAAAGACGCGTCACGCGTCGCGGCCGCTCCGTGCATTCAGGTGGGGCCGCATCGGCCATCTTGCAATCCTGAAACGCATCCGGAACGGAGCGGGCGGTTTCTTACTCCAAGTTTGCAGCGCAATATAGTCATAAAGATACATTCGTCCGATGCTCCTGACACTTTGCTGTCATGAGTCCGGCCCGTATCCGAAAGGCCATACTAGTGCCTGCGTGTTTCGAAAAGCCCTGCGAATTGTAAAGAAATGTAAAGAAGCCGACCGAGGTCGGCTTCTTCGTGGGCGGCTCTCATGGACACGGCGCGCCGGCGGCCGCCCATGCCGAGAGCGCCTCGAACGTGGCCTGCGCGGAGCCCGGCGCGGGCTCGCGGCCAGGACCGGGGTTCCAACCCCAGGCGACGAGGCCGTCGTCTCGCACGTGCACGGCGACCTCGTCGAGCGTGCGGCCGCCATTGCGCTCGGGATCCTTGATCTGGGCGCAGATTTCGGCGGACGACTTGCCGAACCAGACCATTTCCGGCGGGGCCAGATGCCAGCTCTCGGCGCCGGGCGGGCCATGCAACACGGTGGAATTGGTCGCGAAATGGCAGGTGGTGCAGCGCAGGCCGGGATTGCCGAAGCCCGAGCCGTCGGCACCACGCTGCACGTTGAATGCATGGACGCGTGTCGCGCCATAATGGGGGCCCGACCAGCGCGGACGGTCGTCCTCGACGTGGCAGTTGGCGCAGCGCGGATGCGAGAAGACTTCGTAGACCTTGGCCCACGAGGCGAGGCCGGCGGCGGGATCGACCGCGGGCGACGTCTCCTGGGCGAAGGCGGTTGAGACGGCCGCGGTGATGGCAGCGGCCGTCAGCACTATGCGCGCGAGCCTCATGCGAACGCGACCTCCTTCGACAGCGGCAGGGAGCGGAAGCGCTGGCCCTTGAGCGCGGAAAGCGCGTTGGCAAGCGCGGGCGCTGCCGGCGGAACGCCGACTTCGCCGGCGCCGCCCATGCGGTGGAAATTCTCGAGGATTGCGACCTCGAATTCCGGCGCCTGGAAGATGCGCATGGCGTCGAAATCGTGGAAGTTGGACTGAACGACCCGTCCGTCCTCGAAAGTGATCGCCTGGCCCATCGCGGCCGACAGGCCGTAGACCGCGCCGGAGGTCATCTGCGTCTCGATGATGCCTGGATCGAGGGCCGTGCCGACCTCGACAGCGATCCACATCTTCTCCAGCTTGATGCCGGCGGGCGTGTCGGCGATCTGGATGACCTGCCCGCACCAGCTGCCGAAGGAGAGCGTAAAGGCGAAACCCTTTGCCTTGCCTTCCGGCAAGGCCTCGCCCCAGCTGGACATTTCCGCAACCTTGTTCACGACCGCGAGCGCAGCCGGATGGTTGACCATCAGCTTGCGCCGCATCTCGACCGGATCGATGCCGCCTGCATGAGCGATCTCGTCCATGAAGCATTCGTGGAAGAAGCCGTTCACGGAATTGCCGACCGAGCGCCAGAAGGTAACGGGAATGGGAAGCGGCACCTGGATCTCGGAGACCCGGTAGTTGGGGATGGTGTAGGGCTGGTTGCGCGACCCGTCGGTGATCGAGGGATCCGACCCGCCGGCCGGCAGGGACGTGAAGGTGCGGCTCATCAGCGAGGCCATCATGTTCTGCGCCGCCACCCGCATGTCGACGGCGACCGGCAGGCCGTCATTGCCGATGCGGGCCCGGAACTTCCCAACCGACGCCGGCCGGAACGGCCCGCGGCGCATGTCCTCCCCGCGGGTCCATGTCACCTGCACCGGGCGCCCATCGGTCTCCTTGGCGAGGATGGTGGCGTAGAGCGCGTAGTCCAGTTCGCCGCGGCGGCCGAAGGCGCCGCCCATGGAGGTGGTGTGCACCATGGTCTTGTTGCCCGGCACGCCGGCGATGTCGGAGCAGAACCAGCGCACCAGCACGGGCATCTGGTTCGGTGCCCAGACGTTTAGGACGCCGTCTTTCAGCTGCGCTGTGCAGTTCATCGGCTCCATCGGAGCATGCGACAGGTAGGGGACGCTGTATTCCGCCTCGATGACGCGATCCTGCGGCGCGTCGGCGAAGGCGACATCGACGTCGCCGTCGTCCCGCATCGCGCTTGCCTCGCCGGTTCGGGCGGCGTCCGCGATACGGGTCATGATCTCGTCGTTGGAAAGCGGATAATCCGGCTTGCCCCACTCGACATCGATCGCCTCTGCAGCCTTGAACGCGGCCCAGGTGTTCTCGGCAATGACGCCGAAACCGCTTCCATAGCTCGATTCGATCGGCACGATCTTGACGACGCCGGGCATCTTCGAAGCGGCCGAGGTGTCCGAGCGGACGGGTTTCGCGCCGAAGACCGGGCTCATCCGAACGGTTCCGAACAGCATGTCGGGCTGCCGGACGTCGATGCCGAAGATCGGCGCGCCGGTAACCTTCGCCAGCATGTCGACGCGCTTCTGCGGCTTGCCGAGCAGCTTCCAGTCCGCCTTCTCCTTCAGCGTGACTTTCGAGGGAGGCGTCAGTTTCGAGGCGTCGAGCGCCACTTCGCCGTAGGTAACGCTGCGGTTGGATGCTTTGTGGACGATCGTGCCGTTGTCGGTCGCAAGGTCGCGCGCGGGCACGCCCAACCGGGCGGCAGCGGCCTCGATCAGCATGATGCGCGCCGCCGCACCGGCCTGACGCATCCGGTCAAAGCCGTCGCGCGCCGCGGTCGAGCCGCCGGTGGCCTGGAGGCCCAGCATCTTGCCCGCCGCGCCCATCAGCCCGCGCACTGTCTCCGCGGTGAAGCTATCGTCCCAGAAGTTGAAGCCGGCGCCTTCTTCGAGCATCGCGGCATTGTAATAGGCATAAGACGGCGGCCCGTGCTCGACTGTGAGACGGTCAAGCGTCACGTCGAGTTCCTCGGCGACGAAGGCGGCGAGCGTGGTGGAGATGCCCTGACCCATCTCTGCGCGCGGCGCGATCACCGTGATCGTGTTGTCGGAGCCGATCTTGAGATAGGGGTTGAAGGTTACCTCGCCCTCGGCCAGTTCGCCTTCGAGAGGGTTCGGGTAGGGCCTGCGGTAATAGTAGTAGCCGACGGCCACGCCGCCCGCGACGGCCGCCATGCCGAACAGGAAGGTGCGTCGTGCGATCTTGCCGATGCTTGCCATGGTCAGGCCCTCGCCAGCTTGAGGTTCGCCGCTCTCTTGATGGCGGCGCGGATGCGCGGATAGGTGCCGCAGCGGCAGAGATTGCCGCCCATGGCGTTGTCGATGTCCTCGTCGGTCGGGTTCTCGATCTCTTCCAGAAGCGCATAGGCGCTCATGATCTGGCCGGCCTGGCAGTAGCCGCATTGCGCGACCTGTTCTTCCAGCCAGGCTTGCTGCACCGGATGCAGCTTCCCGTCGACAGCAAGGCCCTCGATGGTGGTTACGCTGCCTGTGACGTCGCCGACAGGAAGGGAGCAGGATCGCACCGGCTGGCCGTCGATCACCACCGTGCAGGCGCCGCAGGCGGCGACGCCGCAGCCGAATTTCGGTCCGGTCTTGCCGGCGAGGTCGCGCAAGGCCCACAGGAGCGGCATGTCTGGCTCCGCATCGACCTCGATCTCTTGTCCATCGACCGTCAGACGCATAAGCACCTCCTTGGGCTGGGTTGCGAGCATACCACTCTCTGCCTTGCCGAAACATCTTGACAAAATTCGTCAGTATGTCAATAGGTCATGTGCGAGCGGGAATTGCCTTGAACGACACCAATGCCAGCCCAGATGATCTGAAGCGCCAGCGCATCCTGGAGCGCGCGGCGAAGGTTTTCCTCGCCTATGGCATTCAGCGCACGACGATGGACGACATCGCCAAAGCGGCGGAGATGTCACGGCCGGCGCTGTACCTGCTGTTCCGCAACAAGGTCGACATCTACCAGGCCATCGCGCTCAGCTATTTTGATGGATCCGTGGCAACCGCCCGGCAAGTGCTGGCCGGCGACGGCCCGATCGGCGAGCGGCTGAACCTGCTGCTCGAAACGTCGATGTTCGCGATGATGGAAGAGTTCATGCGATCGCCGCACGGACACGAGATCCTCGATATGAAGAATCAGCTGGCAGGCGAGGTGCTCGCGGACTGGAAGGAGTCGATGGTCGGTCTCGTCGCCGACGCACTCGATCGCGCGGCCCGCGACAGCGGCGTCGATCTGAGGGCGCGCGGCTATTCGGCCGAAACCCTGGCGAGCCTGTTCTGGGATGCGATCGAAGGCATGAAGGCGCGCCTGAAGAACCTCGATGAATTGCGCGTGGCGACGCGCAGCCTCGTGTCGGTGGTGGCTCGCGCGGTCACGCCGGGCTGAGCGTCAGGCCGCCGGCTTCCTGCGGGTCGCCAGAAATTCTCGCGTGCGCGCGCCGAGGCCGCGCGATCTGAGCTGGGGCGTCTCCGAAAGTTCTCCCGACACGTCGAGCGTGGCTTGCTCGCCGACGGCGTCGAAGTTCGCGACGAGCCAGTCCTCGGCGGCGCTGCGCCCGAGGTCGCGCAGATACTCCAGGAACGCCCATTCCGCATTGATCTTCGAGGAGGCGGACAGGTCCTTGAAGGCTTCGTCGGCATCGATGCGGTGCATGCGTATGGCGCGGTATTCGTCACGCGAGATCCGGCCTTCGTCGATCAGCCTGTTGACGAAGGCAATGGCGCGCATTTCATGCAGCAAACCTGAGTTGAAGGTGATCTCGTCGACGCGGTTCTGGATCTCCTGCGCCGTCTTCGGCGCGCCTTCCCGCGTGACCGGATTGATCTGCACGAGCAGAACATCCTCGACGTGGTTGGTGTAGAAGAACGGGAAGATCGCCGGATTGCCGCCATAGCCGCCGTCCCAGTAGGGCTCGCCGTCGATCTCGACGGCGCGGAAGACCTGCGGCAGGCAGGCGGACGCCATCACGGCATCGGCGCTCAGCTCTTCGCCGGAAAAGACGCGCAGGCGGCCGGTCTGGACATTGGTTGCCGAGACGAAGACGCTGATGCCCTTGCAGCTGCGGACATTGCGGAAGTCGATCTCCTCCTCGACCACTTCACGAAGCGGGTTCACGTTGAGAGGATTGACCATGTACGGCGAGAAGACGCGCGACATGGCGTCGTAGAACATGTAGCCGGGCGAGTTCTGGACCGACCAGTTGCCCCAGAAAATGTCCCAGGGCAGCCGCTGCACGGGCGAGAAGCGGCCCTTGCGCGCAACGCTCTTCCAGAAGGAGGACAGTCGCTCGCGCGCGCCCTCGCGCCCACCGCGCATCCAGCCGTCGGCGAGTGCCGCCGCGTTCATCGCGCCGGCGCTGGTGCCGGACACGGCGGCGAAGTCGAGCCGACCGTCTTCGAGCAGGCGGTCCAAAACGCCCCAGGTGAAGGCGCCATGCGAGCCGCCGCCCTGCAGCGCCAGGTTGACCGGCTTGCGCATCACTGCGCCGTCCAGCCGCCGTCGACCGAGATGGTCGTGCCGGTGACGGAGGCGGCGCCGTCCGACACGAGGTAGAGCGTGGCGGCGGCGATCTCGCCGACCGAGGCGAATTTCTTGCTCGGCTGCTTCTCCAGGATGACGTCGCGGATGACGGTCTCGCGGTCGAGGCCGAGTTCCTTCGCCCGGTCATCGATCTGCTTTTCGACCAGTGGCGTCAGCACGAAACCGGGGCAGACGGCGTTGCAGGTGATGTTCGAGCGGGCGCTCTCCAGCGCAACGGTCTTGGTCAGGCCGACGACGCCGTGCTTGGCGGCGACATAGGCCGACTTGTTCGGCGAAGCGCGCAGGCCGTGCGCGGAGGCGATGTTGACGATGCGGCCCCAATCCCTGGCCTTCATGCCGGGCAGGGCGGCGGCCGTGGTGTGGAAGGCGGAGGAGAGGTTGATCGCAATGATGCGATTCCACTGCTCGATAGGGAACTCCTCGACCGGCGCGACATACTGGATGCCGGCATTGTTGACGAGAATGTCGACGGAGCCGAACTCCTTCTCGGTCCAGGCGACGAGGGCGCGGCAGTCTTCCGCCTTCGACATGTCGGCCTGGCGGTAGACGACCTTTGCACCCGTGCCGTCTGCGATGGCTTTCGCCACCGCATGGTCGGCTGCGGTGTCGGAGAAGGAATTGACGATGACGATGTGGCCGAGGCCGGCAAGCGCCTCGGCGATGGCGAGGCCGATCCCGGACGTCGATCCGGTGACGATGGCGACCTTGGGCATGGCATTCTCCTTCATCGGCTTGTGCGGCGCAGCAGACATAGTGCGCCGCACAAGGGAAGCCAATGCCGTGGTTCTACGGTCCTACTCCGCTGGCATGGCCAGCGTCTCGGCCGACGGTTCCTCCGCATCCTGGGGCGCGTCCTTGGCAGCAATGAAGGTGTAGAACATCGGCACCACGAACAGCGTGAAGGCGGTGCCGACGAGAATGCCGGTGAAGATCACCATTCCCATCGCCGAACGCGCCGCCGCACCTGCGCCGGAAGCGATGATCAGCGGCACGACGCCGAGCGACATCGCGGCCGTGGTCATCAGGATCGGGCGCAGGCGGGTCTTTGCGGACGCG
Organism: Mesorhizobium australicum; assembly: GCF_900177325.1. NCBI lineage: Bacteria > Pseudomonadati > Pseudomonadota > Alphaproteobacteria > Hyphomicrobiales > Phyllobacteriaceae > Mesorhizobium > Mesorhizobium australicum. The sequence continues at coordinate 5,336,706 of NZ_FXBL01000004.1, read as the reverse complement.
ATGATCGCGTCGCGCCGGCCGAGCCCGTTCATGTGCCGCTGCTGATTGGCGAACTCGACCAGCAGGATGCCGTGCTTGGTGATGAGGCCGACCAGCGTGATGAGACCCACCTGCGTGTAGATGTTCAGCGTTCCGAGCCCGAGGTTGAGCGGCAGGATGGCGCCGAAGATCGACAGCGGCACCGACATCATGATGATCAGCGGGTCGCGGAAGCTCTCGAACTGCGCGGCGAGCACCAGGTAGATGACGACGACGGCGAGCGCGAAGGCGATGGCGATCGTGTTGCCCTGCTGGCTCTCGAGGCGCGACTGACCGGAATAGTCGATGAAGAAGCCGTCCGGCAGCAGCGGCCGGGCGATGTTCTCGATCGCCGCGAGGCCGTCGCCGGTCGACACGCCAGGCAGCGGCAGAGCCGAGATCGTCGCGGCGTTGAGCTGGTTGAACTGCTCGATCGAGGCCGGCGAGACGTTGGTCGAGACCGAGACGACCGCCGACAGCGGCACCATGTCGCCCGAGACCGACCGGATGAAGAACTGGCCGAGCTTCTCCGGATTGTCGCGATACTCCTGCGGCACCTGCATGATGATGTCGTAGCTGTTCGAGTCGCGGTCGAACTGCGCCACCGCGCCGCCGCCGACGAGCAGGCCGAGCGTCGTGCCGATCTCGCGGATCGGCAGATTGAGCGCGGCCGCGCGATCGCGGTCGATCGTGACCGTCACCTGCGGTGCGTCGAAGGCGAGCGAGTTCTGAACGACGATGAAGCGGCCGGACTTCTGCGCCTCCAGCCGGATCTGCTCGGCCACCTCGTAGACGCGGCTCGGCTCGCCCGTGGAGCGGATGACGACCGAGATCGGCAGACCGCCGCCGGCGCCTGGCAGCGAGGGCGGAGCGAAGACCAGCGCCTGCACGCCCGCCACCTTGGCGAGCTGTGCCTGGATGTCGGCCTGGATCTCCTTCTGCGAGCGGGTGCGCTCGGACCAGTCCTTCAGCGCCCAGACCGAGAAGCCGGAATTGGTCTGGCCGCCGAGGCCGACGATGGAGAAGTTCGCCTTGACCTCCGGGATGTCCTTGGTCAGCTCGCGGATCTGGTCGACATAGAGCTGGGTGTAATCCGTCGTCGCGTAGCGTGGGGCGGTGATGAGCGCGAACAGCGCTCCGGAATCCTCTTCCGGCGCCAGTTCGCTGGAGGTCTTGACGAACATGAAGGCCGTCGCGCCGACCAGGGCGACGACGACCAGGAGCGTCACAGGCCGGTATTTCAGCGAGCCGGAGACGAGACGCTCATAACCGTTGGCGAAGCGGTCGAAGAAGTGGTCGACGGCCTTCTGGAAGCGGCTGTGGTTGCCGGACTTCAGGATGCGGGCCGACATCATCGGCGTGATCGTCAAGGCGACCAGGCCGGAGATGACCACAGCGCCGGCAAGCGTGAAGGCGAACTCGCGGAAGAGCGAGCCGGTCAGGCCGCCGGTGAACATCAGCGGCGCGAAGACGGCGGCGAGCGTGATGGTCATGGCGACGACCGACGTCGTGATCTCGGCCATGCCCTTGAAGGCCGCCTGCATCGGCGTCATGCCATCTTCGATATGGCGGTGGATGTTCTCCAGCACCACGATCGCGTCGTCGACGACGAGGCCGATCGCCAGCACCATTGCGAGCAGCGACAGAAGGTTGATCGAATATCCGGCCACGAACAGGAAGAAGCAGACGCCGACCAGCGACAGCGGGATCGTCACCACCGGCATCAGCACGGAGCGGAACGAGCCGAGGAAGAGGAGGATGACGACGATGACGATGAGCACGGCCTCGCCGATCGTCTTGAACACTTCCTCGATCGAGGCGCTGATGGTCTCCGTCGCATCGTAGACCAGGCTGATCGACATGCCGTCCGGCAGCGAGTTCTGGATCGCCGGCAGCTGTTCTACGACCCCCGCCGACGTGTCGAGCGGGTTGGCGGACGGGGTCGGGAAGATGCCGATGAAGGTGCCTTCCTTGCCGTTGAAGTTGACGCGCGTGTCCTCGCTCGCGGCGGCGAGTTCTACGGTCGCCACCTCGTTCAGGCGCACGACGCCGTCCGCATCCGACTTGAGCGGCAGCTGGCCGAAGGCATCGGCGCTCTGCAGGGTCGACTGGACCGTGATCGAGTTGGAGACGAACTTGTTCTGCGTCTTGCCGGGCGCGGAGAGGAAGTTCGACGAGTTGATCGCCGAGAGCACCTCCGCCGCGGTGACGCCGCGCGAGGCGAGCCGGATCGGGTCGATCCAGACGCGCATCGAATATTCCTTGGCGCCGAGCACCTGCACCTCGGCCACGCCCTCGATGGTCGACATGCGCGGGCGGATGACGCGCTCGATGTATTCGGTCAGCTGCTCGCCGGTCATGTTCGGGTTCTGCATCGCCAGATACATGATGGCGAACTGCTGGCCGGTGCCCTTGACGATGACCGGGTCCTCGGCGTCGGACGGCAGCTGGCCGCGCACCTGGTTGACCTTGGCGATGACCTCGGTGAGCGCGGCGTCGGGATTGGCGCCGAGACGCATCTGGACGGTAACCACGGAAGCCGACGGCCGGCTCTGAGAGGTGACGTAGTCGATGTCCTCCGTGGTCGAGACCGCGGCCGAGATCGGCGCGGTGATGAAGCCCTGGATCAGGTCCGCGCTGGCGCCGGGATAGGTCGTGGTGACGGTGATGACCGTCTCCTCGACCTCCGGATATTCGCGGATCTGCAGGTTGAAGATGCCCTGCGCGCCAAGCAGCAGGATCAGGAAGGCGAGCACCGTCGACAGGACGGGCCGCTTGATGAAGATGTCGGAGAAGCTCATTTCGCGTCTGCCTGTGCGTCGCCGGAGGGCTGCGGCTGGACAGTGTTGTCGACCACGACCGGTCCGCCGTTCGACAGGCGGTTCTGGCCGGCGGTGACGATCTCGTCGCCATCCTTGAGACCTTCAACAATCTCGACCCGCCCGTCGGACCGGCGGCCGAGCTTGACGAAGATCTGCTGCGCGACGAGACTGGGCGCGGCCTGCGCCGGGGTCGGAGCTGGCGTTTCGGCCGCGGGCTTGGCGTCACCTTCCTTCGCTGGCGCCGCGGCCGGCTTGGCGTCGGCCGGGCGGACGGCGTAGACGAAGTCGCCGTAGAGGCTTGTCACCACGGCCGTCTGCGGCACCGCGATGACGTTGTCCTCCTCGGGGAGATCAACACGCACCTGCACGAACTGGCCGGGCGCGAGCTTGCCTTCGGGATTGGCGATCTCGGCACGGATCAGCACCAGGCGCGTGGACGGGTCGACCTTCGGCTCGATGCCGACGATCGCGCCGCGGAACGGCATGTCCGCATCGTTGACGCCAAAGCGCACGGGCTGGCCGATCCTGACCAGGTTCAGGCTCTGTTCGGGAACGGAAAAGTCGGCGCGCAGCACGTCGAGGTTTTGCAGGGTGGCGACCGTCGTTCCCGGGGTGAGATACTGGCCGAGGTCGATCCTCGGGATGCCCATCGTGCCGGCAAAGGGCGCGGTAAGTTGCTTCTGCTCCAGCACGGCTTCGAGCTTGGCGACCTGGGCTGCGGAAGCGGTCGCCGCGGCCTGTGCCTGCTCGACGGTGGTCTCGGAGCCCACGCCGCGCTTCTGCAGCTCGATTGCGCGGTCAAGGTTCTGCTTGTCGAGCGCCGCCTGGGCGCGCTGGGCCGACAGGTCCGCCTGCTGCTGCAAATCGTCAAGCTGTACGAGGAGCGCGCCTTGCTCGACGCGCTGGTTCGAGGCGAACTTGATGTCCTTGACGATGCCGCTGGTCTCGACGGTGAGGTCGACGCCGCGCGAGGCACTGACCGTGCCGATCGCCTGGATGCCAGGCGTCCATTTCGCCGGCTCGATCTTCACGGTGGAAACGGGCGACGGCACGACGGGCATGTTGGCGAAGAACTGCTGGATAGCGTTGTCGCGGAACATGTTGAAGCCGACGATCCCGCCGACCACCAGCACGAGCAGCACGATGGCGATGATGAGACGTTTGATCACGAGGCACTCCGAGAAAGGCGAGCGGGGAACTATGCAGCCGAATGGCTGGACTCCGCAATCTGTTTCACCTATCGTAACTGTACCGTCTGGACGGTATTGTCAATTCATTGTATGTGCAGTGCAGCAAATTCGATGAGGACTCCGAGAGCAAATTCCCGTGAACGAATACTGGCCGCTGCGGCAGAAGTCGCGCGCGAAACCGGTCCGGGAAGCCTGTCTCTCGATGCGGTAGCCCACCGCGCAGGCGTGTCGAAGGGCGGGCTGCTCTACAATTTCCCGAGCAAGGCCAAGCTGATGCAGGCGCTCGTGGCGAGCTATGTGGAGGAGTTCGAGCGCGAACTCGACAAGTCCGTTGCCGGAGGCGAAACGCTGCTGGCTGCCTATCTGCGGCTCAGCATGCTCAAATGCGAGGATGACGAGACCGCATCCTGGATATTCTCCGCCATGGCCGAGGACCCGCATTTCCTTGAGCCCGTGAGGCAGCATCGCCGCCGGCTGCTCGATCGGCTCAAGGCCGAATCGTCCGATCCCGCCGACCTGCTCATCGTCTTCTTCGCCATGGAGGGGCTGCTGAGCATGAAGCTGTTCGACACAACGATCCTCAGCGCGGACGAGCGCGACATGATCCGCGAACGGTTGCCACGCATTGCGAGCGAGCTTCGTTCCTGACACAGAAGTGTCGTCTTCGGCTCGCAAGCTTGACATGACGGAGCGCCTCCGCCACCTGAATGCCGTAGAATCCGGTCGCGGAGACCACACATGACCATCGCCGCCCCGATACCCGCCGCCGGCCAGGCCGGGCCCGCGCCGCGCCGTGCCACCGTCGGCGTGGATGTCGGCGGCGTGACGGTGGGCGGCGGGGCCGCCGTGGTCGTCCAGTCGATGACCAATACGGACACGGCCGACGTCGACGCGACCGTCGCGCAGGTGGCCGCGCTGCATCGCGCCGGCTCGGAACTGGTCCGCATCACCGTCGACCGCGACGAGAGCGCCGCCGCCGTCCCCCGAATTCGCGAGCGGCTGGAGCGCGTCGGCGTGTTCGTGCCGCTGATCGGCGATTTCCACTATATCGGCCACAAGCTGCTGGCCGATCATCCCGCCTGCGCCGAAGCGCTGGCGAAATACCGCATCAATCCCGGCAATGTCGGCTTCAAGGAGAAGAAGGACCGGCAGTTCGGTGCGATCATCGAGACGGCGATCCGCTACGACAAGCCGGTGCGCATCGGCGTGAACTGGGGCTCGCTGGACCAGGAACTGCTGACCCGGCTGATGGACGACAACCAGGCGAACGGCTTTCCGATGACGGCCGATGCAGTGACGCGCGAGGCGATCATCCAGTCGGCGCTGTTCTCGGCCGAGCTTGCCGAGGAGATCGGCCTGCCGCGCTCGAAGATCATCCTCTCGGCCAAGGTCAGCCGCGTGCAGGACCTGATCGCCGTCTACAGGGACCTTGCCGAGAGATCGAACCACGCGCTGCATCTCGGCCTCACCGAGGCTGGCATGGGCACCAAGGGCATCGTCGCCTCGTCGGCCGCGATGGGCATCCTTTTGCAGCAGGGCATCGGCGACACGATCCGCATCTCGCTGACGCCCGAGCCCGGCGGCGACCGCACCCGCGAGGTGCAGGTGGCGCAGGAACTGCTGCAGACGATGGGTTTCCGCCAGTTCGTGCCGATCGTCGCCGCCTGCCCGGGCTGTGGCCGCACGACCTCGACCGTGTTCCAGGAGCTGGCCGAGAAGATCCAGGCCGACCTGCGCAAGAACATGCCGGTCTGGAAGACCAAATATCCGGGCGTGGAAGAACTCAAGGTCGCCGTGATGGGCTGCATCGTCAATGGTCCCGGCGAATCCAAGCATGCCGATATCGGCATCTCGCTACCCGGCACCGGCGAAACGCCGGCGGCCCCCATCTACATCGACGGCAAGAAGGCCGCGACGCTGCGGGGCGCGAACATTGCCGCCGAGTTTGAGGCTATGGTGGCGAGCTACATCGAGCAGCGCTTCGGGCAGGCTCGGAGTGAGGCGGCGGAGCGGATCGGCGCGTAAGTCAGTTTAGCTCGAAGCCGTGCCGTCCTGTCTGATCCTCGACATACCAGACGAAGCACATCGCGGATGATAGGTCGTCTCCACGAGCCTCCGCTTCGACCACTGGCTGGAAGTTGGTTCTTCCTTCGTGCAAGAAATCGAAGCGCTCCCGCAGTTGCATGAAGCGCTCGCGCGCCAGTTGCCCAGAATGCCTGACTTTCTCGGCCCAGTTCGAGCCAACCAACTCGCTCCGTCCGATATCAACATCGACCCAATAGCATTCGCATGTGCCACCATCAGAGAGTCGGAACTGCAACTGCCCGCCCAGGCTTATAAGCGACGCTTTCTCAGCTGCGGCGATTACCATGGGGATATCATCAACCGGCCAAGCGTACTCATTTCCCCTCAGCGAACCGCGCGAGAGGATTTCCGGCGGCAGGAGTCCTTCTGCGAACATAAGGCGACGAGGTCGATCGGTCATGTCAATCCGTATTGCCGATAGCTCGGCCAGCAACATTCTTTAGCTCGTGGGTGGAAACGTTGCAGCCACCTAACTGTGAGAACATCGGAAAAGCCATTGTCGCTACCGTCTTGGATCGCCCGATTGCTTAGGGGACCTGCAACCCTTCTCGTCATCGTTTCCGCGACGGCCCTTGCCCAGGAGCCTGCCAAGCCACCGATCACCATCGACCGCATCTGCGACCTGATCTGGGTCCATGCGCGGGTGAACCGGTTGCCGGAGGATTTCTTCGCGCGGTTGATCTGGAAGGAGAGCCGGTTCGATCCGGGGGCGATCAGCCCGGCGGGGGCGGAGGGCATCGCGCAGTTCATGCCGGGAACCGCCTCGATGCGAGGACTCGCCGATTCCTTCGATCCCGACCTCGCCATTCCGGCAAGCGCAAAGTATCTCGGCGAGCTCAAGGCGAGGTTCGGCAATCTGGGGCTCGCGGCGGCGGCCTACAATTCGGGTGAGACCCGGGTGTCGCGATGGCTGTCCTCCGGCGGGTTCCTGCCGCTCGAGACCGAGAACTATGTGCTCGACATCATGGGCGAACCGGCGGACGTGTTCACCGATCCGGCCTATGCCGGCAAGGTCCAGCCGCTGGATGCCGAGGCGGGATTCGATGTGGCGTGCCGGGCGATGCCGGCGACGATGAGCGCCGTGATCCCGATGGCGAGCGTGCACACCAAGCCGTGGGGCGTCCAGGTTGCCGGCAATTTCCGGCGCGACGCGGCGGTTCGCCAGTTCCAGCGCCTGAAGGGGCGATTCAGCAGCGTGCTCGCGGATCACGAGCCGGTGGTCAGCCGGGTGCGCTCGTCGATCGGGCGACGCGGAATCTATGCGGTCCGCATCGGAGCCGATTCAAGACGGGAGGCGGACGAAATCTGTATCACGCTTCGCACCGCCGGCGGGTCCTGCGTCGTGATGCGGAACCGGTAAGCCCTACAGTTCCAGAGCGGCACGAAGGGCCTTGTACTGTTCGGGGGACGTGTCCGAGAATGCGTCTTCGCGGCTCGCCGGAAGATCGTCATACGAAACCGCCCCCTCGAACTGTTCCGCAGTCAGATCGAAACGCCGTCCATCGATCTGGTTGTAGAAGTGCCAATCGTCCCCGACGCGCGTCTTCAGAAGCTCGCCGCCGAAGACATCCTGCACGACCAGGGCCGAAACGCTGCACTGTCCGAGCGCCGGCCTCTCCACGCTCCACTTGCTCGACGTGTCGGAGGACCATGCCTTCGAAAGCCGTTCACCGAACTCGGGGACCGTTCCAGGCATCCGGCCCTCAGCTCTTGCGCTCGGCGATGAAGGTCGCAGCCTGTTTGAGGGCGGCGGCCTTGGCGCCGAATGGTTCCAGGAGGTCGTGGGCCTGGTCGACCAGGCCCTTCAGCTGTTGCCGCGTCCATTCTGCGCCGTGCAGGGCCGGCAGCGTGCCCTTGCCGGCGGCCGCATCCTTGCCGGTCGCCTTGCCCATGGCGGCGGCGTCGGCGGTGAGGTCGAGCAGGTCGTCGGCGAGCTGGAAGGCGAGCCCGATCGCGGAGCCGAACTCGGCCAGCCGCTCGCGATCGGCGAAGGTGGCGCCGCCGAGGATTGCGCCGGCCTCGCAGGCATAGCGGATCAAGGCGCCGGTCTTCATCGCCTGGAGCCGGATGATGCCGGCCTCGTCGGGCCGGTCCTTCTCAGCCGCGAGATCGAGCGCCTGGCCGCCGGCCATGCCGCCGATGCCGGCCGCGACCGCCAGCCCCTTCACCAGGTCGAGCCGCTGGCGTGGCGAGAGCGGCGGCCGCGCCGCCTCTCCGCTCTCCGTCGCGAGGATGTCGAAGGCGAGCGTCAGCAGGCTGTCGCCGGCAAGGATCGCGGTCGCCTCGTCATAGGCCTTGTGGACGGTGGGCTGGCCGCGGCGCAGGTCGTCGTCGTCCATGGCCGGCAGGTCGTCGTGGATCAGCGAATAGCAGTGGACGCATTCCAGCGCGGCGGCGGCAGCCAGCACGTCCTCGCCGGAGCGACCGAACAGGGCGGCACTCTCGATGACGAGGAACGGCCGCAGCCGCTTGCCGCCATTGAGAACGCCGTGACGCATGGCGGCGAGCAGGCGTTCCGGCCGGACGATCTCGCCGGCTCGCTCGCGCGCGTCGAGCAGACGGCGCAGCTCCTGCTCGACGCGGGCGGCATGACCCGAAAGCCGTTCCTTGAAGCTGGTGACCGGTGCGCTTTCCATGGCGGCGACGCTTGCCGCCATTCCCTGGCGCGGTCAAGCATGGGAAAGCGCGCCGTGAAGCGCGGGGGGTGATTGCCAGCCGCAAGTCGCGCCTTTATGCCGTCTGTAATGGCAAAAGGCACTCCCAGGACGAGCATGCCCGCCGTCGATCCGGAGCCGGACATGGCCGCGGGAAGGGTGAGGGCAGGGCAAGGCAGGCGCGGCTGGGTCAGGCGAATCGTCGTCGGGCTCGTGGTGCTGGCGGCGCTGCCCTTTGTGCTGACCTTTCTCTACATCCTGCCTTTCGTGCATCCCGTCTCGACGCTGATGCTGAAAGATCTGGCGACCTTGCAGGGGTATGATCGGCAATGGGTGTCGCTGGAGGAGGTCGCGCCGCCGCTGCTCCATTCGATCGTGATGTCGGAAGACGGCCAGTTCTGCTCGCATTACGGCGTGGACCTGCGGGAACTTAGCGCGGTGCTGACCGACGCGATGGAAGGCGAACTCACCCGCGGCGCCTCGACCATCACCATGCAGACGGTGAAGAACCTCTTTCTCTGGCACCGGCCGCTGGGGTCGGTGCGCAAGGTGATCGAGCTGCCGCTGGCGGTCTATTTCGACCTCGTGGTGCCGAAGCACCGTATCATGGAAATCTACATAAACATCGCCGAGCTGGGGCCGAACATCTATGGCGCGGAGGCTGCCGCGCAGCACCATTTCGGCAAGTCGGCGAAGAACCTGTCGCGTCGCGAGGCGGCGCTTCTCACGGCCGCGCTGCCAAACCCGATCCTGCGCAATCCGGCGAAGCCCTCGGCCAGCATGCGCCGCATCGCCAATATCATAGAGCGCCGCGCGCGCAACGCCGGCGACTATGTCAGGTGCCTGCAATAGGGCTCAGACGCCGTCGAGGATGACGATCGTCGGCTGGCGGGGAAGATTGGACAGCGACAGCCTGACCGAGCGTTCGGAGCGGAAGTCGGTGGCGAAGCCTTCGCCCATCAGCGAGATGAATTCGCCGATCGGCGTCGCGTGGCGGTGCATCGGCAGGATGACCGAGGAATAGAGCCGCTCTGCGATCCTGCTCATATTGGTCAGCGACTGGGTCATGCCGCCGTCGACCGGTACCATCAGCACGTCGAGCCGGCCGATGGCGGCATAATGCGCGTCGGTGAGGTCGTGGTGCAGGTGGCCGAGATGGCCGATGCAAAGGCCCGCCGCCTCGAAGATGAAGATCGAGTTGCCGTCGATCTCCATGCCGCCTTCCCAGGTGCGAATGTCGGTCGGCACGTTGCGGACGTAGAGATCGCCGACCACGACGCGGTGTCGGGCCGGCTCGCCGCCCTCGGCCCAGCCGTTGAGCGGGTATTCGATCGATGGGTCGGGCGTGCGGGTGAAATGGCCGGAATGGGCCTTGTTCATGGTAACGACGCGCGGCATCGGGTCGACCGGATAGCGGCCGGAATAGTCCGTGGCGACACGCACGCCACCGGGCGTGTCGATCAGGTAGGTGGAATGGCCGACATAGGTGATGGTCACCTCGCCCTTCGCCACGTCGGCCTGCGCGATCTGCGGCGTGAAGTTGGCATAGACGACGTTCGGCAGCGACTGTGCCATCGCGATGCAGGACGAGGGGACGGGATCCTCCTGCTGGGCGCGGGAGGCCACCGTGAAGGCTCCCAGCAGTGCTGCGGCCACGATTGCCAGGCGGAAGCGGCGCATGTCTGGCCTCCCGGTTCGTCTGACCGAGAGTATCGTCAAGCTGGCGCGGATCGTATCATCACGATTGCGCGAGATGGGGCGGGAAAGAGCGGTTCTGGACGAAAGCGAGGCTTCTGGTGTAAGGCAGCCCACCAAATCCAACCATTGCAGGACCTGAAGGGCTCATGGCCGGTCATTCCCAGTTCAAGAACATCATGCATCGCAAGGGTCGCCAGGACGCGATGCGTTCCAAGGCTTTTTCCAAGCTCGCGCGCGAAATTACCGTGGCGGCCAAGATGGGCGCGCCCGACCCGAACTTCAATCCGCGCCTGCGGCTCGCGATCCAGAACGCCAAGGCCGAGTCGATGCCGAAGGACAACATCCAGCGCGCCATCAACAAGGCCGCCGGTGGCGACGCGGAGAACTATGACGAGGTGCGCTACGAGGGCTACGGGCCGGGCGGCGTCGCCGTCATCGTCGAGGCGCTGACCGACAACCGCAACCGCACCGCCTCCAACGTCCGCGCCTGCTTCACCAAGGCCGGCGGGGCGCTCGGCGAAACCGGCTCGGTGTCGTTCATGTGGGACCGTGTCGGCGAGATCGTCTACCCGGCCTCCGCGGCATCGGCGGACAAAGCGATGGACGCGGCGATCGAGGCGGGCGCCGACGACGTGCAGTCGGACGAGGAGAGCCACGTCATCATCTGCGCCTTCGAGAGCATCGGCGACGTGTCCTCCGCGCTCGAAGCGTCGCTCGGCGAGGCCCAGTCGGTGAAGACGATCTGGAAGCCGCAGAACAACATCCCGGTCGACGAAGAGCGCGCTCAGTCGCTGATGAAGCTGGTGGCAGCCCTTGAGGACGACGACGACGTGCAGAACGTCTACGCCAATTTCGAGGTCGACGACGCCACGCTTGCCAAGCTCAGCGCGGCGTGAGCGATAAACCTTCCATCCGCATCATCTACTGCACCCAGTGCAACTGGATGCTGCGCGCCGCCTGGATGGCGCAGGAGCTGCTCTTCAGCTTCGGCGCGGATCTCGGCGAGGTGACGCTGGTGCCGGGCACCGGCGGAATCTACGAGGTCCACTGCGACGGCGAGCTGATCTGGGAGCGCAAGCGCGACGGCGGCTTTCCGGAAGCCGCGGAGCTCAAGCGGCGCCTTCGCGACAGGGTGTGGCCGGAGAAACAGCTCGGGCATCTCGACAAGAAGCCCTGACATGAAAAAACCCCGCCGGAGCGGGGTTTTTTCATGTCCAACGCTACCGTCAGGCTTAGATGCCGAGGTTGGCGAACTTGCTCTTGAACTTGGTGACGCGGCCGCCGCGGTCCAGGAGGTTCTGGTTGCCGCCGGTCCAGGCCGGGTGCGTCGTCGGGTCGATGTCGAGGTTCATCGTGTCCCCTTCCTTGCCCCAGGTGGAGCGGGTCAGGTACTCGGTGCCGTCGGTCATCACGATCTTGATCGTGTGGTAGTCGGGATGGATCTTGTCTTTCATCGGTCTCGTCCTGAACAGCGGTGCGGCGATGCGCCCGGTCTCTAAAGCTTGAAGCCGCGGCCATGGACGGCTACGGCTTCGAAAACGGTCGGCGTGCCCTATACAGCACGACCCCGAGAAGCACAAGTCCGCCCAGCCGACAATACGGCACGTGCCCATTATGCGTCTGTGAGTATAAGGCATGATCGTTTGGCGCCGGAAGAGCGCCAAGGCCGAATTGATTTCCGTCAAGGCTTCGCGATGCCGAAATGGACGATTAGGTTCGTCCGAACCGTTGATGAGAACAGATCCCGGACCGACGGGACGAGGACCGCAGAGCGATGGCCGAAGATAAACCAATCCAGGAAGAACCAAGGCGCGGCTCGCTCAGGCCGCTGGCGCGGCTGTTCCCCTATCTCGGCCGGTACAAGGGCATGGTCGCGGCATCGGTCTTCTTCCTCATGCTTGCCGCCGCCATGACGCTGACCCTGCCGCTCGCGGTGCGCCGGATGGTGGACCACGGCTTCACCGGCGGCGATTCCACCTTCATCGCCAATTATTTCAGTATGCTCGTGGTCATCGCCGCGGTGCTCGCGCTGGCATCCGCCTGCCGGTATTATTTCGTCATCACACTCGGCGAACGTGTCGTGTCCGACATACGCCGCGACGTCTTCGCTCATGTCACGACGCTTTCGCCCGCCTTCTTCGATCGGTCGCAATCGGGCGAGATCGTCTCGCGGCTGACTGCCGACACGACCCAGATCAAGTCCGCCGTCGGCGCGACGTCCTCGGTGGCGTTGCGCAACGCCATCATGGGGCTCGGCGCGGTCGGAATGATGGTCGTCACCAGTCCGAAGCTTTCCGGCCTCGTCATCACCGCGATCCCGGTGATCGTGTTGCCGCTCGTCGCCTTCGGCCGATCGGTGAGGCGCAAGTCGCGGCTGGCGCAGGATACGCTCGCGCGGGCGACCGCCTATGCCAGCGAGCAGATCGGCGCGCCGCGCACGATGCAGGCCTTCACTGCGGAACCGATCGTCGTCTCCCGCTTCGAGCGCGCGGTCAACGCAGCGTTCGACGCGGCCAGGTCGTCGGTCTTCGCCCGCTCGATCCTCACCTTCTTCGCGATTTTCACTATCTTCGCTTCGGTCGTGGCCGTGCTCTGGTTCGGTTCACGCGACGTGCTCGACGGCACGATGTCGGCCGGCACGCTCGGCCAGTTCCTGCTCTATTCGGTGTTCGCGGCCGGCGCGTTGGGTGCGCTGTCGGAAGTATGGGGCGAGCTCAGCCAGGCAGCGGGCGCCGCCGAACGGCTGACCGAGATCCTTGCCGAGGAGCCGGAGATCGCGGCGCCGGCCGATCCGAAGGCGCTTCCCTCGCCGGCGCTCGGCCGCGTGTCCTTCGAGGACGTCTCCTTCGCCTATCCGGGGCGTCGTGACATGCCGTCGCTTACCTCGGTCTCCTTCACGGTCGAGCCGGGCGAGACGGTCGCGATCGTCGGTCCGTCCGGCGCCGGCAAGAGCACCGTCTTCTCGCTCATCCTGCGCTTCTACGACCCGCAGACGGGCAGGATCCGCGTCGACGGCGTCGACATCAGCGAGGCCGACCCGCAGGAATTGCGCCGGCGAATCGCCATTGTGCCGCAGGACGTGACCATCTTCGCCGCCTCGGTGCGCGACAACATCGCCTTCGGTCGCCCCGAGGCCAACCAGATCGACATCGAGCGGGCGGCGCATGATGCGCTGGCGTCCGAGTTTATCGACAAGCTCGGCGCCGGCTACCAGACGGTCGTCGGCGAGCGTGGCGTGACGCTGTCTGGCGGCCAGCGCCAGCGCATCGCGATCGCACGAGCGATCCTCCGCGACGCCCCGATCCTGCTACTCGACGAGGCCACCTCCGCGCTCGATGCGGAAAGCGAGACGCTGGTGCAGACCGCGCTGGAACGGCTGATGAAGGGCCGCACCACGCTGGTCATTGCGCACCGGCTGGCGACCGTTCTCAAGGCCGACCGAATCCTCGTGCTCGATGGTGGCGAGATCGTCGAGGAAGGCACGCACGCCTCGCTGGTCGCCAAGGGCGGCGTCTACGCGCGCCTGGCGCGGCTGCAGTTCGAGACGGGCGCCAGCGCGTTCAGGAGCGCGGCGGAGTAAGCTATTCGCCCGGCTTTGCGACGTAGGTGAAGTCGAAGGTCCATTTCGAGTTTGCCCAGAAGTCGTCCAGTCGCTTCGAGTATCTGGACAGATAGGCGGGTGAGACCTGGTCCGTGAAGGTCATGAACGTCCAGATGACCTGGAAGCTGGTATCGGTCGCCTTGGTAACGGCCGTGAGTGCTGCGAAGGGCGCAACATCCTGGGCCGAATTTTCCGGTGCCCTGAAACGCGCCTTCAGGTTGCGTACGAGTGTGGTATGTTGCTTGAACACGGGCTGTCCGATCCAGACCGGCGCGACGCGGTCGACGCTGCTCGGCGTCGGAAAGTCGCCGAGCGCAATGTCGGCCTTGAGAGGGAACTCCTTGATGAGGCCATCGGCCTTCAACTTGGCTGCGCTGAGCTCATAGCGCTCGACAACCTTCACGATGTTGGCGTCGCGGTCGTCGCTGATGTCCAGGGCGGCGACGCGGCTTATGCCCGGATAGAGCCCGTCGTAATATTTGAGGTAGTTGTTCGACAGCTTGGCCGGCGATTCATTCATCAGCTTGTAACGCATCCAATCGGCGGAATCCGCCCGATACGTGGTCTCGACACGCAGCGTCATCGGTTCGTCGGCGCGGGGCATGTCGAAGGTTTCCAGGACACTTGACGTCGGTTCGACCAACCGTGGCCTGGGGATAGGCTCAAGGGCGGCCGTGTCGTCGGTCAAGGGCAGAGCATAGGCGAACTGCGGGACGACGATCGTGTCGGCGCGTCCGCCTTGCAGATAGTTCGTCGGATCGATCCAATAGGGTCTTCCGTCGATTCTCGCCCGCACGATGGCGTGGTTGAATACTGACACAGCCGGCAAACGTTGCAGCAATGCTGCCCCTTCGAAGGAATGGGTGAGCGCCACATCGGCTTCGATACCGAGCGAGCGCAGTGCGATCGCAAGCAACAGCGATTTGTCCTTGCAGTCGCCAAAGCCGCTCGCGATCACTTCCTCCGGGCTGCGCGGAATGTAGGTGCCGGTGCCGATCGAAAGGCTGACGTAGCGGATATCGTCCTGCACGATACGCATCGCCTCGATGAGCCGGTCCTGAGCCGAGGCGTAGCGGCTGGCGATCGACGCGATCTTTGTCTTGAAGGTCTCTGGAAGTGTCCGGTTCAGTTGGTAATGCGGACGCACTGCGGCGACAATGTCGGCCCAATCTCGAGTCGATGAGATTTCAATGCGCCCCTGTACGGGAAAGTCCGCTGGTGCATTGGGTTGATCGTTAATCGGCTCGGGATTGATAACGTCCCAGACGAGAGCCTTGATGCCGCCTTCGGTCACAAGATCAGCTTGAAGCTCGGTCTCGCGGGACGTGTAGACGAGTTCCCTTCCGGGTGGCGTAAACGCCTTCACACGAAAGCGGCCCACGGGCACCGTCCATTCCACCTCGAACGCCGCGTAAAAGAGGTGTTTGCCGACCGCCGGACTGTGCCTGGACGTGCTTGCCCAGTCGATGACGTCGCCGACGCGGACATCGTCCAGGTTGATGTATGCCGTCAGCCGGCCGTCGAACACGCCGCGCTCCGCGTCCGGTTCCCGCCGCGCGGTCTGGATCCTGGCGACCTGGCGCTGGTCGATGATCTCGCCGTCCCGGATGATGTTAAGCCGATTGAGCGTAACGATCTCTGCTTCCGGGTCGAACTCGAGACTGATGGAGGCGGCGCTTTCCAGACCGGTGCGGTCGACGATCTTATAGGAAATGCGGTGATAGGTTTCCCAGCCGCCTTCAGTCGGCTGGATCTGATATTCCGACAGCAGGTAATGCAGTCCGCCCTGGATCCTGTCGGCATAGAGCGGATCACGTGCTGGTACATCCAGTATCTCGACCCATGGCGCCTCGGGACCACGCGCGACGCTGCTGTCAGCGATCGCGGACTGCGACAGGGCGAGGGCCACAAGCAACCCGACGAAGCATATAGCTCGTTGCACTTGCTTCATGTGTGCTGACCGCCCCTCCCCAAGTAAGAGTCAGCCTAGCCGCCCTTTGCTCTAGTCTCAACTATCGACTTCTAACGAGCGCTTTGGGCTTTTCCAGCTAAGGCGCTGATTCTCGACGAGGCTTCAGCGGAGGCGATACTCCCCCTACCTGCTTCTCGTTCGCGGATGAGCGATATGACCGCCTCCGATATCGGGGCGCTCGTTCGGTGCGTCTCCGCAAGCCTGACGACTGCGCCTTGCAGGTAGTCGATCTCGGTGGGGCGGCGCGCGGCGAGATCCTCAGCCATTGAGGACGTGGCGGCGGGGTCGATCGCGAGCATGCGCCTGGCGACGAGGCCGAAGAGGGTGTCCGGCAGGCGCAGGATGGTCGCGATCGTCCGCGGGCGCACGCCTTCAATCGGCGGCAGAGCGATGCCACCGGCCTTCGTCACCCGGAGCAGTTCGTCGATCTGTGAGGCCAGGATGCGGCGCCAGGCGCGGTCGGAGAGCTGGCGTTTCAGTGGCAGGCCGGAGAGTGCGTTGAGCGCGTTGTTCATGTTGAACGCCAGCTTCGACCAGGCTAGGCCGGCCATGTCCGGGTGATCCGCGCAACCGACGCCGTCGACATCGAGCAGTGAGCGCAGGTCGGGCTGTCCGGAATCGATGACCACGTGGCCACTGGTGCCGCGATGGAAGGAGGGTGTGCCGCCAGGCCATGTCTGGGCGACGTTGAACGGCACCATCCCGGCCACGACCCGGTCTGCGCCGAGTCGCTCGCGCAGCAGCGGGACGTTGTCGACACCGTTCTGCAGGCTGACGACGAGGGAGTCCGGTGGTGCGAAGCGAAGGATCAGATCCGCCATGCCGGCTGTGTCGCCACTCTTCACGGTGACGAAGATCACGGCGGCATCGGCCAGTGCGGCGGCGGGGTCGGCGGTCGCTTCGATAGCGCCCGGCAGAAGCATTCGGTCGCGTCGGTCGAGATCGGTGATCCGCGTGCCATGATCGCGCAACGCATCGACCAGCCGCGGCCGGGCGAGGAGCACGACGTTGCGCCGCGCCAGCGTCAGGCATGCGCCGACATAGCAGCCGATGGAGCCGGCGCCGGCGATCGCGATGCGGGCGTCGGGGCTGATCATTGCGCGCCGCTAGACCGAACGCGCGGCGTGGCGGCCCGCATTGCGGCCTGAGAAGATGCAGCCGCCGAGAAAGGTGCCTTCGAGCGCGTTGTAGCCGTGATACCCCCCGCCGCCGAAGCCAGACACCTCGCCCGCGGCGTAGAGGCCGGGGATCGGATTGCCGGATGTGTCGAGCACCTGCGAATCGAGATTGGTGTGCAGGCCGCCGAGCGTCTTGCGCGTCAGCACGTTGAGCCTGACGGCGATCAGCGGCCCATGTGCGGGATCGAGGATGCGGTGCGGCTTCGCCGTACGGATCAGCTTGTCGCCGAGATAGTTGCGGGCGCCATTGATGGCGGTGATTTGCGCGTCCTTGGCGAAGGGGTTGGCGATCTCGCGGTCGCGCGCCTCGATCTGCATCTTCAGGTAGCCATGGTCGATCAGTCTTTCGCCGACAAGCGCGTTCATCGCCTCGACGAGTTCGGACAGCGTGTTGCGGACGATGAAGTCCTCGCCTTTCTCCTTGAAGGCCTCCACCGGCGGCGGGGCGCCTTTGCCGCGCCGGCTCTTCAGCACCGCGCGCCAGCTCTTCGAGGTGAAGTCGGGGTTCTGCTCGGAGCCGGACAGCGCAAACTCCTTCTTGATGATCGACTGGGTGAGCACGAACCAGGAATATTCGTAGCCGGTGGACAGGATGTGCTTCAGCGTACCGAGCGTGTCGAAGCCCGGCAGGCAGGGCGCTGGCAGGCGCTCGCCGCGCGCGTCGAACCACATCGAGGACGGGCCGGGCAGGATGCGGATGCCGTGGTTCGGCCAGATCGGCGCCCAGTTGGCAACGCCCTCGGTGTAGTGCCACATTCGGTCGGCGTTGATGACCGCCGCGCCCGCCTCCTGGCTGATCGCGATCATGCGGCCGTCGACGTGATGCGGCACGCCGGACACCATGCGCTTCGGCGCGGGTCCAAGGCGTGCGACCGGCCAGTTCCTGCGTACCAGCTCGTGGTTGCCGCCGATGCCGCCGGAGGTGACCAGCACCGCGCCGGCCGACAGCTCGAAGGCGCCGACGACGGCGCGGCCGGACTGCTGGCCCCGCTCCACGGTCGAAGGTTCGAGTATCTCGCCCGCGACGCCGGCGACCGCGCCGTTGGTGGTGACGAGGCGGCTCGCCTGGTGGCGGAACTTCAGCTCGATGCGGCCCTTGGCGACGTGTTCGCGCACGCGCCGCTCGAACGGTTCGACCACGCCGGGGCCGGTGCCCCAGGTGATGTGGAAACGCGGCACGGAATTGCCGTGGCCGTGTGCCTGCGCGCCGCCGCGTTCGGCCCAGCCGACGACGGGAAACCAGCGCATGCCCATGCCGTGGAGCCATGGGCGCATTTCGCCGGCGGCGAAATCGACGAAGGCTTCGGCCACCTTGCGCGGCCATGCGTCCCCGGGCCGGTCGAACTGGGCGGAGCCCAGCCAGTCCTGCAACGCCAACTCGCGGCTGTCCTTGATGCGCAGGCGGCGTTGCTCGGGGCTGTCGACGAAGAAGAGGCCTCCAAGCGACCAGAAGGCCTGGCCGCCGAGCGAGTTCTCGCCCTCCTGCTCCAGGACGACGACGCGCCTGCCGGCATCGGCGAGTTCGGCGGCCGCTACGAGCCCGGCGAGCCCGCCGCCCACCACGATGGCATCCGCATGTTCGGCCACATCGTCCTCCCCCTGTTCCTCTCCCGGGTCAGGAAGGATGGGCCAGGCATCGCCACGCAATCAAGGAGAAAGTTGCGCGGCATGCGACGACATGCTCAATGAAGGGATCACGGGGGAACTTGCCATGATCGCCAACATCCTGATCGCCGTCGTCGCGTTGATCCACCTTTATATCGTCTATCTCGAGATGCTTGCATGGGACACGCCCGCGGGCCGCAAGGCGTTTGGCACGACGCCGGAGTTCTCCACCGCCTCGAAGACGCTTGCGATGAATCAGGGGCTCTACAACGGCTTCCTCGTCGCCGGCCTGGTCTGGGGCCTCTGGCTCGGCGATGCCGGCTTCGCGGTGAAGGTGTTCTTTCTCGGTTGCGTAATCGTCGCCGGCCTCTTCGGCGCCGCGACCGTGGGGGTCAAGATCCTCTACATTCAGGCTTTGCCGGCCGGGCTTGCGCTGGCCGCGCTGCTGCTGGGCGTCTGAGTGGAACTCAAACCGCGCAGCCGCGTTTGTCTGGCGACGATCGTCACTACGAACGAGGTGTAGCCATGTCCATGAATTTCCTGAATGCCCGCAAGGATGTCGAAGGCCGCCTCGCGGACCAGATTCATTCGCTGCAGGAAGAGTTGAAGACCCTGCGCCGCCAGGCAGGAAAGCGGGGCGCACAATCCTATTCCGACGCGCGTGACAGCGCTGCCGACCTCGTGGAAGAGATCCGCGATACGCTCGCGCCAACGATGGATCAGATGCGCCGCCAGGCGAGATATGCCGGCGAGAGCGTCAGGAGCCATCCGGCTGCCTCGGTCGCGGTCGGGCTGATCGTGCTCGGCCTCGCGGCCGCGCTCTTCGCGGGCCGCTCGTCTTCGCGCTGATACCTAGCCGAACACTCCTCCCGTACCGGTCTCCTGGCGGAGCCAGATCGCGAGCAGGATGAAGAGGATGGCGACGCCCACGCCGGTCCAGTCCCATTGGCGCGTGCGCAGGAATTGGTAGAGCTTGTAAAGAGCGATCGCGCCGGCGACGGCGCAGACGACCAGCAGAATCAGACGCGGCATTTCCTGTCTCCGCAAAGTTCTGGATGCTTGGCGCACCATCATGGCGGGTTGTAGGCCGTCCGCAAGGCACCGGCAAAAGATTGGGCCAACCGTATGATTTCGCGCGCGCCGTCGCTCGAACTGGTCTAAGGGGGGGCTTCATGCTGGCGCCAACTCACCCCCTCCTGGGTCATGCCTCCTGATACCTCCGTTTCAACCCATCGCTTCGCCGCGTTCCGCCATTCGTCCTTCTCACGTTACTGGGCGGCGCGGTTTCTCACCACCTTTGCGACGCAGGTGGTTTCGGTCGCGGTCGGTTGGCAAATCTACGACCTGACGCGCGACCCGTTCGATCTCGGCCTCGTCGGGATCATCCAGTTTGCGCCCTCGCTGCTGCTCGTACTGGTTACCGGCTCCGTCGCCGACCGGTTTGGCCGCAGGCTGATCATGGCGCTGGCGGCGTTCCTGGAGGCGCTGTGCGCGCTGGCGATCCTGTTGTTGACGCTGCGCGGCCTCACAGGCGTCTCGGAGGTTTTCGCGATCCTGTTCGTCTTCGGCATCGCCCGCGCCTTCTTCGCGCCGGCCTCCGCCTCGCTGGTCGCCAATCTGGTGCCGGCGGAGGATTTCGCCAATGCGGTGGCCTGGAATTCATCCGCCTGGCAGACGGCGACGATCGTCGGACCGGTGGCCGGAGGCCTGCTCTACGGCCTGTCGGCGGAGGCGGCCTATACGGTCGCGATGGTGTTCATGCTCGCCGCCGGCGTGCTCATCCTGACCATACCAAAACCGACGCAGCATTCCGAAACGGAGAAGACCTCGCTGGAGACGATCTTCGCCGGCTTCCGCTACATCTGGTCGGAGAAGATCGTGCTGGGCGCGATTTCGCTCGACCTCTTCGCCGTGCTGCTCTCGGGCGCGGTGGCGCTGCTGCCGGTCTATGCGCGCGACATTCTCGAACTCGGCCCGTGGGGACTGGGCCTCCTGCGCGCTGCGCCGGGCATCGGCGCGATCATGGTGGCGGTCTGGCTCACCAGCCATCCGATCCGCGACCATGCGGGCCTGGTCATGCTTTTCTTCGTTGCGATGTTTGGGGTCTTCACCATCGTCTTCGGCGTATCGACGATCCCGTGGCTGTCGATCTTCGCGCTCGCCATGCTCGGCGCGACCGACATGATCTCGGTCTATGTGCGCGAGACGCTGATCCAGCTCTGGACGCCGGACCGTGTGCGCGGCCGGGTCAATGCGGTGAACATGGTCTTCGTCGGCGCATCGAACGAGCTCGGCGAGTTCCGCGCCGGCACGATGGCCGCGCTGATCGGGACCGTGCCGGCCGTCGTCTTTGGCGGTGTCGGCGCGATCGCGGTGGCCGGGCTGTGGGCCGTGCTCTTCCCGGCGCTGCGAAAGGTCAGGCGGCTGGACGGACGGGTGTAGGCGACGTCAGGCTTTCCGTGCCCGCGTCACCGCCTGCCTCGGGTCCGCGGCTCCGAAGATCCGTTCAAGGAATTCTCCCAGCCAGGCGCGCAGCCTGACGTCCCAGAGCATACGGCCTTCGAGGTGGTCGCGGCCGACTTGCGCACCCGGCAGTTCGAAGCGCTGCGCGCCCCGCACTACCCAGCGGTGCATCATGGCGCGGGTCAGCTCGGCGTGGAACTGCACGCCCCAGGCATTGTCGCCGTAGCGGATCGCCTGGTTCTCGTAATGCTCGCCGGAGGCCAGCAGCGTCGCGCCGGAGGGCAGCGAGAAGCCCTCGCGGTGGAAGTGGTAGACCATGTCCGGCCAGTCGAAAATCTCGCGGCCGGCATCGGTCGGCCTCAGCGGATACCAGCCGATCTCGACCTTGCCGTCCTCGCGCCCGCCGACCTTACCGCCGAGATGATTCACCAGCATCTGCGCGCCGAGACAGATGCCGAGGAACGGCTTGTTTTCGCCGAGCGGCACCGCCAGCCAGTCGGTTTCGCGCTTGACGAACTCGTCGGGATCGTTGGCGCTCATCGGTCCGCCGAAGACGACCGCTCCGGCATGGTTCTCAAGCGTCTCGGGCAGGGAATCGCCGAGCGGCGGCCGGCGGATGTCGAGGTCGAAGCCGCTGGCGACGAGAATCTGCCCGACCCGGCCAGGGCTCGACAGTTCCTGGTGCAGGACCGTAAGGATTTTCGGCCGCGCGGGAAACTCAGTCCGTCTCGACTTCATCTTTCGTTCCAGAAGATCCCGGCCGGCGCTCCTCCACCTCGTGCCGCATCCTGATCCTGTCGGCTCGCTCGACGTGCAGCAGCTCCGCGACGCGCCAGACGATGTTGTTCTCCACTTCGGTACGAATGCCGTCGGCGTAGACGATCTCCCACATCATGCCGACGAACTCGATGCGGCTCTCGTGATCGAGATGCTGATTGAGGATGCTGGTGAAGGCGTAGAGGTCGACCGATTCCTGCTCGGCCTTCTCGCCGGCGGCGACAATCTCGGCCAGCCTTTCTCCGAGGACGTCATAACTCGCGGCGATCTCCTCCTCGAGGATCTTCCGCTCGGACTCGGCGCGCTCGCCGTCGGCATCCATGACGAAGAAGAGAAGCGCCGCGGCGGCAACGGCAGGGTGGTCCCCGCCAAGATGGCGCCCGGCGATCTCCTCGCCGGTCAATTCCCTTATGAAGGCAAGAAAACGCTCGAACATGGAATAGGACCGACAGGCAGGGAGTTGCGACGCCCGAATCGGCGCCTTGGAAATCTAACGCGTTCTGACCGATCGGCAACCATCAGAAGAGCCGGAAGCGACGGGCTTCCTTTTCCCCGGCGGAGTCCGGATCCACACCCGGATCGTCGGGAATGGGCGGGACAGGCGGTTCTTCCGAAAGCGCGGCGACGGCGGGGGCCGGCGCGGCAGGTTGTGCGTTCTCCGGCTTCTGTTCGACAGGCGCCGTTGCCTTGGCAGGCGTTTCCGGCGCCGGTGCAGACGGTTCCGGGGCCTGGACCGGCGGATAGCGGTCGTTGGCCGGCATAGGGACGATCTCGGCGTCGACCACATCCGTGCGGGCGGGTGCAGGCTCGGGCTGCTGGAGGGCGGCCGGCGGGGCTGCACGCTCCGGCTCGGGAGCGGGGCCGTCCACCACCTGCGGCGCCTGTTCGATCACCTGGCCGATCCGCTCGACCGGCACGCGCCATTCGAAGGCGCCGATCCTGCCGGTGACCGGCGAGAAGGGCGCCCATTTCTCGGAAACGATGCCGTCTGCCGTCCAGGCCGGATCCGGCTGCGCCTTCACCGCCCGCCCCAGATATTCGCGCACCTTGCCCTGGTCGCCGCCGTCGGCATCCTCGATATCGGCCAGGAGGAGGAATGCCGCCTCGCGCGGCGCGAGCCGTGCAGCCGTCTCAGCTGCATCGCGGGCGGCCCTGTATTCGCCGGCTTCGAGGGCGGCGCGGGAGACCACGAGCGAGGATTCGGCATTATTGGTGCGCAGTTCCGCCAGCTTGCGGGCGCGCTTGAGCCGATCGATCGCCGAATCGCCATGGCGCGCATGCACATAGGTGTCGGCGATCTCCGGGTGCGGCTCCTTCTTCCAGGCAGCCTCGAGGATCTTGGCCCCCTTGCGCAGGTCGTCCTGGCGGAAGAGCGCCTTGGCCGCGATGATGGCGGCGGGGATGAGGCCCGGGTCGAGCCTGTTCGCCTCGATCGCCGCGTTCTTCGCCGCAAGCGGATCGACATGCGACAGGTTGATCGCCTTCGCGGTCAGCAGCACCGCACGGTTCTTCGCGGCCGCCTCCTTCTCGGCAGCGCCGGTCGGCTTCCGTGCGTCGAGCAGGCGCAGCGCACCGTCCCAGTCGCCGTCGCGCATACGCGATTCGAGCGCGGCGTTGGCGGCCCAGGACAACTGCGGCGCGGCGGTGCTCGCCTGTTCGGCATAGTGGCGGGCGACGCCCCGGTCTCCCAGCCGCTCGGCCTCGAGATAGAGCCCGCGCAGGCCGATCAGCTTCATTTCCGGATCGTCCAGCATCGTCTCGAACTTCTTGCGCGCGGCGGAATGGTCGCCTTCGAGCAGCGAGGCCTGCGCCTCCAGAAGATGCAGCAGCGGCTCCTGGTCGGCGCTCAGCATCTTGGCGGACTCGCGGAGCTTGCGGCGCGCCATGTCGGCATCACCCGCGCCGGCCGCGATCAGGCCGGTCGAAAGCGCCTGGTAGCCGCGGTCGCGGCGGCGCACGCGGAAATAGCGGGAGATCGTGTAGGGGCTGTTCCAGATGCTCTTGATCAGCCACCACAGGATCATCACGGCGGCGACGAAGGCCGTCACGATCGCCG
The DNA here is from genome assembly GCF_900177325.1 of Mesorhizobium australicum. NCBI lineage: Bacteria > Pseudomonadati > Pseudomonadota > Alphaproteobacteria > Hyphomicrobiales > Phyllobacteriaceae > Mesorhizobium > Mesorhizobium australicum. The sequence continues at coordinate 5,312,587 of NZ_FXBL01000004.1, read as the reverse complement.
CCCCGACCATCAGCGTCACCTCGTACTGGTAGCCGCTGAACGTCACCAGGAGCGTGCCAGGTCGCTCCGCGAGCCAGGCGAAGCCGAGACCGAGCGCGAAGACGAGGATCAGGAAGGACAGGACACGGAACATCGATCGACCCCCGGAAACGGACTTGGGCTCAGGCCTTGAGCGCGGCGGACAGGATCGTGCCGATCAGCCCGTCGGCCGCCTCGCGCGCCTTGACCCTGGCAATGAACTCGGCGCCCGCCGCCTTGGCCGGCTCCGGAAGCTTGTCGTATTCTGCGACGGCGCTGGCATAGTCGCCCTTCTTTAAAGCGACCTCCATCCGCGCGACGATGGCGGGCGCATCCTCGCCCTCCACCATGCCGACCGGCCGCACCTGTACGAGCGATTGGGCGCTCGACACGAGGCGGTCAATGAAGCCCGCGTTCGGATCCTGCACCTTCGCGGCAGCGATCATCGCATTGGCGACCGCGGGGAAAGCGTCGTCGATCGCGGTGCGCGAGGGTACGCCGGTCGCCGCCATGCCGCGCAGGGCCTCGATCTCGGGCGACTGCGGCGCGATCGATGCGTAGGTCTCCAGCTCGGTCATGAACGGATCGCCGCGGTCGATGGCGGCCTTGAGCGCGGAGGCCGCAATGGCCAGCGCCGCGCTCGGCTGTTCCGCCTGTTCGGCGACCTTGCCGCCGAGCTCGCCCACCTGCGCCTCAAGTGCCGCGAGGCGCTGTTCGAGAGGGGTTACCGCACCAGCGGCGGCCTGCTTCGCCTCGGCCACGGCGGCATCGAGCGCATCGAGGCGCTGGGTCACCGGCGCGAGATCAACGCTGGCACCGCCCTGCTGAACGGAGGCAAGCGCCGTTTCGAGGGCCTTGAAGCGTTCCTCCAGCGCCGCCGACGCTTCCGGCGATGCGCCGCCGGCTTGCATTGACTGGAGCTGCGTGCGGGTCTCGTTCAGCGCCGCGGCAAGCTCGTCGAGCCGGGGAGCAAGGTTTTCCGGGGCCGGGACAGCGGCGACCTGGTTCTTCAACGCGCCGATCTCGCCGCGCAGTGCCTCGATCTCGGCGGTCGCCGTCGAATTCCCGCCGAGTGACGGCAGCACGCCGCCATATTGCAGCGCGCCCGCGCCGGCGATCGCGACAACGCCACCGAGAAGACCGGCCGCAATGGCCGAAACGCCGCCACGACGAGGTTCGGCGCGCGGCGGGGACGGCGGAGGGGCTTTCGGGGAGGACTTGTCGGCGCCGGCTGCAGGCTGCGGCGATGCGGACGGCTGTTCGCGGCCGAAGGGCGGCTTCGCGCCGCTTTCAGCGGTCGGCTTCGAGGTGGTCTCGTCGAGCAGGGGTTTTTCCGGAGACTCAGTCTCCGGGGTCGGCTCAGGCGATTTGGCCGATGCCGCGGGCGCGGACGTTTCGGGCTTTGTGGGTTCGGATTTCACCGGCTCGGCGTCGAGATCGATCGTCACGGGGTCGCGACGCGGCTTCGAATGCCGGATCTTCGGCGAATTCACCATCTTCATGCTCCCCGCGCTTGACGCCGGCCGATGTCGGAACCCTCCGGGACCGGTCCGATGACTACCGGCTATTGGACAGGATGAAAAGGGTGGCAGTATGGCGCGGCTAGAGCAGTTGGGACAGTGCCTCGACCATCGCGCGGTCGGTCGGCACCCTCGAAATCGCGATCCGGCCGGGAAAGAGCGGAGCGGCAGGCTCGGCCGCGCGGCGCGAGATCGCCACCAGCCGGGCGTTTGTCAGCGACGACGCAAAGGTGGGACGGGCGGCCAGCGCCGCCAGAGCCCTGGCCGCCTCGGCGGAGTGGACGAGTACGGCGAGGAAGGGCGCCGTAGCCAGCCGGTTCATCGTGTCCTCACCGATGCCCATCGGCACGGTTTCATAGGTTTCGATCGGGATCGTGCGGATACCGTGTAGCCTTAAACCCTCCTCGAAGTCCGGCCGGCGCAGCCTGCCGCAGAGATAGGCGACGGCCGCGCCCGCCTTCAAGCTGTCGCATATGAGCCGGACGAGGCCGGCTGCATCGCCCGGCCCGGCGGCGACGTCCAAAAAGCCGGCATTGCGGGCCGTCTCGGCCGTGGCCTCACCGACCGCATAAAGCGGGCGTTTCGCGAGCTCCTGCAGCAGCTCAGGAGAGGCGTGGCGAAGCGCGTTGGCGCTGGTGACAGCGACGGCGTCGATCACTCTCGTGTCAGTCGCCTCGGCCGGCAGCGGGCGAATCTCCGTCAGCGGCAGCATGATCGGCTCGAAGCCGGCCAGCCGCAGCGCCCGCGCGGTCGCGGACGCGCCGGGCTCCGGCCGCGTGACGAGCACACGGCGCAGTGGATCAGGCCCAGCCGTCAAAGAACTCCTCGCCGGCCTTTGCGCGAACGATGCGGGCCGCCTCCTGGCCAAGGGCTTCCGCCTCTAATGCGTAGCCGTCGAGGGCGACGTCGTGCGATTTTGTGCCGTCCGGTGTCAGGATCAGTCCGGAGAACAGGATTCGGTCGCCTTCGATCCGCGCATAGCCGGCGATCGGCGTGCGGCAGGAACCGTCCAAGGCGCCGAGGAAGGCGCGCTCGCAGGCCAACGCGGTCGCCGTCTCGCGATGGCTGATGGGTTCGAGCATGGCCGCGGCGCGCAAATCTCCCGATCGCTGCTCGACGCAGATTGCGCCCTGGCCGGGGGCAGGAGGAAACTCGTCCAGCGGCAGAAGTTGCGTGATCTCGTGCGCGAGGCCAAGCCGCCTGAGTCCGGCATTGGCGAGCATCGTGCCGTCCACCTGGCCTTCCGCCAGCTTGCGCAGGCGGGTCTGTACGTTGCCGCGAAAGGTGACGACGTCAAGGTCCGGCCGCATGCGGCGGATCAGCGCCTGGCGGCGCAGCGAGGAGGATCCGACCACTGCGCCGGACGGCAGTCCCTTCAGCGTTGGCGCGGTGCGGCCGATGAAAGCGTCGCGCGGATCCTCGCGCTCCAGGAAGGCCGACAGTTCCAGGCCGGGCGGCAGCCGGGTCGGCATGTCCTTCGAGGAATGCACGGCAATGTCGATGCGCCTTTCGAGCAGGGCTTCCTCGATCTCCTTGGTGAACAGGCCTTTGCCGCCGGCCTCGGAGAGCGGGCGGTCCTGGATCCGGTCGCCGGTCACCGAAATGATCTCGATGGCGAAGGCTTCCTCCGGCAGGCCGTGCGCCTGCATCAGGAGGGAGCGCGTTTCGTGCGCCTGCGCCAGTGCCAGAGCGCTGCCTCGCGTGCCTATCCTGAACAGTTCTGTTTGCATGATGTGTGGACCGTGATAACCCCTGCCGGTCCGGATCGGCCGGGCACTCTCAGTATCATTCCCTAGCCAGGTGTCCATATTTCGGCAATGCAGCTGGTGAAACCGACCCGCCTCATGCTCGGCATCGAAACGAGCTGCGACGAGACCGCGGCCTCGGTCGTCGCGCTCGACGTCGACGGCCGTCCGGAGATTCTCTCCAACGTCGTGCTGAGCCAGATCGAGGAACATGCCGCCTTCGGCGGCGTGGTGCCGGAGATCGCCGCGCGCGCCCATGTCGAGGCGCTGGACGGCATCATCGAGGCCGCGCTGCAGGAATCGGGCAAAGACCTCGCCGAGATGGAGGGCATCGCGGCGACCGCCGGGCCGGGGCTCATCGGCGGGCTGATCGTCGGGCTGATGACCGGCAAGGCGCTGGCGAGTGTGAGCGGCAAGCCGCTCTACCCGGTCAACCATCTCGAGGGCCACGCGCTGGCAGCGCGTCTCGTCGACGATGTCGCGTTTCCGTACCTGGTCTTGCTGGTCTCCGGCGGGCACACGCAGATCATCCTCGTGCGCGGGGTGGGAGACTACGAGCGTTGGGCCTCGACGATCGACGACGCGTTGGGCGAGGCCTTCGACAAGACGGCGAAGCTGCTCGGCCTGCCCTATCCCGGCGGCCCGAACGTCGAGAAGGCCGCACTTGCCGGCGATGCGTCGCGCTTCGACTTCCCTCGCCCCCTAAAGGGCGAGGCGCGGCCGGATTTCTCGTTCTCCGGTCTCAAGACCGCCGTGCGGCAGGCCGCGACGGCGATCGCACCGCTGACGGAGAAGGACATCGCCGACATCTGTGCGTCCTTCCAGGTCGCGGTGGGCGAGACGCTGCAGGACCGCGTGGCGCGCAGCCTGACGCGGTTTCGCGGGATGTTTCCGGGACAGCAGACGCCGACGCTCGTCGTCGCGGGCGGCGTGGCGGCGAACAGGGCCATCCGGGCGGCGCTCGAACTGGTCTGTGAGCGGAACGGCTTCCGCTTCCTCGCGCCGCCGATGAAACTGTGCACCGACAATGCGGCGATGATCGCCTGGGCGGGGTTGGAGCGGCTGCGCGCCGGTATAGAGCCGGACGAGGCGATGCATTTCGCGCCGCGCTCTCGTTGGCCGCTGGACGAGAGTGCCGCGCCGCTGATCGGCGCCGGCAAGCGCGGAGCCAAGGCATGAAGGTCGCGGTTCTCGGCGGCGGCGCCTGGGGCACGGCGCTCGCGCTTACCTCACTGCGCGGCGGCAATCCGACAACGTTTTGGATGCGCGATGCCGATGCGGTGCGCGCGGTCAACGAGCGGCACGAGAACCCCGGCTACCTGCCCGGCATCGCGCTCGACGCGGAGCTGACCGCGACGGACGACCTCGACGCGGCGCTCGTCGGCGCGGAGTGCGTGCTGGCTGTCGCCCCGGCGCAGGCGCTGCGTGAGGTGGCGTCGCGGCTTGTCGGCAGGATCCGTCCCGGCGTGCCGGTGGTGATCTGCGCCAAGGGCATCGAGCGGAGCTCCGGCAAGCGGCTGTCGGAAATCATCCGCGAGATGCTGCCTGACAATCCCCCGGCGGCTCTCTCGGGGCCAAGCTTCGCCACCGACGTGGCACGGGGGCTGCCGACGGCAGTCACGGTGGCGGCCGTGGACGCGGAGCTTGCCGCAATGCTGGCGCGGCTTCTGTCGGCGCCCCAGTTCCGCTGCTATTCCTCGGACGACCTCGTTGGCGTCGAGATCGGCGGTGCGCTGAAGAACGTGCTGGCGATCGCCGCCGGTGCGGTCATCGGCGCCGGGCTCGGCGCCAGCGCCCAGGCGGCGCTGGTGACGCGCGGTTTCGTCGAGCTGCGCCGCATCGGCGCATCGTTCGGCGCGCGGCCCGAGACGCTGATGGGACTGTCCGGCCTCGGCGACCTCGTGCTCACCTGCGGCTCCGCCCAGTCGCGCAACTTCGCCTACGGGCTGGCATTGGGGCGCGGCGACAGTCTTGTCGGCATGAAGCTCGCAGAAGGCGTGGCGACGGCCGGCATCGCGGCCACGATCGCGGCCCAGCGCGGCATTCGCGCCCCGATCACCGATGCGGTCGACCGGATGCTTGCAGGCACGCTGACGATCGACCGCGCCGTCGGGGAGCTGCTTTCACGGCCGCTCAGGGCCGAGGACGATTAGGAACGAGGAAGGGGCGTCATATGGCGTATTGGCTGTTCAAATCCGAGCCGTTCAAATGGTCCTGGGACATGCAGAAGGCTGCCAGCACGAAAGGCCAGCAGTGGGACGGCGTGCGCAACTACCAGGCGCGCAACAACATGCGCGCCATGCAGATCGGCGACCGGGGTTTCTTCTATCACTCGAATGAGGGGTTGGAGGTCGTCGGCATCGTCGAGGTCTGCGCGCTCGCGCACCATGACACGACGACCGACGATCCGCGCTGGGAATGTGTCGACATCCGCGCCGTGAAGGACGTGCCGAAGCCGGTGACGCTCGAGGAGATCAAGGCGAACGAGAAGCTCGCCAAGATGGTGCTCGTCAACAATTCGCGGCTTTCGGTCCAGCCCGTCGCCGAGGACGAATGGGCGGAGATCTGCCGCATGGGCGGTCTCAAGGGTGAGTGACGGCCGGCGTGTCGGGGCGACCGAGGCCTTCGTTCTCGCGAACACGGCCCTGATCGCGCCGCCGCATGTGCCGGAGATCCGGCTCCACCTCGCCGACGAGGCGCATGAGCTCTGGCATCTCACCGAGGAGCAGTTGCAGGAAAAGGGACTGCCGCCGCCGTTCTGGGCCTTCGCCTGGGCCGGCGGTCAGGGCCTGTCGCGCTACGTGCTCGACAATCCGCACATTGTGCATGGGAAGCGCGTGCTCGACTTTGCCGCAGGGTCCGGGCTGGTGGGGATCGCGGCCGCGCAGGCCGGTGCCAGAAGCGTGCTGTGCGCGGACATCGATCCGTTCTGCGGGCCGGCGGTCGCGCTCAACGCGGCTGAGAACGCCGTCGACGTGGGGTTCACCGGTGATGACGTTGTCGGGACCGACGATGGCTGGGAGGTCGTCCTTGCCGGCGACGTTTTCTACGACCGGGCCTTCGCCGATCTCCTCATCCCGTGGTTCACGGGACTGGCCGGACGCGGGGCGTCTGTTCTGGTGGGCGATCCGGGACGCGCCTATCTGCCGAAGGCGCGGCTGACGCAGCTCGCCGAGTATCAGGTGCCGGTCACTCGCGCGCTGGAAGACGCCGACGTGAAGCGGACGAGGGTCTGGCGCTACACTTGACGGCGCGCCGCGCGCGGCGTTCTCTGCCGGCTGAACCGTGGAGGGGACGTCATGGACATTTCTTCGATCAACTGGATCGCCGTCGTCGTGGCGGCGGTCGTCGCCTGGCTGTTCGGGGCCGCCTGGTACATGCTGCTCAGCAAGCCTTGGCTGGCGGCGGCCAAGCTCGATCCGGCGACGATGCAGCGCTCGGCCGCGCCCTTCGTCATCAGCTTCCTCGCCGAGATCGTGATGGCGATCATCTTCTCGATGCTTCTGGGAACGCTCACTTTCGGCGAGCCTTCTGTCGTGGCCGGCGTGATGTTCGGCATCATCTTCTGGGTCGGGTTCGTCGTGACGATCCTCGCAGTCAACCACCGCTACGAAGGCTTCGGCTGGGGGCTGACGCTCATCGACGGCGGCCACTGGCTCGGCGTGCTGATCCTCATCGGTGCAGTGATCGGCTGGTTCGGCGGGACCGCGATCGAATAGTCAGCGCATGACCCGGAACACCGTCCGCGTCGACAGCAGCGGCAGGATGACCTGCATGTCGCGCGGCGAAAGCGCGATACAGCCTTCGGTCGGCAGGTAGCCCGGACGGGCGATGTGCAGGAAGATCGCGCTGCCGCAGTTGCGGCGGCGCGGGCTGATGTTCCAGTCCAGCACGATGCAGACGTCGTACAGACGGTCCCTGCGTCGCATCCGTTCGTGGCTCGCCTGATAGGGAAGGCGGACGGGCCGGTTGTAGTTGCGGTCATCCGGCGCGTCGCACCAGCCGAGATCGTCGGCAATCCGCGTCAGGCCGAGGCGGTCGCGGCGCGGGACAACTCCATCGCTGCGATAATAGCCGCCGAGCACCCTCAAGTCCGCCAAGGGCGTTGCGCCGTCGCCCTCACGCTTCAGCGCGGCGATCCCGCCCTTGCCGAGTGCGCAGCGGAAGGTGCGGCCTTCGAGTGAAAGAATGCCCTGGCTGGCCTTGCCCGGCCTGTGCCTGACACCAAATATCGTGCGTGGGAGACGGAAATCAGTCATGATGGAGAGGCATCACGCATTGATGAGGAACACAGCACGGCCGAACAAATCACAGTGATAGCCTTCCGCACACCTCACGTTCCGAATAAGGGACGGCGCGTCAACAGCCAATTCATTGCCAGACCACGGATTGAATCATGACCTCCCGCACCATTCTGATCGTTGACGACGATGTCGACCTGCGCGGCACGCTCGTCGAACAGTTGTCGCTCTATGAGGAATTCGACGTGCTCCAGGAAGGCACGGCCACCAAGGGCGTATCGACGGCGCGCGGCGGCGTGGTCGATCTGCTGATCATGGATGTCGGCCTGCCCGACATGGATGGCCGCGAGGCGGTGAAGCTCTTGCGCAAGGGCGGCTTCAAGGCGCCGGTGATCATGCTGACGGGGCACGACACCGATTCCGACACCATCCTCGGCCTCGAAGCCGGCGCGAATGACTATGTCACAAAGCCATTCCGGTTCGCCGTGCTTTTGGCGAGGATCCGGGCGCAGCTGCGCCAGCACGAGCAGAGCGAGGACGCGACCTTCGCCGTCGGGCCTTACACGTTCAAGCCGAGCCAGAAGCTCCTGATCGATCAGCGGGGCGCCAAGGTGCGCCTCACCGAGAAGGAGGCCTCGATCATCAAATATCTCTACCGGGCCGACCAGAAAGTGGTCACGCGCGACGTGCTGCTGGAGGAGGTCTGGGGCTACAATTCCGGCGTCACCACCCACACGCTCGAGACACATGTCTACAGGCTTCGGCAGAAGATCGAGCGCGATCCTTCCAATGCCGAAATTCTTGTGACAGAAAGCGGCGGTTACAAGCTCGTTCCATAGTCGGCATTTGAGTCGCCGGCGGGAGGGGGGCCGGAGGGGCCGCATTCGCGCATGGCGCTGGAAGACGATATCCGGATACTGTCCGGCGTCCGGCTCTTCGAGGGGCTGACGCACGAACAGCTTCGCCTTTTGGCCTTCGGCGCAGAAAACATCCGCCTGATGAAGGACCGCGACCTGTTCCGCGAGGAGACGGCGGCCGATTGCGCCTATGTCGTGACCAAAGGCCGAATAGCGCTCTACCGCACCGTCGACGGCCAGCGCGTGCCCTTTGCCTATGCCGAGCCGGGCGACACGCTCGACGAGATGGCCCTGATCTCTCATGTCCGCCGCAAGGCCGGCGCCTATGCCGACGAGGAGTCGGAAGTGATCCGCCTTAACCGGTCGCTGTTCCGGCGTATCATGGAAGAATATCCCGAGGTCGCGTTCGCGCTGCGCGACAGGCTTGCCTCCGAATTCACGGAGATGGTGGATCGCATCGCGACGCTCGCCTCACGCTTCGAGAAGTGACGCCGAAAGTTTGGTGCACTGCAAGATGAAAGTTCGGGCGCTATCGTCCTGACCTTGCGTTATTTTCTTCGGCCTCCCCGACACAACGCCTGATTCCCGCCCTCTCCGCCGACATGTCGTGCTGCGGCGCAGCAACGATTTTGGCTTGCGATGTTTAGTAATCGCTGTTTCACTAAACAAATTACTAAACATCCGGCGTCTGCCCTGCGCCGGCTGGACCTGCCCCGGAGGAGGGGTTTTTCGGGCTTCGAGGCGGTCGATCCGACGCCTCGCTTTTGGGAGGAAGGCATGAAACGCATCACCAGGACTGCGTTCGGCCTGGCGTCGGGCCTCTTGGCCACGACCGCCCTGTCGAACGTCGCAGCAGCCGAGGACCTGACCCTGTGTTGGGCCGCTTGGGACCCCGCAAACGCACTCGTCGAGCTGAGCAAGGACTTCACCAAGGAAACCGGCATCGGCATGAAGTTCGAGTTCGTGCCGTGGACCAATTATGCTGACCGCTTTCTCAACGAGCTGAACTCGAAGGGCAAGTTGTGCGACCTGATCATCGGCGATTCGCAGTGGATCGGCGGTTCGGCCGAGAACGGCCACTACGTGAAGCTCAACGATTTCTTCGACAAGGAAGGGATCAAGATGAGCGACTTCGTCGACGCGACCGTTGTCGGCTATTCGCAATGGCCGAAGAATACGCCGAACTACTGGTCGCTGCCGGCCTTCGGCGATGTGGTCGGCTGGACCTACCGCAAGGATTGGTTCGCCAATCCGGACATCCAGAAGGCGTTCAAGGAAAAGTACGGCCGCGATCTGGCGGTGCCCGCGACCTTTGCCGAACTGAAGGACATCGCCGAGTTCTTCCAGAAGCGTGAGATCGACGGCAAGACCGTCTACGGCGCTTCCATCTATACCGAGCGTGGCTCGGAAGGCGTTACGATGGGCGTGATGGACGTGCTCTACTCGTTCGGCTTCAAATACGAGAACCCGGACAAGCCCTACGAGATGGAAGGCTTCGTCAATTCGCCGAAGTCGGTTGCCGGCCTCGAATTCTACAAGGCGCTCTACGACTGCTGCACGCCGCCCGGGGCATCGAACAGCTACATGGGCGAGGGCGTTGATGCATTCAAATCCGGCCAGGTCGCGATGCACATGAACTTCGCCTTTACCTGGCCGGGCCTGCAGAAGGACGAGGCCGTCGGTGGCGACAAGGTCGGCTTCTTCGCCAATCCGAAGGGACCGGATGGCGAGCAGTTCGCCCAGCTCGGCGGACAGGGCATCTCGGTGGTCGCCTATTCCGAGAAGCAGGACGCGGCGCTGAAATACATCAAATGGTTCGCCACCGCCGACGTGCAGAAGAAGTGGTGGTCGCTCGGCGGCTTCTCCTGCCTCAAGGCCGTGGTGGAAGACCCGGGCTTCGCAGCCAGCCAACCCTATGCGCAGACCTTCCTCGACTCCATGGCGATCGTGAAGGACTTCTGGGCCGAGCCCAGCTACGCCTCGCTGCTGCAGGCCTCGCAGAAGCGCTTCCACGACTACGTTGTCGCCGGCCAGGGTACGGCCAAGGAAGCGCTCGACGGCCTGGTCAAGGACTGGACCGAGGTGTTCGAGGACGACGGCAAGATGTGATCTTGCCTCTCACCCGGCCCGTGGCGCTTGGGCGGCACGGGCCGGAAATCCCTCCCAGCCCGTGCCAGAAGCGGACCTGAACCTTGACCGACAACGCATCCATCCTCGAGCGCGCCGCCGAGACCGCGGCCCGGGCCACGCCCGCGCCGGTCGCTGCGCGGGTGCGCCGGCTGTCGGACCGTGCCGTGGCGTGGCTTTTCATCGCGCCGACGATGATCCTCTTGCTTGCGATCAACATCTTTCCGCTGATCTGGGCGATTCGGCTGTCGTTCACTAACTATCGCGCCAACCGGCCGAACGAGCCGGTGAAGAATGTCGGCTTGCAGAACTACGAGCGGATCCTGACCGATTCCGACACATGGCTTGCCATGCAGGCCACGGCGCATTTTGTCTTCTGGACCATCGTCCTGCAGACGCTGATCGGCTTCTCGCTCGCCTATCTGATCGACAGGAAATTCCGCGGCCATGCTTTCTGGACCACCGTCATACTGGTGCCGATGATGCTGTCGCCGGCCGTGGTCGGCAATTTCTGGCGCTTCCTCTATGAGCCGCAGATCGGGCTCTTCACCTACGCCGTCTCGTTCGTCACCGGCATCGCGCCGACCGACATCCTGATGCTGTCCAACGTGCGGCTGGCGCCTTGGGCGATCATCATCGTCGATACATGGATGTGGACGCCCTATGTGATGCTGATCTGCCTCGCGGGCCTGCGCTCCATACCCGACTACATCTACGAGGCCGCCGAGGTTGATCGCGCATCGGGCTGGCGACAGTTCTGGTCGATCACGCTGCCGATGGCGCTGCCCTTCATCATGCTGGCGGTGCTGTTCCGCGGCATCGAGAACTTCAAGATGTTCGACATGGTGAACCTGTTGACCGGCGGCGGTCCGGGTTCGACCACCGAGGTCGCCTCGATCACGCTCAAGCGCGAGGCGTTCGAGAAGTGGCGCACCGGCTTCTCGTCGGCCTTCGCGATCATCCTCTTCGTCGCGGTGTTCGGCCTCGCCAACATCTACGTCAAGGTCTTGAACAAGGTGAAGAGCCGATGAGCGCCTCGGCCCACTCCGTCATCGAGCCGAGCGCGGCGTCGAAACGCGTCGCCGGCGCGATCGTCATTCTCTACGCAGTGATCACCATGATCCCGCTCGCCTGGATCATCGCGACCTCGTTCAAGACGCCGCCGGATTCGATCGCTTATCCGCCCAAGGTCGTGTTCACGCCGTCGATCGAGGGTTACTGCAACCTGTTCACCACGCGAACGCGGCAAACGCCGGACTATATCGCCTCGCTGCCGCCGGCGACCAACTTCTGCGACGAGACCACGCGCAAGCGAAACATGGTCATTGCCGGCCAATCGAACTTCCTCCCCCGCTTCGTCAACTCGCTGGTCATTGCCTTCGGCTCGACCTTCTGCGCCGTCTTCCTCGGCACGCTGACGGCCTACGGCTTCTCGCGCTTCAAGGTGCCGCTGGCGGACGACCTGCTGTTCTTCATCCTGTCGACGCGAATGATGCCGCCGATCGCCGTCGCGATCCCGATCTACCTGATGTACCGCGAACTCGGGCTCTCCGACACCGCGCTCGGCATGATCCTGCTCTACACGGCGGTCAACGTCTCGCTGGCGGTCTGGCTGCTCAAGGGCTTTATCGACGAGATCCCGCGCGAATACGAGGAGGCGGCGATGATCGACGGCTATTCGCGGCTGCAGGCGTTCTGGAAGGTGGTGCTGCCCCAGGCGACGACCGGCATCGCGGCGACCGCGATCTTCTGCATGATCTTCGCCTGGAACGAATACGCCTTCGTCTCGCTGCTCACCTCCGGCACTGCCCAAACCGCGCCGCCCTTCATCCCGACGATCATCGGCGAGGGCGGGCAGGACTGGCCGGCAGTCGCGGCCGGTACGACGATCTTCCTGGTGCCGATCCTGGTGTTCACCATCCTGCTTCGCAAACAGCTTCTGCGCGGCATCACGTTCGGGGCGGTGCGGAAATGAGCGCGCAGACGAGCCGCAGATCCTCCTGGCCGAAGTTCCTGCGCCGCGGGCCGCTGGAAAACATCGCCACGGCGCTGATCGGTATCGGTTTCCTGATGCTGTTCCAGCCCTTCGCGCTGGCGCTCTACACCTGGTCGTTCGTGACCATGCTGGCGGGCACTGCGATGTTCATCGTCGTCTCGAAGTTCCCGGAGTAGCGCGATGGCCGAGATTCGGGTCGAGCAACTGAGGAAGGCTTTCGGCGACTTCATCGCCGTTCAGAACTCGAACTTCGTCGTCGAGGACGGCGAGTTCTTCGTCATGCTGGGGCCGTCGGGCTGCGGCAAGACGACGACGCTCAGGATGATCGCGGGACTGGAACTGCCGACGTCGGGGCGCATCCTGCTCGGCGGCGAGGACGTGTCGCAGAAGCGGGCGCGCGAGCGCGATATTGCCTTCGTCTTCCAGCTCTTCGCGCTCTATCCGCACATGAACGTGCGCAGGAACATCGGCTTCCCGCTGCTGGCGCAGGGCATGCCGAAAGCCGAGATCCGAGCGCGGGTGGAGGAAGTAGCGCGGCTGCTCAGGATCGACCACCTGCTCGACAAGCCTGTCTCGGGCCTCGCCGGCGGCGACCGGCAGCGCGTCGCCCTCGGCCGTGCGATCGTCAGGCGCCCGAAATGCTTCCTGATGGACGAGCCTCTTGGGACCCTCGATGCCGAGTTCCGCGATCTGATGGTCCACGAGCTGCGCGAACTGCACAACCGCATCCATGCCACCACCGTCTACGTGACGCACGACCAGCACGAGGCGATGGCGATGGCGGACAAGATCGCGGTGATGAACCACGGCGTCATCGAGCAATTCGGCACGCCGCAGGAAATCTACGATCGGCCGGCGACGATGTTCGTCGCCGACTTCATCGGTTCCCCGCCGATGAATTTCCTCAAGTTCGGCGCGACGCTGGCGCGCGGCGACCGGAAGGTCGGCGTGCAGGGCGCGGAGATTGTCATCCCAGAGCTGCACGAGGACGGCGGCGAGGCCGAATATGCGCTGGGCATCCGCCCCGAGCATATCCGCTTCGACGATGGATCGAAGCTGCGTGGCGCCGTCTACGGCGCGGAATATCTTGGCACCACGCAGGTCGTGGCTGTGGAGACCGCCGACGGCATGCTCAAGGCACGCATCCCGGCTGACGTGCCGGTCAAGGTCGGCGAGCAGGTGGGGCTTTCGCTCAACGGCCCGCGGCTCTCGGTCTTCGACAAGGCGAGCGGCCGGGCGTTGCGCACCGCGTTGCACGACGAGGCGCTGAGGAGCCACGCCCATGGCTGAGGTCGTTCTCCACGGCGTCGACAAGGCGTTCAAGGCCACGCAGGCCGTGTCCGGCCTCGACCTCGCCATCGCCGACGGCGAGTTCGTGGTGCTGCTCGGCCCGACAGGTGCGGGCAAGACGACGACGCTCAGGCTGATTGCCGGCCTCGAAAAGCCGGACGCGGGCTCGATCCAGATCGGTGGGCGCGACGTGACGCGACTCGACCCGGCCTCGCGCGACGTCGCCTTCGTCTTCCAGCAATATTCGCTCTATCCGCACCTGACGGTGTTCGAGAACCTCGCCTTCCCGCTGCGCTCGCCGTCGCGGCGCGTGCCGGAAGACCAGATCCGCCGCCGGGTCGAGGAGGTCGCAAAACTGGTGCGCATCCACCACAAGCTGGAGAACCGTTCCACAAAACTCTCCGGCGGCGAGATGCAGCGCGTTGCGATCGGGCGAGCTCTGGTGCGCAAGCCGTCGATCTTCCTGATGGATGAGCCGCTGTCGTCGCTCGACGCCAAGCTGCGCGGCGACCTCAGGCTGGAGCTCAAGCGCATCCAGAGCGAGCTCGGCGCCACGGTCCTCTACGTCACGCACGACCAGATCGAGGCGATGACGATGGCCGACCGGATCGGCATCCTGGCCGAGGGCCGGCTGGTGCAGGTGGGCACGCCGCGCCAGATCTACACCGAGCCGGCGAACCTGCATGTCGCGGCCCGCCTCGGCCAGCCCGCGATCAACCTTCTCCCTGTCGGGCTCCTCCCCGACGGCGGCGCGCCGACGGGAGCGAAAACCGTCGGCGCGCGCACCGAACACCTCGCCATCGAGCGTTCTGCCAACGGCCATGCGGACGGCAAGGTCGACTGGGTCGAGCATCTCGGCGACCAGAACCACCTGCATGTGACGATCGGTGACCGCAAGCTGATCACCCTCACCGACACCGAGACACCCTTGAGAAATGGCGATCCGGTGACGATAAGGTTGCGCAACCCGCTGTTCTTCGACGGCGAGGGCAACCGCATCCGGGGAGGAAGCATATGAAGATCGGTTTCTGCATGTTTTTGTGGACCACCAACGTGTCCACCAAGCACCGTGCGCTGTTGAAGGACATCAAGGCGACCGGCTACGACGGGGTGGAAATCCCGATCTTCGAGGGTGCGCCGGACGACTACAGGCGGCTGGGAGAGATGCTGGACAGGATCGGCCTGGAACGCACCGCCGTCTCGGCGATGGGCGATCCGGCTATGAACCTGATCGGCGACGCGGCCGCGCGCAAGGCTGGCATTGCCTTCATGAAGCACACGATCGACTGCGCCGAGGCGCTGGGAGCGACCTGTCTCTCCGGGCCGTTGCACTCGACGCTTGGCCATTTCTCCGGCACGGGCCCGACGCCGGCGGAATGGAAGCGCGCGGTCGATACCCAGCGCGCCATCGGCGACCACGCCGGACAACATGGCGTGACGGTCGGCCTGGAGGCGCTCAATCGCTTCGAGTGCTATCTCGTCAACACGATGAAGGACCTGTCGCGGCTCGTGGACGAGGTGGGCAATCCGAACATCAGGGCGATGTACGACACGTTCCACGCCAACATCGAGGAAGCAGATCCGATCGCGGCCTTCACCGACAATCTGCGCAACATCGTCCATGTCCATATTTCCGAAAACGACCGTGGTGTGCCGGGCCGCGGCAACATTCCATGGAAGAAGACGTTCCGGGCGATCCGCGAATCCGGCTATGATGGCTGGCTCACCATCGAGGCCTTCGGGCGTGGCCTGAAGGATCTGGCCGCCGCCACGAAGGTCTGGCGCGACTTCGCCGAAAGCCCCGAGGCCGTCTACCGCGAGGGCTACGACCACATCCGCAAGGGCTGGAAGAGGGCCGCATGACAGAGACGCTCGCATCCGTCGACATCAGGAGCCTGGTCGAGGCCTGCGCCACGACCATCTCAGCGCATGCCGACGAGCTCACCACGCTCGACCAGGCGATCGGCGATGCCGACCACGGCTACAATATGAAGCGCGGCTTCGATGCGCTCCTGGCCGATGTCGATACCCTGGCCGCCAAGCCCCTGCCGGATGCGCTGAAGGCGGCGGGAACGAAACTGGTGATGACTGTGGGCGGCGCATCCGGGCCGCTGTTCGGGACGTTCCTGATGGCGCTAGGCAAAGAGTTGCCGGCGGACGCCGACCGCGCGACGTTCGCGGCCGCCTTCGGCAAGGCGGTTGACGCGGTCGCGGCGCGCGGCAAGTCGGAAAAGGGCCAGAAAACGATGCTCGACGTGTTCTATCCGGTGCGTGATGCGCTCGTATCCGGAACGTCGGACGCGGAGATCGCCGCCCTCGCCGACCAGGCGGCCGAGGCGACCGTGCCGCTCAAGGCGATCCGGGGCCGCGCGTCCTTCCTGGGCGACCGGTCGATCGGCCATATGGACCCCGGTTCGCGGTCGAGCGCCCTGCTCGTGCGCGCCGTCGCAGAAACACTCGGAGCCTGATTCCATGAATGTCGGCATCGTCATCGTCTCGCATTCGCCCAAGGTCGCCGAAGGCACGGCCGACATGGTCCGCCAGATGGTGGGCGACGAGGTGCCGCTTGCCTGGTGCGGCGGCAATCCGGAAGGCGGGCTTGGCACGTCGGTGGGCGACATCATGGAGGCGATCGAGCGTGCCTGGTCGGAGGCTGGTGTGGCGATCCTCGTCGACCTCGGCGGGGCGGAGACCAATTCGGAGATGGCGGTCGAGATGATCGGCGAGCCGCGCGCGAAGAAGATCGTCGTCTGCAACGCGCCGATCGTCGAAGGCGCGGTGATGGCTGCGACCGAGGCTTCGGGCGGCGCGTCGCTGCGCGAGGTCGTGGCCACCGCGCATGAACTGTCGCCGGCGTAAGGATTGTCGAGCATGTCCGCGAAAGCCGCAGCCTCGGTCCTGATCACTCACGCGGTGGGCCTGCACGCCCGCCCGTCGGTAAAGTTCACCAAGCTCGCCAAGACATTCCCGGCGCAGGTGGAGATGGCGCTGGACGCAGGCGGCCCCTGGATCGACGCCAAGTCGATCGTCAAGGTGATGGCGACCAAGGCGCCGAAGGGAACCACGCTGCACCTTCGCGCGGAGGGCGAGGGTGCTGAAGCCGCCGTCGATGCGCTGGTGGCGCTGGTCGAGCGGGATTTCGACGAGGGCGACCATGCGAAGAGCGCGTAGGGCGGTCGCCATCACGCGGCGTTCGACCGAGTTACGTCACGCCCCCGGCAAGGCAGAGGGGGGCGCCGTAGACCACGACGCGACTGTCACGTTGGGCGAGTGCTCCCTATGACCCCCCGCCCGCCCATCATCCTTGCTGGCATCCCCGCCTCGCCCGGCTTTGCGGTCGGACCGCTGCACCGGCTGGAGGCAACTGAGGCCAACTATGCGGCCAAAGGCTCGCCCGCGACCGAAATCGAGGCACTGACGGAGGCCATAGCCGCCGCCTCCGCCGCCGTCGCCGACCTGATCGAGCGTTCATCCGGTGACACGGCCGACATTCTCGAATTCCAGCTCGCCATGCTCGCCGACGACACGCTGGCCGAGCCTGCGCGGGCCGCGATCGGGCAAGGGGCCGACGCCGCCTCGGCCTGGGCGCGCGCGCTGAATGCCGAGATAGAAGGCTACGAAGCGGCGGAGGACGACTACTTCCGCGCCCGCTCGGCTGACATGAAGGACATCCGCGACCGGGTGCTGCAAGCGCTGGCGGGTGCGGAGGGCGCTGCTGCTCCGCTCGGCGCGATCCTTGCCGGCGATGATATCCCACCGACGCGCTTTCTCGAGACCGACTGGTCGCACGGCGGTGGCATCGCGCTGTCGGCGGGCTCCTCGGCAAGCCACGTCGCCATGCTCGCCCGCGCGCGGGGTTTGCCGATGGTGGTGGGTCTGGGCGATGCCCTGTCCGCGCTGTCCGGGGAAGCGCTGCTCGACGCCAAGGCCGGGACGCTCACCGCATTCGCCTCGGTCGCCGAAATCGATCGGCATCGCACAGCGGCGGCTGCCTTCGACGCCGCCCGCTCCAGTGCCGCCGCCTACCTGTCGACGCCGGCCGCGACTGCCGACGGGACGAGAATTCTGACCTATGTGAACATTGCCGACCCGTCCGACGTCGAGGCGATCGACATCGCCACCTGCGACGGTGTCGGGCTGATGCGCACCGAATTCCTGTTTTCACACGGCCTGCCGGACGAGGATACGCAGTACCGCGCCTATGCCCGCGTGCTCGAATGGGCGGCGGGCAAGCCGGTAACGATCCGCACGGTGGACGCCGGCGGCGACAAGCCGGTCCCCGGTTTCACGGTGCAGGAAGGCAACCCGTTCCTCGGCCTGCGCGGCATCCGCCTGTCGCTGTCGCGGCCAGAAATCTTCCGCGCGCAGATCCGCGCCTTGCTGCGGGCCGCCGTGCACGGCACTCTCAAGGTGATGTTCCCGATGATCGCGGTTCCGGCGGAATATGCGAAGGCGAAAGCCATGTTCGCGGAGGAGGCGCTGGCGCTCTCCGCGCGCGGCACAGTGCACCGCATGCCGCCGCTCGGCATCATGGTCGAGGTGCCGTCGGTGGCGATCGCGCCGGAAGCCTTTGCCGACGTGGCGTTCTTCTCGATCGGGTCCAACGACCTGACGCAATACGTCATGGCGGCGGCACGGGACAACGCGGCGGTTGCGAACCTCAACGACACGGCGCATCCGGCCGTGCTTCGGTTGATTCGCGAGGTGGCGGATTTCGGGGCTGCGCGGGGGATTCCGGTCAGTCTGTGCGGCGATGCCGGCGGCGATCCGCCGTTAATCCCGCACCTTCTCAGGGCCGGCCTGCGGGAGCTGTCCGCGGTTCCGGCGCAACTGGCCGCGGCGAAGGCTGCGATCGCGGAGGTCACGTTGTGAAGAGCCGCACGAGCGACCTGCCGGCTGCGCCGCCCGACACGGAGGGCGCGATCCGCGCCTACAAGACGGTCCTGGCTTCCGTCATCGAGCAGCGACCTTCCGGCACGCGGCAGCGGCTCGCAGATGCGCTCGGCAAGCACCGCTCCTTCGTATCGCAGATCGCCAATCCGGCCTATTCGACGCCGATTCCGGCGAAGCACCTGCCGGCGATCTTTTCCGTCTGCCATTTCAGCCCGGCCGAGCGCGAGGCGTTCGTATCGGCCTACGCGGTCGCGCATCCGGGCAAGGCGCCGGCAAACGCTTCGCGACGCACGCGGCATATTTCCCTGACGGTGCCGGATCTCGGCGACGACCGGCAGAACGCGGCGCTGGACCGCGCCATCCTGGATTTCATCCAGAAGATCACGAGCATTGCAGGGAAGACCTAGGCAGGGACAGTCTATTTTCCCGCAGCAGGACGCGGCGTTTCGAGGAGAGGCGCGGGCGGGAAAGCAGACCTTCCCCGGCAGATACGGGAGGAGAGCATGAAGAAGCTGATGAATTCGGTCGGGACGATACTCATCGACAGCCTGGACGGTTTTGTCGCCGCGCATGGCGACATTCTGGTGCTTGGGGACGAACACAAATTCGTCCGCCGCAAGGCGCTCAAGCCTGGCAAGGTGGCCCTGATCTCCGGCGGCGGATCGGGTCACGAGCCGCTGCATGGCGGGTTCGTCGGCCACGGCATGCTGGATGCGGCCTGCCCTGGCCAGGTGTTCACCTCGCCGACCCCTGACCAGATGCTGGCCGCGGCGCAGGCGGTGGACACGGGGGCCGGCTGCCTCTTCATCGTCAAGAACTACGAGGGCGACGTGATGAACTTCGAGATGGCGGCGGAGATGGCGGACAACGTCGCCACCGTCATCACCAATGACGACGTCGCGGTCGAGAATTCCTCCTACACGACCGGGCGGCGCGGCGTGGCCGGCACGCTGGTGGTCGAAAAGATCGTCGGCGCGGCCGCCGAGGAAGGGCGCGACCTTGCCGCGCTGAAGGCGCTGGGCGAGAAGGTCAACGCCGCGACGCGCTCGATGGGCGTTGCGCTGACCTCCTGCACGGTGCCGGCGGCAGGCAAGCCGACCTTCGACATCGGCGACGACGAGATGGAGTTCGGGGTCGGTATCCATGGCGAGCCGGGCCGGCGCCGCGACAAGCTGAAGAGCGCGGACGCCATTGCCGAGGAGATCGTCCATGCGATCGTCGCGGACTTGGGCAATGCGGCGCAGGGCGAGGCGCTGCTCTTCGTCAACGGTTTCGGCGGCACACCCGCGATGGAACTCTATGTCGTCTACAATTCGGCCCGAAAGCTTCTGCAGGCGAAAGGCATCCGCATCGCCCGGTCGCTGGTCGGCTCCTATGTCACCTCGCTCGATATGGCCGGCTGCTCGATCACGGTGACGATGCTCGACGCCGAGACGACGAAGCTCTGGGATGCGCCGGTGCACACGGCCGCGCTGCGATGGGCGATGTAACCCAGCGTCACTTCGGTTACCTGGACGTGCCTTGTTGAAATTGTGCAGCGCAACGCACTAGGTTCGGTCACCTTTGGAAACCGGATCTAATCATGTCGTTGAAACTGAACGTCATTACCGTCAGCACGCGTCCCGGCCGCATGGGACCGAAAATTGCCGACTGGCTCGTCTCCGTCGCCCGGGAGCATGGCGCGTTCGATGTCGTTCCGGTCGACCTGGCGTCGTTCGACCTGCCGGTTTTCGACGAGCCCAAGCATCCGCGGCTCGGGCAGTACGAGCATGCGCACACCAAGCGCTGGGCCGAGAGCGTCGGGTCCGCCGATGCCTTCGTGTTCGTGACGCCGGAATACAACTACTTCGCGCCGCCCTCCTTCGTGAACGCGGTGACCTACCTGTCGAAGGAATGGGCCTACAAGCCGGCGGGGCTGGCGAGCTATGGCGGCGTTTCGGCCGGCCTGCGCGCGGCGCAGTCGGAGAAGCAGCTGCTGACCACCGTCAAGGTCATGCCGATCCCGGAGGCCGTCGCGATCCCGATGTTTGCGCAGTTTCTGCGCGAGGACGACAGCTTCCAGCCGAATGAACCGATCGTCGACGGCGCGAAGCTGATGCTCTCCGAGCTGCATCGCTGGGCGACTGCGCTGAAGCCGATGCGAGGATAGGCGCCTCGTCGTGCCAGCCTTGCCCAATCCGGTGATTTGATCGACAGTGTTCGTCGCCGGAGGGGTGGGGATGCTCTCGTCCAGTACACGTTCGCTGACATTCGCGGTGGCGGTGCTCTACGCCGTCCTCGGAGCATTGCTCTTCGTGGCGCCGCACTGGGCCGCGCCGAACTTCGCCTGGAAGGTGTCGCCGCTGGTCACGATGACGATCGGCGGCTGGTGTCTCGGCAACGCGTGGGCCGCCTATGTCGTGGCCAGCCGCTGGCGGTTCTCGCTCGTCGTGTCGGGCCTCGTCTATCTCGCACTGTTCGCCCTTTTCCAGGCTGGAGTGGTTCTTGCCTTCTGGCCGGTCCTCAGGCTCGGCCACTGGCTCGCGTGGCTCTACCTCGCGGCGCTCGCGCTCAACCTGCTGCAAGCCGCGGTCTGGATTGTCGAGGCGCTCCGAACACGGCCCGCGATCGAAACGCTGGGAGGAAGAACGAGCCGGCGCGACATCGCGGTCGACGTGGTGTTCATCCTGCTCGTCGCGTTTCTGGGGCTCTATGGACTGCTCGCGCCGCAGGGCGCGCGGGGCCTGCATGGCGGGATCTTTCCCGACATTCTCACCCCGTTCAGCCTGCGGGCTTTCGGCGCGTTCTACCTCGCCGTGGCGCTCGGGCCGCTGACCCTCCTCGTCGTGCGCGGCGTCGATACCGCGCTGACGCACATGTACCTGAGCTGGGGGCTGATCCTGTTCATCGCGCTGGCCGCGCTCGCCTTCATCGGCGTGTTCGATCTGACCGGCCGGCCGGGGCAGTGGATCTATCTCGGCATCTATGTCG
This sequence comes from Mesorhizobium australicum, assembly GCF_900177325.1. Classification (NCBI taxonomy): domain Bacteria; kingdom Pseudomonadati; phylum Pseudomonadota; class Alphaproteobacteria; order Hyphomicrobiales; family Phyllobacteriaceae; genus Mesorhizobium; species Mesorhizobium australicum. The sequence continues at coordinate 5,290,930 of NZ_FXBL01000004.1, read as the reverse complement.
CGGTGGGCGCCGCGACAGCGATCTACATGCTGCGCGGCGGCACAGGAGCACGCAGCGCGCAGGCCAGCCGAGAGGTCACAGACCCTCGACGCTGACCAGACGCGCCGAACTGCACTCGTCGCGGATCGACTTTAGCCCCTGGTAGACCGGGCCAAGATAGAATTCCTCCCACGCCTGGACCGAGGGGAACTCCAGAAGCACAATCCGGCGCGGCTGCCAGTCGCCTTCGTAGACCTTGTAGGCACCGCCACGGGCCAGGTATCTGGCCCCCGCAGCTTCGAGCGCTGGTTTCACGCCGGCCATGAATTCCTGGTACCGCACCGGGTCGCGGATCTCGACGTCGAAGATCACATAGGCTGCCATTGCATGTCCCTCCCCAAGGAGGTGAAGCATACAAGCACGGCAACGAGAGTCGACCGCGACCTACCCTTGAGATGCGGCGATCTCTGCTTTCGATTCACCTGCTGCCGAGCCCTTGCCGCCCGGGGCGCCGGCGTTTGCGCCCGGATGCGGCGCTTCCGCCGGCCGTCGGATCGTGGCAGCGGCTTCCTTCACGATCGGCGAGAGGCTCTCGCCGCCGGCGTCGAACACTTCGAAGAAGTGGCGACGCATGCGCGGCTCCCAGAATTTGTTGATGTGCTCGGCCACGCCGGCCACGCCTTCGTCATGCGGCTTGGAGGCGAAGAAGGTGCCGATCTGGTTGGCCATGCGGACGATCTTGGCGATGACGTCGGTTGCGTGATGCTGGTCAGGCGACATGGCGTGTCTCTCCCTCGGTCACGCGACCGGGATGCGTGAAGATATCGAATTCTTCGCCGCGCACGAGCGCGACGAGCGTCATGCCGGCCTCGTCAGCGGTGCGGATTGCCAGGGCGGTCGGCGCCGAGACGGCGATGATCATTGGCGCACCGATTGCCGCGGTCTTCTGCACCATCTCGACCGAGACGCGCGAGGTGACCACGACCGCGCCGGCCGCGCCATCGGTGCCGGAGCTGGCCAGCGCGCCGGCCAGCTTGTCGAGCGCATTGTGCCGGCCGACATCCTCGCGCGCGGCGACGATGCCTCTGCCGGGGATATAGAAGCCCGCGGCATGAACCGCGCCGGTCTCGGCATGCATGGGCTGCGCCTTTGCCAGCAATCGCACAGATTCGGTGAGTTGCTGCGCAGCAAACATCATCTCCGACTTACCGACTGGAGTCACGGACCGCATCGCCTCGTCGATCGATTCGATGCCGCAGAGGCCGCAGCCGACGGGTCCTGCGAGACGCCTGCGCCGGGCCTCGAAACGCTTGTTGGCAGTATCCTTCAGCGCGATCTGGATATCGACGCCCTCGCCGGCATCCTGGATCACCTCGATCGCCGCGATTTCATCCGGCGACGATATAATGCCTTCGGTCAGCGAGAAACCGAGCGCGAAATCCTCGAGATCGGCGGGCGAGGCCATCATCACGGCATGCGTGGTGCCCGCAAACGACAGCGCCACCGGCGTTTCCTCCGGCACCATTCGCGCAGCGGCAGCTGTGCCATTGGCGCGGCGTGCAATGCGGATGGTGGAGGCGAGCGGCGGGCGGGTCATCCGACGCGCGAACCGCGCTGCCCTCGGCTACGGCCTCGGGCGTTCGTCGCTCGAAAAGCCAAATCGTTGGCTTTTCGTCCGCTGCGCGGACCGCTCCTCACTCCGCCGCCTCCAGGTGCCCCTCGATCCGCCGCGAGCGCTTCGACAGTTCCTCGTATTCCTCCTGCCAAGCGCTGGGGCCGTTGGAGGGCGAGACCTGCACGGCCGTTACCTTGTATTCGGGGCAGTTGGTCGCCCAGTCCGAATAATCGGTGGTGATGACGTTGGCCTGCGTGTCCGGGTGGTGGAAGGTCGTATAGACCACGCCCGGCGCCACCCTATCGGTAACGTCCGCCCGTAAGGTCGTTTCGCCGGAGCGCGAGGCGAGGCGGACCCAGTCGCCGTCGCGGATGCCGCGCTGCTCGGCGTCGTGGGGGTGGATCTCCAACACGTCCTCGGCGTGCCAGACGACATTGGCGGTGCGCCTTGTTTGCGCGCCGACATTGTACTGGCTGAGGATACGGCCGGTCGTTAGGAGCAGCGGGAAGCGGGGGCCGGTCTTCTCGTCGGTCGGCACGTATTCGGTGCGGATGAACTTTCCCTTGCCGCGCACGAATCCGTCGACATGCATGATCGGCGTGCCTTCAGGCGCCTTCTCGTTGCAGGGCCACTGCACGGAGCCCATCCTGTCGAGATAGTCGTAGGAGACCATCGCGAAGGATGGTGTCGTCTGGGCGATTTCGTCCATGATCTGCGACGGATGCGCATAGTCCCAATTCAGGCCCATCGCCTGGGCGAGCTTCTGCGTCACCTCCCAGTCGGCGAAGCCGTTCTTCGGGCTCATTACCTTGCGGACGCGGTTGATGCGGCGCTCGGCATTGGTGAAGGTGCCGTCCTTCTCGAGGAAGGTCGAACCCGGCAGGAAGACGTGGGCGTAGTTGGCGGTCTCGTTGAGGAAGAGATCGTGCACGACGACGCATTCCATCGCGGCGAGGCCGGCCGAAACGTGTTTCGTGTCCGGGTCGGACTGCAGGATGTCCTCGCCCTGGATGTAGATGCCCTTGAACGTGCCCTCGACGGCCGCGTCGAGCATGTTGGGAATGCGCAAGCCTGGCTCGTTGTCCAGCTTCACACCCCACAGGCTCTCATAGATGTCGCGCACGGCGTCGCCCGAGATGTGGCGATAGCCCGGCAGCTCGTGCGGGAAGGACCCCATGTCGCACGAGCCCTGGACGTTGTTCTGGCCGCGCAGCGGGTTTACCCCGACGCCGCGACGGCCAATGTTGCCGGTCGCCATGGCGAGGTTGGCGATCGCCATCACGGTGGTCGAGCCCTGGCTGTGCTCGGTGACGCCGAGGCCGTAATAGATCGCGCCATTGCCGCCGGTGGCGTAGAGGCGGGCGGCACCCCGGATGACTTCCGGGTCGACGCCGGCAAGCGGGCCGATCACCTCCGGCGAGTTGCGCTCCTCGGCGACGAAGGAGGCCCAATCCTCGAACTCCGACCAGTCGCAGCGCTCGCGGATGAAAGCCTCGTCGAACAGGCCCTCGGTGACGATGACATGCGCCAACGCGGTGACGACGGCGACGTTGGTGCCGGGCTTTAGCGGCAGGTGGTAGTCCGCCTTCGCATGGACCGAATTGACGGTCTCGGTCTCGCGCGGGTCCAGCACGATCAGCTTCGCGCCCTGGCGGATGCGCTTCTTCATGCGCGAGGCGAAGACGGGATGGGCGGCCGACGGGTTGGCGCCGATGACCATGATCACGTCGCTTTCCTCGACGGAATCGAAGTCCTGCGTGCCGGCGGAGGTGCCGTAGGTCTGGCCGAGGCCGTAGCCGGTCGGCGAGTGGCAGACGCGAGCGCAGGTGTCGACATTGTTGTTGCCGAAGCCCTGCCGGATCAGTTTCTGGACGAGGTAGGTCTCCTCGTTGGTGCAGCGGGACGAGGTGATGCCGCCGACGGCGCCGCGACCATACTGGTACTGGATCCGGCGGAACTCCGAGGCAATGTGCGAGAAGGCCTCTTCCCAGGTGACCTCTTTCCACGGATCCGAGATCTTCTCCCGGATCATCGGCCGGGTGATGCGATCCTTGTGGGTGGAATAGCCGTAGGCGAAGCGGCCCTTGACGCAGGAGTGGCCGCGATTGGCCTTGCCGTCCTTCCACGGCACCATGCGCACCAGCTCCTCGCCGCGCATCTCGGCCTTGAACGAGCAGCCGACGCCGCAATAGGCGCAGGTGGTGACGACCGAGTGCTCGGGTTGGCCGATCTCGATGATCGATTTCTCGGTCAGCGTCGCGGTCGGGCAGGCCTGCACGCAGGCGCCGCAGGAGACGCATTCGGATTCCAGGAACGGCTGGTGCATGCCGGGCGAGACGCGGCTGCCGAAGCCGCGGCCCTCGATGGTCAGCGCGAAGGTGCCTTGCACCTCCTCACAGGCGCGCACGCAGCGCGAGCAGACGATGCATTTCGACGGATCGTAGGTGAAGTAGGGGTTCGACTCGTCCTTCGGCATCCAGTTGAAGTTCGTGGTTGCGTCGGCGCGGTTCTTCGCAAAGACGTGGTTCTCGCCGTCATAGCCGTAGCGCACGTCGCGCAGGCCTACCGCGCCCGCCATGTCCTGCAACTCGCAGTCGCCATTGGCGGCGCAGGTCAGGCAGTCGAGCGGATGGTCGGAGATGTAGAGCTCCATCACGCCCTTGCGGATGTCCTTGAGGCGGCCGGTCTGGGTGTGCACGACCATGCCAGGCGCGACCGGCGTGGTGCAGGAGGACGGCGTGCCGTTGCGGCCCTCGATCTCGACCAGGCAGAGCCGGCAGGAGCCGAAGGCGTCGACCATGTCGGTGGCACAGAGCTTCGGGATCTGGATGCCCGCCTCCATCGAGGCGCGCATGATCGAGGTCCCTTCAGGCACGGTGACGGTAAAGCCGTCGACGGTGAGCGTGACCTGACGCTCGGCCTTGGAGGCCGGCGTGCCGTAGTCGATTTCGTGGACGAGACCCATGGGATTGTTCCTAGCGGTCCTGTTTCTCTGCGAGGGTATGTGCGACGAGCGCATTGGCATGGCCGTGGCCAAGCTTGTGCTCAGCCTTCAGCCAGTTCACGATTTCCATGTGCTTCATGCCGGCACGGCTGCGGACGAGCGTCTTCCAGTGCTCGATCGGCTGCCCGTAGGTCTTCTCGATCGACGGGAAGTAGGAGGCAGGACCTTTGACTTTTTCCGTCATCACCGTGCCTCCGACACTTCCGCCTTGGCCCGTTCGATCCAGGACGCGACCTGAGATGCGAAACTCGATTGAGTGCTCAAAGCGAGCAGACGCGGTGCATCATATGACTGGGGGATAACAATCCAGACGTTGTCGTCGAACTCTCGACCCGAGATGGTCGGATAAAAGCCATTGTCGCTTTCAGCCTGAAGACCAATAGAAACCTCATCCAACAGGTCTTCAACTTCCTCGCAGTCCAAGCCGATGGATGTTGTCATGGCGCAATTCTTGAAACACGCTTGGAGTTGAGACCGATCCATCGTGGTTAGGATTCCCATAGCTCCAGGACCTGTGACAAGCTGGTAGCGATCAACCCGCGCAGCGGCTTCGAAATCAAAGGCCGTGCCGACAGACACAATCTCAAGGCTTGCTTCCATCATTCCGCCGCCTCCTGCATCGGTTTCGGCGCGAAATCCTGCGGGAAATGATTGATCGCGCTCATCACCGGATAAGGCGTGAAGCCGCCGAGTGCGCAGAGGGAGCCGAACTTCATCGTGTTGCAGAGGTCGGTGACCAGAGCGAGGTTCTTCTCCGGCTGCACGCCGGCCGCGATCTTGTCGATGGTCTCGACGCCGCGCGTCGAGCCGATACGGCAGGGGGTGCACTTGCCGCAGCTCTCGATGGCGCAGAACTCCATCGCAAAGCGCGCCTGCTTCAGCATGTCGGCGTTGTCGTCGAAGACGGTAATGCCGGCATGGCCGATCAGCCCGTCCTTGGCGGCGAAGGCTTCGTAGTCGAAGGGCGTGTCGAACAGCGACGGTGGGAAATAGGCGCCGAGCGGGCCGCCCACCTGCACGGCCTTTACTGGCCTGCCCGTCGCGGTGCCGCCACCGATGTCGTAGACGATCTCGCCCAACGACAGGCCGAAGGCGGTCTCGAACAGGCCGCCATGCCGTGTGTTGCCGGCGATCTGGATCGGGATCGTGCCGCGCGAGCGGCCGCGACCGAAGTCCTTGTAGTGCTCCGCACCGCGATCGAGGATGATCGGCACGGAGGCGAGGCTGATGACGTTGTTGATGACGGTCGGCTTGCCGAACAGGCCCTGGATCGCCGGCAGCGGCGGCTTGGCGCGAACGACGCCGCGCTTGCCTTCCAGCGAGTTGAGCAGCGACGTCTCCTCGCCGCAGACATAGGCGCCCGCGCCGACGCGCACCTCCATGTCGAAGGCGTTGGGCGAGCCGAGGATGGCGGGGCCTAGCATGCCAGCCTGCCGCGCAACGTCGATGGCCGCCCGCATCGCCGCCACCGCATGCGGATACTCCGACCGGATGTAGACGAAGCCCTTGGTCGCGCCAGTGGCGATGCCCGCGATCGCCATGCCCTCGATGAGCACAAAGGGGTCGCCCTCCATGATCATGCGGTCGGCAAAGGTGGCCGAGTCGCCCTCGTCGGCATTGCAGACGATGTATTTGCGGTCCTCGACCTGATCGAGCACCGTCTTCCACTTGATGCCGGTCGGGAAGCCCGCGCCGCCGCGGCCGCGCAGTCCGGACTCGGTGACGGTCCCGACGATGTCCGCCGGCGTCATCGCCAGCGCCTTGCGCAGTCCGGCAAGCCCGCCATGGGCCTCGTAATCGGCAAGCGACAGCGGGTCGATGATGCCGCAACGGGCGAAGGTCAGCCGCGTCTGTCTGGCGAGGAAGGGGATTTTCTCCGGGTCGCCGAGCGACAGGGCGTGGCTGCCTCCCGAGAGCAGCCCGGCGTCGAAAAGCGACGCGACGTCCTTCGCCTTGACCGGGCCGTAAGCGACGCGGCCGGATGCCGTCGCCACCTCGACCATCGGCTCCAGCCAGAACATGCCGCGCGAGCCGGTGCGGACGATCTTCGCGTCGAGGCCGCGAGAGGCAATCTCGCGCTCGATGGCCGTGGCAACCTTCTCCGCGCCGAGGGCAAGGGCGCCGGAGTCCTTCGGAATGTAGATCGTGGTGGTCACCGCCGCACCTCAGCGACGATATCGTCAATCGCATCGGCGTCGAGGCGGCCGATCACCTCGCCGTCGAGCATCGCCGCGGGCGCGCAGGCGCACAGGCCGAGGCAGTAGACCGGCTCCAGCGTCACCGAACCGTCCTTTGCGGTCTCGTGGAAGCCGACGCCGAGCGCCTGGCTGACCATGGCGGCGACGCGCTCCGAGCCCATCGACTGGCAGGCCTCGGCCTGGCAGAGCTTCAGCACATGCCGGCCGGCCGGCGCGCGGCGGTAATCGTGATAGAAAGTGGCGACGCCGTGGACCTCGGCATTGGAGATGTTCAGCGCCTCGGCGATCATCGGCAGACTTTCGCCCGGCACGAAGCCGAACTCCTGCTGCACACCGTGCAGGATGGGGAGCAACGGACCTTCGAGATGTTTGCAGGCAGAGACGATTGCCATCGTCCGCACGGCCACGTCCGCGACCTTGATCTGGGTACCTGACGGCTGCAAGGCAGCGTTCCTCCCTGGACCGGCGCCGTCACGCGCCATTTACCAATGGAGCCAGAGAAAACCGCGGAAATCAATAAAGCGGAATCGTCGCTTGATAGAAGATACCTATCGATGCGTGGCTCTTAGCCTATCTACCGCAGTCGTTGGCTGGCCAGATCGTCGGCCAACGCCGTCCCCTGATCAAAGAGCGTCGTTACTGCGGCGCAAACGAAACATGGAGCCGCTTGCAGCCGACTCGTCCGGCCAAGCCGTAGATCGCGTCCAATTCAAGATCGAATCCAGCTCCGGCCGGACGGATGGCGACGGACAACGTCCCCAGAATGTTCTGACTGCTGAAGCCTTCAAGCTCCAGCTTGTCGATCCCATCGAGTTCGAACGTCGCGATAAATTTCCGGTCGAGAACGTAGTAGCCTTGTTCGTCGATCTCGCTTGTCATCCGAAACCCATAGATGACGAGCTTGCTTGCCTTGTCTCTTTCGAGATCGAAACTCAAGACTTCAGCGTCATGGAAGGAAGGAACCGCACCGAACCATCCAACCAGTTCGGAGCCACCCGGTACGTCCTCTATCTGTGAGGGCCCGCTCAACGGAGATCTCCTGCTGACGAAATCTGATCTCAGTGCTTGGCGTTCTCTGCAAAAGCCCTTCCGTTGCGAACGCGATAACTCAATGGCTGGACCCGCCAAGAACAAAGAAAACGGGAAGATCAATCACCCGCGTCGGCGGAGCCGTCGGGGAGGATCACACCGAAGTCCTGGGACTTCGCGCCAGCCTGTGCGGTCAGGAAACCCTCCGCCGCCAGCCCGCGCCGTAAAAGCTCGCGCACTGCCGCCGCGCGGCTGGGCATGCGCTTCTCGAACCTCCAGTCCTCGACGGCCCGAAGTTCTTCCGCGCTCAACATGATCTGCAGCCGTTCTGCTCTTTCGAGTTCCGACATATGCCACTCAGGACGCCGATTACAGAAAATGAGTAAGCGACTATATAGTCGCGTCATGTACATTCGCAATAGGCGGAACCTTATGGTGCGCCGGCGTTCTTTGCGGGGATTGAACCCTGTGGGGTAAAGCTGCTGACCAAGTCAGCTCATACTTTATCTAACTAATTGATATTCCTACTAAATTTTCAATTTCTATTTGCATTCCGCATGGCCGGGGAGTAGTCTTTTCTTTTGATGGAAATGCAGGAGACAGCGGATGTACCGGACATTGTCGCAACAGCTCAGGTTCGACGTGGTTTCCGCTGTCGAGCGCGCGGTCAGGCTGAACGGCGTGGTGAACGTGCCGGTGCTCGCCGAGGCGGTTCGGCTGCGCAACGAGCCGGAGAACGTCGCCCGCGAAGACATAGAAGGGCTCGTCGTGCAGCATGCGCAGGCGCTCGGCGCGGCCATGGTGTTCTCTTCGGAAGATTACCTGGATCACGGACAGACGCCTGTCGGCATGTTCGGGTAGCGTCAGGAGCGGGACTGCGACGCAAGCGCGGTCGCCTCGTCGAGAAGCGCCTTCACCAGCGGCGTATGTGGTTCGCGCGGCTGGACGACAAGGCCGACAGTATGGCTGGCATCCGGCTCCACAATGGGGATGGCGCGGATCGGCTCGGCGAAACCGAAGGTCTCGGCCAGGTTGAGCGGCATGATCGACGACCACTTTCCGGTGCGGATGTGGGAATACAGCACGATCATCGAATTGGATTCGAGCGAGGCACGCACGGACACGCCCGACTGGGCAAGGTGCTGGTCGATGATGCGCCGGTTCTGCATATCCGGGGTCAAAAGGCAGAGCGACAGTTCCGACACTTCCGCCCAGGTGACCGAGGAGCGTTCGGAATAGCGGTTTCCGGCGGCGGTGATGAGCTGGTAGCGCTCTGAATAGAGCGGCACCGACAGGACACGCCCGAGCGGCTCGTTGTCCAGATAGGTGATGCCGGCGTCGATGTCGAAATTGCCGAGCAGCGACAGGACCTCGATCGAGGTGCGAGACAGGATCGAGAACGAGATGCCGGGATGCTTCTCGCGCAGCGGCGTCGTGAGCTTCGCCACCATGGCGAGCGCCGTCGGGATCGCGGCGATGCGGATGCGGCCCGAGAGGCCGTGACGCGCCGCGCGCATCTCCTCCTTCATCGCCCGCGCATCGCCCGAGATGCGCCGCGCCCACGCCAGCACCTGCTCGCCTTCGGCCGTCAGCCCCTGGAAGCGCGAGCCGCGCTTGACCAGCATGACGCCCAGCTCTCCCTCAAGCTGCTTGATCGCGGCCGACAGCGTCGGCTGGGTCACGCCCAGATCCTCGGCCGCCTTGCCGAAATGCTGCGCGCGGGAGAGCGCGATGAAGGCTTCGAGCTTGTCGAGCATCGCCCATCCTCACCATGCACCCGCTGGGCACGTCAACCGCAGAACGCCGGCTTGCGCCGGCAAAGAGACCGCCCTATGTTCCACGCGCTCTAACGGGGTGCCGGGGCGGGAAACCGCGACCGGCTGAGAGGCGATAGCCAACCCGCTGAACCTGATCCGGCTAGCACCGGCGGAGGGATTAGAAGCGTTCGGCTCGCGGCGCATCTTCCCTTTCACTCGAATGAAGGAGGCGCCAGATGCGCACGACAATCCCGATACTGTTCGCAACGCTCGCTTTCGCCGTGCCTGCGCAGGCGCAGGACAAGCTCACCGTCTACACCTATGAGAGCTTCACCGCCGAATGGGGCCCTGGCCCGATCGTCGAGAAGGCGTTCGAGGCGGAATGCGGCTGCGATCTCGAATTCGTCTCGGTGGCCGACGGCGTGGCGCTGCTCAACCGCGTCAGGCTCGAAGGCGCCTCGGGCCGGGCGGATGTCGTGCTCGGTCTCGACACCAACCTCACCAAGGAGGCGGCGGACACCGGCCTGTTCGCGCCCCACGGCCTCTCGCCCGCCGACCTCACAGTGCCGGGCGGCTGGAGCGACGCGACCTTCCTTCCCTTCGACTACGGCTATTTCGCCGTCGTCTACGACAGCGAAGCGATCAAGTCCCCGCCGGCGAGCCTGAAGGACCTGGTCGAGGGCGACCCGCAGGAAAAGATTGTCATCGAGGACCCGCGCACCTCGACGCCGGGGCTCGGACTCGTGCTGTGGATGAAGTCGGTCTATGGCGACAAGGCCGGCGAAGCCTGGGCGAAGCTCAAGGGCCGTGTGCTCACCGTCACGCCCGGCTGGAGCGAGGCCTATGGCCTGTTCACCAAAGGCGAGGCGCCGATGGTGCTGTCCTACACCACCTCGCCCGCCTATCATGTGATCGCGGAGAGCAGCGAGCGCTACAAGGCGGCCGCCTTCAGCGAGGGGCACTACATGCAGATTGAGGTCGCCGGCATAACCAAGAAGGGTTCGGCGAACCCGCTTTCGGCGAAGTTCCTCGCCTTCATGACCGGACCTCAGTTCCAGGACGCCATCCCGGAGACGAACTGGATGTTCCCGGCAGCCAAGACCTCCAAGCCGCTCAACCCTGCCTTCGAGGCACTTGTGAAGCCGGAAAAGTCGCTGCTGTTTTCGCCGGAAGAGGTCGCGGCCAACCGCAAGGCATGGGTGGAGGAGTGGACGGCGGCGATGAGCAGGTAGGAGGAGGCATTGCGCGCGATTCTTCCTTCTCCCCGTTCACGGGGAGAAGGTGGCCCGAAGGGTCGGATGAGGGGCTGCGGAACACGTCGACAGTTTTCGCCGCCCCTCATCTGCCTGCCGGCATCTTCTCCCCACGAACGGGGAGAAGAAGGCCTTCACGCATGACCCGTCCTGGCCTCGTCGCGCTCTCCTTCATCGCCCTCCTCATCGGCGGAGCCTTCGCCGGTCTCTTCGTCGAGGCGGCGCGGGACTGGTCGGGGGCGGTCGGCGCCTTCGACGGCGGCATGCTGCGCATTGCCTCCTTCACGCTCTGGCAGGCCGCGCTCTCCACTCTGCTCTCCGTCGCACCGGCGATCCTCGTCGCGCGGGCGCTCTCGCGGCATCCGGATTTTCCGGGGCGCGGCCTGCTGCTCAGGTTGTTCGCGGTGCCGCTCGGCCTGCCGGCGATCGTCGCGGCACTCGGCCTGCTTGCGCTCTACGGCCGCGCCGGCTTCGTCGCGGACCTCGCATCCGCCGTCGGCGCGGGGCGCTGGCCAGGGATCTACGGCCTGTCCGGCATCCTCATCGCGCATGTCTTCTTCAACCTGCCGCTGGCGACACGGCTGATGCTCGCGGCGCTGGAAACCGTCCCGCCGGACCAGTGGCGGTTGGCGAGCCAGCTCGGCATGCGCTCGGGCGCGGTGTTCCGTCTGATCGAGTGGCCGGCGCTTCGCGGGGCGATCCCCGGCGTCGCCGCGCTCGTCTTCATGCTCTGTGTCACCTCCTTCACGCTGGTGCTGACGCTTGGTGGTGGGCCGGCGGCGACAACGCTGGAGGTCGCGATCTACCAGTCGCTGCGCTTCGACTTCGAGCCTGCGCGGGCCGTCGCACTGACCGTTGTGCAGGTCGCGCTGACGGTCGCGGCGGTTCTCGTGCTCTCGCGCCTGGGCGCGGATGCGACGGGCGATGCGAACCTGCCGATCGCGGGCCGGCGGATGAGCAGCGCGGGCATCGCCGCGAGCATTCTCGACGGAGCGCTGATCGGTCTCGCGGCGCTGTTCGTGCTCGCCCCGATGGCGGCCATCGTGGCCGCCGGTCTGCAGGCGGACCTTGGCCGGCTGGCGACCGAGGCCGCGGTGCTGTCCGCGATGGGGCAGAGCCTCGCGCTTTCCCTCGGCTCGGCCGCGCTCAGCGTCGCGCTGTCGCTCTCGCTCGTCGTCACGCGCCGCCGGCTCGAAGCCGCGCGGCAGGACGGCCGGCGCTCGTTCCTCGAAACTCTCGCCGGAACCGGCTCGAGCCTGGTGCTGGTCGTGCCGCCGATCGTCATCGGCGCCGGCTGGTTCGTGCTGTTGCGCAACACCGGCGCCGTCTTCGCCGTCGCGCCGTTGATGGTGCTTGCCGTCAACGCGGTGATGGCGATGCCGTTTGCCACGCGGGCGATCCGCCCGGCGCATGACGCGGCTGCGCTGCGCAACGACCGGCTCTGCGCGCAGCTCGGCATCTCCGGCCTCGCCCGGGCGCGGCTGATCGACTGGCCGGAGCTGCGCCGGCCGCTGTTCACCGGCTTTGCCTTCGCGATGGCGCTGTCGCTCGGCGATCTCGGCGTCATCGCTTTGTTCGGCAGCGACGGCGTGCAGACGCTGCCTTATCTCCTCTATGCGCGCATGGGCAGCTACCGGACGGAGGACGCGGCGGGGCTTGCACTGCTGCTTGGATTGCTGTGCCTTGTCCTGATGTCGTTGGCGGACCGGCTCGGAAAGGATGCACGATGAGCCTCGGCCTGCCAGTGGTGCTGGAAGGGGTCCGCTTCGCTTATGGCGAGACGAGGATGTCCTTCGACCTCGCCATCGCCGCGGCCGAGATCGTCGCGATCATGGGGCCGAGCGGTTCCGGCAAGTCGACGCTGCTCAACCTCGTCGCCGGTTTCGAGACGCCGGCCGTCGGCCGCATACTGATCGGCGACCGGGACGTGTCAACCGATCCACCGTCGCAACGGCCGGTCTCGATGATCTTCCAGGAGAACAACCTGTTCGCCCATCTCGACCTGTTCGCCAATGTCGCGCTCGGCCGCAGCCCGACCCTGCGCCTCTCGTCCGATGACCGCTCGGCTGTCGGCGAGGCGCTGGCGCGCGTCGGCCTCGCCGGCAAGGAGGCGCGTCGTCCGCGCGAGCTGTCGGGCGGCGAGCGGCAGCGGGCGGCCCTCGCTCGCGCGCTCGTGCGCCGCCGACCCGTGCTTCTGATGGACGAGCCCTTCGCCTCGCTGGGCCCCGGCCTGCGGGCGGACATGGCGGCGCTCGTTGCCGAGCTCCATCGCGAGACCGGGATGACCATTCTTGTGGTGACGCACTCGCCTGGCGACGCGCTGGCGCTCGCGCCGCGCATGGTGTTCGTGGAGGCGGGACGCATCGCGGCAGACGGGCTGGCGGCGGACCTGCTTGGCGATGCCGGGCCGGAGACGGTCCGCGCCTATGTCGGGGAGCGGCGGCGATCACGATAGATTGCCCGCAATGCGACACATTTACCGGTTATGGCGGCAGTGTGGCATCGGCGTTCTTGTCACGGCGTGGCGGGGGCTCTAAATCGCGGTAACCGAGGCTTGCCGGACCGGGATCTAGACGCGCCCGACAGAGTTTCGAGGAACAAGCCTGCTCATAGGTTCCGACAGAATGAGTGCAGTTCTCCAGCGGATGGCGCCAAGCCAGGTCCGGGCTCGTGGCGCCATTGCCGCGACGGCCCTGTCCGTGCTGCTGTCAAGCTGCCAGCTGATCGACACGTCGATGACGTCGGACCTGAAGCCGTCGTCCAATCCGGTGACGGTCGACACGGTTGGCCGCAACGACAAGTTCGCCGAGATCGCCCGCCAGCAGCATCCGCGCATCCTCGCCACCTATGGCGGCGAATATTCGGACCCGAAGCTGGAACGCATGGTCGCCAAGGTGGTCGGCAACCTCACCGGTGTGTCCGACAATCCGAACCAGACCTACCGGATCACTATCCTGAACTCGCCGAACGTCAACGCGTTTGCGCTGCCAGGCGGCTATCTCTACATCACGCGCGGCCTGCTCGCGCTCGCCAACGATTCGGCCGAGGTCGCGGCGGTGATCGCGCACGAAATGGGGCACGTCACCGCCAATCACGGCGTGCAGCGCCAGCAGCGCGAGGCCGACGAGGTGCTTGCGGCCCGTGTCGTGAGCGACGTGCTCGAAGGCGATGCGGCGGCTAAGGCGGCGCTGCTGCGCGGCAAGCTCAGCCTCGCCCAGTTCTCGCGCAACCAGGAGCTGGAGGCCGACGCGATCGGCATCCGCGCCAGCGGCCGCGCCGGCTACGACCCGTTCGCCGCGGCGCGATTCCTGCAGTCCATGGCTTCCTACGCCGACTTCCGAAGCGTGAGCGGAGCGACGGACGCCAGCCTCGACTTCCTTGCCAGCCATCCGGCGGCACCCCAGCGCATCGAACTCGCACTCGGCCATGCTCGCGCCTTCGGGGCGCCGGGAGTGGGAACGCGCGACCGCGACTGGCTGCTCGCCGGCATCGACGGCATGATGTTCGGGGACACGCCGCAGGAGGGGTTCGTGCGCGGCCGCACCTTCCTGCATCCCGGCCTCGGCGTCACGTTCACCGTGCCTGAAGGCTTCATCATCGATAATTCGGCCGCCGCGGTCACCGCCGCCGGGCCGGGCGACGTCGCCGTGCGCTTCGACGGGGTGAAGGTCGCGCAGTCGATGCCGCTGGAGGAATATCTGCGTTCAGGCTGGATCGCGGGCCTTGATCCCAGTTCGATCGCGGGCACCACGATCGCGGGGAACGAGGCCGCGACCGCCAAGGCGCGCGCCGACGGCTGGCAGTTCGACATCACGGTGGTCCGCGCCAGCGGTCAGGTGTACCGCCTGCTCACCGCAGCTCCCCTGACCAGTACCTCATTGGAGAGCGTGGCAAAGTCCGTGTCGGGCAGCTTCCGCGTGCTGTCGGCCTCCGAGCGGGCCGCTCTCAAGCCACTGCGCATTCGGGTCCGCACAGTGAAGTCGGGAGAGACCGTGCAGTCGCTCGCCAACCTGATGCAGGGCGTGGATCGCAAGGTGGAGCTGTTCCGCCTGATCAACGCTCTGCCGGCAGGGGCAACCTTGTCGGCCGGCGACAAGGTCAAGATCATCACCGATCAGTAGGACCGTCAGGCCGCGGCGAACTCCGGGTTTTGCTCCAGCAGGGCCGCCTTCAGTTTCTCCATGGCGCGGGTTTCGATCTGACGCACGCGTTCCTTCGAGATGCCGAGCTTCTCTCCCAGCAGTTCGAGTGTCGCGCCCTCGTCTTGCAGTCGCCGTTCCCGGATGATGCGCAGCTCCCGCTCGTTCAGCACCCGCAGTGCCGCCTTGAGCCAGCCGACGCGGCGCTGCTCGTCGATCGCGTCGCCGACGATCTCGTCAGGCAGCGGATCGTCCGACACGAGGAAATTCATCCGTTCCGTCGAGCCGCTGCCCTCGTCCACCACAGGCGCGTTGAGCGAGCTGTCCGGCGCGGACAGGCGCGAATCCATCATTGCGACGTCGGCCTTCGTCACGCCAAGCGCAGCCGAGATCTCGCTGTAGATCGAATCGTTGGACAAGGTCTCCGACCCTTGGGCAAGACGGGCACGCAGCCGGCGCAGGTTGAAGAACAGGGCCTTCTGGGTGGAGCTTGTGCCACCGCGCACGATCGACCAGTTGCGCAGGATGTAATCCTGCATCGAGGCGCGAATCCACCACGAGGCATAGGTGGAGAAACGCACGTCGCGCTCGGGTTCGAAGCGCGCGGCCGCCTCCAGCAGGCCGATATGGCCTTCCTGAATCAGGTCGCCCAGCGGCAGGCCGAAGCCGCGCAGCTTCGACGCCATGGAGATGACAAGCCGCATGTGCGAGACGGTGATGCGATGGAGGGCGACCTGGTCGTGTTTTTCCTTCCAGCGCACCGCGAGCTCATGCTCCTCGTCGCGCTGCAGATAGGGCGCCGTCATGGCAGCTCGGACGAGACTTGAACGTGCCGGTGCTGTCTTCACGCGACCCTCCTTGTCTTGCCACATCGGCTTGCATTCGCCATTAGCTTGGCGAGCCCGGCCGGAAGGAATACGTAGCCGCTCCTCGGGAAGTTTCGCTTTCTTCCGCACCGACTTCGCAAACGCACAAAGACGGGATTCGTTCCTTGATACGCATCGACCGTGCCGACATCGCCTTCCAGTTGTTCGATCTGCTCGACGCGGATCGCCTGAGCGAGGCGACGAGATTCGCCGACTGGGACCGGAGCGGCATCGACAATGTGCTGGACACGGCCGAGCGCATCGCGATCGATCATTTCCTGCCGCATGCGGCGGCCGTGGACGAAAACGAGCCGAAATTCGTCGACGGCAAGGCGATCGTCGACCCGCGCGTCGGCGCCGCACTCGCCGTCTATCGCGAGGCGGGCTTCTTCGGCGCCGGCTTCGACCACGAATGGGGCGGCGCGCAGATGCCGGAAACGCTGCGCATCGCCTGTGCCTACATGTTCTCGGCCACCAATATCGGCACGGCCGGCTATCCTTTCCTGACGATCGGCGCAGCAAACCTCATCGCCAGCTTCGGCAGCGACGAGCAGAAGGCGCGCTATCTGGCGCCGATGGTGGAGGGTCGCTTCTTCGGCACGATGTGCCTGTCCGAGCCGCAGGCGGGCTCGTCGCTCTCCGACATCGCTACCAAGGCGGAGCCCGCGGGCGACGGCACCTATCGCATCAGCGGCCGCAAGATGTGGATCTCCGGCGGCGAGCAGGAGATGTCGGAGAACATCGTCCACATGGTGCTGGCGAAGATTCCGGGCGGACCCGCCGGGGTGAAGGGCATCTCGCTGTTCATCGTGCCGAAATACCGCGTCGGCGAGGACGGCGCGGTCGGGGCGCGCAACGGCGTGACGCTTGCGGGTCTCAATCACAAGATGGGCTATCGCGGCACCACCAACACGCTGCTCAATTTCGGTGAAGCGGGTGAATGCATCGGCCATCTGGTCGGCGAGCCGCATAAGGGGCTGGCCTACATGTTCCAGATGATGAACGAGGCGCGCATCGGCGTTGGGCTGGGCGCGACCGCACTGGCGTCGGCCGGCTACCAGGCCTCGCTCGCCTATGCGAAGGACCGGCCGCAGGGCCGCCATCCGGACGGCAAGGACGCGACCTCGAAGCAGGTGCCGATCGTCGAACACGCCGACATCCGCCGCCTGCTCCTGGCGCAAAAGAGCGCGGTGGAAGGAGCGTTCGCGCTGCTGCTTTACTGCGCGCGGCTGGTGGACGGCATCCGCATCGGAACGGACGAGGCGAAGATGCGCGACGATGAGCTGCTGCTCGATCTGCTCACGCCGGTCGCCAAGTCATGGCCGTCGGAATTCTGCCTGGAGGCCAACAAGCATGCGATCCAGGTGTTGGGCGGCTACGGCTACACGCGCGACTATCCGGTCGAGCGGCTCTACCGCGACAACCGGCTGAACCCGATCCACGAAGGCACGCACGGCATCCAGGGCATGGACATCCTCGGCCGCAAGGTGGTGCAGGCCAACGGGAGCGGGCTGGAGCTGCTGGCGGGGCGGATCGGCGAAACGGTCGCGGAGGCGTCGTCGGTGGCGGTGCTCTCGGCCCACGCCTCGGACCTGGCGAACCATCTTGCCGAGACCGTCAAGCTGACGCGTGTCCTTGCCGGCGAACTGGCGAAGGACCCGCGCAAGGCGCTCGCCAACGCGACGATCTATCTCGACATGTTCGGCCATGTCGTCATCGCCTGGATGTGGCTCAGACAGGCGCTGGTGGCGGCGCACAAGCTGGAGGCGGGCGAGGGCGACGCGAATTTCCTCCACGGCAAGCTCGCCGCCTGCCGCTACTTCTTCGCCTACGAACTGCCGAGGACGAAGGCGCAGAAGGAACTGCTGGCGAAGCTGGACGAGACGACGCTGGATATGCAGGCGGAGTGGTTCTGAGGACTTCCTTCTCCCCATTCGTGAGGAGAAGGTGCTCTAAGGCCGATTGAGGGCGCTCAATGCGCCGGCACGCCCTTGTAGGCGTCGGCGCCCCAGACCTCCTTCACGCGCTCGTCGCGGCCGCAGGCGAAGCGGTAGTATTTATATTTGGCGGCGCTCACCTTGTAGTAGTTCTGGTGGTAGTCCTCGGCCTCGGTGAACTCGCCGGCAGGCGCCACTTCGGTCGCCAGCTTGACGCCGAGCTGCGCTTCCGCGGCCGCCTTCGCCTTCCTGGCCGCCACGAGCTGGGCGTCGCCCACGGCATAGATCGCCGTGGTGTAGGCATGGCCTCGGTCGCAGAACTGGCCGCCCGCATCGGTCGGGTCGATCGTGCGCAGGAAGGTCGTCGCGAGTTGCTCGTAGCTGATCTTCGCCGGGTCGAACTCGACCCTCACCACCTCGCGATGGCCCTCGTGGTCATAATAGGTCGGGTTCTTCTTCGTGCCGCCGGAATAGCCGGAGATCGTTTCCGTCACGCCCGGCACATGGTCCATGTCGGACTCGACGCACCAGAAGCAGCCGCCGGCGAAGATGGCGGTCTCGGCGCCCGCCTGCGAGACGGCGAGCGGCTGGAACGCGACGGCTGTGGCGAGAGCGGCAGCGGCAAGGCGCATAGAAGGATCCTCCGATTGTGGAGGAACGTAGCAGCGGCTGGCGAAGTTTCAAATCAAGCCGCCGCGAGCAGCGGCGTGAACAGGTTCAGCCGTTACCGGACAGCCGCTCGACCAGACGCTTCAGTTCCGCGACCTCTTCCTCGAGTGCTGCGACGCGGGCCTCAAGGCCTGATGGCGTTGCCTGGAACTGGGCTGCGGGTGCCGTGCGCGCCAGCGCCTCCACCGGGCCGCACAGCAGGTGCGCGAAGCGGTCCTCGCGCTGGCCGGGGCCGCGCTCCACGAGCTGAACCAAGGGCGGACGGCGGCCGATGAGCAGGTCGAGATCGGCGACGAGGTCGTCCGCCGAACCGTAGCTCGCCATCCGTTCGCTGCGTGCGAGCAGCTCGTGCGTGGTCTGCGGCCCGCGCAACAGCATCAGGCCGATGAGCGAGGTCTGGCCGCGGGTGAGCGAGAAGCGACGCGACAGCTGCTCCTCGTAGCGCTCGACCCGCGAGCCGGAGACCTGCCGGACGAGGCCCTTTTCCTGCAGCGTCTTGAACGCGCGGTGGATGTCCGACGGCTCCAGCGCCATCACCGGCTCGCGCGCCGTCTTCTGGTTGGCGGCGGCCTGCGCGGCGTTGAGCGTCAGCGGATAGACGTCCGGCGTCAGCTCCTTCTTCTCGATGAGCGAGCCGAGAACGCGGGCTTCGACGGCGTTGAGGAGGACGAGGGAGGATGCGGAGCTTTCCATCGGCGTTACTTGGCAAAGACGGGCCGGCGGAACAAGGGGAAATGGCGCGGGAGCCGCGACCACTCGATTGCAGCGGGAGGCAACGCATGATCCACCTCGGCCATCTCCCTTCAACTCTGGGGGGGGGTCGCACATTTATCTTGATTATCAAGTATCTTTATCATAGAGGTAATTGGGCTATCAACCACTAAAAAAGTGACGTCATGACCCTTTCGCTTGCTCTCGTCGCCCTGAGTTTCGCGCTTGCAGCCGCAACAATCGGGGGCGGGATCTATGAATTCCTTGTGGTTGATCCAGCGTGGCCGCGGCGTCTGGACATCGTACAGCCGAGAAAGGGTGGCATCTCCCGCCGCCGTTTCTGGATCCCTGTGCACACCGCGTTCGAGTTGGTCCTGCTCGCGTCCATCTTCCTCTGGTGGGATGTAGCGCAGGCGCGGTCATGGCTACTCGTCGCATTGGTGAGCCATGTGATCATGCGCGCCTGGTCCTTCGCCGACTTCATTCCGAAGGCCATCGTTTTCGAGGCGGCAACGCCTTCGCCGGCCATACAGTCGGCCGCGCTGCGCTGGGTGCGCCGCAGCCGGCTGCGCTTGCTACTGGACCTGACAACGGCGGGTGCGGCGTTGGCGGCGCTGATTGAGGCAATTCGGTACTGATGGGGGCGAATATCTCCGACGACGGTAAGAAAGCCCGCCTCCTGGCAGAACTCGGCGCCGCCGTGCGTGCCATGAGTGCGCAGGGAGTGATGGTCAGCCAGGCAGTCGCAAGCCGCTTCGGACTCAACACCACCGATCTGGAGTGCCTCGATGCGCTGGTCATGAAGGGCGGCGAGGCGACGGTCGGTGAACTCGGTCAGGCGACGGGTCTAACCTCAGGGGCCACCACAACCCTGCTCGATAGGCTGACGAAGGCTGGATATGTCGAACGCGCCGCCGATCCGCACGACCGCCGAAAGGTGGGAGTCCGCATCCGGAAGGACGCCATCGCGCCGATCCAGGCGATTTACGCACCGCTGGCTTCCCAGATGGACGTTGTCTGGTCGCGCTACAGTGTCGAAGATCTGGCGATCATCCTCGACTTCATGACGCGAGCTACCGCGGTCACGGCTGCTTGGATGCAACAGTTGCACGCAGCATCCGAACCAGCAGGCACGCCAAGATCGAAACGCGGCCGGCCGGCTAAACCCGTCGCTCCACCATCATCTTCTTGATCTCTGCGATCGCCTTCGCGGGATTCAGGCCCTTGGGGCAGGCTTGGGCGCAGTTCATGATGGTGTGGCAGCGATAGAGGCGGAAGGGGTCTTCGAGGTTGTCGAGACGCTCGCCGGTGGCTTCGTCGCGGCTGTCGATCAGCCAGCGATAGGCCTGCAGCAGCACGGCCGGGCCAAGGTAGCGGTCGCCGTTCCACCAATAGCTCGGGCACGAGGTCTGGCAGCAGAAGCAGAGGATGCACTCGTAGAGCCCGTCGAGCTTCTGGCGGTCCTCATGGCTCTGCAGCCACTCCTTGGCCGGCTCGGGCGACACGGTCTGCAGCCAGGGCTCGATCGAGGTGAGCTGGGCGTAGGGAACGGTCAGGTCGGGCACGAGGTCCTTCACCACCGGCATATGCGGCAACGGGTAGACGCGCACCGCGCCCGAGATGTCGTCCATGCCCTTGGTGCAGGCGAGCGTGTTGGTGCCGTCGATGTTCATTGCGCAGGAGCCGCAGATGCCCTCGCGGCACGAGCGGCGCAGCGTCAGCGTCGGGTCGATCTTGTTCTTGATCCAGAGCAAGCCGTCCAGCACCATCGGTCCGCAGTCGTCGAGGTCGACATAATAGGTGTCGAGGCGCGGGTTCTGGTCGTCGTCCGGCGACCAGCGGTAGATGCGGTATTCGCGCAGGTTGGTCGCGCCTTCCGGCTTCGGCCAGGTCTTGCCGGTCTGGATCTTCGAGTTCCGGGGAAGGGTGAGTTCGACCATGATCTTTCCTTCCTCAGTAGACGCGCGCCTTGGGCGCGATCTTGGCGAGGCTGATGCCGCCTTCGTTCTCCGGCAGCATGGTGTCGACGTGGACCGGGCGGTAGCCGAGGGTGACCTTGCCGGTGTCGGTGTCGAGCCAGGACAGGGTGTGCTTGCGCCAGTTGACGTCGTCGCGCGAGGAGAAGTCCTCGCGGGCGTGCGCGCCGCGGCTTTCCTTGCGCGCCTCGGCGCCGACGACGGTGGTGATGGCGTTGGCCATCAGGTTCTCAAGCTCGAGCGTCTCGACCAGGTCGGAGTTCCAGATCATCGAGCGGTCGTGAACCTTGATGTCCTTGAGTTCGCCCCAGATCTCGGAGACGCGCTTGACGCCGTTCTCCAGCGATTCCTGCGTACGGAACACGGCCGCGTCCGCCTGCATCGCCTTCTGCATCTTCTCGCGTAGCTGCGCGGTCGGGGTGGAGCCGTTGGCGTTCCGCAGGCGATCGAAACGGTCCATGATCTTGTCGACCGCCGCCTCGTTGATGGTCGGGATCGCCGCCTCGCGGTCGACCACCTGGCCAGCCTTGATCGCCGCGGCGCGGCCGAAGACGACGAGGTCGATCAGCGAGTTGGAGCCGAGACGGTTGGCGCCGTGAACGGAGGCGCAACCGGCCTCGCCGACGGCCATCAGGCCGGGGAAGATGGCGTCCGGG
This sequence comes from Mesorhizobium australicum, assembly GCF_900177325.1. Classification (NCBI taxonomy): domain Bacteria; kingdom Pseudomonadati; phylum Pseudomonadota; class Alphaproteobacteria; order Hyphomicrobiales; family Phyllobacteriaceae; genus Mesorhizobium; species Mesorhizobium australicum. The sequence continues at coordinate 5,269,141 of NZ_FXBL01000004.1, read as the reverse complement.
TTCTCCGGCGTCGGGTTCAGCACCTCGCCGTAGTAGTTCGTCGGGATGCCGCCCATGTTGTAGTGGACAGTCGGCAGAACCGGGATCGGCTCCTTGGTCACGTCGACGCCGGCGAAGATCTTGGCGCTCTCGGAAATGCCGGGCAGGCGTTCGTGCAGCACGGCCGGGTCGAGATGGTCGAGGTGCAGGAAGATGTGGTCCTTGTTCTTGCCGACGCCGCGGCCCTCGCGGATCTCCAGCGTCATGCAGCGCGAGACGACGTCGCGCGAGGCGAGGTCCTTGGCCGACGGCGCGTAGCGCTCCATGAAGCGCTCGCCCTCGGAGTTGACCAGGTAGCCGCCCTCGCCGCGCGCGCCCTCGGTGATGAGGCAGCCGGCGCCGTAGATGCCAGTCGGGTGGAACTGAACGAATTCCATGTCCTGCAGGGGCAGGCCGGCGCGGGCGACCATGCCGCCGCCGTCGCCGGTGCAGGTGTGCGCCGAGGTGGCGGAGAAATAGGCGCGGCCGTAGCCGCCGGTGGCCAGCACCACCATCTTGGCAGCAAAGCGGTGGATTGTGCCGTCGTCGAGGTTCCAGGCGACCACGCCGGTGCAGCGGCCGTCCTCGATGATCAGGTCGAGCGCGAAATATTCGACGAAGAACTGGGCCGAGTGGCGCAGCGACTGGCCGTAGAGCGTGTGCAGGATGGCGTGGCCGGTGCGGTCGGCGGCGGCGCAGGTGCGCTGCACGGGTGGGCCGTCGCCGAAGTTCTGCATGTGGCCGCCGAACGGCCGCTGGTAGATCTTGCCTTCCTCGGTGCGGGAGAAGGGCACGCCGTAATGCTCGAGCTCGTAGACGGCGGCCGGCGCTTCGCGGGCGAGATATTCCATCGCGTCGACGTCGCCCAGCCAGTCGGAGCCCTTCACCGTGTCGTAGAGGTGCCACTGCCAGTGGTCGGGACCCATGTTGCGCAGCGAGGCGGCGATGCCGCCCTGCGCGGCAACGGTGTGGGAGCGGGTCGGAAAGACCTTGGTGATGCAGGCCGTCTTCAGGCCCTGCTCGGCCATGCCGAGCGTGGCGCGGAGGCCCGCGCCACCGGCGCCGACGACGACGACGTCGAACTTGTGGTCGACATAGGTGTAGGCCTTGCCGTTGGCCGTGGGTGAGGAAGCTGCCTTGGCCAAGGTACTAGACTCCGAATGCGATCTTCAGCAGCGAGAAGGCGCAGAGCGCACCGATCGCGAAGACGAAGAAGGTGTTGAGGATCAGAAGACCGTATTTCCAGAATTCGCTGTGCGCGTAGTCCAGGATGATCTCCTGCATGCCGAGCCACATATGGTAAAGGCCCGAGCCGATGGTGACGAGCAGCAGCAGGCAGACGAACGGGTTGGCCAGCGTTGCCCGCATCTGGACAAAGTCGGCGCCGATCATCGAGAAGAGAAGGCCGATCACGAAGAAGGTGAGCGGGATCAGCGCGATCGCCGTCAGGCGGACTGCCCAGAAATGACCGGTGCCCTCATGGGCCGCGCCCATGCCGCGCACGCGGCCGAGAGGGGTGCGCATGTCGGTGGAAGACTTGCTCATGCGCCGCTCCTCATCGCGAACACGACGATCCAGATGGCCAGCGTCAGCACGACCGACCCGATGGCGGTAGCAATGGCGAGCTTCGTCGCGGTGTGCTTTTCCATATAGGCGCCGGTGTCCCAGATGAGGTGGCGAACGCCACCGAGCAGATGGAACATCAGGGCCCAGCTGAAGCCGAACAGAACCAGTTGGCCGAACCAAGAGCCGACGATGCCGCTGACGAAGCTGTAGTAGTCCTCCGAACCCGCGGCCGCGGTGATCCACCAGGCCATGACCAGTGTGCCGACATAGAGCGCGCCGCCGGTGATGCGGTGCAGGATCGACATGACCATCGTCGGGATGGGCTTGTAGATGAACAGATGCGGCGACAGCGGGCGTGGCTTGTGTCGGGTGGCTGGTGCGGACATGGCTCCCCCGGGAGCGGCCGGCCTTACTCCGCGTGCGGCGTTTGGCTGGCCGAAATGCGACTTTTTCGTGCCTGCCTTCTAGTGCGGTTTTTGCACCGCGTCAAAGCCGGAAAGGCGTGCGGGGTGCGGTATTTAGTACCTGAAATTGACCGATAGGCTGTTCAATCGATTGAAGATTTCCGGCTTTTCGGCACCTGTCAGCGCTTGCAGGTCGCCGGAGCCGTCTTGGGGCGGAAGTACAGCGCTTCCGCGCCGTCGAAGACGAAGGCGTATTGATCCTTGACATAGCGGGTGTGCGAATCGGCCGGCGAGGCCGGAAGTTCCATCACCGAGCCGTCGGGAAGGCCCAGCGCCACCTGCGTGACGGTATTGTTCACCTCGAGACTCTCGCCATTGTCGCAGCGATAGGTCGCGCGGCCGGCATAAAAGGCGTTGTCGTCATAAGAAGCGGCCTCGGCCGATGTCGCGGCATCGCCTCCCGCGTCGGCCATGTCCGCAACGGCAGCTGTCGACGCGCCAGGCGCCAGAGAGGCGGTCGCGGGCGACAAGCCGTCCGACGCGCAGCCGGACAGCAGAGACGCCGCTGCCAGCCCTGCCGCAAAGAGAGCTCCGTGCGAGCCTTTTCGGAAGAATACCCCCATGACGATAGCTAGCCTCCTGCCGGGATCTTTTTCAAGCCGGCGCGATCCTCGTTAACCATGTTTCTTAATCCCTGCGTCGGCGGGAACGGGAAACGGTGACAACGATTAAGAAATGGTTAAGTCTCTGATCAAAGGGAGCGGTTGTCCCGCCCGGAAAGGACAGGCCATGCGTTCGAAACTCGCCATCCTACGCGCTCTGCCGCTCGCCGCCGGCCTGGCCGTCGCCGCCGTTCCGGCATTTGCCGGCGATCTCTATGGCGAACGCTACCATGCGGATTCGTTCGGAAACCTGATCGTCTACAGCCCTGCCGGATACAAGCGCATCATCGTCGGGCAGGGTCATGTACTGGCGGAGTATCAGGCGCAGGAAGGCGTCGCGGAGCCCGAGGCGTATTACGACGAGGGGGATCGCGGTTCCTACCGGAACTGCCGTACCGTGCCCGGCATGTTCAAGGGCCGCAGCTACATGTACGGCCTGCCGGACGGCGTGGTCCCGACGCCGGCGCGCCGCATCTGCGACTGAGCGATCCTATCTCTTGTCGCGGAACATCCGCCGGTTTTCCGCATGGTCGCCGTTGCCGTTCGGACGAATGACCGGCGGAGCGGTGCGGACGCAGTCACGGCCGGCGTTCTTGGCCTCGTAGAGAGCGATGTCCGCGCAACGAAGCAGTTGCTCGTAGGATTCACCGGCATGGCGCTGGGCCACCCCGAACGAGGCGGTGCAGGCTTCGATGTCGGCCAGGCCCTCGACCGCTGATTGCGAGAAGGCGACACGGGCGCCTTCGGCGATAAGGCGAGCGGTCGAAAGCTCCGTGCCGGAGAGCACGATGGCGAATTCCTCACCGCCGATGCGGCCGATGGCGTGCTCCTCGCCTGCCACCTCGCGCATCACGCCGGCGAAGGCCTGGATGACGCGGTCGCCGGCCTCGTGCCCGTATGTGTCGTTGACGTTCTTGAAATGGTCGATGTCGGCGAGGATGAGCGTCACCGGTCCGCCGGAACGATCGGCGGTGCGCAGGATCTCGTCCGCGCGGTCGACGAAGCCGCGCCGGTTGAGCAGACCGGACAGCGTGTCGGTCTCCGACTTCAGCGTCGCGTCCGACAGCATCTTGCCGACATAGACGGCGAGCGTCATCAGCGCGACGGCGATCGCTAGGATGATGCCGGTCGACTGCGAGATCAGCGCATAGACACTGTCCAGATATGAACCGGCCGTGCCGCCGGGTCCGCCGGCCTCGACCGCGACCAGCGGCTTCACCACGAAGTAGATCGAGCTCAGCCCCAGCGCCCCCACCAACCCCCTGTCGAGCGGGCCGAGCCTGCGCGCATGCAGCAGCACCCAGATCGAGACCGCCTGGATCGCCGCATAGGGCAGTTGCCAAAGCACATTGCGCAAGATCAATTCGCGCGGCAGGGTCTGCGTGTAGAGGTTCAGGAGGATCGAGGCGACCAGGAGGAGAGCGAGCATCCGCCACGGCGGCCGGACGTCGTATTTTCTGGCGATGCCGACACCGTAGGCAGCCAACGCGACGAGCAGGGCCGAATAGGACGCGGTCGCGACGGCGGTGGAGGCGGGGAAATGGGCGATGAGAAATTCCGACGCGTAATAGACGGCGCCAATCGCATAGGCGGCGCAGATCCAACGCGCAGACGCGAAGGCCTTGTCATAGTTGGCGATAACCAGGAACGTGATCGACAGCAGCGCCGCGACGCTGACATTGATCATCAAAATGAAGACAGCGCTGCTCATGAGATCCTTCGTATCGATCCCGTTCTAGCAGGCAGCGGGCGAACATCTGGTTAACCGCCGGATGGAACCGCAATGAGGGGTGGAGCTTTCCGCCTACAGTCAGGAGAAGAAAAAGCATGACCGACACCGTCACCCTTACCGACCATGAGGCAATCCGCGACTGGGCCGCCGCCCGCGCCGGCGTGCCGGCGATCGTGGACGTCTCGCCGGCAGGCGGCACGCAGCCGATGCTCACGCTCGTCTTTGGCCAGATCGCCTACCAGGACACCGACCAGGCGGAACGGGCGCAGAGTTCAGGCGGCCGCGAGCTGGTCGAATGGAGCGACTGGTTCGAGGTCTTCGACCGCGAGGAGCTCGCGCTGGTGGTGGCCAAGGACCGGCCGGGCGTGCGCGATTCCTGGCACGAGATCGTGCGGCGTTAGGGTCGAAAGGAAAGAGGCCCGGACATGCCGGGCCTCTCTATTATCTTGTCAGTGCGCTGAACGCCGTCAGCTCCAGTCGCGGATGTCGACGAAGTGGCCGGCGATCGCGGCGGCACCCGCCATGGCGGGCGAGACGAGGTGCGTGCGGCCCTTGAAGCCCTGGCGGCCTTCGAAGTTGCGGTTCGAGGTCGAGGCGCAGCGCTCATGCGGGGCAAGGCGGTCGTCGTTCATGGCGAGGCACATCGAGCAGCCGGGCTCGCGCCAGTCGAATCCCGCCTCGATGAAGATCCTGTCGAGGCCTTCGGCTTCCGCCTGGGCCTTCACCAGGCCGGAACCCGGGACGATCATCGCATTGACCTTCGGGTTGACCTTCTTGCCCTCGACGACGGCCGCGACCTGACGAAGGTCCTCGATGCGGCCGTTGGTGCAGGAACCGATGAAGACGCGGTCGATCGTGACGTCCGTCATCTTCGTGCCTGGGGTCAGGCCCATATATTCCAGCGCGCGATATTTCGAGGCGCGCTTGTTCTCGTCCTCGATCTTTGCCGGGTCCGGCACCTCGCCTGTTACCGAGACGACGTCCTCGGGCGAGGAGCCCCAGGTGACGATCGGCGGCAGCTTGGCGGCGTCGAGCCTGACGACGCGGTCGAAATGCGCGCCCTCGTCGGTCTTCAGCGTCTTCCAGTAATCGAGCGCCATATCCCACGCCGCGCCCTTGGGCGCGCGGGGCTTGTCCTTCACATAGGCGAAGGTGGTCTCGTCTGGCGCGATCAGGCCGGCGCGAGCACCGCCCTCGATCGACATGTTGCAGATCGTCATGCGGCCTTCCATCGACAGCGAACGGATCGCCTCGCCGGCATATTCGATGACGTAGCCGGTGCCGCCGGCCGTGCCGATCTCGCCGATGATGGCGAGGATGATGTCCTTGGCGCCGACGCCAGGCGGGAGCTGGCCGTCGACCTGGACCAGCATGTTCTTCGCCTTGCGCTGGATCAGCGTCTGGGTGGCGAGCACGTGCTCGACCTCCGAGGTGCCGATGCCGTGGGCCAGCGCGCCGAAGGCGCCGTGGGTCGAGGTGTGGCTGTCGCCGCAGACGATGGTCATGCCGGGCAGGGTGAAGCCCTGCTCGGGACCGATGATGTGGACGATGCCCTGGCGGCGGTCCTTCTCGGAATAGTATTCCACGCCGAAGTCGGCGGCATTCTTCGCCAGCGCCTCGACCTGGATGCGGCTTTCCTCGTTCTTGATGCCGTTCACGCGGTCCTTGGAGGTCGGCACGTTGTGGTCGACGACGGCGAGCGTCTTCTCCGGATGGCGGACCGTGCGGCCGGTCATGCGCAGGCCTTCGAAGGCCTGCGGGCTGGTGACCTCGTGGACGAGGTGGCGGTCGATGTAGAGCAGGCAGGTGCCGTCGTCCTGCCGGTCGACGACGTGGTCGTCGAAGATCTTGTCGTAGAGAGTGCGCGGTGCGCTCATGGCTTTTATCCGTGGCTGGAGCTTGGAATGCGGTGAGGGGCGGCTGTGCCGCGGCCGGTCACCGAAGTCGGCAGGTCATCGCGCCGGAAATGGCCGAATAGAAGCGCGCCGGCAGGCGCTTGCGGTCCTGCAGCGTGAACTGTCTGTAGCTCGGATTTCCGAACAGGCATTCCATGCGCCGGCTCATACCACCGCGCGGAGAATTGGGCAATTCACAGCTTCGCGTCAGCGGACTGTTTCGTCATGGGCCGGATCGTCCCTCTTTTGCTCTTTCTTCCGTGCCGAAGGACGTTTGATCGGATCGCTTCCCCCGTCGATGTCGAGCTTCATCTCCAGCGCCTGCATCAGGCCCAAGACGACCAGGGCGATGATCGTCGCCAGCAGGGCGATCTGCCAGAAGCCCAGGCCGCAGGCGACGCCGATCGCGCCGGCGAGCCACATGCCTGCGCCGGTTGTCAGCCCGTGCACCTCGCCCCTGGTGAAGATGACCACGCCAGCGGCGAGGAAGGCGACGCCGGCCGTCACCGCCTCGACCACGCGGATGGGGTCGACCTTCACCGCGTCCTTGATCATGTCGGTGGTGAACATGGGTGCGTGCACGATCTCCGTGGTGAGGATCGCGAAGGTGGCGGCGGCCACGCAGACGAGGATGTGGGTGCGCAGCCCGGCGGGTCGCGCGCGCCATTCGCGCTCGAAGCCGATCGCGGCGCCGAACACGGCGGCGAGCAGAAGCCGGGCGATGACGACCGGAAACGACGTGTAGGTAGAGTGGCCGAACTCGTCGATCAGGCTTTCCATGCAGTGGTCTCCGGTGTGGAGCGTGAATGCGCCAGCCCGGCGCTTGGTTGCGTCGCGGGCTATCGCTTCCGCGCCAGCGCGTGATAGAGCGCGCCGCATGAGCACGTTCGTGATCCTTCTCGGCGGCGAGCTGACCGTGACGCCGCGTGTTGCCGCGCTGTCGGCGGGCGGCCGCGTCATCGCGGCTGATTCCGGCATACGCCATGCGGCGGCACTCGGCATCGTGCCGGAGCTGTGGGTCGGCGACTTCGATTCTTCTTCCGCCGACGATTTCGAGATGCATCGCGACGTGCCGCGCGAGACCTTTCCCGCCGCAAAGGACAAGACGGACGGGGAGCTGGCGATCGACATCGCCATCGCGAGAGGGGCGTCCTCGCTCGTCATCCTCGGCGCGTTCGGGGGAAACCGGACCGACCACGAGTTCCTGCACCTGGCGCTCGCCGTGCGGCTGGCCGAGCGCGGCCTCGACGTGACGCTATCCAGCGGCGCGCAGGAAGGGCGGCCGGTGCTGCCGGGCGCCAACGCCTATGACTATGCCTATGGCACGCTGTTCTCGATCCTCGGCTTCACCGATCTCGAGGGGCTGAGCATCGAGGGAGCGGAGTGGCCGCTCGACCGTATCCATATGGAGTTTGGCTCGTCGCTCACCATCTCCAACCGGGTGACCGGCCCGCTCGGCGTGGTTCTCGGCAAGGGCCGGGCGCTGCTGGTTGCACAACCTCTGGATCCTGTTTCCTGATGGCACCTCCTCTTCTCAAGCTTGACGCCATCCGGCTGACCTTCGGCGGCACGCCGCTGCTCGACGGGGCGGACCTGTCAGTGACGGCGGGCGACCGGATCGCGCTGGTGGGGCGCAACGGGTCGGGCAAGTCGACGCTGCTGAAGGTCGCGGCGGGGCTTGTCGAGGCGCAGGACGGCGAGGTGTTCCGGCATCCCTCGGCCACCATACGATACCTGCCGCAGGCGCCGGACTTCGACGGGTTCGCCACGGTGCGGGCCTATGCCGAGGCGGGGCGGGGGCCGGCGGACGATCCGCACCGCGTCACCTATCTGCTGGAACATCTCGGGCTGACCGGCGAGGAAGACCCGACGACGCTGTCGGGCGGCGAGGCGCGGCGGGCCGCACTTGCCCGGGTGCTGGCGCCGGAGCCGGACATCCTTTTGCTGGACGAGCCGACCAACCATCTCGACCTCGCGACGATCGAATGGCTGGAAGACGAGCTGCAGCGGTCGAAATCGGCGATCGTGCTGATCTCGCACGACCGGCGGTTTCTCGAACGGGTGTCGCGGGCGACGATCTGGCTCGACCGGGGGCAGACGAAGCGGCTGGACCGGGGCTTTGCGCATTTCGAGGAATGGCGCGACCAGGTGCTGGAGGAAGAGGAACGCGACCAGCACAAGCTCGGCCGGCAGATCGTGCGCGAGGAGCACTGGCTGCGCTACGGCGTGACGGCGCGGCGCAAGCGCAACATGCGCCGGCTGGGCGAGCTGCAGTCGATGCGGCAGAAGCACCGCACCCATCGCGGCGCCGAGGGCGTGGCGAAGATGGCGGCGAGCGACGCGGCCGAGAGCGGCAAGCTGGTGATCGAGGCGAAGGGGATCGCCAAGGCCTATGACGGCGTCGACGTGGTGCGGGATTTCTCCATCCGCATCAATCGCGGCGACCGGATCGGCCTCGTCGGGCCCAACGGCGCGGGCAAGACGACGCTGCTCAGGATGCTGATCGGCGACCTGGCCCCGGATGCGGGCACGGTGCGGCTGGGCGTCAACCTGGAGATCGCGACGCTGGACCAGAAGCGGGAGTCGCTCGATCCGGACGAGACGCTGGCGCACTACCTGACGCGCGGGCGCGGCGAGAGCCTGACGGTGAACGGGCAGGACAAGCACGTCGCTTCCTACATGAAGGATTTTCTGTTCAAGCCGGAGCAGATGCGGACGCCGGTGCGGGAACTCTCGGGCGGCGAGCGGGCGCGGCTGATGCTGGCGCGGATTCTCGCGCAGCCGGCGAACCTTCTGGTGCTGGACGAGCCGACCAACGACCTCGACATGGAGACGCTGGACCTGCTGCAGGAGCTGGTGGCCGGGTTCGCGGGAACCGTGATCCTCGTCAGCCACGACCGCGACTTCCTCGACAGGACGGTGACGAGCACGATCGCGCCGGAGGGCGACGGGCGCTGGGTCGAATATGCCGGCGGCTATGCCGACATGCTGGCGCAGCGCGGATCGAAGACGTTCGAACGACGAGGCGGCAGGGAGAAGGCGGCGAAGGAGGAGACGGCCGCCATATCCGCTCCGCAGGCGGCGAAGCCGTCGTCGAAGAAGCTCTCCTACAAGCAGAAGTTCGCGCTCGAAAACCTGCCGAAGAAGATGGAGGAGGCGGGCGCGAAGATCGCGGCGCTGGAGACGAAGCTCGCCGATCCGGCGCTGTTCTCGAAGGATCCTACCGGCTTCCAGAAGATCGCCGCCAGCCTCGACGCCGAGCGCGCCGCGCTCCATGCCCTAGAAGAGGAATGGCTCGAGCTGGAGATGCTGCGCGAGGAGATCGAGGGGTGAGACGCCGGTCTGCCGCAGGCAGAATGAAAGGTCCGGTGGACCTTTCATAGGCGTCGAACGCCCGAGGCCATAGCCGAGGGCAGATAGCCCGGTCTGCCGCAGGCGGAATGAAAGGTCCGGTGGACCTTTCATAGGCGTCGAACGGGCGGGAGTTGCGAAGCAACGGGACCCGCCCGGAAGCAGAGGCGCGCGGACGCGTTCGGCGACAGCCGCGAACGACGCCCGACATCGAATCCGGAACAGGCCGGCGGTGCGTTCAGGACGTGTCGGCGCTCAGCACCATCTTCGCGAAGTAATCCGTATCATCGAGGATCTCGCCCATTTCGCCGTCCCGCCGCATGACCCGCGCGCGGGACATCCCGGGGATGGAGCCGCGCCGGAGCGGCCAGCGCCAGGGAACCCGGCCCGCGGCCCGGCGGGCCTTCCAGCGCGCGAAGCGAAGCGCCTGGCTGGGCAGATCGTGGAGGACACGGCCGAGGGCGGCGATGCGGAGGTTGAGCCGGGTCGTATCGACCGTGTCTGAACGGGGAGCTGGCCCCGGCGACCGGCTCGGCCCGTCCCAGCCGAAGAACGCGATACGCGGCACGGAGGTTCTCGGCGGCGAACGGCGCAGGACGATCCGGTAGGGCGGGTCGAAGAGGCGAAAGCCGGGGGTTTGGCTGGGCGGGCGGGCATCCGGCATCGGGGTGCCGTACGGAACGACGACGCCGGTGCCGCCGGGGCGCACATAGATCGACCTGCGCTTCGGCCGCGGACGCGCCGGCCGGCGCGGCGGGAGGGCGACGACGAGGTCGCGCGCGGCGATGATGACCAGCCTGCGCGCAGCGGATTCGGCGGGCCGCAGCAGCCGGAGCACGCCGTAATAGGCCCGACGCCTGAGCGTCGTGCCGCCCGCGCCCACGGAGGCGATCGCGACGAGCATGGCGAGGATCCGCTTCAGGCCGGAAAGCTGTCGGTCGATGATTTCGTCCCAGTCCATTCCGCGCCCTTTCGACAAGCGGAGGCGATTCTAAGCCGGCCCCGGAAAGCGGGGATAAAGAATGAATCGGAAAGGGCAGATAGCGAGCAGAAACAATGGGTTGTTGCGTGAGTAGGCGAAGTTCGATGGAAATCGATCCACCGGGTGGGGTTTGTGTGCATCGTGCGGCGATTGCGGAGCAGGGAGCATGCACATACCGTGTGCGCATTGGAGGCGTGCATGCCGACGAAGATGCCAGAGCCGAGGCGCAGGGCGACGAAGCTGTCGCTGGATGAGCGGGTCGTCGCCGAGGCGAAGGCGGTTGGACTCGACGTTTCGCGGATTGTCGACGAGGCGATCTCCGATGCCGTGCGGGCGGAAAAGAACCGCCGCTGGAAGGAAGAGAATCGCGAGGCGCTGGAGAGCATGAACGAATGGGTGCGCGAGAACGGGCTGCCGCTAGAGAAATACCGGTTGTTCTGATGATTGGTTTCGGCGTTGCCTAAATCCTTGCAGGCGAAGATACATGCGCATATCCTATGCGCATAGGAGATGCTCATGTTGACGAAAGCACCTAAGCCGCAACGCAAGGCGACGAACCTGTCCTTGGACCAGCGGCTGATTGCCGAGGCGAAGGAACTCGGCCTCAATGTTTCGAAGATTGCCGAGGAAGGGCTGGCCAAAGCGGTTGCTGCCAGAAAGTCGGAGCTTTGGCTGGAAGAGAATCGTGAAGCGATTGAAGAGCACAATCGCTATTTCGCGGAACATGGACTGCCGTTTTCCGAGTTTCGGGGCTTCGAGTGACGCGCTTCGACGTCTTTCCCGATCCGAGAGGCGCTGAAAATCTTCTCATGATCATGCAGGCGGATATTTTCGAACGCCTTCATGTCCGCTTTTGCCTGCCACTCATGCCGGATCACCCGAAGCTGCGGCCACTGCTCCGTCTCAACCCGGTATTTCCGGTTGGCGACCGCAGGTATGTGCTCCATCCCCAGCACGCAGTTTCCGTGCCTCTGAGCGCTCTGCGTGGCCGTCCAATCGCAAATCTCTCGGCGCATAGGGATGAGATCGTTGCAGCTTTGGATTTTCTTCATCAGGGTTTTTGAGGCATGTGGAGGCGACTCTCCCCGGTCCTGCTGTCGAGAATAACGAGATCGTTCTATCAGAGGGCGGCGTTCCCCAGAATCGGTGGGCATTCGCCAATATCGTGGAAATCGCGGCGTACAAGCGTGACGAGATCACCACGGACCTGATCTGCTTCGATCTCAAAATGTCCGACGGAAGCGTTTGGACGCTTCATGAAAAGATTGCCGGATCTGACGAAGTCCTGATGGCGCTCGAACGGTTGCCGGGATTTTTCGCTGGCTGGAGGGATAAGGTCGTCCTTCCCGCTTTCGAACGGAGTTGGACTGTCGCGTGGGCAAAGCCGGGACTGATCACTTACTTCATGCCGTCAAGCAGCTTCCCGGCTTTGCCGAACACCGGGTCCATCTCCGGCAGGGGCACCGCAGCGATCTGCGCAATCACGCCCTCGTCATATCCCTCGCTCGCCCGCCGCACCGTGTAGTCCTCCTGCCCCGGCGGATAGGCGCCGCAGATGGCGAAGTCGGGGGATGAGGACAACATGCAGTGGCCCCAGCCCGGCGGAAGCAGCAGCACGTCGCCGGCCTCGACCTCCAGCCGGCGGCCCGCCTCGCCGCCGATGACCAGCACCGCCGAGCCGGTGGCCACGCCGAGAACCTCGAAGGCGTCGGGGTGATAGTGGTGGTAGCGGAAGACCTGCCAGGTCCACGTGCCGCGCCAGGCGTTCGCCTCGAACAGGCGGCGGATGGAGCCGTCGGGATCTTCAGGCGAGGGACGGATCGCGCCGCGGGCGACGATCGCGGGGTGGCGGTCGTTGTTGGGGGTGCCGCCGTTTGCGGAGATGCGCAGGGCGAGGAGTTGGGCGGCGGGGTTGGGGGTGGCGGGGGAGGTCATGCGGGACAACGCGGTGGCCGGGCGGATGGTTCGGGGTCGGTTCTCAAGGCTGGGTTGCAAAAGGGACATTGACGCAGATGTTCGAGACGCGAAACCCGTCCAGGGGCGTCATCCTCGGGCCTGTCCCGAGGATCTACGCCGCTGAAAATCAAGCAATATCGTTAGCTTGCCCCGCTGATCTATGGACATCCGCGGGCTGGCCGGACCGGTTTTCGGTCACCCGCGACTCGCAGTAGATCCTCGGGACAGGCCCGAGGATGACGGCGCGCGGGGTGGGCTGTGTCGTCTTCCTACGCCTTCTTATTCTGCCTGTTCCCGATCAGGTCATCCACCACGGCCGGGTCCGCCAGCGTGGAGGTATCCCCCAGCGCCGCGAAGTCGTCTTCGGCGATCTTGCGCAGGATGCGGCGCATGATCTTGCCGGAGCGGGTTTTCGGCAGGCCGGGGGCGAACTGGATCTTGTCGGGGGAGGCGATGGCGCCGATTTCCTTGCGGACGAAGCTGACCAGCTCCTTGCGCAGGTCGTCGGTCGGCTCGACGCCGGACATCAGCGTGACATAGCAGTAGATGCCCTGGCCCTTGATGTCGTGCGGATAGCCGACGACGGCGGCCTCGGACACCTTGTCGTGGGCGACCAGCGCCGACTCGACCTCGGCCGTGCCCATGCGGTGGCCGGAGACGTTGATGACGTCGTCGACGCGGCCGGTGATCCAGTAGTAGCCGTCCTCGTCGCGGCGGCAGCCGTCGCCGGTGAAATACTTCCCCTTGTAGGTGGAGAAGTAGGTCTGGATGAAGCGCTCGTGGTCGCCGTAGACCGTGCGCATCTGGCCCGGCCACGACTCGGTGATGCAGAGATTGCCGTCGGCCGGTCCCTCCAGCACCTTGCCGTCATTGTCGACGAGCTGCGGCTCGATGCCGAAGAAGGGCCGCGTGGCGGAGCCGGCCTTGAGGTCGGTCGCGCCCGGCAGCGGCGTGATCAGGATGCCGCCGGTCTCGGTCTGCCACCAGGTGTCGACGATCGGCACCTTCTTCTCGCCGACGACGTTGTAATACCACTCCCAGGCTTCCGGGTTGATCGGCTCGCCGACCGAGCCCAGCACGCGCAGGCTCTTGCGCGAGGTCTTCTTCACCGGGCCGTCCCCGGCGCCCATCAGGGCGCGGATCGCGGTCGGGGCGGTGTAGAAGATGTTGACCTTGTGCTTGTCGATGACCTCCCAGAAGCGGGAGACGGAGGGGTAGTTGGGCACGCCCTCGAACATCAGCGTGGTCGCGCCGTTGGCGAGCGGGCCGTAGACGATGTAGCTGTGGCCGGTGACCCAGCCGACGTCGGCGGTGCACCAGTAGATGTCCCCGTCGTGGTAGTCGAAGACGTACTGGTGCGTCATCGAGGCGTAGACGAGATAGCCGCCGGTGGTGTGCAGCACGCCCTTCGGCTTGCCGGTGGAGCCGGAGGTGTAGAGGATGAACAGCGGGTCCTCGGCCTTCATCTTCTCCGGCTTGCACTCGGGCTTCACCGAGGCGATCTCGTCGTGGTACCAGACGTCGCGGCCCGGCGCCCAGCCGACCTTGCCGCCGGTGCGGCGCACGACGACGACCTTCTTCACCATCACATGGTTCTTCGCGGCGATGTCGATCGCCTTGTCGGTGTTTTCCTTGAGCGGGATCGGCTTGCCGCCGCGCAAACCTTCATCCGCCGTGATGACGAAGGTGGATTCGCAGTCGACGATGCGGCCGGCCAGCGCATCCGGCGAGAAGCCGCCGAAGACGATCGAATGGATGGCGCCGATGCGCGTGCAGGCGAGCATCGCATAGGCGGCTTCGGGGATCATCGGCATGTAGATGGTGACGCGGTCGCCCTTCTTGACGCCGTGCTTCTTCATCACATTGGCGAGGCGGCAGACGTGCTCGTAGAGCTCGTTGTAGGTGATCTTCTTGTCGTCGTAGGGGTTGTCGCCTTCCCAGATGATGGCGGTCTGGTTGCCGCGCTTCTTCAGGTGGCGGTCGATGCAGTTGTAGGAGACGTTGGTCTGGCCGTCCTCGAACCACTTGATCGAGACCTTGCCCTTGAACGAGGCGTTCTTGACCTTGGTGTAGGGCTTGAACCAGTCAATGCGCTTGCCGTGCTTGCCCCAGAACCTGTCGGGGTTCCTGACGCTTTCGGCATACCATTTGAGATAGGTGTCGTTGTCGATCAGCGCGTTCTTCTTCCACGCAGGCTGGACCTTGTGGACATTCACTTCCGACATGCTTTCCTCCCCGGACTGGTCACACACCGGCTGAGCGCCGGCGGCTTCGCGGTCTCAGCATCCGCGAATTCGGGCGCATTATTAGCAATTCGGGCGGAGCGGCAACATTAGACCTTGGATTCGCGCGGCGGCTTGACGCACTGCGGGTGCGCGGGGATGCGGCCTGCGTTGGCAGCACTCAAGGTGATGTGCTGCTAACTATCTGGATTCATTGGTTAAATCTGCTTGCTTCACGAAAATGTCAATAGACGGGTAACGATCCGCGCGCACAGTTTCGCGTTGGGAGGAAGGAGAAACATACGGGGCCAAGCATGCGCGACACGACGGAACTCGAACTGATGCTCAGGGGCTACGGCCTGACGACGGCCGAAATCCTCTACCGGATGCCCGACCACCCGGGCGTCCTGCAAACCTATCTCTGGCAGGACTACGACCTGGCGCCGAAATTCCCGGTGCTGAACAGCTTTCTCGAATTCTGGCGCGCGAAGCTTGAAGGCCCGCTGCACTCGATCCGCTACACGCACAAGAAGCTGATCTCGCCGTCGGAATGGCGGATGGTCGACGGCGAGATCCTGCTGCACTGAACGGCGCGGCCGGGTCCGGCAAGCGGGCCCCGCCGTCCCGTCACACCGCCGGCGGATTGAGCCGGGCGAACCCCTCCTGCCGCCGGTAGGGGAAATAGGGGTACGGCGCGGTCACCTCGCTCGCGGCATCGAGCTTCGCGACGTGCTCGGGCGCGAGCGACCAGCCCACCGCGCCGAGGTTCTGGCGCAACTGTTCTTCGTTGCGCGCGCCGATGATGACGGACGACACGGTCGGGCGGCGCAGCAGCCAGTTGATGGCGATCTGCGGCACGGTCCTGCCGGTCTCCCGGGCGACCTCGTCGAGCGCATCGACCACGCGGTAGAGATGCTCGTCGTCGACCGGCGGGCCGAAGCTCGCGGTCTCGTGCAGCCGGCTTCCCTCCGGCAGCGGCTGGCCGCGCCGGACCTTGCCGGTCAGCCGGCCCCAGCCGAGCGGGCTCCACACCAGCGCGCCCACCCCCTGGTCGAGCCCGAGCGGCATCAGTTCCCATTCGTAGTCTCGCCCGACCAGCGAATAATAGACCTGGTTGGCGACGTAGCGCGGCCAGCCGTGCCGGTCGGCGAGACCGAGCGACTTCATCAACTGCCAGCCGGAGAAATTGGAGACGCCGACATAGCGCAGCTTGCCGGCGCGTATCAGGTCGTCCAGCGTCGACAGGACCTCTTCGACCGGCGTGCCGGCGTCGAAGGCATGCAGCTGCAGCAGGTCGATATAGTCGGTGCCGAGCCGGCGCAGCGCATCTTCCACCGCCTTGATCAGGCGCGAGCGGGACGAGCCGCCGTCGTTCGGTCCCTCGCCCATCGGCAGCGACGTCTTGGTCGAGATCAGCACCTCGTTGCGCCGGCCTTTGATCGCCGCCCCAAGCACCTCTTCCGATGCGCCGGCCGAATAGACGTCGGCGGTGTCGAACAGGTTGACGCCGGCCTCCAGGCAGATGTCGACCAGCCGCCGCGCCTCGGCGGCGTCGCTGGTACCCCAATGGCCAAAGAGCGGGCCGGAGCCGCCGAACGTGCCGGCGCCGAAGGAGAGCGCGGGCACTTTCAGGCCGGATGCGCCGAGACGACGATATTCCATGGTAAGGTTCCTTGATTGGAGGGTTGGCTGGAGAGGCGGCGGCTGCCACCGGTGGCTATTCCGCCGGCACGAACCGGTCGCCGCGCCGCTCGGCGCGCAGCCCGACCAGCGCCGAGGCGATCGCTGCGAGCGGCACCAGGCCGGCGACGAGCGTGATCGCGCCGAGGCCGGGGCCGTGGTCGATGACAACGCCGCCGAGCCACGCGCCGAGCGCATTGCCGAGGTTGAAGGCGGCGATGTTGAACGACGACGCCAGGCTCTGGCCGGCGCCGTCCGCCTTCTTCAGCACCCACATCTGCAGCGGCGCCACGGTGGCGAAGGAGGCCGCGCCGAGCAGGCCGACGAAGACGACCGCCAGCACCTTGTCGTGCATGGCGAAGGTCATCGCGAGGAGCACCGCCGACAGCACGGCGAGGCTGCCGAGCATCGTCGGGACCAGATGGCGGTCGGCGAGGCGGCCGCCCAGGAGATTGCCGACCACGAGGCCGCCGCCGAAGACGAGGAGGATCGGCGACACCGCGCCCTCGGAGAAGCCGGAGATGCCGGTGAGGATCGGGGCGATGTAGGTGAAGGCGGCGAAGACGCCGACCCAGGACAGGACCGTGGTGAGCAGGCCGATCAGCACGGTGCGGCGGCCGAGGACTGACAGCGCGCCGCCGGTGGTCTCTTCCGACGACTCGTCACCTGAATCGCGCGGCACGAAGGCGGCGATGATGGCGACGGCGGCGAGGCCGATGAGCGTCACGGCCCAGAACGTGGCGCGCCAGCCATAGGCCTGGCCGAGCCAGGTGCCGAAGGGGACGCCCAGCACATTGGCGGCGGTCAGCCCGGTGAACATGACGGCGATCGCCGTCGCCTTGCGGTCGGAGGGGACGAGGCCGGTCGCCACGACCGAGCCGACACCGAAGAAGGAGGCGTGCGCGAAGGCGGTGAGCACGCGGGCGGCCATCAGCGTCCAGTAGTCGGGGGCGAGCGCGCAGGCGAGGTTGCCGAGCGTGAAGACGCCCATCAGCGCGAGCAGCACCGTCTTGCGCGGCCAGCGCGCGGTGAAGGCGGCGAGCAGCGGCGCGCCGACCACGACGCCGAGCGCATAGCCCGAGATCAGCAGGCCGGCGGCGGAGATGGACACGCCGAGATCGTTTCCGACCTCGAGCAGCAGCCCCATGATGACGAATTCGGTGACGCCGATGCCGAAGGCTCCGGCTGCAAGTGCGTAAAGGGCGATTGGCATGTCCTGTCCCCGTTGGTCCGGCGCATCAGCGCGCCGCCGAAGATCGGTGCGCGCGGGCGACGGCAAAAGGCTTGCGGCGGGAACATCATTCGTGAGATCAATTCACAAATGGCGCGACTTGAGATCAACCGCTCCGGCGAGATGGAAGTGTTTGTTCGCGTCGTGGAGCGAGGGTCGTTCTCGGCGGCGGCGAAGATGTCGGGAATGACGCCGTCGGCGGTGAGCAAGCTGATCGGCCGGCTGGAGGACCGCCTGGGCGCCCGGCTGATCAACCGGACGACGCGGCGGCTGCAACTGACGCCCGAGGGCGCGGCATTCTACGAGACCGCGCTGCGCATCCTGGCCGAGATCGACCTGGCCGAGCGGGAGGCGGCCGCGGGCGCCACGCCGCGGGGAAGGCTCAGGGTCAATTGCAACATTCCGTTTGGCCAGCACTACCTGCTGCCGCTGCTGCCGTCGTTCCTCGCAGCCCATCCCGGGGTGATGGTGGACGTTTCACTCACCGACCGGGTGGTGGATCTGCTCGAAGAACGTGCCGACGTGGCGATACGGGCGGGCCCGCTGCGCGATTCGCGGCTGATCGCGCGCAAGCTGTGGCAGAGCCGCATGGTGATCGTCGCGGCACCTTCCTATCTCGCCGGCCGCGGCACGCCGCGCCGGCCGGAGGATCTGGCGGACCACAATTGCCTCGACTTCGGCTTTGCCCGCGCCGTCGACGGCTGGCCGCTGCTCGACGGCACAGGCGGTGTCGCGACTTTCGCCCCGAAGGGCAATCTGCTCGTCAGCGACGGCGAATCCATGCGGCTGGCCGTTCTGGCCGGGGGCGGGATCGGCCGGCTGTCGCGCAACCATGTGCAGCGCGACATCGACGCGGGAACGCTCGTGCCGGTGCTGGAGGACTTCAATCCGGGCGACGAGGAGCCGCTGCACGCGATCTATGTCGGCCAGGGCGGCCACCTGCCGGCCCGCGTTCGCGCATTCCTCGATTTCCTCGCCGCGAATGTCAGGCCCTACGGCGGCTGACATTCGCGGCGAAGCGGGTCATTTCTTCGGCACGAACGGCGCAGGGACGCGGCCGGCGGCCTGGCGTTCGAGCATCGGATGTCTTCCGCGAACGGATGATGCGCGCCATGCCCGATGGCGGCGCTCACCGCAATTCTTCCCTCGCTGCAAAATCTCGCTTCCCTGTCCGCCAAGAGCCCGGGTCGAAAAGCCCGTAGATTTCGATGGAGGCGAGCTGTCCGCACACGCCTCACGCGAAATCAACGAGAAAAGGGGAACCGAATGACCGAGACGACAAGCGTCGCACGCACCGCCGACGTGCAGGAAATCAAGATGCTCAACGCGAAATACAACTATGCGGTCGATGAAGCCGACGGCAAAGCCTGGGCTGCCTGCTTCACGAAGACCGGTGTCTTCAACGCCCTGATTGAGGGGCAGCGCCCCAAGGGACCGGCCGAGCTCGAAGCCTTCGTCAAGATCTGCAACGACGCCTTCGGCAAGATGCACCACCTGACCACGAACGAAGTCATCGACTTCGACGGAAACACCGCGCGGCAGAAAGCCTATCTGCAGTTCTTCTGCGTCAAGGACGGCAAGGCCGAGGGCAGCATCTGCGTCTACCACGACTGGCTCGAACTCGAAGACGGCGCCTGGAAGTTCAGCCGACGCGACGTCGAATACAAGGTGAAGTTCACCGAGTTCACGCAGGCTTCCTGAGACCTGTCGCGACGCGCCTTGTCAGCCGGCCAGGCGCGCCGAACAGCAGCGACTTCACCGCCCCTGTTCCGCAGCGGGCGAACCCACCTTCGCGGCGTGCAAGGGCTTTCGGATCGACGGCGGGAAGCCGGCGCAACGTCCGCCCGCACCCGCGCGACCAGAAAACCGGAGCAAAGCCATGGAATTCAAAGACAAGACAGTCCTCATCACCGGCGCTGCCGGCGGCATCGGCAAGGCCGCGACGAAAGCGTTCTTCGAACAGGGCGCCAAGCTGGTGCTCATCGATCTGGCTCAGCCGTCTCTCGACACGATGGCCAGGGAACTGACACTGGACCCCGACCGCTGCGTCCTGATCGCGGCCGACGTCTCCAAGGAAAGCGAAGTGGAGAGCTTCGTCGCGGCGACAAAGGCAAAGTTCGGACGCATCGACGTCTTCTTCAACAATGCCGGCGTCGAGGGCAAGACAGGCCTGCTGATCGACACCGACGCCGATACGCTCGACAAGATTCTCGACGTCAACGTGAAGGGCTGCTTCTTCGGCCTGAAATACGTGCTGCGCGAAATGATCGCCCAAGGGGGCGGGGCTGTGGTGAACACGTCCTCGATGGCCGGACTCATCGGCTTCCATTCGCTCGGCGTCTACACCGCCTCCAAACATGCGGTGATCGGGCTCACACGGGCCGCGGCCGCGGAGGTCGCCGCCTCCAAGGTCCGCGTCAATGCGGTCTGCCCCGGGCCGGTCGAGACGCGCATGATGCGGGAAATCGAGGCGGGCATATCGGCCACCGATCCGGTCGCGGTGAAGGGACAGTTCGAGAATCTCACCGGCCTCAAGCGCTATGCCGAGCCCGAGGAGATCGCCGACCTGGTTCTCTTCCTCGCGTCGGACAAGGCGTCCTACATCACCGGGAGCATGTACACGATCGATGGCGGCATGACCGGCATGTGATACGGGACACGCATGCCCGGCCTGTGCGAGCAGGCCGGGCATGCGGCCCCAATCAAATCAGCGGCCGGTTCTCGGAACCCGAGAGGGAGTTCCGGTATTCGCGAGGCGACATCCCATAATGCTGCCGGAAGACCCGGCTGAAGTGGGACAGGTCGTTGAAGCCAGCCCTGAACGCCGCGTCCGATATGTTGACGCAGCGCTCGTCGAGCAGATTTTGCGCGCTCCGCTCGAGGCGCTTCCTCAGCAGGCTCTGGCCGAAGGTCTCGTCGCGCTCCTCCATGATCATGTGAAGGTAGCGCGTGGATATGCCGAAATGCGCCGCAACCTTCGACGGCGTCAGCTCGGGATCGGCAAAGTTCAGCTCGATGTAGCTGAGGATGGAGTGGCAGAGCCCCGCTCTCCAGCTCTTCTTGCGCCCTTCGTGCATGTCCTCCGCCCGGCCCAGCGACAGTCCTATGAGATCGACCATGATCTTGTTCAGGTCGATCGCGTTGCCGGTAAGGCTTTGCGGGTTTCTCGCGATGGCCGTGAGATAGTCGATGGCGATCTTTCCGACGGGTGTCCGGTCCGTCACCTTCCGGGCCACGCAGTCGTGCCGGACGTCCATATGCGTATCGAGAACCCGCTTCGGGATCTTGAAGGAATGCATCTCCCATTCATCGGTGAAATAGTCGTGCAGAAAGGGCTCGGTCGAATCCACGATGCTGAATTCGCCCGGGTTCGTCACCGTCTCCCGCTTCGCCTGCACGACGCGGCATGAACCTCTGACCTGAAGATTCAGAAAGCAGAACGAGTCGGTGTCGCGGCGGATACCCCTGGCGTTGCGGGAAATGAGCTGCTTCTGCGAACTGATGTTGGAAACGGAAAAGTCGGAGAACGGATGCTCCGTGACCGCACCGACGAACTCGCGCCGAGAGACCGGCTCGGAGTCCAGTGCAACGTAGACGTTGCACAGCACCTCCCGCCAGAAACCGAATCTCGTCGACGAGTCTATCTGCTTGAGATCAAAGGTCCTCACCTTGAGCCCCTGCGCGCGCGGCGTTGCGATGCCATGCCGCAACAAGCAAGCGGTGTACCAGTTCCGGACGACGCGGTGCGTTGCTTCGCGGAGAGAATCCTGCAGGATATCAGTGGGTTATTCGCATGCCGTCACCAGTGCTTTGC
Organism: Mesorhizobium australicum; assembly: GCF_900177325.1. Classification (NCBI taxonomy): domain Bacteria; kingdom Pseudomonadati; phylum Pseudomonadota; class Alphaproteobacteria; order Hyphomicrobiales; family Phyllobacteriaceae; genus Mesorhizobium; species Mesorhizobium australicum. The sequence goes on along the minus strand of NZ_FXBL01000004.1, from coordinate 5,247,628 downwards.
ATGCACGGAGCTACGATATGCCTCTTACTTAGTCGAACAGGCTATCTTTGCGTCATCGGCGATCACGGTTCGGTCCGCGTTCGCGCGTTCCTCGCCGCGAATGTCAGGCCCTCTAGCGGCTGACATTCGCGGCGAAGCGGATCATTTCTTCGGCACGAACGGCGCAGGGACGCGGCCGGCGGCCTGGCGTTCGAGCATCCAGCCCGGATATTCGGGCGAGAGCGCGCTTGCCTCGTCGAGGCGGGCGATTTCCTCGGGCGTGAGGCGCAGGTCGACGGCGGCGAGGTTCTGCTCCAGCTGGTCCATCCGCGAGGCGCCGATGATGATGCTCATCACGAAGGGCCGGGTGAGGATCCAGGCCAGCGCCACCGAGGCGGCGGTGGCGTCGTGCGCCCTGGCGACGTCGCGCATGATGGCGACGATCGGCCAGGCCTTGTCCTCGTTGACCGGCGGGAAGTTGAAGGACGCGCGGCGGCCCTCGCCATTGCCGGGCGCGCCGGGGCCGTATTTGCCCGACAGCAGGCCGCCGGCGAGCGGTGACCAGACCATCAGGCCGAGCTTCTCCTCGGTCAGCATCGGCACGATGTCGCGTTCGAGGTCGCGGCCGGCGATGGAGTAGTAGGACTGGACCGTCTCGAAGCGGGCGTAGTCCTTGCGCTCGGAGATGCCGAGCGCCTTGGCGATGCGCCAGGCCTGCCAGTTGGAGACGCCGACATAGCGGACGAGGCCGCGCGAGACGAGGTCGTCGAGCGCGCGCAGCGTCTCGTCGATCGGCGTCACCGTGTCGGTGCCGTGCACCTGGTAGAGGTCGATGTGGTCGGTGCCGAGGCGTTCGAGGCTCTGCTCGACCTGGTCCATGATGTGGCCGCGCGAGGAGCCGCGCTCGTTGGGGCCGGCGCCCATCTGGCCGTGGAACTTGGTCGCGATGACCACGTCCTGCCGGCGCACGCCGAGGTTCTTGAGCGACTGGCCGAGGATCCTCTCGGACTCGCCGAAGGAATAGACGTTGGCGGTGTCGATGAAGTTGATGCCGGCGGCGAGCGACCGCTCGACCAGGCGATCGGCGGCCTCCTGGTCGACCTTGGCGATCTGGCCCCACTGGCCGGCGCCGGCCTCGCCGAAGGTCATCGTGCCGAGGCACAGTTCGGAAACGAAAAGGCCTGTGCGGCCAAGCTGATTGTATCGCATGGGAAAGACTCCGGGGATGGAGGAAGAACCCGTCTGATATAAGAACGGCACGTTTCGTTTTAAGATCATGGCCCAATCGGCCATCCGGATTGGACCATCCGGCCCGTCCGGCATTGCCGCCTGCCCGTCACGCGCATGTCATCCGGCGGCGATACGGGCGGGACCGGACAAACGCAGCCGGAGATGCCACGCATGTCGACCCCCTCGCCGTTCCGCACCAGCCTCCTCGAAGAAAACGACGGGCCGGGCCACAACCCGACCTCGAACCAGTCGATGGGCGAGATCATCTCCGCCCGCTTTTCGCGACGCGGTCTCCTGAAGGGGTCGCTCGCCGTGACCGCCATCGCAGCGACGGTGAGCCCGATGGCGCTGATGCTGGCGGACGAGGCGCGCGCGGAGACGGGCAAGTCGGCCTTCTCGTTCGACGAGGTCGAGGCGGGGGTGGACGACACGCACCACGTCGCGGCGGGTTATGACGCCGAGGTGCTGCTGCGCTGGGGCGACCCGCTGTTCGCCGATGCGCCGGATTTTGATCCCTCCGCCCAGTCGGCGGCGGCGCAGGCGCGGCAGTTCGGCTACAACAACGACTATGTCGGCTTCATTCCGCTCGACGGCTCGAACGAGCACGGGCTGCTGGTGGTGAACCACGAATACACCAACCCGCACCTGATGTTCGCGGGGCTGGTCTCGGTGGTCGAGAAGGACGGCAAGAAGAAGCTGGAGCAGAAGACGCTCAGCAAGGAGCAGGTGGACATCGAGATTGCCGCGCATGGCGGCACGGTGGTCGAAATCCGCAAGGACGGCGGCAAGTGGCAGGTGGTGCGCGACGGCAAGCTCAACCGCCGCATCACCGCCGACACGCCGATGGAGATCACCGGGCCGGCGGCGGGGCACGATCGCCTGAAGACGCTGGCCGATCCGACCGGGACGAAGGTGCTGGGCACCGTGAACAACTGTGCCGGCGGCGTGACGCCGTGGGGCACCTACGTGATGGCCGAGGAGAACATCCACGGCTATTTCTCGGGCGAGCTGCCGGCCGGGCACCGCGAGGCGCAGAACTACGAGCGGCTGGGCATTCCGGAAGGCTCGTACGAGTGGGCCGCGCATTACGACCGCTACGACGTCGGCAAGGAGCCGAACGAGCCGAACCGGTTCGGCTGGATCGTCGAGGTGGACGTCAACGATCCGACCTCGACGCCGAAGAAGCGCACCGCGCTCGGCCGCTTCAAGCACGAGGGCGCGGAATCGATCGTGGCGAAGGACGGCCGCGTGGTGTTCTACCTCGGCGACGACGAGCGCTTCGACTACGTCTACAAGTTCGTCACGACCGGCCGGTTCAATCCGGACGACCGCGCCGCCAACCTGAACCTGCTCGACGACGGCACGCTGCATGTCGCGAAGTTCGCCGAGGACGGGACGATGGAATGGCTGCCGCTGGTGTTCGGCCAGGGCCCGCTGACCGCCGAGAACGGCTTCGAAAGCCAGGCCGACGTGCTGATCGAGACGCGGCGGGCCGCGGACCTGCTGGGTGCGACCAGGATGGACCGGCCCGAGGACATCCAGCCGAACCCGGTGAACGGCAAGGTCTATGTGATGCTGACCAATAACACGAAGCGCGAGGAGGCGGACGCCGCCAACCCGCGGGCGAAGAACGCCTTCGGCCACATCATCGAGATCACCGAGGCCGACGGCGACTTTACGGCGACGAAGAGCCGGTGGGACGTGCTGTTGAAGTGCGGCGATCCGTCGGTGGCCGAGGTCGGCGCCAGCTTCTCGACCGCGACAACGGCCAATGGCTGGTTCGGCATGCCGGACAACTGCGCCGTCGATTCAAGCGGAAGGCTGTGGGTGTCGACCGACGGCAACTCGCCCAAGGCGACGGGCCGCACCGACGGGCTTTGGGCGGTGGACACGGAGGGAGACGCGCGCGCGACCTCGCGGCTGTTCTTCCGCGTGCCGGTGGGCGCGGAGATGTGCGGGCCGCTGCTGACGGCCGACGACGAGACCATGTTTGTCGCGGTCCAGCATCCGGGAGACGGCGGCGAGGACTGGAAGGAGTTCGGCCGCCCGTCCTACTACGAGGACCTGTCGACCCGCTGGCCCGACTTCTCGCCCGACCTGCCGACCCGGCCGTCGGTGGTGGTGATCACCAAGCAGGGCGGCGGCAAGATTGCGAGCTGACGGGCGAGGGGCCGGGCGACCGGCCCCGTTTCCTTTGATCGGTCATCTTGCAGACAGCGCTACCGCGTTCCGAAGATGGCGCTGCCGACCCTGACGCTGGTGGCGCCGAAGTGAACAGCGGTCTCGTAGTCGCCGGACATGCCCATCGACAGCTTTTGCAGGCCGGCCTCGGCGGCGATCTTGGCCAAGAGCGCGAAATGCGGGCCGGGGTTTTCGTCGGCGGGCGGGATGCACATCAGGCCCTCGACGGCGAGGCCGTGGACGTCGCGGCAGCGGGCGGCGAAGGCGGCGGCCTCGCGCGGGTCGATGCCCGCCTTCTGCGGCTCCTGGCCGATGTTCACCTGGACGTAGAAGCGCAGCCGGCGGCCCTGTCTCGCGGCTTCCTTCGCCAGTTCGGCGGCGATCTTCTCGCGGTCGACGGTCTCGATGACGTCGAACAGCGCGACCGCCTCCTTCGCCTTGTTGGACTGGAGCGGGCCGATGAGGTGGAGTTCCAGGCCCGGGAATTCCTGCCGTAGCGCGGGCCACTTGCCCTGGGCTTCCTGGACGCGATTCTCGCCAAAGACGCGCTGGCCGGCCTGGAGGACGGGGCGGATGGCGTCGGCCTCGAAGGTCTTGGAGACGGCGACGAGCTGGACCGAACCGGCGGGGCGGTGCGCGGCCTTCTCGGCGGCGGCGATGCGGGCTCGGACGTTGTTCAGGTTCTCTAGGGCGTCGGTCATCCGGCAATGGCCTCCGGGGCCGTCATTCTCGGGCTTGTCCCGAGAATCTGCCTGCGGTGAAGGGTTCGCAGTGGCGCGTTCGAGGTCTCTTGGCAAATCATCTCAGACGACAGCAGATCCTCGGGACAAGCCCGAGGATGACGGTCTTGCGGGGTGTGCGCACTCGGTTCCAATGTCGATAGCCCCCACTGATCAGTCAGTACTGATTGATTCCGCCGGCAAACCGTGGTGAAGGTCCGCCGCGACGCTTCTTTGTGTGAAATAATCCGCGATGGCAACCGAACGATACAATCCCCGCACCGCCGAGCCGAAATGGCGCAAGGCCTGGGACGACGCGAAGCTCTTCGAGACGAAGAACGACGATCCGCGCCCGAAATACTACGTGCTGGAGATGTTCCCCTATCCGTCGGGCCGCATCCACATGGGCCACGTGCGCAACTATACGATGGGCGACGTGGTGGCGCGGTGGCGGCGGGCCATGGGCTTCAACGTGCTGCACCCCATGGGCTGGGACGCGTTCGGCTTGCCGGCCGAGAACGCGGCGCGCGACAACAAGGTCAATCCGCGCACCTGGACCTACGCCAACATCGAGACGATGAAGGGCCAGCTGAAGACGATGGGCCTGTCGCTGGACTGGGCGCGGGAGATCGCGACCTGCGACCCGTCCTACTACAAGCACCAGCAGAAGATGTTCCTCGACTTCTGGAAGGCGGGGCTGGTCGAGCGCAAGTCGGCCAAGGTCAACTGGGACCCGGTCGACATGACCGTGCTCGCCAACGAGCAGGTGATCGACGGCAAGGGCTGGCGCTCGGGCGCGGATGTCGAACTGCGCGACCTGACGCAGTGGTTCTTCAAGATCACGTCGATGAGCCAGGACCTGCTGGACGGGCTGGAGACGCTCGACCGCTGGCCGGAGAAGGTCAAGCTGATGCAGTCGAACTGGATCGGCCGCTCGGAAGGGCTGGCCTTCGAGTTCGGCCTGGTCGGCGCGCCTGAGGGCTTCGACAAACTGCCGGTGTTCACCACCCGCGCGGATACGATGTACGGCCCGACCTTCGCGGCGGTGTCGCCCGACCATCCGCTGGCGAAGAAGCTGGCGGAGACGAACCCGGACGTGGTGGCCTTCATCGACAAGTGCCACCACATGGGCACGTCGCAGGCGGAGATCGACACGGCGGAGAAGCTCGGCTTCGACACCGGGATCAAGGTGACGCATCCGGCCGATCCGAACTGGACGCTGCCGCTCTACATCGCGAACTTCGTGCTGATGGACTACGGCACGGGCGCCATCATCGGCTGTCCGGCGCACGACCAGCGCGACCTGGACTTCGCCCGCAAATACGGGCTGCCGGTGATCGACGTCTTCCTGCCGCTGGACAGCGACGAGCGCGTCGGCGACGTGGCCTTCGTGCCCGCCAAGACCGACACGGTGCGCTACGTGCAGTGGGCAGGCGAGCCGACGGTGCAGACCTGCCAGCAGGCGATGGACGCGTCCCTGACGATGTTCGAGCAGGCCGGCTGGGGCCAGCGCAAGGTGCAGTTCCGCCTGCGCGACTGGCTGATCTCGCGCCAGCGCTACTGGGGCTGCCCGATCCCGGTGATCCACTGCGACGATTGCGGCGCGGTGCCGGTGCCGGACGACCAATTGCCGGTGCTCTTGCCGGACGACGTGTCGTTCGACAAGCCGGGCAATCCGCTCGACCATCATCCGACCTGGAAGCACGCCAACTGCCCGAAATGCGGCAAGGCGGCGCGGCGCGACACCGACACGATGGACACGTTCGTCGATTCGTCCTGGTATTTCGCCCGCTTCACCGATCCGTGGAACGAGACCCAGCCGACGACGCTGAAGGATGTCGACGGGCCGAAGGGCTGGCTGCCGGTGAACCAGTATATCGGCGGCATCGAGCACGCGATCCTGCACCTGCTCTACTCGCGCTTCTTCGCCCGGGCGATGAAGGCGACGGGCCATCTGACCACGGTCGAGGAGCCGTTCGAAGGCCTGTTCACGCAGGGCATGGTGGTGCACGAGACCTACAAGGGGCCGCACGGCTGGGTCACGCCCGCGGAAGTGAAGATCTCCGAAGTCGACGGCAAGCGCAGCGCCGTGCTCGCCTCCGACGGCTCGCCAATCGAGATCGGCTCGATCGAGAAGATGTCGAAGTCGAAGAAGAACGTGGTCGACCCCGACGACATCATCGCCTCCTACGGCGCCGACACGGCGCGCTTCTTCATGCTGTCCGATTCGCCGCCGGAGCGCGATGTGATCTGGACGGAGGCCGGCGTCGAGGGCGCGCACCGCTTCGTGCAGCGCGTCTGGCGGCTGGTGTCGGAGGCGGCGCCGTCGCTGTCGGGCGTCGCGGCAAAGGCGGCGACCGAGGGCGCGGCCGGCGAGGTCTCGAAGATCGCGCACAAGACGCTGAAGGCGGTGGGCGAGGAAATCGGGCGGCTGGGCTTCAACAAGGCCGTGGCGAGGCTCTACGAGCTGACCAACACGCTGCAGACCCCGCTGGCCGATATCGCCGCCGGCAAGGCCGATGCGGCGATGGGCGGCGCGGCGCGGCAGGCGGTCGAGTTCCTGATCGCGATGATCGCGCCGATGACGCCGCATCTGGCGGAAGAATGCTGGCAGGCGATCGGCTGCGACGGAATGGCGGCCGAACAATCCTGGCCGGCCTACGATCCGGCGCTGGTGGTCGACAACGAGGTCGTGATGCCGGTGCAGATCAACGGCAAGAAGCGCGGCGATTTGACAATCGCCCGCGACGCAGATCAAGCTGCCGTCGAACAGGCGGCGCTCGCGCTTGACTTCGTCCAGAAGGCTCTGGAAGGAAAGGCGCCGCGCAAGGTGATCGTGGTGCCGCAGAGGATCGTCAATGTCGTTGCATGAGATGAACCGGCGGCGCTTTTCGCTGGGACTGGTGGCCCTGGCGGGTCTCGCCGTGATGTCCGCCTGCACGGCGCGCCCGCTCTACAGCGATGCCGGCCTGCAGACCGGCTCGCTGGCCGGCAGCGCGGCCAGGCCGTCGATCGTCGTCAAGCCGCCGACGACCCGCGTCGGGCTCGAAGTGCGCAACCATCTCGTCTTTCTGCTGACCGGCGGCGGCGCCGAGCCGGCCAATCCGGCCTATACGCTGGACCCGTCGGTGTCGTCCGTCTCCAGCAACACCGCCACGATCCAGCGGACGGTGGATACCGAGCCGACATCCGGCCAGGTGACCGTCACCGCGAGCTACAAGATCATCGACAACAAGACCGGCGAGCCTGTCGCCGCCGGCCGCCGGTCGATGGTCGCCTCCTACGACATCCCCCGCCAGGAGTTCGCCGCCGTGCGCGCCCTGCGGGATGCGGAAAACCGCGCCGCGCGGGAACTCGCCGAAACCCTGCGCGCCGCGATTGCCCAGGATCTGGCGCGCCTGCCGCCTGCGTCCTGAACGGACGCCGGCTCAGGGAACCGGATTTCAACTCGTCGGTTGTTGGGCGAGCGTCATTTTCGCGTCACCATTATTGGCGAGAAGCGTAACGGGGCTCGCACGCCGGTTGGATGAGGTAAGATGACGACTTCCCAGTTCGGGCTCCTGTCCGGTCGGCTGGAGACGCTGCGCACGGGCGGCGACCACATCGTCGACCAGCTCATCGCCGAGCGCACACAACTGATCTCGAAACACCCTCTCTGGCCGCTGATCCGGCCGGTTCTGGTGCGTTTTCTCCATTATCGCCAGGCGGTCGAGATGGCCGACGAGATCGCGCGGCTGGACGGCTGGCGCGCCTTCGAGATGATCAGCGGGCTTCTGTCGCTGGACCTGACGCTGACCGGCCTGGCGAACCTGCCGAAGACGGGAGGCTTCATCCTCGCCCCGAATCACCCGACGGGCATCGCCGACGGCATCGCCATCTTCGACACGCTGAAGGCGGTGCGGCCGGACATGACCTTCTTCGCCAACCGCGATGCGCTGCGCGTGTCGGCCGGCTTCCGCGACATGATCATCCCGGTCGAATGGCGAGCCGGCGCAAAATCCTACGGCAAGTCGCGCGATACGCTGGAGATGACGGCGAAGGCCTTTAGCGACAACCGGCCCGTGGTGCTGTTTCCGTCCGGCCGGCTGGCGTTCTGGAACGAGGGCAAGCTCACCGAGCGGCCGTGGCAGAACTCGGTCGTGTCGCTGGCTCGCCGCTACAACTATCCGGTCGTGCCGGCGCATATCTCGGCGCGGAATTCCGGCCTGTTCTACTTCCTGTCGAAGCACTCGACCGAAATCCGCGACATGACGCTGTTTCACGAACTGCTGAACAAGAAGCGGCAGAAGTTCGCCATCTCGATCGGCCATCCGATCGCGCCGGACTGCCTGGAAGGCGAACCGGCAGAGGTCGCCGCCGCGCTGCAGGAGCACACGGTGGTGCGGATGGCGGACGATCCCGACGCCGTCTTCCGCCCCGTCGCACCGCGGCTGACAAGCGCGGCCTGAGACCAGGGCCGCATGTCGACTTACCCCCACCCCTAACCCCTCCCCGCAAGGGGGAGGGGAATCTGCCGTCACGGCCCGGAAAGCAGCGAACACTAACTGCGGCGGCCACGGCATCGTCCCCTCCCCCTTGCGGGGAGGGGTTAGGGGGTGGGGGTATCAAGCTGGCTGCGATCTTCAACTTTCCTATGCAATTGCCTTGTCCTGATGTTTCCTTCCCCTGCGGAAGGATACTATCCTGTCCATCCGTCAGGAGGCAGGTGATGAAACGAATCGCGGGTATTGCCCTGGTCTGCGCGGCGCTGGCCGCGCCGGTGCCGCTCTTCGCGCAAGCCATCGCGCCCGGCGAGGAGGGGGAACTGGCGAATTTCCTAAAGCCAGAGGCAGGCAAGCGGATCTGCTACGCGCGCGTCTATACGCAAGAGCATCTGGCGAAGCATCCGAAGCAGAAGGTGACGGAGATCGGGTTCCGGCTGGCCTATTACCGCTTTCCGCCCGACGAGTTCCATCCGCAGGGTCAGCGCAACTATTATTTCGCCCTGACCGCGAAGCGGAAGGGAAACAGCCGGCTCATGACCGCCCGCGGCGAATGCAGCCCGAATGGCAACATGATCGGCTGCGGCGTGGAGTGCGACGGTGGCGGCGTGGCGGTGACGCGCCGCCCCGGCGACAAAATCCTCGTCAGCCTCGGCAATGACGGCTGGATCCGCATGACCGAGGGCTGCGACGATGAGGGGAGCGCGGTCCACCTGGAGGCAGGCGAGGACGACCGCGAGTTTCTCCTGAGCCGGCTGCCCGATTCGGCCTGCCCGCCTTATGGGGCTTGGTAAGCACCACGCGGCCTCTCGGGCGTCGGGATCAGGCGAAGGTGACGTCCATGCCGGGCAGGTCGTGGTCGCCTAAGACCGTCTGCCAGCGTTCGCCGGGCGCGATCGGAAAGGCGCGCGTGATCGTTCCCGTCGAAATGATGTCGCCGGCACGCACGGGCTCTTCGTTGGGGTCTTCGGCCAGGGCTGCGACGAGATGGGCGAGTGCATGCACGGGGCCGTCCAGCACATTTGTGCCAAGGCCCCGGTCCACTTCCGCGCCATTCTTATGAAGCGAGACCGTCAGTTCCGCGAGCGCCCGCGGGAGGGCGGACCGTTCGCTGCGCGGCACGGGACGGCGCGGGCCGACGAGCAGCTTTCCGTGCAAGGCTCCGGCGGCGGTGCAGTCGGCCGCCTGGAAACGCCAGTCGGGAAACGGCGACTGCACGATCTCGTAGCCATGCGCGATCCAGCCGATCCGCCCGGCGATCGCCTCGACATCCATGCCGGGCTCGAGGTCGTCTTCGAGGCCGACCACGATCTCGGGCTCTATGCGCGGCTGGACGAGGTCGCCGATGGCGACCGTCATGCCCGGCCGTGCATTCGCGAGCGACCCGTCCCAGACATCGCCCCAGATCGGGGCCCAGACGCCGTATTCCGCCCAGATGCCCCGGTTGGTGAAGCCGATCTTGCGGCCGACCTTGCGCAGGCCGCGGGCGCTGCGCAGCCGGGCCAGCTCGCGCGCGACGGCCTGCGCCCGGCGGGCGTCGAGCCCGCCGTCGCGGCCGGTGAACGGCGCGATCTGGAAGTGTTCGTCCAGCGCCGACAGGACCTCGCGGGCGATGTCGGCGGCCAGACGCATAAGTCTCAGCCGATCTTCTGGCCGGTCTTGGCCCAGTCGGCGAGGAACTGCTCCAGCCCCTTGTCGGTGAGCGGGTGCTTGACCAGCGCCTTCAGCGTCGCCGGCGGCACGGTGGCGACATCGGCGCCGATCAGCGCCACGCGCTTTACGTGGTCCGGTGTGCGGATCGAGGCGGCGAGGATCTCGGTCTCGAAGCCGTAATTGTCGTAGATGTGGCGGATCTCGGCGATCAGCTCGACGCCGTCGAAGCCCATGTCGTCGAGGCGGCCGATGAAGGGCGAGATGAAGGTCGCGCCGGCCTTGGCCGCCAGCAGCGCCTGGTTGGCCGAGAAGCAGAGCGTGACGTTGGTCTGGCGGCCGTCGCCGGTGAGCGCCTTGCAGGCCTTGAGGCCGTCCAGCGTCAGCGGCAGCTTGATGCAGATGTTGTCGGCGATCTTCGACAGAACGTCGGCCTCGCGCATGATCTCGGCATATTCGGTGGCCGTCACCTCGGCCGACACCGGTCCGTCGACGATGTCGCAGATTTCCTTGGTGACTTCCTTGATGTCGCGGCCGGATTTCAGGATCAGCGACGGGTTGGTGGTGACGCCGTCCAGCAGACCCAGATCGTTGAGTTCGCGGATTTCCTTCACGTCCGCGGTGTCGACAAAGAACTTCATGGCCGTCTCCTTCAATTCAGCGGGCCGGCTTGGTCGCGGCCCCGAGGCGGCACAGCCGCCGTGATCGGCCTTTGCTCTAGCCGAAACTCGATGCAAGGTCACGCGCCATGAACAGAGATTCGCCACGACCGAGAACGGCGGCGGTGCTCGTGCCGATGCCGGCCGAGCGGCCGTACACCTATGCCGTGCCGGACGGCATGCAGGTCGAGCCGGGATCGATCGTGCAGGTGCCGTTGGGGCCGCGCGAGGTGGCGGGCGTGGTGTGGGACGCGGACGCGGGCGCTGTCGACCCGAAGAAGCTGAGGCCGATCACGAGAGCCTTCGACTGTCCGCCGCTGTCGAAGGACATGCGCCGCTTCATCGACTGGGTGGCGGACTACACGCTGTCGCCGCCGGGACTGGCGGCGCGGATGGCGCTGCGGGCGCCGGCGGCGTTCGACCCCGAGCCGTGGATCGAGGGGCTTAAGCCGACCGGCAATGCGCCCGACCGGATGACCGATGCGCGGCGACGGGTGATGGAGCTGATCGGCGACGGGTTCGCGTGGACGCGCTCGGGGCTGGCGCATGCCGCGGGCGTGACGGGCGCGGTGATCGACGGCATGCGGGCGCAGGGCTGTTTCGAGGACACGCTCCTGCCGCCTCGTCCGGTGGTCGCGCCGCCCGACCCGGCCTATGGCGGCCAGGACCTCAATCCGGACCAGCAGGCGGCGGCCGACCGGCTCGCCGCGACGGTCAAGGCCGGGGGCTATTCGGTGACCCTGCTCGACGGTGTCACCGGATCGGGCAAGACGGAGGTCTATTTCGAGGCGATCGCGGCGGCGGTGGAAGCAGGGCGGCAGGTGCTGGTGCTTCTGCCGGAGATCGCGCTGACGCACGCCTTCCTCGAACGGTTCCAGCAGCGCTTCGGCGCCAAGCCGGCCGAATGGCATTCCGACCTCGCGCCGCGGATGCGCGAGCGGGTGTGGCGGCAGGTGGCGGAGGGGCAAATTCGCGTGGTGGCCGGCGCCCGATCGGCGCTGTTCCTGCCGTTCAACGAGCTCGGGCTGATCGTCGTCGACGAAGAGCACGATCCGGCCTTCAAGCAGGAGGACCGCGTCTTCTACAATGCGCGCGACATGGCGGTGGTGCGCGGCCATATCGGCGCGTTCCCGGTGATCCTGTCGTCCGCCACGCCGTCGGTGGAGACGCGCGTCAACGCGCAGACCGGGCGCTATGCCCGCGTGGCGCTGCCGTCGCGCTATGCCGAGGCGGCGCTGCCGACGCTTGCCTCGATCGACCTCAGGCGCCATCCGCCGGCACGGGGCGGGTTCCTGTCGCCGCCGCTGATCGAGGCGATGCGCCGCACACTGGAGAAGGAGGAGCAGTCGCTCTTGTTCCTCAACCGGCGCGGCTATGCGCCGCTGACGCTGTGCCGGGTCTGCGGTCATCGCTTCCAGTGCCCGGACTGTTCGTCCTGGCTGGTCGAGCACCGGTTCCGGGGCCAGCTCGTCTGCCACCAGTGCGGCCATGCGGAGAAGAAGCCGGAGGCCTGCCCGGAATGCGGCACGCTCGACCATCTCGTCGCCTGCGGGCCGGGGGTAGAGCGCATCGCGGAGGAGGTGGTGGCGCACTTCCCGGATGCGCGCACCATCGTGCTGTCGTCGGACCTCGTCGGCGGGGTGAGGCGGCTCAGGCTCGAACTGGAGGCGGTGGCGAAGGGCGAGGCTGATATCGTCATCGGCACGCAGCTGGTCGCCAAGGGGCACAATTTCCCGAACATGACGCTGGTGGGCGTGGTCGACGCCGATCTCGGGCTGGCCAACGGCGACCCGCGCGCGGCGGAGCGAACGTTCCAGCTGCTGAGCCAGGTGACGGGCCGCGCGGGGCGCACCGGCAAGAAGAGCCGCGGCCTGCTGCAGACCTACCAGCCGGACCATCCGGTGATGCGGGCGATCGTGTCGGGCGATGCGGAGAGCTTTTACGAGCGCGAGATCGCCGAGCGCGAACGGGCAGGCCTGCCGCCCTTCGGCCGGCTCGCGGGCATCATCGTCAGCGCGGCGACAAGGGCGGAGGCGGAGAGCCATGCGCGCGGCCTGCGGCGCGCGGCACCCGCCGCCAACGACATCCACGTGCTCGGGCCGGCGGAAGCGCCCCTGTCGCTCGTCGGCGGACGGCACCGGTTCCGGCTGCTGGTACAGGGCGAGCGGAAATCGCATCTCCAGGGCTTCGTGCGCGAGATGCTCGCGGCCGGGCCGAAGGTGCGCGGCAGCGTGCGGGTGCAGGTCGATATCGACCCGCAGAGCTTCCTGTGAGAGCCGCTCTTCCTGACGATGCCTGGAACGCCTGGCATCCGGCCGAACTCGCGGGACGGCTGGCGGGCGTCGAGCGGCCTTGGTGCGTCGTCGGAGGCTGGGCGCTCGACCTTTGGCTTGGAGAACAGACGCGGGAGCACGAGGATATCGAGTTCACCGTGCTGCGGGAGGATCTGCCGCTGTTCCGCGCCGCGCTGAGCGGCATGGCGTTCTTCACGGCGCATGACGGCGTCGTCGCCAGCCTGCCGGCGGATATGGAGCCAGCGGAAGACGTGTTCCAGATCTGGTGCCAGGAGCCGACGGAACGCTGCTGGCGCGCGGACATGATGATCGAGCCGGGCACGCCGGCGACCTGGGTCTACAAGAGAGACAGGACGATCACGCGGCCGCGCGCCGAGATGGTGGGTGTGACCGGCGACGGCATTCCCTACCTGAAGCCCGCCGGCGTCCTGCTGTTCAAGGCGAAACACCAGCGCGCCAAGGACGAGGCGGATTTCGAACGGGCGCTGCCGAAGATGGCGAAAGAGGAGCGGCTCTGGCTCGCGCAGTGCCTGACGCGGCTCCATCCCCGACATGACTGGCTGGCGGCACTTTGAATCCTGGGCGTGCTGAGGTCCAGTACCGGTTGGAAAGTCACTGAAATCAGGTCGACATGACCCGCGACGCCTCCTGTGAAGGTCAGCGGGGCAGATCGGCTTTGAACGGGTCGAAATGATTGACCCCAACGACGTCGAAATGGCGCGCGTTTGCGGTGAGAACGGTGAGTTCGTGCACGCGTGCCGTGGCGGCAATGAGAATATCTGCCGTGCCGGGGCTACGGCCTTTTGCTCGAACCTCATCCTCAAGGTCACCCGCTGAAATCGCAACCGCAGTATCGACTGCCAGCAGGTTCTCCTCAAATTGCTCGATCATCGATCCAAGCCACCCTGCGAGACGTTCCGCTCGCATGGAGCCTCCTGCACGCTTGAGGCTTGCGATGCCCCGTCTGATTTCAAGAACGACGATCGCGGACGTGAAGAGCGTTCCCCGTTCGCCCTGCTCGATGATCCAGGAACTCAATTCCCTTGGGATTGGCGGCCGATCCGGTGCCAATGTCGACAGTATCGATGTGTCGATGAGATAGCCGCTCACAGATCGACGTCACGCAACGATGACGGGTTTCGCTCAAGCTCGATGCCGCCGGGATATGTCAGCAGAAATTCGCCGAAGTTCGGCTTCTTGTCGGGATGCAGCTTTCTGACATCATCCATCGACACGATGGCGGCAGCCGGCTTGCCGTGCCTGGTAATGATCGTCGGCTCGCCGTTCTCGGCCGCGTCGACCAACGCTGATAACCCGGCCTTGGCTTCGCGGAGTTGCATCGTCTTCATGGCGACCTCCTTGTGGTCTCATGTAGTCACAATATAGGATTCGAGCCTTGGAGGAGCAAGTGCCATGAGAACCATCGGCCTGATCGGCGGGATGAGCTGGGAATCGACGGCGATCTACTACCGGTTGATCAACGAGGGGGTTCGCGAGCGGCTGGGTGGGCTGCATTCTGCGAAGCTGCTGATGTATTCGTTCGACTTCGACGAGATCGCTGCCCTTCAGACGGCCGGCGACTGGGCGGGCGCCGGGGTTTTGCTGGCCGAGGCAGGCCGGCGGCTGGAGGGCGCGGGCGCGGAGGCGCTGGTGCTGTGCACCAACACGATGCACAAGCTGGCGGCGGAGATCGAGGGCACGGTGTCGGTGCCGCTCATTCACATCGCCGATGCGACAGCGGAGGCGATGACAGGCCGGGGCGTGACGCATCCAATCCTGCTCGCGACCCGCTTCACGATGGAGCAGGAGTTCTACACCGGCCGGCTGCGCGACAGGCACGGCATCACAGCGGCTGTGCCGGATTCCGCCGGGCGCGATGTCGTCCACCGCATCATCTATGAGGAACTGGTGCGCGGAATCGTGACCGTGCCGTCCAAGCAGGCCTATCTGGCGGAGGTCGCGCGGCTTCGGCAGGCCGGCTACGCGGACGGGCTGATCATGGGCTGCACGGAGATCACCATGCTGATCGGGCAGGACGATTTCGACATCCCGGTGTTCGACACGACTGCCCTGCATGCGCAGGCGGCGGTGGATTTCATGCTGGGGTGAAGCACGGAATCAGCATTGCCCGCGGCCGCGGCGTCTGGCGTCCGCGCCGCGCATTTGCAAGATAGGCGGCTGCATCCCCGGCGGAGAATCACGATGGAATTCGCATTTCCCTGGCCCTTCAGCCAAGGCGAGTGGCTGGCCTGGTCGTCGGCCGTGGTCACCGTGCTCTTCGGCCTGATCCTGTTCTTCGCGCCCGGCCTGTCGCTGCGCATCCTGCGGCTGCAGACGACGCCGGAGCATCCGGAGGCGCTGGCGGAGGCGCGGGCGACGATGTCGGGCTTCTATCTCGGCCTCGGCCTCACCTGCATCCTCTTCGCCCAGCCGATGCTCTACATCGCGCTCGGCGCGTCATGGGCGCTGACGGCGTTCGGGCGCCTCGTCTCGATGATGTCGGACCGGGGAAACACACTCTACAACTGGATTTCGCTCACGCTCGAGATCGTGCTGGCGGCGCTGCCGCTGGCCTTCGCGTT
Source organism: Mesorhizobium australicum (assembly GCF_900177325.1). NCBI lineage: Bacteria > Pseudomonadati > Pseudomonadota > Alphaproteobacteria > Hyphomicrobiales > Phyllobacteriaceae > Mesorhizobium > Mesorhizobium australicum. The sequence goes on along the minus strand of NZ_FXBL01000004.1, from coordinate 5,231,853 downwards.
CGGGCTCGTTCCCTGAGCGTCTGCGGATGTAGGTGGGTCTGCGACAAAACTGCCGCAAAACCGTGCCTCCCGGCGTGTTGCGACTCCGGAAAGCCTGTGCTAGACGGCAATCGACTTTTGGCCGGGGGATGCGGCAAGGCCACGCTTCCGGGTTGAAAAAATCAACAAGGCCAATGATTTAGCCAGAGTGTCACACTCCAGCGGAAAATCCTTGCGCCGCTCAGGCTAGAGAAAAGACGATCTGTGGCTAAGTCTGGTTCGACCATCTCCGGCGTCGCGGAAAGATATGCGGGCTCCCTGTTCGAGCTCGCCGCCGACGCGAAGGCCGTCGCGACTGTGGAAAAGGATCTCGACGGGTTCGAGAAGATGCTCTCCGAGAGCGCCGACCTGAAGCGCCTGGTCGAAAGCCCGGTCTTCTCCTCCGACGAGCAGTTCAACGCCATTTCGGCGATCGTGAAGAAGGCCGGCCTCTCCGCGCTGACCGGCAACTTCCTGAAGGTCGTGGCGCGGAACCGCCGCCTGTTCGCCGTGCCGGCGATGATCCGCTCCTTCCGCGAGATCGCCGCCGAGAGCCGCGGCCAGGTCTCCGCCGAAGTGACTTCGGCGCACGCGCTGACAGCCGCCCAGCAGACGGAACTCAAGACGGCGCTGAAGTCGGTCGCCGGCAAGGACGTCGCCATCGCGGTGACCGTCGATCCTTCGCTTCTCGGCGGAATGATCGTCAAGATCGGCTCGCGCCAGATCGACACGTCGCTCCGCACCAAACTCAATTCGCTCAAGCTCGCACTTAAAGAGGTCGGCTGATGGACATCCGCGCCGCGGAAATTTCCGCAATTCTCAAGGACCAGATCAAGAATTTCGGCAAGGAAGCCGAGGTTTCCGAGGTCGGTCAGGTTCTGTCCGTCGGTGACGGCATCGCCCGCGTCTACGGTCTGGACAACGTCCAGGCCGGCGAGATGGTCGAGTTCCCCGGCGGCATCCGCGGCATGGCGCTGAACCTCGAGACCGACAATGTCGGCGTCGTCATCTTCGGCAACGACCGCGACATCAAGGAAGGCGACACCGTCAAGCGCACCGGCGCGATCGTGGACGTGCCGGTCGGTCCCGGCCTGCTCGGCCGCGTGGTCGATGCGCTGGGCAACCCGATCGACGGCAAGGGCCCGATCGAGGCCGTCGAGCGCCGCCGCGTCGACGTCAAGGCGCCCGGCATCATTCCGCGCAAGTCGGTGCACGAGCCGATGTCGACCGGCCTCAAGGCCATCGACGCCCTGATCCCGATCGGCCGCGGCCAGCGCGAGCTGGTCATCGGCGACCGCCAGACCGGCAAGACCGCCATCATCCTGGATACCTTCCTCAACCAGAAGCCGCTGAACGCCGGCGACGACGAGAAGGCCAAGCTCTACTGCGTCTACGTCGCGGTGGGCCAGAAGCGCTCGACCGTCGCGCAGTTCGTGAAGGTGCTCGAAGAGCGCGGCGCGCTGGAATATTCGGTCGTCATCGCGGCGACCGCTTCCGACGCCGCCCCGATGCAGTTCATCGCGCCGTTCGCCGGCTGCGCCATCGGCGAATATTTCCGCGACAACGGCAAGCATGCCGTGATCGCCTATGACGACCTGTCGAAGCAGGCCGTCGCCTACCGCCAGATGTCGCTGCTGCTGCGCCGCCCGCCGGGTCGCGAAGCCTATCCGGGCGACGTGTTCTTCCTCCACTCGCGCCTGCTCGAGCGCGCCGCGAAGATGAACGACGACAACGGCGCCGGCTCGCTGACCGCGCTGCCGGTCATCGAGACGCAGGCCAACGACGTGTCGGCCTACATCCCGACCAACGTGATCTCGATCACCGACGGCCAGATCTTCCTCGAGACCAACCTGTTCTTCCAGGGCATCCGCCCGGCGGTGAACGTCGGCCTCTCCGTGTCGCGCGTCGGCTCGTCGGCGCAGATCAAGGCGATGAAGCAGGTCGCAGGCTCGATCAAGGGCGAGCTCGCCCAGTATCGCGAGATGGCCGCCTTCGCGCAGTTCGGCTCCGACCTCGACGCCGCCACGCAGCGCCTGCTCAACCGCGGCGCGCGCCTGACGGAGCTCTTGAAGCAGCCGCAGTTCTCGCCGCTGAAGACGGAAGAGCAGGTGGTCGTGATCTTCGCCGGCGTGAACGGCTATCTCGACAAGCTGACGCTCAACCAGGTCGGCAAGTTCGAGCAGGGCCTGCTCGGCTACATGCGCACCGAGGGCAAGGCCGTCCTCGACGCGATCCGCACCGAGAAGCAGATTTCGGACTCGACCAAGGAAAAGCTCAAGGCGGGCATTGACGCGTTCGCCAAGACCTTCGCCTGAACCGGTAAAGCAAGCAGGGCTGGGTAGCGCGGCATGCCGTCACTGAAAGACCTTAGAAACCGGATCGCCTCCGTCAAGGCGACGCAGAAGATCACCAAGGCGATGCAGATGGTCGCCGCGGCGAAGCTGCGTCGTGCGCAGGAGGCGGCGGAAGCCGCGCGTCCCTATTCGCAGCGCATGGGCGCGGTGCTGGCCAACATCGCCGGCGCCGTGTCGGGCGGCGATGCGCCGGCGCTGATGACCGGAACGGGCAAGGACGACACGCACCTGCTCGTCGTCGCCACCGCCGAGCGCGGCCTGTGCGGCGGCTTCAACAGCCAGATCGCCCGCCTCGCCCGCGACCACATCCGCAGGCTCCAGGCGGCCGGCAAGACGGTGAAGATCATCACCGTCGGCAAGAAGGGCAACGACATCCTTCGCCGCGACTTCGCCTCGCTGATCATTGACCGCATCGAGCTGCGCGACGCCAAGCAGGTCGGCTTCATCCATGCCGACATGATCGCCAAGAAGGTGATCGGCCTGTTCAACCAGGGCGCCTTCGACGTCTGCACGCTGTTCTATTCCGAATTCAAGTCGGTGATCAGCCAGATCCCGACCGCGCAGCAGATCATCCCGGCCGCGGCTCCCGCAGCGGCGGATGCCAAGGCCGACGCCAACTCGGCTGTCTACGAATACGAGCCGGAGCCGGGCGAGATCCTCGCGGACCTCATCCCGCGCAACATCAAGGTGCAGATCTTCCGCGCGCTGCTGGAAAACGCAGCCGGCGAGATGGGCGCCAAGATGAGCGCGATGGACAGCGCCACGCGCAACGCCGGTGACATGATCAATCGACTGACGATCAGCTACAACCGCCAGCGTCAGGCGAACATCACCAAGGAACTGATCGAAATCATTTCGGGCGCCGAGGCGCTCTAGCAGCGGACCTCAAGGGTCGCTCGCAACGGAAACAGGAAAGAGGGTCGTCACGATGGCAAAGGCCGCAACTCCGAAGGCTCCCGCAGCCGCCAAGGCTCCGGCAAAGGCAGCCGCCGCTCCCAAGGCGGCAGCCCCGAAGGCCGCAACAAAGGCCGCTCCGAAGGCGGCTTCCTCGATCGCTGCGGTCACCTCGTCCGGCGGCGTGATGTCCGGCGGCAAGGCCACCGGCAAGATCGCCCAGGTCATCGGCGCCGTCGTCGACGTGTCCTTCGAGGGCACTCTGCCGCCGATCCTGAACGCGCTCGAGACCGACAATGGCGGCAACCGCCTCGTCCTCGAGGTCGCGCAGCACCTCGGCGAGAACACCGTGCGCACCATCGCGATGGACTCCACCGAAGGCCTCGTGCGTGGCCAGCCGGTCGCCGACACCGGCTCCCCGATCATGGTTCCGGTCGGCGACGAGACGCTCGGCCGCATCATGAACGTCATCGGCGAGCCGGTGGACGAAGCCGGCCCGGTCAAGACCAAGGCCAAGCGCGCCATCCACCAGGAAGCGCCGGCCTATGTCGAGCAGTCGACGGAAGCGCAGATCCTCGTCACCGGCATCAAGGTCATCGACCTGCTCGCCCCCTACGCCCGCGGCGGCAAGATCGGCCTGTTCGGCGGCGCCGGCGTCGGCAAGACGGTGCTGATCCAGGAGCTCATCAACAACGTCGCGAAGGCGCACGGCGGCTACTCCGTGTTCGCCGGCGTCGGCGAGCGCACCCGCGAGGGCAACGACCTCTATCACGAGATGATCGAGTCGGGCGTGAACAAGGATCCGCACGAGCACGGCACGACCGAAGGCTCGAAGTGCGCGCTGGTGTTCGGCCAGATGAACGAGCCGCCGGGAGCGCGCGCCCGCGTCGCGCTGACCGGCCTCACCATCGCCGAGAACTTCCGCGACCAGGGCCAGGACGTTCTGTTCTTCGTCGACAACATCTTCCGCTTCACCCAGGCGGGCTCGGAAGTGTCGGCGCTTCTCGGCCGTATTCCTTCGGCCGTGGGCTACCAGCCGACGCTGGCCACCGACATGGGCCAGATGCAGGAGCGTATCACCACCACGACCAAGGGCTCGATCACCTCGGTGCAGGCCATCTACGTGCCGGCCGACGACCTGACCGACCCGGCGCCGGCGACCTCGTTCGCCCACCTCGACGCCACGACCGTGCTGTCGCGCGCGATCTCGGAAAAGGGCATCTACCCGGCGGTGGACCCGCTGGACTCCACCTCGCGCATGCTCGACCCGCAGGTCGTCGGCGAGGAGCACTACCAGATCGCCCGCCAGGTGCAGCAGACGCTGCAGCGCTACAAGTCGCTGCAGGACATCATCGCGATCCTGGGCATGGACGAGCTGTCGGAAGAGGACAAGCTCACCGTCGCCCGCGCCCGCAAGATCGAGCGCTTCCTGTCGCAGCCGTTCTTCGTCGCCGAGGTGTTCACCGGTGCGCCGGGCCAGCTCGTGCCGCTGGAAGACACGATCCGCTCCTTCAAGGGCCTCGTGAACGGCGAATACGACCACCTGCCGGAAGCGGCCTTCTACATGGTCGGCTCGATCGAGATGGCCATCGCCAAGGCGCAGAAGCTGGCGGCGGAAGCTGCCTGAGCAGGGCAGTAAGGCAATAGGGCAATAAGGCAGTAGGGAGAGCGGTATAGGGAAATCGGCATTAGGTACAGGGAAGCGAGTTTCCTACTGCCCTATTGCCCCACTCCCCTATTCCCCCATCGACATGGCTGAAGCTTACAAGTTCGAACTGGTCTCGCCCGAGCGCCTCCTGGTGTCGGAAACCGTCGAGTCCGTCGTCATCCCCGGCACCGAGGGTGAGATGACCGTGATGGCGAACCACTCGCCGGTCATGGCGACGGTGAAGCCGGGTGTCGTCACCGTGAAGCCGGTGTCGGGCGCGGAGCAGCGCTACGTGGTGTTCGGCGGTTTCGCCGACATCCTGCCGGAAGGCTGCACGCTTTTGGCCGAATCCGCGGTCGCGGTCAGCGACCTCAACAAGGCCGACCTCGCGAGCCGCATCCAGGACGCCAAGGACGACCTCGCCGACGCCAAGACCGACGAGGATCGCACCAAGGCCGAGGAATTCCTCAACCACCTCGCCACGCTGCACGACGCGGTGTAGGGACGGCGATGGCGTCAGGCGGACCTTCACCGGTTTCGTCTGAACCCACGCTTCGCCGTCGCGGATTGCTGTCGACGGCCATCATCAGCTACTTCTTCACCCCCTTTGCCGGCCTTCTCTGGATCGGGCGCGGCCGGCTCGCGGTCGGATTTCTGTCCGCTTTCATCGCCATTCCGCTTGGAGCGTATGTCGCTGTCTTCAGTGGGGCGATCTCGCTCGATTCCGATCTCGTTCGGAACTGTGAAGCCCACCTCGATTGGCTGTTCCTCGCAATTGGGATCTTCGCAGCTGTCGGCGTGATGGCAATCTCGCTCGGGCCGCAAACTCCGCGATGGTATTCGAGCGGCTGGATGGTCGTTCCCGCAGTGCTGATTTTCTTCGCAGCATTCGTTCTTGTGGGATTGTCAGCGCGTGCACTGATCTATCAACCGTTCTCGACACCGTCCGGATCGATGACGCCAAACATCGTCGCCGGCGATTACGTCGCCGCCTCCAAATGGCCTTATGGATACGGGCGATACAGCATGGCGCCACTCACTCTGCCCATCGTCGGGAGAGTGTTTGAAAGGCAACCTCGCCGCGGCGATCTCATCGTCTTCAAGTATCCCAAAGACACGTCGCTCGACTACGTGAAGCGTGTGATCGGGTTGCCGGGCGAGCGGATTCAGATGGTTGCCGGCGTCGTGCATGTGGACGGGGTGCCTGTCGATCGCGAACGAGTGGGTGAGCTGACGGACGAGGCACTCTCCGGCAACAAGCGCCCGGTGATGGTCTATCGCGAGCGGCTTCCGAACGGTGTTTCCTATCAAACACTCGATGAGCGCGAAGACGGCATCCTGGATGATACCCGCGCGTTCACCGTCGACGCCGGATCCTACTTCGTCCTCGGCGACAATCGCGACAATTCTGCAGACAGCAGGGTCTGGGGCACCGTCCCGGCGGAGAATCTGATCGGTCGCGTCGAACGCATCTACTGGAACTCGTTCGGACTGCCGTTTGCCGAGCGCAGCGACGATCTGATGAAAGCGGACTGAACTCCCTTTTTCGGCCAATCGAACCATCCCGTCGCCCGACCGTTGCCCCCGAGACAATCGGAAGGAGCAACCCATGACACGGATTCTATTCGCCGCGGCGGCAGCCACCCTGATGTGTGCCCCGGTCCATGCGCAGGAGGCGTCGGCCACGGCGAGGATGGCGGGAGCCGATGGCGCGGACAACGGCACGGTCACCTTCACGCAGACCAAATCCGGCGTGCTGCATATCGTCGTCGAGATGACCAACCTCGCGCCCGGGTCGCACGGGCTGCACATCCACGAGACAGGCGCGTGTGATGCGGCGGGCGGCTTCAAAAGCGCGGGCGGGCACTATGCCGGCGGCAAGGAGCACGGGATCAACAATGCGAACGGGCCGCATCCCGGCGACTTGCCGAACGTCCATGTCGGCGGAAACGGCGTGCTGAAGGTCGAGTTCTTCGCCACGCAACTTTCGCTCGGCGAAGGCGGCGCCAATCCGCTGCTCGACAGCGACGGCTCGGCGGTGATCCTGCATGCCGAGCCCGACGACTATGCGAGCGACCCCGCCGGCCATGCCGGCAACCGGGTCGCCTGCGGCGTGGTCGAGCAGCCGTCCTGACGCGTCAGTCGAGCGGCGGGATGCGGCCGATCGAGAAGAAGCCCATGCGCATCTCGCCCTTCGAGATGGAGAGCGGCAGGCGCGGGCTGTCGCCCATCGCGGTGAGCAGAACCTCGGCCTGGCCGAGCTGCGGGCGCATGGCGGGAAACGCCTTGCGCAGGATCGCCACGAGGGCCGCGGGATCGGTGATCGCGACCGTCAGATCCGCGTCGACGAGGCCGTCCTGACCGACGGCGACCGGCCCGCTGAGGCCGATGCCCGCCGTGCCGGAGCGCGCCGTCAGGGCGCGGATTTCTCCCGCCACGCCGCGCAGGCTGTCCGAACCTTGGCGCAGGCGGGCGACGCCGTCGCTGAGCGTGACGTCCCACTCGCCGTCGATAGGCGGCAGGTTGGGGGGAATATCCGCCGAGGGCTCGAGACGGAGCGCGGAGACGGTTCCGGCGAGGTCGATGTCGGCGCCGCGCGGACGCATGTGGAATTCCGCCTGCGATGCCGCTGCAAGCTTGCTGCCGGCGATCTCCGCCGCCGATAGGCCGGTGCCGGCGACCGAGAGGATCTCGGGCAGGGGACGTGCAAAGTGGGTCGAATAGCGGATGTCGGACAGGTCGAGCGCCAGCCTTGCGCGGGCGAGATCGATCGAAATCCGGTCGAGCTCGCCGACGATTCGCGCCGGCTGGTAGATCTGCGCCGCACTGCGCAGTCCCGTGCCCGAAACCGCGATGCCGGAGCGGCGGTCGGAATAGGCGATGCCGTCGCAGAACAGGCCGATGCGGAAGGGATAGCCGCGCGCCTGCGCCTTGGTGCAGTCGGCCTCAGCCCCGCTGCCGCGCGCGTCGCCGATCGCCTGCGCCACCGCCGTCTCGAGGCGCCGGGCGGCGTAGAACCAGCCGGCCGTGTAGATGCCGATCGCCGCGACGATGGCAAAGGCGAACCAGGCGAAGCGCCGGCTCATGCCGCGCTGCGCGGCGGCGGTCCGTTTGGCGTTCTGTTCGCTTGACGTCATCGGGCTGGATTCCTAACTCGGTCGTCCAAGGCGGTCGTGCGCCGTCAAACGATCCGGTCAGGCGATATGGGCGATTTTTGGGTGTTTGGCTACGGGTCGCTGATGTGGAGGCCCGGCTTCGCGCATGTGGAGACGCAGCGGGCGCGGCTGCACGGCTATCGCCGCGCGCTCTGCGTCACCTCGCATGTCCATCGGGGCACGCCGGAACGGCCCGGCCTCGTGCTGGGGCTCGACCGCGGCGGCTCCTGCCTCGGGCTCGCCTTCCGGGTGCCCGGCGACCTGCGGGACGAGGTGGTCGGCTATCTGCGCGCGCGCGAGCTGGTGACGCTGGTCTATCTGGAGCGGCTGCTGCCGGTGCGGCTCGACGGCGGCGGTACGGTGCCGGCGCTGACCTATGTCGTCGATCGCGGACACGAGCAGTATGCCGGCGCGCTGGAGGTGGACGAGGCGGCGCGGCGCGTGTCGGGCGCGGTCGGTGTGTCGGGGGCCAACGAGGAATATGTGCTCAACACCGTCGCGCACCTCAAGGCGCTCGGCATCCGCGACCACTGGCTGGACGGCGTGGCGGAGAAGCTGGTCCCGCCTCAGCCCTGAGCGGGAAGGGCGATGCCGAGCTCCTGCAGCCGGCGCTGCGCTGTGGGCGGCATGGGCGGCGGGTTCGGGCCGGTCGCGGTCTCGACCAGGATCGCGTCGCAGGCGGCCTCGGTCTCGCTGATCAGCCGGCGGCGGAACTCGGTCTTCGACAGGCCGGCCGGGATCGGCGGCAGGAAACGGGCGACGATGGTGCCGGGATGGCGCAGGAACTTGCGCCTCGGCCAGTAGAGGCCGGCCATGTGCGCCACGGGCACGACGGGCAGGTTCAGCCCGGCATAGAGCTCGACGATGCCGTGCTTGTAGTCCGGCACGTCGCCGGGCGGCCGGCGGGTCCCTTCCGGATAGATGATGAGCTGGCGCGGGTTGCGCGCCATTTCTTTGTTTGTCGCGGCGATGACCGCCTTGAGCGCGACCGAGCGCTTGCCGCGGTCGACCGGGATCATCCGCATCTTCTGGATGTACCAGCCGAAGAAGGGAATCCAGGTCAGCTCGCGCTTGAGGATATAGAGCGGGTCCTCAAGATAGGGATAGAAGGCGATCGTATCCCAGAAGGACTGGTGCTTCGGCGCGAGGATGAACGGGCCTTCGGGCAGGTTCTCCATCCCGGTGATGTGCGACTTCGTGCCGGCGAGCCAGCGTTGCAGCCACAGGCTGGAGCGCGACCAGAAGCGCGGCACGAACCAGGCGAACTTTCGCGGCGACAGGAAGTAGATCGGCGTCCACACGATCATCTGGACGATCAGGTTCAGGTAGAACGCGACGTTGAACACGACGGAGCGGATGACGGTCATTTGGCCTGCCCGGAAGAACCCGGCCGTGGTTACACCAGCCGGCGGAAAACGCAATGATGCGGGCTCAGTTCGCGGTTCGCGCGTTGACCACCTCGACGTCGCCATGCGTGGCGGGGGCGGGGAAGGCGCCACGCGCCAGGGCGGCGAGGTATTTGGTGTATTCGGTGAACAGGACGCGTATTGCCCTAGGCTTGGTCAGCCATTCGCCGCCGTCGAGGCGGGTGTTCACCACCGGATAGGGCTGGAGGTCCTCGTGGTCGAGCAGCCGGCGCATTTCCAGCATGGTGCGCGGTATGTGATAGTTGTTGGTGACGAGGATGACGCTGTCATAGGCATGGCCGCGCACCCATTTGGCGCTTTCCTCGGCGTTGCCGATCGTGTCGAGCGCGGCATGGTCGATGTCGACGCAGCAGGCGAACAGGCCGCGATCGCCGCCGGTGGCAGCGCGCAGGTCCTCGCGCTTCGCCATCGGGTTGACGCCGCTGATCAGCAGCCGCTTGCCCTTGCCGCTGCGCAGCAGGTCAACCGCGGCGTCGATGCGCGACTGGCCGCCCGTCACGACGATGATCGCGTCGGCGGCGCGCACGTCGCTGGGGGCCGCGAGGCGGCCGATATGGCTGGCGAAGGCGGCAAAGCCGACCAGGAACAGCAGGCACAAGCCAAACGTGCCGGCCGCGAGCCAGCGCACAAAAAACCATGGGCCACGCCGCGTGCTCTTCGTCACGATGGCGGCGTGCGGGCCCTGTTCGAAATGCCCCTTCATTGCGCTTCCATGGTTAATCCCGAAAGCCGTGTTTGAACAGCCGGAACCGGCGGTATGCGGTGAAACGGATATCGTCACATCTCGCTCCGTCCGGGCACGTCTATGTCGTGCAGGTAGGACACGACCGTCACATGGGAAGTGGCGGCCGTCAGCACCGCGACCAGCCCGACGATGACGGCGACGCCGAGATAGCCGGCGAGGCCGATGGCGAAATTGCCGAACAGGGCGGCGGCCTGGTCTGCCTCGGGCGTCGCCATGTTGCGGGAGGACCACCAGCCGAAGACGATGAAGACGAGGATTGCCACCAGCCCGCCGGCGGCCGCGCCCTTAGCGCCGATCAGCAGGAAATGGCGGCGGAACTCGCTGGCGATGAAACTCGCCTCCGCGCCGACGAAATGCAGCACCTCGATGATCTGGCCGTTGCCGGCCATGGCACCGCGCGTGGCGAAGACGACGGTCAGCACGGTCGCGGCGAGGATCAGCCCCAGCGTCGCGATGCCGATGGCGACGGTGGTGCGCGCCATCGAGATGAGCCGGTCGATCCAGGTGCGGTGGTCGTCCAGCTTGGCGGCGGGCACCTCCTGGGCGAGCGCGGCGCGGATCGCGGCGAAATCCGGCGGCGCGCTCTCGTCGATGGTCACGATCACCAGCCGCGGCACCGGCAGCTCGTCGAGGTCGAGCCCCTCGCCGAGCCAGGGCGACAGAAGCCGGGCGGTCGCGGCGCGATCGACGATGCGGGCCTCCCGCACGCCAGGGAATGCGCCGACGATCTCCTGCACGGTCACGAGCGCGGCCTCCATGTCCAGCCCGTCGGCCGGCTTGATCTGGATCGTCGCCTCCCGCGAGATCTGGCTCTGCCACATCGAGGCCGTGTCGCGCACCAGCGTGACGGCGCCGAGCGTCAGGCAGGACAGGAAGGTCATGATCGCGATGACCAGCACCAGCGCGTTGCCGGCGACGGTGCCGGCCGGCACGATCGGCTGCATCCTGCGCGGCGCGGCTTCCGGCCTGGCCGGGGCGACCTTCACGGCGACGGGATCAGTCATGGATGTCCAGCCGTCCGTTGGCGAGGATCATGCGGCGGGCGTCGACCTGGTCCATCAACGCCAGGTCGTGGGTGGCGATGACGACGGCGGTGCCGGAGCGATTGAGCTCGATGAAGAGGCGCAGCAGGCGGCGGGCGAGCGGCGGGTCGACATTGCCGGTCGGCTCGTCGGCGAGCAGCATTTCGGGCTGCTCGATCAGCGCGCGCGCGATCGCGGCGCGCTGCTTCTCGCCGCCAGAGAGCACGGGCGGCAGCACATGCATGCGCTCGCCGAGCCCGACCCATTTGAGCAGTTCGATCACGTCGCCCCGGTAGGACATCTCCTCCTTGCCGCGCACGCGCAGCGGCAGAGCGACGTTCTCGTAGGTCGTCATGTGGTCGAGCAGGCGGAAATCCTGGAAGACGATGCCGATGCGCCGGCGCAGCGCCGGCAGGTCGCGCTGGGCGATGCCGGCGCGGTCCTTGCCGAACACGGTAATCAGCCCGCGCGTCGGCTTCAGCGACATGAACAGCAGGCGCAGCAGGGTGGTCTTCCCCGCGCCGGAGGGGCCGCTGAGGAACTGGAACGACTTCGGCGGGATATGGAACGTGATGTCGCGGAGGATCTCCGGTCCCATTCCATAGCGCAGGCCGACATTCTCGAAACGGATCAAGGCTCGTTCCCGGACAAACTGCGGCGAAGCAACCGCTTCGACCATTCGTCCCGCATGGTTAATGCGGGGTTAAATTCCCGCCCCGGAATGCGAATGGTTGCGAAGCATTAACCATTTCGCGCTACGCCGGACGAAGGTCCGGGACAGGCAAACCGAAGAGGATGGCCGCGCCGAATGGGCGACACCGCGAACATGCCGCCGCTCTCCGGCGAAATCATGGCTGGCGATGCGCATCGGGATGCGCAGACCCAGACCGTGGCTAGCCCGGACGTGGTGGACGCCGAGTTCGTCACCATCCCGCGCGGTCCCGCCGCCGTTTCGGCATTCGCAGCGCCCGACATTCCAACCGTCCGTCCGGTCCAGCCGCCCGCCGGCATGGATGTGCTTACGGCGAAGGCCGCGCAGGCGAACGGCTCGCGCCGGGCCGGCATCGGGTTCTGGGCCACCGGCCTGGTCGCGGCGGCCGCCGCCTTCTGGATGTCCGGCGGGCACACGCTGTCGCGCCACCTGCCGTTGATGCGCGGCGAGGCGGAGACGGTCCGGATCGCCGGCCTCACCTCGCGCGTCGCCGACACCGCGACGGGCCCGCGTCTGTTCATCGACGGCGAAGTGCGCAATACAGCGGTCGACGGCGTCGTTTCGCCTGACCTCATGATCAACGTGACCGCGCAGGACGGGCTGGTCACGCGTTACAGGTTGACCACCGGCGCCGGCCGGATGGCGTCGGGCGAATCGCGGCGCTTCTCCAGCCGCCTCGACGCGCCGGAAGCGGGCGTGCGCTCGGTGACCGTGACGCTCGACAAGGAAGGACTGAACTGATGCCAATCGTTCGCGGCAAGGAGATCGAGGTCCTGTTCAGCGCATCGGCGATCGCCCGGCGCAACCTGGAGCTCGCCAAGGACATCGCGGCGCACGAATATCACGACCTGCTGGTCATCTCCGTCCTCAAGGGCTCCTTCATCTTCGCGGCCGACCTGATCCGCGCCATGCACGATGTCGGCCTGGCGCCCGAGGTGGAGTTCATCTTCATCTCCAGCTATGGCGCCGGCACCACCAGCGGTGAGGTGCGCGTGCTGCGCGACATCGACAACGACGTGTCGGGCCGCGACGTGCTTCTGATCGACGACATCCTCGAATCGGGCAAGACACTCGCCTTCGCCAGCAAGCTGATGCTCGACCGCGGCGCGAAGAGCTGTTCGATCGCCGTGCTACTGGACAAGCGGATGCGGCGGCAGATCGAACTCGACGCGGACTATGTCGGCTTCGACTGCCCCGACCATTTCGTGGTGGGCTACGGCATGGACGTGGCGCATGCCTTCCGCGAGCTGCCCTTCGTGGGCATCGTCAAGGGAGACGCCTGATGGCGCGGCTTCTGGTGGTGGAAGACGACGAATCGGTGCGCCAGCTCGCGGCACGCGCCCTGCAGCGCGAAGGCCACCAGGTCGACGTCGCCTGCGACGGCGAGGAGGGGCTAGCGCGGATCGTCCAGGCGGGCGGCGACTACGATCTCGTCGTGTCGGACATCCGCATGCCGATCCTGGACGGGATCGAGATGTCGCATAAGGCCGCGGCGCGCTTCCCCGACATCAAGATCATGCTGGTCACCGGCTACGCCGACCAGCGCGAGCGCGCGGCGGAGCTGGAAGGCGTGGTGGTGGACGTGCTGCTCAAGCCGTTCACGCTCGCCTCGATCCGTGACGTGGTGGCGAAGAACCTGGCGCGCGTCAGGGCGTGATCGAAAGCTGCACGAGGCTTGGATGGGCCAGTCTCAAGCAGTCGTGAGCGCCAGCCGGTGATCTTGATCGCCGGCGTTCGTGAATAGATCCGAACTCTGCCGGCTGCCTCGATCGCGAAAGACGATGCGCGGCCTCCCGAGTCGGTGCTCTGGATTCCGGGTTCCGCTGCGCGGCCCCGGAATGACGGGGTAGACTACCGCATCTGCAGCAGGCGCTCGAGGTAGTCGCGCTCGATCTCGGGGCTGAGCGCGTTGCCCAGGCGCTTGCGGATGGCGTCGAGGATCTCGCGGGCGCGCTGGACGTCGATCTCGTCGGGCACCTTCACCGTGTCGCCGAAATCCGGGCCGGTGGTGGCGCGCGGGCGGCCGAGCGGGTCGCGGTCCGAACTCTGCTGGCGGCCGCCTTCCTCGCTGCCGCCCTGCTCGCCCTGCATGGCCTGCTGCATTTGCTGCATCATGTCCTGCGCGCCCTTGCGCAGCGCCTCCAGGGCGCGGCCCTGTTCGCCCACGGCCTGCTCGCCCTGCGCGTCGCCAAGCGCCTGGCCGGCGCCGTCCATCGCCTCGCCGGCCTCGCCGAAGCCCTCGCCGGGCTGGATGCCCATGCCTTCGAGGCCCTTCAGGATCTCGCCGAGATCGCCGCGCAGCTGGCCCTGACCCTGCTGCATCTGTCGCAACGCCTCGGCCAGTTCCTCGGGCGACATCTGGCCGCCCTGGCCCTGCTGCTGCTCGCCCTGCTGGCCTTCCTGACCCTGCTGCTCGCCGCGGTCCTGGCCGCGCTGGCGCTGGCCGCGCTGCATCTGGTCGAGGCGGTGGGTCTCGTTCATCATTTCCTGCTGGCGCCGCATCAGCTCGCCGAGCTTGTCCATCTGCTGGCGCATCTCGCTCTGCTGGCCCTGCTGCTGCCTCTGCTGGCGGCCGGCCTGCAGGTTGTTCATCATGTCCTGCAGCTGCGAGAGGAGATCGCGCGCCTGATCCTTCGCGCCCGACTTGGCCAGCTCCTCGATCTGGTCCATCAGCTTCTCGAGGTCGCTCTGGCGCAGCTCCTGGCCGTTCTGCGGCATCTGCTGCGCCATGTTCGGGTCGCGCTGGGCGCGCTCGGCGAATTCGCGCAGGAAGTCCTGCATCGCCGCGCGCAGCTCGTTCATCAGCTTCTCGATCTCCTCGTCGCTGGCATTGTTCTCCAGCGCGTTCTTCAGCGCTTCCTGCGCCTGGCGCAGCCGGCGTTCGGCGGCCGACAGGTCGCCGTCCTCGACCGCAAGCGCGATCTGCCAGAGATAGTCGGCGACACCGCGCAGGTCGTCGTCGGTCCTCGCCTGCTTCAGGCGGGAAAAGACGCTGTTCAGGGCGAGCCAGTGGGACGGGTTGGGGATCGTCTCGTCCGGGCGCAGCATCACGCCTTCCATCAGGTCGAGCACGCGGTCCCTGCGGTTGGCGTCGAGCGCAAGCATCCGCCGCTGCTCCACCAGAGCGCGGGCGAGCGGGTTGGTGAAGGGGCGCTCCGGCATGCGGAACTCCTTCTCCTCGCTGATGGCGACCTGTCCGGAGGCGTCGGTGGCGGTGAGCTTCACCCGCACCGGGACGCCCGCCCAGACATGTTCGGTGAGGTCGCGGGATGTCTTGGCGGCACCGTCCTTCGCGCCCTTGCGGGGCAGAGCGAGCGGCATCTCCGGCTCGCCGTAGAGCGGCCGGGCGTTGGGGGCCTGAGGCTCCAGCATCTCGAAGCCGGCCTTGCCGGAGACGGCGCCATAATCGTCCTGGATCTGGTAGGCGAGCTCCAGCGTGCCGTTCAGCGCCCGCTTGGGCTCGCCGATGAAGGAGATGGCCGGCGCGGTGTCCGGCTTGATCTGGAACGCCCAGCTGCCGATCTCGGTGTCGCCGGACTTCAGCATCAGCAGGCCGTCCGTCGTCAGCTTGCTGGCGAACTGCCGCACGCCGGCCCGCTGCGCCGGCGGCGCGGTAGTCTCGCCCTGCGGCGCGATGTCGAGCGTGTCGCCGTCGAGCGGCGAATAGGTCAAGGTTTCCTCGCCGCTGCCGCCGGTCACCCGCAAGGTGAGGTCGCTTCCTTCCGACGCCTCGAAGAGGTCGGTCTGGCGGTTGGCGTCGGCGGTGAGGAAGATCGGCGGCTTGCCGGTATAGGGCGGCGGCGTCACCCAGGCGTCGATGCGCGGCGGGACCGGCGGCGCGCCGGGCGCGGCATGGAACGCATCCGAGATCCGGCCGCCGAAGGGGCCGGCCGAGAAGGCGAAGGCCGTCACCAGGAGAAGCAGCGCGACGGTGCGCAGGCCCCACGGGTCGCGCTCAGGCACGCCGGTGCGCGGCAGGTCGCTCGACAGGTGGCCGAGCTTGGCGGCCATGCGCTTCTGGTGCTCGCGCCACAGCGCCTCGGCGAAGCCGTCGGACGAGCCGGTCAGCCTGTCGGCCTGGACCAGGACGGGCGTGTGCTCCAGTTCGTTAGCGCGCTCGATGCGGCGGTCGACCGAAGCGCGCTCCGGCCAGCGGAAGAAGCGCAGCGGATAGAGGGCGGCCAGCGCGGCGAGGCCGAAGACGGACAGCGTGCCGATCCGCAGCCAGTCCGGCATCAGGCGGAAGACGCCGAACCAGGACAGGCTCAGGAAAAGGCTGGCGACGACGAGGAGCGGCAGGACGAGCGGCCAGAAGCGCTCGAGCGCCATCGACGCCGTCGTCCACATGCGCGTGCGGGCGAGGCGGCCGAGCATGCCGGCATTCGCTTCGGGTTGGTCGTCCTGCGCCTTGATGCCCGCCATCGGCCGCTTCATCTCCAGGAAGCCCGGCGCATCAGCCGCGCGGACTCATGTATGAGGATAACAGCAAACGCGGCAAAGGCGAGGCAGCCCACCAAAACGTGAATGCGCCGCCTTCCGGGGGTCAGAGCCAGTCCGGCAGGCTGTCCAGCCCGATCAGATCCTCGTAGGTGCGGCGCGGGCGCACGATGTGGAACCGGTCGCCGTCGACCAGCACTTCCGGCACGAGCAGGCGGGTGTTGTAGGTGCCGGCCTGCACCGCGCCATAGGCGCCGGCGGTGCCGACCGCGATCAGATCTCCAGCCTCAAGGCGCGGCAGGTTGCGGTCGTGGCCGAGATAATCGCCCGTCTCGCAGACCGGGCCGACGACATCGACGGTGAGCCGCGGCGCGTCGGCGGGCTGCTCCACCACCGGGCGGATGTCGTGGTAGGCGTCGTAGAGCGTCGGGCGGATCAGGTCGTTCATCGCCGCGTCGACGATGAGGAAGTTCTTCGCGTCGCCTTCCTTGAGGTAGATGACCTCGGAGACGAGGATGCCGGCATTGGCGACGATCAGCCGGCCGGGCTCGAAGATCACCTTCACGCCGAGCTTCGTCACGTGCTTGCGCACAATGTCGGCATAGGCGTCGGGCAGCGGCGGCGGGTCGTTGTCGAAGCGGTAGGGCACGCCCAGCCCGCCGCCGAGATCGACATGGGCGATGTCGTGGCCGTCGTTTCGGAGCGTGCCGACGAGCTCGGCCAGCAGCGCGAAGGCGTCGTCGAAGGGCTTCAGCTCGGTGATCTGCGAGCCGATATGCATGTCGATGCCGACCGCGCGCACGCCGGGCAGATCGCGGACGCGGGCGTAGACCTTGCGGGCGCGCTGCCACGGAATGCCGAACTTGTTCTCGGCCTTGCCGGTGGCGATCTTGCGATGCGTCTTGGCGTCGACGTCCGGATTGATGCGCACCGAGACGGGCGCCACCTTGCCGGCCGCCACGGCGCGCGCCGAGAGCAGCTCCAGCTCCGGCTCGGATTCGACGTTGAAGCAGTGGATGCCGGCGGAAAGGGCAAAGTCCATTTCGCGCGCGGTCTTGCCGACGCCGGAGAACATGATCTTCGAGGCCGGGATGCCGGCGGCCAGCGCGCGGCGCAGCTCGCCCTCGGAGACGACGTCGGCGCCGGAGCCGAGCTTTGCCAGCGTCTTCAGCACCGCCTGGTTGGAGTTGGCCTTCATGGCGTAGCAGACCAGCGCGTCGAGGCCGGAAAAAGCCTGGCTGAAGACGCGGAAGTGCCGGGTCAGCGTGGCGGTGGAATAGCAGTAGAACGGCGTGCCGACGGCTGCCGCGATCTCGGGCAGAGGCACGTCTTCGGCGTGGAGGACGCCGTCGCGATACTCGAAATGATTCACGGAAATGGTCCCGGCGAAAGGGTCAGTCGATCAGGCCGTCGAGGATGAACGGCCGCTCGGGCACGTCGGTCGACGGTTTCTGCGGCGCCGGGCGGCCCGCCTTCCGCGCCGCTTCCTTCTCCTGCTCGTACTGCACGTCGATCGGCCGGTCGAGCGGCGCGCGACGGCCGCAGGCCGACACGCCGACGACGGCGAGGATCAGCACCGTGGAGAAGATCAGGCGGGATGTGGTCATGGAGCGGGTCCGAACGAGATGTGAAATGCTCATAACCGAGATTGCAGTTAATTGCACCCTCATGTGCGCATGCCGTCGATGTTTCATGCCGGCGGCAATTCGCCTATCATCCGATTCGGCTCGGCCCGAGCCTCCTCCCTCCGACGGGGAAGCATTTTTCATGCGGGGCATATCGATCGTCGAACCTGCTGTTCGGGCGCTGCGCATGAGGAGGGATTGCGAAGACCGCCCGCATCAGGAGGCATTCGATGAAACTCACCGCATCCATTCCCCATCTCAAGCGCAAGGCGAAGCTCGCCGCCCGCTCGGCCGGACTGCCGCTCCACGCCGCGCTCGACGGCGTCGCCCGCGAGGAGGGCTTTGCGAGCTGGAGCCTGCTCGCCGCGCGGCATACCTGCTCGATATCGGCCCGCGAACTGCATGTGCGCCTGCGTCCCGGCGACCTCGTGCTGGTCGGCGCCCGGCCGGGCCAGGGCAAGACGCTGCTCAGCCTGGAGCTTGCCGTCGAGGCGGCGAAGGCGGGGCACAGGAGCGTGTTCTTCACGCTCGAATACACGATGAGGGACGTGCTCGACCGGCTGCGGGCGATCGGCGTGGAGCCGTCCGGCCTGGAAGGGCGCTTCGAGGTCGACCTGTCGGACGCAATCAGCGCGGATCACGTGATGAAGGCGCTGGCAGAGGCGCCGCGCGGCGCGCTCGCCGTGATCGACTACCTGCAGCTGCTCGACCAGAGGCGGGACAATCCCGACCTCGCGACGCAGGTGCGCCGGCTGAAGGCGTTCGCGGCCGACCGCGGCGTCATCCTCGTCTTCATCTCGCAGATCGACCGGGCCTATGATGCAGGAAAGAAGTCTGTGCCGGACTGGTCGGACGTGCGCCTGCCCAACCCGCTCGATTTGGCGCTGTTCGACAGAGCGGTGTTTCTGAATGGCGGGGAGATAAGGCTCTCCGAAGCGGCTTGACGCTTTTCGCTGACGTCATCCTCGGGCCTGCCCTTCGGGCGTTCGATTGGCTTTGCAAGGTCCACTGGACCTTGCAATTTGCCCGATGGTCAAACCGCGATCTCACCCCGAGGATCTGCCGTCGTTGGCGGGTTTCTGGGACCGTTCAGGCGCTCGACCGTGGGTAAATCCTCGGGACAAGCCCGAGGATGACGGCCTCGGGTGTAGGCGCTCACGCCTTCGCCAGCCGCTTCCTCCAGTACCTGATCTGGCGCTTCACTTCGGCGGGCGCGGTGCCGCCGAAGGACTTGCGGCTCTTGACCGAATTGTTGACCGACAGGACCGAATAGACGTCCTCGGTAATGGCCGGGTTCAGCGAGCGGAGGTCCTCGATCGACAGTTTTTCGAGGCCCTTCTTCTGCGCCTCGGCCATGGCGACGGCGCGGCCGGTGACGTGGTGGGCCTCGCGGAAGGGCAGGCCGGCCTCGCGCACCAGCCAGTCGGCGAGGTCGGTTGCGGTGGAGAAGCCGGAGCCGGCGGCGCGTTTCATCGCGTCGGTATTGATCGTCATGTCGCCGACCATGCCGGTCATCGCCGCGATCATCAGGTCGAGTGTCTCGGCAGCGTCGAAGACGGCCTCCTTGTCCTCCTGCATGTCCTTGGAATAGGCAAGCGGCAGGCCCTTCATGACGGTCAGGAGGCCGACGAGATGGCCGTTGATGCGGCCGGTCTTGGCGCGCACCAGCTCGGCGGCATCCGGGTTCTTCTTCTGCGGCATGATCGAGGAGCCGGTGGAGAACTGGTCCGACAGGCGCACGAAGGCGAATTGCGGCGTCGACCAGATGACGATCTCCTCCGCCAGCCGCGACAGATGCGTGGCGCAGATGGCGGCGACCGACAGGAACTCCAGCGCATAGTCGCGGTCGGAGACGCTGTCGATCGAGTTGCGGGTCGGCTCGCGGAAGCCGAGTGCCGACGCCGTCCTGTGGCGGTCGATCGGGAAGCCGGTGCCGGCGAGTGCGGCCGCGCCCAGCGGGCTCTCGTCCAGCCGCTCGATCGCGTCGCGGACGCGCGAGAGGTCGCGGCCGAACATCTCGACATAGGCCATGCAGTGATGGCCGAAGGTCACCGGCTGCGCGGTCTGGAGATGGGTGAAGCCGGGCATGACGGTGGCGGCATGCGCTTCGGCCTTGTCGAGGAAAGCGGCGATCAGGCCCTTCAGGGCTTCGGCGGTGCGGGTCAGCTCGTTCTTCGTCCACAGGCGGAAGTCGACCGCCACCTGGTCGTTGCGAGAGCGCGCGGTGTGCAGCCGGCCGGCCGCCGGGCCGATCAGTTCGGCAAGCCGCGATTCCACGTTCATGTGGATGTCTTCGAGCTTGGTCGAGAAGACGAAGGTGCCGGCTTCGATCTCTGACAGGATCGTGTTCAGCCCGTGAGCGATCTTTTCTTGATCGGCTTTTGCGATGATGCCCTGTTCGGCCAGCATTTCCGAATGCGCCAGCGAGCCGGCGATGTCCTGCGCGTAGAGCTTCTTGTCGAAGCCGATCGAGGCGTTGATCGCCTCCATGATCGCGGCCGGACCTGAGGCGAAACGCCCGCCCCACATCTCATTGCTGGCCTTTTTCTCGGACATGGTGTTTACGGCGCTCCGGAGACGAGAACGGATGGCGGACAGAAAAAGCGGATTTCCGGGGCTTCGCCCGGTCCTCCTCGCGGCGGTCGCGGGTCTGGCGACCGGCGCGGTGGCGGTATACGTGAGCGGGGTGCCCTCTGGCAACAATCTGCCCGAGGAACCGGCTGCGCTCGCGCGCCCTGCGGGCGCCGAGGCCGACATCGCCCAGTGCGCGCAGAAGTCCGACCGGGCCAATACGGTCGCGGCAGCCGCTAAGGGCGAGGTGGCGGCGATGCTTGCGGCAAACCCGCCTCAGTCGCTGGCGGGCCTGTCGCTCAACGATCCGTCGGGCGCGAAGACCACCTTCGGCGCGATGTCGGGCAAGGTGCTGCTGGTCAATCTCTGGGCCACCTGGTGCGCGCCCTGCCGCGCCGAGATGCCGGCGCTGGACGCGCTGCAGAAGGAGATGGGGTCGGACGGTTTCGAAGTGGTCGCCGTCAATGTCGACACCGGCGACGACACCAAGCCGAAGAAGTTCCTCGCCGAAACAGGCGTGTCGAGCCTCGGCTACTATCGGGAGAACACGCTGGCGCTCTTCAACGAACTGAAGAAGCGCGGCCTGGCGCTCGGCCTGCCGGTGACGCTGCTCGTCGACCGCGACGGCTGCCTGATCGCCAATATGAACGGTCCGGCCGAGTGGGCGAGCGAGGACGCCAAGGCGCTGGTGCGGACGGCGACCGGCTCGTAATCGCCAACCGCTAAAGTTTGAGTCGATTGCTCCGGCATGCTGCAACGCAACCTCAAACGCGGCCTGCTATCTCTAGGGCATAGCCAGCGTTGAGGGGGCTCACATGCTTGGAAACGTAAGGTCGGACGCCGTCGGCGTGCCGATGGCGCGCGCCGGTGCGCAGCCGCAATCCGCACAGTCGGCGACGGGGCCGGTTCAGCCGCAGGCCGGGCGGCGCGGCCAGGAGGCCGATGCCGATCAGCTCAGGCTCTTCCTGTCCAACATCACGCGGGCCGACGCCGCCGCCGTCATCGCGCTGACGCAGCCGCCGCGCGGCGAGGCGAGCGCGAGCTACGACGCGGTCGCGTCGGCCTATTGCGAGGTCTGATCAGGCGACGACGAAGCTGAGCGTCAGCAGCAGCTGGGCCGCGTAATAGAGCGCCCAGACCAGCGGCTGAATCCAGGCATGGCGCGGATCGCCCGCCGGCACGAGGAAGCGTCCCGCGGCCAGGATCGCGTCCGACGCCATGAACAGCACCGCGCCCAACACCACCGTCGCGCCGAGTTCGGACAGCGACGAGATGCCCATCGCCAGGATCGCGACGCAGTAGAGCGCCACCGGCGGGCGCATTGCCGCCTCAAGTGCCGGCCAGAGCCGCGACAGGATGAGCGCCACCGCCGCGACCAGGGCCACGGCGATGACGATGCGGGACGGCTCGGACAGGATCTCGGCGATGCCGCCGCCCTTGGTCCAGAACAGAGCGACATAGGCGACGTGGGCGCAGAGGAAGCTTGCGAGCCCTGCGAGGAACGGCGTCTCGCCCTCCTGCGCCAGGCAGGCGTCGCCGACGGCGCTGAGCGCAAGGGCCGAGATCAACAGCGGCGGCCCACCTTGCAGCCAGGCGAGAAGCACGAGCAGGGCGACCGAGCCGGTCTTGACGATCGTGCGCCTGAGCGAGGGAGCGCGGTGCACGATGATGCCGTAGTAGAGGGCGAGGAGCACGCTGAAGATCAGCGTGCCATTCGCCGTTCCCGCCATGCCGTCCGGGAAGGGCATCATGGCTTGGCTCCCTCGGCTGCGCCGCTTGCCCGGAACAGCATGTTCTTTGCCGCCAGCACCGCGCCCGCCGTGATCAGCACGCAGGCGCCGAGGATTGCGGGCTCGGCTTTCGCCGCGCCGCCGGCAATCAGCACCAGCGTCGACAGCAGCGGGGCCGCATAGCTCGCAGCTCCCAGCACCTGGATGTTGCCGTGCTTGACGCCGTAATCCCAGGCGTAGAAGGCGGCCCCTACCGGCATCAGGCCGAGGCCGGCGACGGCGAGCCACTGGCCGGCGCCCTGCGGCCAGACGGTTTCTTCCAGCGCCAGATGGCAGAGCGCCGACAGGATGGCGGTGGCGAGGCAGAACCAGGTGACGACGGAGGTCGGCACTTGCGGAAAGCGGCGGGAGGCCAGCGAGTAGATTGCCCAGACGAAGGCGCAGACCAGCGCCATCGCATAGCCGAAACCGTAGCGCGCCTCGAAGGCGACCGCGCCGCCCTTGGTGACGATCAGGGCCGTGCCGGCAAGGCCAAGCAGCGCACCCGCGACGTGGAACCAGCGCAGCCGTTCGCCCGGCATCAGCGCCGAGCCGACCACGATGAACAGCGGCCAGAGATAGGCGATCAGGCTCGCCTCGACCGCGGGGGCGGCGCGCAGCGCGGTGAAATAGAAGAAGTGGTAGCCGAACAGGCCGGCGATGCCGATGACCCAGACGGCGGCGGGCACGGGTTCCGTCGGCGGCGGCGACAGGCCGGCGAGGCGGGCGGCGAAACCGATCGCCGCCCCGATCGAGAAGGCGAGCGCGGAGAGGAGGAAAGGCGGCACCGCGCCGGACGCGTCGGTGAGCAGCGCCAGCAGCGCCCACATGGCGACGGCCGAAAACCCGATGAGTGTCGCGCGGCCCACTTCCGCTCCCCGCCGTCCGCGGGGGACGGTCTACTGGCTGATTGCTTCGAACCGCCGCGCGTTGACGACCAGCGTTCCGATCTCCGTGGTCGCCGATACCTTGATCGGGGCGTAAACGCCAGTGGTGCCGAGCGGGGCGAAGGAGATCAGGATCTTGCTCTTGTTCTTCAGGAACGCGATCGACTTGTGGTCGCCCTTGTAGCCGCCGATCGGCACGAAGCGGGCGCGGCAGGTGACCGTCTGGCCGGAATAGCCGCGCGTCTCGGCGGTGCCGGTGTCGACATAGGAGAGCCTCAGGTCCATCCGCATCTCGCCGTCGAACACCTTGATTGTCCTGTCGCAGACGTCGCGCAGGCCGGAGGCCTTGACCAGCGAGGCCGAGAGCGGGTCGGCGACCGAGACGAGGTCGGCCTTCTTCACGGGCACCCAGACCTTTGGGTCGGGCTTGCGGGCGGGCGTATTGAGCGCGCGGGTGACGGTGCCCTTAGAGAAGGCGATCTCGGTGCTCTTCTTCTTCTTGCCGGATGTGTAGTTGAGCAGGAAGCGGTTGCCCTGCGCGCCGTCGTCGCCGAAATTGCCCCGCACCTCGGCGGTGCCCTCGGTCTGGTCGAAGATGCGGGCAATGCCGCTTGAGGCCACGGTGCCGGAGACGGAGAAGGTGCGCGGCTCGATCGTGCTCTCGAAGCTCGAGCGCGCGATGTTCAGCCCCAGGATCGACACCGAATAGTCGACACGGAACGATTTGGGCCCCTCCGCCGCAACGGAGGTGGATGTCAGGCCGGCAAGCGCCAGCACGGCAAGCATTCGAGCGATCATGGACGGCAATTCCGGCTTCGTTCCCGCGGGCGACGCCGCACGGGACCGCTTGATCTTACTCCTTGGAATTGGACATTAATATGAAGCAGGCCACGGACGGAAGGCCCTGCCGCGCGACGGGGGCTTGATGCACCGCGACCGGGCCCGCTGCGTGGCGATGAGGAATATATACAGCAAGGACTTTGACAGGCAGCGCCGCCTCCAGACGTGGTCGCCGCAGCCGCGAAACATGGGGCGCCTTGCCCGCGCCAGGATTTCCCGCCCGACGGTTGCATTTCGCGCGGAGGCAGAATATATCCCGCCCAGTTCGGTATGCGCCCATCGTCTAGCGGTTAGGACGGCGCCCTCTCACGGCGCAAACAGGGGTTCGATTCCCCTTGGGCGTACCAACTGACAATCCATTGAAAGTGCTGATATTTTTACGGCCGGTGCTGGATGTCGCGGCTGTCGTTTTGGATGGTTTGTGTAGATTCGATCCGAGCTCTGGTGTGGACCGCCGGTCGTTCCGAGGCTTGCCGCCGAGCCGGACTGCCGATACCGAAGGCGGTGGGCGGTGATGGCCCTGCCCAATCCGAGGAACAGCGTCCTGCCGATAGTCTCCAGCCACGGAAAGTCCTATCGCGTGGCCGGCCATGCCATCGTTTCGGCTGACGGCATGATCGCCGATGCGCGGGGGTTGATGCCTGCGCCGCTGAGGAACGATGCCGACTGGGGGATCTTCCAGGCGGCGCTGGACAGGTCGAGCCTCGTCGTTCTCGGCAGCCTCGGCCACGGGCGGCATCCCAATCCGGGGCGGCGCAGGCTCGTCTTCACCGGTTCGGTGGAACGGTTCGCGCCTGATGCGGCCGATCGGCTGGCGACGTTCTACAATCCGGCCGGCATGGCGATCGGCGATCTGCTCGCGCGGCTGGACGTGCCGGAGGGTGTCGTCGCGGTCACCGGCGGCCAGCGGGTGTTCGACCATTTCCTGCCGTTCTACGACGAGTTCATGCTGGCGGAGGTCGAGCCGTTCGTGCTTCCGGGCGGCATATCCTGTTTCGGCGCCGGCCATCCGCGCGCCGTGCTCGCCGCGGCCGGCCTCGCGCCATTCGAGAGGCGGTCGATCGACCCCGACAACGGGGTGACCCTGACGCGATGGGAGAGGTCCGGCCGACGCTCTTGAAAGACGGCCGCACACTCTGCGAAGAATGAGAGGCAATACCGCCGCGGTTCGCCTTCCGACGGGGCCGGCACGATGCCGTGTCAGGACGAGGGCGGATCGCGGAGCCAGCCATGCCGAGGACCGTTTTGGCCAAGTCGCTGATCCTGCACGTCGGTCCCGCGAAATGCGGCTCGTCGTCGATCCAGAGGGAGATCGCCCGCGCGGGGAGCCCCTTCGACGGGCGCTCCGTCATGCTGCCGCTGGCACTGCTAAAGCAGCTCATCGAGGAGACGGTGCCCCCGGACGCCGCCGCCAAGCTCCTCGACATCGTGTCCGGCCTGTTCGCGCGCGGCGACCGGGTGGTCATCAGCCATGAGACGATGTTCCAGCGTCCTGTGGCGCTGCGCAACATCGTGGCGCTGCTGCGGCCGGTGGTGAAGGACGTGACGGTGGTCGGCTATTCGCGGCGGCAGTCGGGCTTCATCCAGTCCGCCTACAGCCAGTGGCTGTTCCGCTCGCCGGAGCGGACGCGCGAGGTGGGCGAGGCATTGCGCGCGGCAGGCCTTGAGCCGCTGCACTTCACCGGGCTGGAGGCGTGCTTCATCGCTGCCGTGAAGACCGACATGCGCTCGGCGCGCCAGCTCTCGAACAACCTGATCCTCGACTGGCACGCGGTCTATGGCGAGATCGCCCGCCTGCTCGCTCCTTTCGGCGTCAGGATCTCGGCCGGCTTCATCCCGCGCGAGGGTTACGGGTTCTCCCTGCTCGACGACTTCTACCGGCGATGCGGGCTTTCCTCGCCGGCGCTGCCCGAAAGGGACGAGACCCCGGTGAACGCGCAGTTCGATCCGGATCTGGTGGAGGCTGTCCATCTCGCCGTCGAGCTCGGCCTGCCGGCTCCGGGGCCGCATCAGCACGGCGCCTTCTTCGATCGGAACAGCAACTTCCGCCGTCCGGTCGAGCGGTCCGGGACGGACGATTTCCTCGATGTGCTCAAGGATTTCGTCGACACGCGCTTTGAAGCGTCCAACCGCGCCTTCTGCCTGGAATACGGGCTGGCCGAGGACTATTTCCTGCCGAGGCGGTTCGTGACGCGGGAGGAGGTCGAGGAGGCGATCGCGCAGGAAGCGCAGCGGCGGCGTGCCGACCCGGATATCGTGCTGCGCAGACAGGCGGCCGTGACCGCGCGCATCGCGAGCGCAATGTACGGCCGCTATCTCGAACGGGAGGCCGATGAGTAGCCTGCCAGGACCGCCATGACCCCACTTCGCATTCTCGCCACGGGCTTCTCCGCCTTCCCGCGCGCGCCGGTCAATCCGACCGAGGTGCTGATGGGGCTGCTCGAAAAGGCCGCTCCGGACCTCGGGCCGGCCGTCGAGCTGCGCACGCTGGTGCTGCCGGTCGAATATGCGCGCGCGCCGCAGGCGCTCGGCGAGATCGGGGCGGCGTTCGCGGCGGACGTGGCGGTGCATTTCGGCCTCGCTGACACGGCGCGGGGCTTCCGCCTCGAATCCACGGCGCGCAACCGCTCGTCGACGCTCGCCGTCGATGCAGCGGGGCTGCTGCCGGCCCAGGCGCGCGTCTGCGAGGGACCGGCCACGTTGCGCTCGACGCTGCCGCTGCCCGACATCGCGGCGGCGCTCGACGCCGAGGGCTTGCCGGTGCAGCTCTCGTCCAATGCCGGCGCCTATCTGTGCAACCACGTCTTCTACCTGTCGCGCTCGGGCACGATCTCGCGGTTCGGCCCGAAGATATCGGGCTTCGTCCACGTGCCGTTCCTCGCCGACCAGCTTCCGGCGCTCGATCCCGCCCGCGCCAAACGCGTGTTCACGCTGAGCCGCGACGAGCTGCTCAAGGGCGCCGTCGTCATCCTGCGCGTCTGCGCCGACCATGCGCGCCGTCTCGGCGGGGATGCCAGCTAAGCCTTCAGCCGGATTCATGCTTAGCGGATCGTTAAGCGTTGCCCTCGTATGGTTAATCGAGGGGCGTGCAAAGGGGACGGAATTTTGACCTTGGGCGAGGCGTCGAGCGACATGCCCGGCGAGTCCGCGAAGGCCGGCGACGAAACCATGCGCCTGCCCGGCGTTGCGGTCGACCGTCGGACGAGCGAACTGCTGGAAGACCTGCAGCGCACCGTCGACGCCATGCGCATGGGTGTCGTGGTGCTCGACGCCGATCTGCGCGCTGAGATCATCAACCGCGCCTTCTACGACATCTGGAAAGTAACGCCGCGTGACGTTTCGGTCGGCAGTCCGTTCCGGGCGCTGATGGACATCAACCGGCACAACGGCGTCTACGACGTCTCCGACGACAAGTGGGAGGACTACGTCGCCTCCCGGTCGCGCGAGATCTCCGCCGGCAGTATCGCGCCGCGGGAGTTTCGTCGGGCGGATGGCTGCACCATGGTCTACGAGGTCACGGAGCTGTCCGGCGGCAAGCGCCTGGTGACCTATTTCGACATCTCCGACCTGAAGCAGCGCGAGGCGGAGCTGGCGGAGGCGCTGGAGCGGGCCGGGCTGGCCGACGCAGTGATCGACGGCATCAACAATCCGGTGTTCGTCAAGGACAGCCAGCTTCGCTTCGTCTACGTCAACAAGGCGTTCGCGAGCATGTTCGGCGTGAAGCCGGCGCAGATGGCGGGCAGGCCCGGCGGCGATTTCGTCGCGCCGGACGATGCCGTGCGGTTCGAGCTCACGGAGCGCCGGGTGCTGGAAACCGGCGAAGCCTACGAGGTCGAGGAAGACTTCGAGGTCGACGGCGTCGGCAAGTCGCGCATCGTGCGCAAGACCCGCATCCGCACCGACAGCGGCAAAGACTATGTCGCCGGCTTCATTTTCGACATTTCCGAAATCAGGGAGCGCGAGGTCGCCCTGCGCGACTTCACGCGCCAGATCGACCTGTTCCGCCATGTGCTCGACGAGTTGCCGGTCGCGGCCTACGTCAAGGACGACGACCTCTCGATCCGCTTCGTCAACAAGGCCTGGTGCGCGCTGACCGGCATCGGCAAGGACGAGGCCGCCGGCCGCAGCGATCTCGACCTGTTCGGCGTCCAGGGCGAGGACTTCGCGCACCGCGACCTCGCGGTGCTCTCGACGGGCATCGTCAACGAGACCGAGGAGACACTGACCCACCGTGACGGATCGGTAAGGCAATTGATCGCCCGCAAGAGCCGGCTGTCGCTCGACGACGGTATCGTCCACCTCATCGGCTCCAGCACAGACGTGACCGAGCTGAAGCAGCGCGAGATCGAGCTGGAGCAGGCGCAGCGGCGGGCGGTGCTCGCCGACCGCGCCAAGTCCGAGTTCCTGGCGAATATGAGCCACGAGATCCGCACGCCGATGAACGGCGTGCTGGGCATGGCGGAACTGCTGTCCAAGTCGAGCCTCGATGCCAAGCAGCGCACCTTCACCGACATCATCCTCAAGTCGGGCAATGCGCTCTTGAAGATCATCAACGACATCCTCGACTTCTCGAAGATCGACGCCGGCCAGCTCGTGCTCGATCCCGCCCCCTTCAACCTCGCCGAGGCGATCGAGGACGTGGCGACGCTGGTCTCGACCCGCGCCAAGGAGAAGGACCTGGAGCTGATCGTGCGCGTGCAGCCGGACCTGCCGGCGCTGTTCGTCGGCGATGTCGGCCGCATCCGGCAGATCATCACCAATCTCGTCGGCAATGCCGTCAAGTTCACCGATTCGGGCCACGTCCTGGTCGACGTCAACGGCGAGGTGGACGGGTCCGTCACCCGGATTACCATTGCCGTCACCGATACGGGCATCGGGATCCCGACCGACAAGCTCAAGCTGGTCTTCGAGAAGTTCAGCCAGGTGGACGGCTCCTCGACCCGCCGCCACGAGGGCACGGGCCTCGGCCTCGCGATCACGTCGAGGCTGGTCGAGATGATGAACGGCAGCGTCGAGGTGCAGAGCGCCGAGGGCAAGGGGTCGACCTTCACGGTCAGCCTGGAGCTTCCGGTGGCGGCCGACCAGAAGCCGCGGCGCGTGGCGCCGCTCGACGTGACGGGCGCGCGGATCCTGGTGATCGACGACAATCCGGTCAACCGGGCGATCCTGATGGAGCAGATGCAGTCCTGGGCGTTCGACGCCTGCGCGGCGCGGAGCGGGGCGGAAGGCCTGCTGGTGCTCGAAACCGCCTCGCGGCTCGGGCTCAAGGTCGACTGCGCGATCCTCGACTACCAGATGCCGGGAATGACGGGAGCCGACGTGGCGAGAGCGGTGCGCGCCAATCCCGCGCTCGCGGATACGCCGCTGATCCTGCTCACCTCGGTCGACCAGTCGCTGTCGAACAAGAGCTACCGCGACCTCGACATCGATGCCCACCTGATCAAGCCGGCCCGCTCGTCGGTGCTGCTCGATGCGCTGGTGACGACGATCCAGCGCCATCGCGCGCCGCCGGTCATCGCTACGGCGCCGGTCGAAAGGCCAGCGGTATCGGGGCCGGAGCCGCAGGTTCCGAAGCCGGCTCCCGTCCGCGCGGAAGGGCGGCACCGGATCGACATTCTGGTCGCCGAGGACAACGAGGTGAACCAGCTGGTGTTCACGCAGATCCTGGGCGAGACCGGCCATACGTTCGAGATCGTCGACAACGGCCGGCGCGCGCTGGAGGCGTTCGAGGCGCTGCAGCCGCGGATGATCCTGATGGACATCTCGATGCCGATGATGAACGGGCTGGAGGCCACGGCCGCGATCCGCGAGCGCGAGGCGGCCGTCGGCGGACACGTCCCGATCGTCGGCGTCACGGCGCATGCGCTCAAGGGCGACCGCGAACGCTGCCTCGAAGCGGGAATGGACGACTACCTTTCCAAGCCGATCAGCCCGAACGCGCTGCTCGCCAAGGTCGAGCTCTGGATGGACGACAGGGCCTCGCGCACCGTCGCCGGCTGATGCAGCCTTTCGCCTCGGGCGCGACGGGCCGGGGAGGGAATTATTCCGGACATAAAACTGTCATCCAACTGTAACACAGCCCCTTTAATGCCACCCGTGTCGCCTTCGGGGCGTCGACAGAATTCATCTTTTCCGAATTCCGAACGGGAGTAGGCACATGAAGAAATTCCTCCTTACGGCTTCGGCGGCTTCGCTCGCCCTCGCCGCATCCATCGGCATCGCCGCGGCGCGCGATCAGGTCCAGGTCGCTGGTTCCTCGACCGTTCTCCCCTATGCCAAGATCGTTGCCGAGCGCTTCGGCGAGACCTTCACCAACTTCAAGACCCCCGTCGTCGAGTCCGGCGGTTCGGGCGCCGGCATCAAGGAATTCTGCAAGGGCGCCGGCGAGGACACGATCGACATCGCCAACTCGTCGCGCAAGATCAAGGACTCCGAGGTCGAGTCCTGCAAGTCGGCCGGCGTGACCGAGATCCAGGAAGTCAAGTTCGGCTATGACGGCATCGTGTTCGCCACCGACGCCAACGGCCCGGACTGGGCTCTGACGCCGGAAGACATCTACAAGGCGCTCGCCGCGCAGATCGTCGTCGACGGCAAGCTCGTCGCCAACCCGAACACCAAGTGGAACCAGGTCAACCCGGCCCTGCCGGACTGGGACATCGCCGCCTACATCCCGGGCGAGAAGCACGGTACCCGTGAAGTGTTCGAAGAGAAGCTGCTGATCGCCGGCTGCCACAAGCTGGGGGGCGTCGACGCTGCCAAAGCCGGCGGCATGGACGAGAAGGCCGCGGAAGCCGCCTGCAAGGCGGTTCGCAAGGACGGCAAGGCTGTCGACATCGACGGCGACTACACCGAGACGCTGGCCCGCATCGACTCCAACAAGACCGGCGTGGGCGTGTTCGGCCTGTCCTTCTACGAGAACAACGCCGACAAGCTGAAGGTCGCCACCGTCGGCGGCGTGACGCCTTCGGTCGAGACGATCTCTGCCGGCGAATACCCGGTCTCGCGTCCGCTCTACTTCTACGTCAAGAAGGCGCATCTCGGCGTCGTTCCCGGCCTGAAGGAATATGTAGAGTTCTTCCTCGACGAGCAGATGGTCGGTTCGGACGGCCCGCTGGCCGAATACGGTCTCGTTCCGGCTCCGGAAGCAGAGCGCCAGGAACAGCGCGACGCCTTCTCCGGCGGCAAGACCATGTAATTGCCTTGGGGGAGGCCGGTCATTTGCCGGCTTCCCCCAGGCTTCCTCTTCGGGTTGACGCCTTGCAGTCTTCACGCAAGGCTTGACACTGCTGATCCTGGCCAGCTCATGCGGCCGATCGCAAAATCTTCCGTCCGGCCAACGCAGGCGCCAGGGGATAGAGGTTCATGTCAGGATTTCTCGTCATCGCGCTGATCGTGCTGATCGGTCTGGTTGCTCAGTTCGTGGGCCGGGCGAGGGCTGGCGCGCTGGATACCGGCGGTCGCAAGGTGCATTCGCGGCCGCTCTATCACGGTTCCTGGGCGATGCTCCTGGCGACGTTGCCGGCGCTCGCCTTCTTCATCCTCTGGTCCATCGGCCAGGCGGCGTGGCTGGACAGCTCGATCGCCAGCCAGGTGCAGGCGCAGTCCGGAAGCACCGCGCACACCTCCCTGACGCTGGTGAAGAGCCTCGCCAGCGGCATCAGCAAGCTCGACAGCCAGACCGAGATACCGGCGACCATGGCGCAACTGTCGCCGCTGCTCGCCGCGAAGGGCGTCACGCTCGCGACCGACACCCAGGACTACATGATCCCGATCGCCAAGGCGGCCATCGCCTCGCAGGCGCGGCTGGCCTGGGCCGGCGGCATCATCGCCGCCGTGCTCTCCATCGCCGGCGCCCTGTTCGGCCTGTCGCAGATCGCCGTCCGCGCCAAGGCGCGCGACAAGGTCGAGAAGGTGGTGTTCGGCACGCTGTTCTCGGCGTCGACCATCGCCATCATCACGACGATCGGCATCGTGCTGTCGATGCTCTTCCAGACCATCACCTTCTTCAGCGAGGTCTCGCCGCTCAACTTCTTCTTCGGCACCGTATGGGATCCGCGCTTCGCAGCCGCCGGGTCGGGCGGGTCCGAAGGCCAGTTCGGCCTGATCCCGCTGCTCGCCGGCACGCTCTACATCGCGCTGGTGGCGCTGCTCGTCGCAGTCCCGGTCGGACTGATGTCGGCGGTTTACATGTCCGAGTATGCGCCGCGCCCGGTGCGCTCGGTGGTCAAGCCGGCGCTGGAGCTGCTCGCCGGCATCCCGACCATCGTCTACGGCATCTTCGCGCTGGTGACGCTCGGCCCCTGGCTGCGCGACCTGAGCGCGGCGCTTGCGGGCGGCTCGCCCTTCATCCAGGCGCAGTCGATCTTCACCGCCGGCCTGGTGATGGGCGTGATGCTGATCCCGGTCGTCTCCTCGCTCTCGGACGACATCATCACCGCCGTACCGCAGGCGATGCGCGACGGCTCGCTCGGCCTCGGCGCGACGCAGTCCGAGACCATCCGCAAGGTCATCCTTCCCGCGGCCCTGCCCGGCATCGTCGGCGCCGTGCTGCTGACGGCCTCGCGCGCCATCGGCGAGACGATGATCGTGGTGCTGGCGGCCGGCGTGGCGGCCAACCTGACCCTCAATCCCTTCGAGGCGATGACGACGATCACCGTCAAGATCGTCAACCAGCTGACAGGCGACCTCGAGTTCAACTCGCCGCAGACACTGGTGGCCTTCGCGCTCGGCATCACGCTGTTCTTCGTGACGCTCGGGATGAACGTCTTCGCCCTCTACATCGTGCGCAAGTATCGGGAGCAGTACGAATGACCGCCATCAGCGCCGACGGCACTCTCCCCGTCACCGCGCGGCCGCCCCGCCGCGACATCGGCATCAAGCGGCGCTACGCCGCCGAGGCCCGGTTCAAGGCATACGGCATCGCGGCCATCACCTTCGGCCTGCTGTTCCTGGTGATCATGCTGGTCTCGATCTTCGGCAAGGGCTACACGGCCTTCTGGCAGACCAACGTCACGCTGCCGATCACGTTCGACGCCGCGATCATCGATCCGGACAACAAGCGCGACAGCGATCCGTCGGTGCTGATCCGGGCGAACTACGACAAGCTCGCCCAGAACGCGATGATCCAGAAGCTCGGCATCGACCCGCAGGACAAGGCGGCCGTGGCCAAGCTGCGCGGCTTCCTGTCCGACAGCGTGCGCATCGCCCTGCGCGACATCGTAGCGGCAGATCCGTCTGTGGTCGGCAAGACCGTCGACGTGTCGATGCTGGCCTCCGCGAACATCGATTCCGCCTTCAAGGGGCAGGTCGACCTGTCCGTGCCGGAGGCGCGCCGGAAGGTGAAGGACCAGCAGGTGACCTGGATGAACCAGCTCGCCTCCGACGGCACGCTGGCCGAGAAGTTCAACACCGGCCTGTTCTCCTATGGCGCGTCCAGCCGGCCGGAAACGTCGGGTATCGGCGTCGCCATGGTCGGCTCGCTCTACATGATGCTGATCGTGCTGGTGCTGGCGCTCGCCGTCGGCGTCGCCGCGTCGATCTATCTCGAGGAGTTCGCGCCGAAGAACCGGCTGACCGACCTGATCGAGGTGAACATCAACAATCTGGCCGCCGTCCCGTCGATCGTGTTCGGTCTGCTCGGCCTCGCGGTGTTCATCAACTTCCTCGGCATGCCGCGCTCGGCCTCACTCGTCGGCGGCATCACGCTGTCGCTGATGACGCTGCCGACGATCATCATCGCCACCCGCGCGGCGCTCGCCGCCGTGCCGCCCTCGATCCGCGCGGCGGCCCTTGGCCTCGGCGCATCCAAGATGCAGATGGTGTTCCACCACGTCCTGCCGCTGGCGATGCCCGGCATCCTGACCGGCACGATCATCGGTCTCGCCCGCGCGCTCGGCGAGACGGCGCCGCTGCTCCTGATCGGCATGGTCGCCTTCGTCGCCGACTATCCGACCACGCCGCTCGATCCCGCGACCGCGCTCCCCGTGCAGATCTACATGTGGGCGAACGAGGCCGAACGCGCCTTCGTGGAGCGCATGTCGGGCGCGATCATCATCCTGCTCGTTTTCCTGATGGCCATGAACATCACCGCCATCATCCTCCGCCGCCGCTTCGAGCGGCGCTGGTAGGCGTCCTGGAGGCAGATTGCTATGAATGTGATGACCGAAAAGACCCTCGAAGAAGCCGTGAGCACCAGAATGTCGGGCGAGCCCAACGAAGCGATCAAGATGAAGGGTGAGAAGGTCACCGTTCACTATGGCGAGAAGCAGGCGCTGTTCGGGGTCGACCTCGACGTGCGCGAGAAGCAGGTGACGGCGCTGATCGGCCCGTCCGGCTGCGGCAAGTCGACCTTCCTGCGCTGCCTCAACCGCATGAACGACACGGTGCCCAGCGCCCGCGTCGGCGGCAAGATCACGCTCGACGGCGAGGACATCTACGACCGCGCGATCGACGTCGTGGAGCTGCGCGCCCGCGTCGGCATGGTGTTCCAGAAGCCGAACCCGTTCCCGAAGTCGATCTACGAGAACGTCGCCTACGGTCCGCGCATCCACGGGCTGACGAAGACCAAGGCGGACCTCGACGGCGTCGTCGAATCGAGCCTGAAGAAGGCCGCGCTGTGGAACGAGGTCAAAGATCGCCTGCACGAGCCGGGCACCGGCCTGTCCGGCGGCCAGCAGCAGCGCCTGTGCATCGCGCGCGCCATCGCCGTGTCGCCGGAGGTGATCCTGATGGACGAGCCCTGCTCGGCGCTCGATCCGATCGCCACCGCCAAGGTCGAGGAGCTGATCGACGAGCTGAGGCAGAACTACACGATCGTCATCGTCACGCACTCGATGCAGCAGGCGGCGCGCGTGTCGCAGCGCACGGCGATGTTCCACCTCGGCTATCTGGTGGAGGAAGGGGCGACGGACAAGATGTTCACCAGCCCCGACGACAAGCGCACGCAGGACTACATCACCGGACGTTTCGGCTGACCGATCGAGCCACGAGGACAGAACAATGGGCGAGCATACCGTCACCTCCTTCGACGAGGAACTCGAGCACATCGACCGGCTGATCCGCGACATGGGAGATCTGGCCGGATCGATGCTGGCAGGTTCGACGCGGGCACTTCTGACGTCCGACAATGCGCTGGCGCAGCGCGTCGTCTCGGACGATGCGATCATGGACGCCAAGCAGCGCGAGCTGGACGACGCCTCCGTCACGCTGATCGCCAAGCGCCAGCCGATGGCGCAGGACCTGCGCGCCGTCGTCGGCGCCATCCGCATGGCGGCCGACCTGGAGCGCGTCGGCGACCTGGCCAAGAACATCGCCAAGCGCGTCGGCGCGGTCGGGCAGACCTCGACCCCGCGCAACCTGTCGCATTCGATCGACACGATGGCTACGCTGGTTCTCGAACAGGTCAACAAGGTGATCGGCCATTACGTGGCGCGAGACGCCGAGGCGCTGAAGACGCTGCGCGCCGACGACGAGAAGATCGACATCCAGTATACGGCCGTCTTCCGCGAACTCCTCACCTACATGATGGAAGATCCGCGCAACATCACGGCGTGCACGCATCTCCTGTTCTGCGCCAAGAACCTCGAGCGCATCGGCGACCACGTGACCAATATCGCGGAGAACGCGTATTATGTCATGACCGGGACGCTGCTGCCGGCCAACCGTCCCAAGGTGGACGAGACGGCGGCGATGTCCGCCGCCTGATGGACCGCGACGAACGATGATTGCCCCGAAGATCATGGTCGTGGAGGACGAGGAGCCGCTCGGCGTCCTCCTGCGCTACAACCTCGAGGCGGAAGGCTACCAGGTCGAGATCGTCACCCGTGGCGACGAGGCGGAGCTCAGGCTGCAGGAAAGCGTGCCCGACCTCCTGGTGCTCGACTGGATGGTGCCCGCCGTCTCCGGCATCGAGCTCTGCCGGCGGCTCAGGATGCGTTCCGAGACCGAGCGCCTGCCGATCATCATGCTGACCGCGCGCGGCGAGGAGAGCGACCGCGTGCGCGGGCTGTCGACCGGGGCGGACGATTATCTCGTCAAGCCGTTCTCGACGCCGGAGTTCATGGCGCGGGTGAGGGCGCTCCTGCGCCGGGCGAAGCCCGAAGTGCTGTCCAGCGTGCTCAAGGTCGGCGACATCGTGCTCGACCGCGAATCGCACCGCGTTTACCGCAAGAAGAACGAGATCCGCCTCGGGCCCACCGAGTTCCGGCTGCTCGAGTTCCTGATGCAGCATCCCGGCCGCGTCTATACGCGCGGCCAGCTGCTGGACAATGTCTGGGGCGACACCAACTACATCGACGAGCGCACCGTCGACGTGCATGTCGGCCGCCTGCGCAAGGCGGTCAACAACGGCCGCCAGACGGACGTCATCCGCACCATCCGCGGCTCGGGCTACGCCATCCGCGAGGATTAGGCGGAGCCGCCGATCGTTCCGGCTGCTTGCCGCGACGGGCGTCCGCGTGCTTCTCTCGCCTGACGGAGGCCGGGGAGGGCTGCGCATGCGCATCGTGCGGACATTGTGGGTCGTTGTGGCGGTTCTGATCTGCGGAGCGACCGTTGCCACCGCGCAGCAGCCCGCGTCCGAGCCGGCGCGCTCGCGCCACGCGCTGCTCGTCTGGCATCGGCTCGTGCTGGAGCTCGTCCGCCATACGGCGACCTATTCGCCGCCTGTCGCAAGCCGTGCCTTCGCCTATCTCGGCGTGACCGCCTTCGAGGCGCTCGCGACCGGATCGGACGGTCTGCATTCGCTTGCCGGCCAGCTGAACGAGCTGACGCCCGTTCCGTCCCGCGAGGCGGGGCAGTCCTATGACGGCGCCGTCGTCGTGCAGGCGGCGATGGCGCATGCCGCCGCGGCGCTGTTCGAGAACACTGGCCCGACGGGCCAGCGCGCCATGGCTGCGATGGAGAAGAGAGCCGCGGCCGACGCCGCGCGCGGCGTGCCGGAGGATGTGGTGCGCCGCAGCGAGGAGTATGGCCGGGCGGTTGCGCGGCACATCCTCGCCTGGGCGGCGACCGACGGCGGCGCGGCGATCGAGAACATGGGCTTTCCGCTGGACTACACGCTGACCGAGGGGCCGGCGCACTGGGTGCCGACCAGTCTCGTCCAGCAGCAGCAGTTTCCGCTCCTGCCCGACTGGGGCAGGACGCGCACCTTCGCCATGCCCGACGGCGCATCGTGCGGGCTGCCGCCGCCTCCGGCCTACAGCGAGGCGCCCGACTCGCAGTTCTACATCGAGGCCATCGAGGTGCGGGACGCGGTCAACGGCCTCACCGACGAGCAGCGGGCGATCGCGCGTTTCTGGTCCGACGATCCGATGCTGTCGCCCACGCCGCCCGGCCACTGGATTTCCATCGCAATCGGCATCCTGGAGAAGGAGGATGCCGATCTCGTCACCAGCGCCGAGACGCTGGTGCGGCTGGGCGTCACGCTGGCCGACGCCTTCATCGGCTGCTGGGATGCGAAATACCGCTACGACCTCGTCCGTCCGCTCACCTATATCCGCCGCCGCATCGACCCGAAGTGGGAGGCGATCCTCAATACGCCGCCCTTTCCCGAATATCCGAGCGGACATTCGACGCAATCCGGGGCGGCCGCGACGGTGCTGACCGATATGTTCGGGCCGGCCTATGCCTTCGAGGACGGCACGCATTCCGACGACGGGCTTCCCGCGCGCCGTTTCGCGAGCTTCTGGGCGGCGGCGGAAGAGGCCGGCATTTCGCGGCTCTATGGCGGGATCCACTTCCGCTCGGCGATCGAGCGCGGGCTCGACCAGGGGCGCTGTATCGGCGCCTATGCCAACGCGCTCAGGACGAGGAACTGACGCCATGCGCCTGATCCCCGTCCTTCTGGCCACGCTCCTCGCCGTCGGCTCTCCCGCGGCGATGGCGTTCGAAAGCGCCGTGCCGACATTCGCCGACGAGACGGCTTCGGCCGGGATCGACCACGTCTTCACCGGCGAATGGGAGTTCATGGTCGGCGGCGGCGCGGCCGTATTCGACTGCAACGGCGACCGAATGCCTGACATGCTGCTCGCGGGCGGAACCGCGCCGGCGACGTTCTACCGCAACACGGGCGCGGTCGGCGGCCCGCTCTCTTTCGCCGCGCAGGAGAGCGGCCTGGAACTCGACATGGTGTCGGGCGCCTATCCGCTCGATATCGACGGCGACGGCACTACGGACCTCGTCCTGCTGCGGGTCGGCGAGAACGTTGTGATGAGGGGGCTGGGAGCCTGCCGCTTCGAGCGCGCCAACGAGGCCCTGGGCTTCGACGGCGGCGACGCCTGGTCGACGGCTCTTGCCGCGACATGGGAGAAAGGCGCGGGGTTCCCCACCATCGCCGTCGGCAACTATATCGACCGGACGCAGGATGCGTTTCCGTGGGGCTCCTGCACCGACAACTGGCTGCACCGCCCGGCAGGCGAGGAGCGCCGGTTCGCTTCGCCCCTGCCGCTCAAGCCCAGCTACTGCGCCCTGTCCATGCTGTTCACCGACTGGAACCGGTCGGGCACGCCGTCGCTGCGTGTTTCCGACGACCGTGAATATTACAAGGGCGGGCAGGAGCAGATGTGGCGGATCGATCCCGGCCAGCCGCCCGCCCTCTATGGTCCGGCCGACGGCTGGAAGCCGCTCAAGATCTGGGGCATGGGCATCGCCAGCACCGACCTCGACGGCGACGGATACCCCGAATATTTCCTCACCTCGATGGCGGACAACAAGCTCCAGACGCTCGCCCCCAGGCCGGACGGCGGTGCACCCAAGGCGAGCTTCGCCGACATCGCCCTCGCGAAGGGCGTCACGGCGCACCGGCCCTATACGGGCGGCGAGGTGAAGCCGTCGACCGCATGGCACGCCCAGTTCGAGGACGTGAACAATGACGGCTTCGCCGATCTCTTCGTCGCCAAGGGGAACGTCTCGGAGATGCCCGACTTCGCGATGAAGGACCCCGACAATCTTCTCCTTCAGAAGCCCGACGGCACCTTCGAGGAGGCGGGCGAGGCGGCGGGCATCGCGAGCTTCGATACGGGCAGGGGAGCAGCGCTTGCCGATTTCAATCTCGACGGCCAGGTCGATCTCGTCGTCGTCAACCGCAACGGCAAGGCGCGGCTGTGGCGCAATGGCGGCGTCGCGGGCAACTGGGCGGCGTTTGCGCTCGGCCAGCCGCCGCCCAATGTCGACGCGATCGGCGCCTGGGTGGAGGTGCGTTGCGGCGCGCGCACGCTTCGCCGCGAGATCACCGTCGGCGGCGGGCACGCCGGCGGGCAGCTCGGCTGGATCCATTTCGGCCTCGGCGACGAGACGAAGGCCGAGGTGCGCGTGCTGTGGCCGGACGGGAGCGAGGGCGAATGGCAGGCGGTGGAGGCGAACGGCTTCTACGATATCATCCGCGGGCAGCCGCCGCGCAGGTGGCGTCCCGCCGGCTGATCAGGCGACGTTCCGGCCCGGGGCGGGCGCCTGCGCGGGGGAGAAGACTTCCTGGTCGATGAAGGTCAGCGCCCGCATGGCGCATCCCTCGCGGATCAGCGGCATCTCGTCCGGCTCGGTGTCGAAGGAGATCGCGCCCGAATGCACGCCGCCGGCGGTGCGCGCGATGGCGTCCAGCATCGGCTTCTCCATCAGGTCGAAGGCGTTGGCGCCGTGGCCGACGATCGCCACCGGCGCCGGATCGATCAGCGCGAACAGGCTGCCGAGGCCGAAGCCGATCGCCTCGCCGGCAGTGCGGAACGCCTCGCGCTCGGGGCCAGGCTGCCTGCGCGCGACCTCGGCCAGCGCGCGGATGTCGTCATCGGTCACGTCGCGCGCGACCGCCTCCGTCTCCGGCAGGCCCCTGGCGTTGCGCCAGATGGCGTAGTTGCCCGCATAGGCCTCGATGCAGCCGCGCCGCCCGCAGCGGCACAGCGCTCCATCCGGGCGGTGGATCATGTGGCCGAACTCGCCGCCGGACGACTGCGTGCCGGTGAACAGCTCGCCGCGCAGAACCATGCCCATGCCGATGCCGTGCGACAGAAGCACGGCGATGAAGTCGCGGGCGTAGCGCTCCGGATTACGCCAGCGCAGGCCGACCGCGATCATGTTGCAGTCGTTCTCGACCGTGACCGGGATGCCGAATTCCTCTTCCAGGATGGAGGCGAAATCGATGTCGGCATGGGGCGTGATCGGCGACCACAACAGCTTGCGCTCACCGGAATCGGTGATGCCCTGGATGGCGAACACGATGCGCAGGATCGGCCGCCGCCCTTGCGGCATCCGGCCGACGAGATCGCGCAGGATGCCGACCACTTCGTGGACGAGGGCCTCGCGCGACAGGTCGAGGGTCGGCAGCTTGCGCCGCTCCTCGGCCACCGTCTCCCCCGCATAGTCGATCAGCGCCGCAGACAGCTGGTTCATCGACAGGACCATGGTGACAATGGTCGCCGCCGCCGGGCTGAGCCGCACCGCCACCTGCGGCCGCCCGCGCCGCGCGGCGGTCGTGTCGCCCGAGCGGCTCTCGACGAGGATGCCCTCGGCGATCAGGTCGGCGGTGATAGCCGAGATGGTCGAAGGGCTGAGCGCCGTCGTCGCGGCGATCTCGGTGCGCGACGGCTGGCCGGCCCGGCGCACCGCCGCGATCACCATCGCGCGGTTACGGCGGCGCAGGTCGTCGTGACGGATGCCTACCGTCATGTTCGCCATCCTCCCCTGCGCCGTGTCCACCTCGTCGGGCGACCTCCTCTCGGCGCGCGAAGGGATATTGACAGAGCGGGGGGCATGAGTCATTAATTTTTTCGAGGCTCGAAAAAAAGAGCTTCGCAACTTGGCGCATTGCCAACGTCACGCGCCCGCGAGGCGCCCAGGGAGGACTTCATGAAGAAATTAGCAACCGCCATGCTGGCGGGCGTCGCCATGTCGATGTCGCTCGCCGCCGTCGCAGAGGCGAAGGACAAGATCATCGGCGTTTCGTGGTCCAATTTCCAGGAAGAGCGCTGGAAGACGGACGAAGCCGCGATGAAGGCGGCGATCGAGGCCGCCGGCGACAAATACATCTCGGCCGACGCCCAGTCGTCCGCCGCCAAGCAGCTCACCGACGTCGAAGCCCTGATCGCGCAGGGCGCGAACGCGCTCATCATCCTGTCGCAGGATGCGTCGGCCATCGGGCCGGCTGTCGAGAAGGCTCTGGCGGAAGGCATTCCGGTCGTGGGCTATGATCGTCTGATCGAGAACAAGGACGTCTTCTACCTGACTTTCGACAACAAGGAAGTGGGCCGCCTGCAGGCCCGCGAAGTGTTCAAGGTCAAGCCCGAGGGCAACTATGCCTTCATCAAGGGCTCGTCGGCCGATCCGAACGCCGATTTCCTGTTCTCCGGCCAGATGGAAGTGCTGAAGGAGGCGATCGATTCCGGCAAGGTGAAGAATGTCGGCGAGGCCTACACGGACGGCTGGCTGCCGGCGAACGCGCAGAAGAACATGGAGCAGATCCTGACGACCAACGACAACAAGGTTGACGCGGTCGTGGCCTCCAATGACGGCACGGCCGGCGGCGCAATCGCGGCGCTCGCCGCGCAGGGCCTCGCGGGCTCCGTGCCGGTCTCCGGCCAGGACGGCGACCACGCCGCGCTGAACCGCGTCGCGCTCGGCACGCAGACCGTGTCGGTGTGGAAGGACGCGCGCGAACTCGGCAAGAACGCGGCCGAGATCGCCTCGCAGCTCGCCGACGGCAAGAAGATGGAAGAAATCCCGAATGTCGTGAAGTTCACGACGCCGGGCGGCAACGAGACCAACTCGGTCTTCCTGACCCCGATCGCGATCACCAAGGACAACCTGAACGTCGTCATCGACGCCGGCTGGGTGACCAAGGACGTGGTCTGCCAGGGCGTGGCGGCGGGTTCCGTCGCGGCCTGCAACTGATCGCGGCGCGAAGCCAACTCATCGGAACGCCGCGGTTTGACGAAAACCGCGGCGTTTCACTAAGGTAGATACGCCGAAAAGCAGCTTCAGACTGCGGCACGGGAGGACTGTCATGACCGACGCTACCTCGAATGCGGCTCCGGACCGGGCTCGCGCCGCGGAACTCAACGCGGTGGAGCGCTTCCTCAAGGCCACGGAGCTCGACACCCGCATGCTCGGGATGGTCGGGGCGCTGGTGGTCATCTGGCTCGGCCTGCATTTCCTCTCCGGCGGCCTGTTCCTCACGCCGCGCAACCTGTGGAACCTGTCAGTGCAGTCGGCCTCCGTCGCCGTGATGTCGACGGGCATGGTGCTGGTCATCGTCACGCGCAACATCGACCTGTCCGTGGGCTCGATCCTCGGCTTCGTCGGCATGGTGATGGGCGTGCTGCAGGCGGAGGTCCTCGTGCGCAGCTTCGGCTTCTCGCTCGGCGACCCCTCGATCTGGATCATCGCGCTGATTGCCGGCCTCGTGGTCGGCGCGGCGATCGGGGCGTTCCAGGGCTACATCATCGCCTATCTCGGCGTTCCGGCCTTCATCGTGACGCTCGGCGGCCTGCTCGTCTGGCGCGGAGCGGCGTGGTGGGTGACGAGCGGCCGCACCGTGGCGCCGATGGACGCGACCTTCCGCCTGATGGGCGGCGGGCCGGACGGCTCGATCGGCGCGACCTGGAGCTGGGTCGTCGCCATCGTCGCCTGCATTGCGGTCGTGCTGATGCTCCTCAACGGCCGTTCGCAGCGCAAGCGCTTCAAGTTCCCGCTGCGGCCCGTCTGGGCGGAGGTCTTCCTCGGCATCGTCACATGCGGTGCGATCCTCGGCGCGGTATGGATCGCCAATTCCTATCCCTGGCCGATCGGCATCGTGCGCCGCTATTACGAGGCGCAGGGACTGCCGGTGCCGGAGGACGCCTTCATCGCGCATGGCATCGCCATTCCGGTACTCATCGCCATCGGCGTCGGCATCGCGATGACCTTCCTTGCCACCCGCACCCGCTTCGGCCGCTACGTCTTCGCGATCGGCGGCAATCCGGAGGCGGCCGAGCTCGCCGGCATCAACACCCGCTGGGTGACGCTGAAGATCTTCATGCTGATGGGGGCGCTGGTGGCAATCGCGTCGGCGATCTCGACCGCGCGCCTCAACGCGGCGACCAATGCGCAGGGCACCCTCGACGAGCTGCTGACCATCGCCGCGGCCGTCATCGGCGGCACCTCGCTCGCCGGCGGCGCGGGCACCATCGCGGGCGCCATGCTCGGCGCGCTTTTGATGCAGTCGCTGCAGTCGGGCATGGTGCTGCTCGGCATCGATACGCCGCTGCAGAACATCGTCGTCGGCGCGGTGCTCGTGCTCGCCGTCTGGCTCGACACCCTCTATCGCAAGCGGATCTAGGAGAACGACGATGGCCGAGAGCCGTACCCCTCTCGTCGACCTGCGCAATATATCGATCGCCTTCGGCGGCATCCGCGCCGTGGACGACGCGTCCTGCGACCTCTATCCGGGCGAGGTCATGGCGCTGCTCGGCCATAACGGGGCCGGCAAGTCGACGCTGATCAAGATCCTGTCGGGGGCCTACAAGCGCGACGCCGGCCAGATCTTCGTCAACGGCGAGGAAGCGACGATCAACAACCCGCGCGACGCCAAGAAATACGGCATCGAGACGATCTACCAGACGCTGGCGCTCGCCGACAATGTCGACGCGGCCGCCAATCTCTTCCTCGGCCGCGAGCTGATGACGAGATACGGCACGCTCGACGACGTCGCGATGGAGGCCGAGGCGCGCAAGGTGATGGGCCGGCTCAATCCGCGCTTCCAGCGCTTCAAGGAACCGGTGATCAAGCTCTCCGGAGGCCAGCGCCAGTCTGTCGCGATCGCCCGCGCCATCCTGTTCAACGCCCGCATCCTGATCATGGACGAGCCGACGGCGGCGCTCGGCCCGCAGGAGACCGCCCAGGTCGGCGAGCTGGTCAAGCAGCTCAAGGCCGACGGCATCGGCATCTTCCTGATCAGCCACGACATCCACGACGTGTTCGACCTCGCGGATCGCGTCTGCGTGATGAAGAACGGCCAGGTTGTCGGCACGGCGCGCACGCAGGACGTGACCAAGGACGAGGTGCTCGGCATGATCATCCTCGGCAAGTGCCCGCCCGGCGCCATTCCTGGACCGGGGGCAATGCAGGAGCCGGCGCACGCGGCCTGACCCGGCCTGGGCTAACGTTGGGTCCGATCTGGGCGGCGGACCACTGATTGCATTACGTGA
Organism: Mesorhizobium australicum; assembly: GCF_900177325.1. NCBI lineage: Bacteria > Pseudomonadati > Pseudomonadota > Alphaproteobacteria > Hyphomicrobiales > Phyllobacteriaceae > Mesorhizobium > Mesorhizobium australicum. Next base: position 5,187,578 of record NZ_FXBL01000004.1, on the reverse strand, counting down.
TTCATCCGATAAGAGTCGTCCGCGATTTGCGGGATTCTGGTGGAGCGCGTGAAACGGTTATTCCCCGTGGTCGTGTTCGTGTCGGTCGCGACTGCAAGCCTCGCCATGGCAGGCTACGCCTATGTCGCGGCGACCGATGCGGCGCGCATCAAGTTCGAGAGCACGGCCGACGACGCCGTCAACCGCATCGAGACGCGGCTGGAGCTGCATCTTTCCATGCTGCGGGCGACGCTTGCGCTGTTCAAGACCGGCAACGGCATGGTGAGCCGCGACGCGCTGCGTTCCTTCGTCGCCGCTCTCGACATCAAGGATCGCTATGCCGGCATCCGCGGCCTCGGCTATGCGCGGCTGCTGCGCAAGGGCGGCGAGAAGGCGGCGGAGGACGATCTGGCGCGCAACTACGGCGGCGAGATCAGGGTATGGCCGCCCGAGGGCGGCTCGCAGCGCACGCCGATCACCCTTCTCGAACCGCTCGACGAAAGCAATCGGGGCGCGTTGGGCTACGACATGATGAGCGAGCCGACCCGCCGCGCCGCGATGATGCGCGCGATGGAGATGGGGGAGCCGCGCGCCACCGGCCTGGTGCCGCTGGTGCGGGACGCCGGCTCCATGTCGCAGCCGGGATTCCTGATCTATCTGCCGCTGGTGCTCGGCGCCTCCGACGATGCCCCCGTCGCCCAGCGCATGGCGGCGACGGCCGGCTTCGTCTATGCGCCGTTCCGGGCGGCCGACCTCTTCGGCGCGGCCCTGTCGAGAGCGCCGCTCCTGCCGCTGGCGATCGAGGTCTATGACGGCGAGCCGAAGCCCGAGACGCTGATCTTCCGCTCGCAGACGCCGCCCGACCGGTCGATGGGCAGGTTCGGGACCAGCCGGCAGGTGCAGGTGGCCGGCCGCACCTGGCTGCTCCGCTTCGAGCCGACCTCGAACTTCGCCTGGCCGGCCTCGCGCATGGCAGCCATCGCGCTCGGCCTCTTCGGCCTGGCCCTGGCGACCGCGCTCGCCTATGTCGTGCGCTCCGGCGAAAAGGCCTACGAGGCGGTGCGCGCGCTCAACGAGGCGGGCGAGAAGGCGTTGCAGGAGAAGGATCTTCTGCTGCAGGAGATGAAGCACCGGATCAAGAACTCGCTCGCCCGCGTGCTGGCGATCGCCCGCCAGACGGCGTCGGGCGCGAAGACGGTCGAGGATTTCTCCGCCTCGTTCAGCGCGCGGCTGCAGGCGATGTCGGCCTCGCAGGACATGCTGACCCGCTCGCGCTGGCAGAAGGCGGACCTGCGCGAACTGCTGCTCACCGAGGTGGAGCAAGTGCTGGGCAACGGCATGGATGCCGACCGGCTGACCGGCCCGCAGGTCGAGATCGACGAGGCGACCACGCAGGCGCTCGGCCTGACCTTCCACGAGCTGGCGACCAATGCGCTTAAATACGGCGCGGCCGGCACGGGCAAGGGCACAGTCGCGGTGACGTGGAGCCTGACAAGGGGCGGATTGCGCCTGTTCTGGCGCGAGCGCGGCGGCGGCAAGGTGGAGCCGCCCGAACGCAAGGGCTTCGGCACGCGGCTGATCGACGCCAACATCGTGCGCGAACTCGGCGGCTCGGTCGAGCGACGCTATCCCGAGGACGGGATCGATATCGAGATCTTCATTCCGCTCAAACGCTGAGGCGGCCGTACGTGAGGAAGGGGCCGCGCTGTCGCGGCCCCTTCGCGTCTGCGTAGCAGATCAGTAGTAGCCGGCCGGGCAGGCGGCGATGTAGATGCGGCCGCGACGGTCGCGGTAGCGGCACTCACCGCGACGCGTGGCCTGACCCAGCAGAACACCTGTCGCGCCACCGACCACGGCGCCCACAAGCGCCCCTTCTACACGACCCGTGGCGATGCCGCCGACGGCCGCGCCCACCACGGCGCCACCTGCCGCATCTTGCTCAGCCGTGGTGCAGCCGGCGATCGCCCCTGCCGCCACCAGGGCGATGATGATCTTCTTCATTGCGCTCTCTCCTTCAGAAACGACCCGCCCGAATGTTTCCTACACGCGATGCGAGCAAAAATCCGGCGGACTGCCGGAATATCTAGACCGGGAGGAGTATGCATTGAACGTAACAGTTCGGTTTCGCCTCGTCCCGATCCAATCTTGGTTGCTCATTCGTGAAGGGTTTTCCCCTTCACCGATGCCACGTTCATCGAGACGGCTTCGATCGAAGCGCGCAAGGCGCCGTCGGGCGTCACATCCCAAACCAGTTCGGCGTCCTGCTCCTCGAGGGCCGGATCGACGAATACGCAGGTTCCCATCACCCGCGGCCGCAAATGATCGAGCCGCCCGAGGATCGCCGGCAGCTCCGTATCGCATTCCACCGACGTCTCGTAGACGGTGACCGGCGACGGCAGTTCCTCGCACTGCTTCATATCCTGCGAACATCCGACGATCAGCAACAGCGCAGCAATGTGTTCCATGGCCGAATCCTTTCGGCCCTGGAACGTTCTTCCGTTTTATTTGGTTCCATTTCTGGCGGAATTGCGAATAGTCCGGCCGGAAGGATCGTTTGCCTTCCCCGGACAAGCAGCGGTTATGCCAGGTAGGCAAGGGCGAGGATGGCGGCGACCGCTGCGGCGGCCGCGATGATGGCGATACGGCGAACCGCATAGGGCGCGACGGAGGCCGGCGGACGTTCCTCGATGGCAAAGCTGCCCATCGCGAGCCGCGCGGCATCCTCCAGATGGATCCTCGTGTTCACGCCCTGCTCCTCTCCAACCGAATTCGCCAGCGTAAACGGCCTCCTCCCCAGCCGGTTCCCAATTCCCGCAGCGAACCGTCGCACATTCTGGTTGAAGCCCGATTAAGATGCCGGCTCACATTCTTTCTAGTCGAGGTGAAAACTGTCGGCGGGCAGGACCAGCCGATAGACGAGCCGGCCCGCGCCCGTCGACAGGCTGGCGGTGCTGTTGAGCGAGGACGGCACCACCCGTTCCAGCGCCACGGTGCCGAAGCGCTTTCGCTCCGGGCCGGCGTCGGGCCGGATGAGCGGCTCGCTCCAGAGAAGCTCCATCTCTCCGTCCGGCAGGAGGCGGACCTCGATCTTGACCTGGCCGTCGGGCGAGGACAGCGCGCCATAGCTCACCGAGTTGACGGCGAGCTCGTGCAGGGCCAGCCCGACGTGAAGCGCTGCGTTCGGGTTGAGATACGGGTTCTCGCCGCTGACGACCAGATTGCGCGACGGCTCGGCGCAGTAGCGCGCGACCTGGCCGGCCACGAGCTGCGACAGGTCGGCCCCGCGCCAGTTGGACGAGGTCACGAGGTCCTGCGAGGAAGAGAGCGACTGAAGCCGCCCGCGGAACCGGGTCAGGAACTGCTCGACCGTATCGGTGTAGCGGCCGGTCTGGGCCGCAATGCTCTGAATGATGGCGAGCAGGTTCTTCGAGCGATGGCTCACCTCCCGAAGCAGGGTGCGCAGCGTCTGCTCGCGCTGCCGCTGCTCGGTGATCTCCGTGGCGGTCGTCACCACGCCAACGACGGAGCCCTCGTTGTTCCTCAGCGGGTCCAGCCATATCTCGAACCAGCTCAGGCCTTCCGGACCCGAAACCGCGATCTCGGTATGGCGCCGCTCGGTTCCCGCGAGCACTTCCTTCTTGAGGCCGGTCAGCTCCTCGGCAACCGCGTCGGAGAAGATGTCGGCGTCCCTGCGCCCGACAATCTTCCCAAGTCCCCACTTGGCGGGCGCATTTTCACTCCAAAGATAGGCAAGCGAAGTGTCCTGCGCGAGGATCGCGACATTTGCGTTGGCAAGTGCACGGACGAGGCTGGCCTGGTCGGCCTGATCGGCATGGGCGCGCGAAGTCGGCGACATACGCTCGCTCTTCCCCGCTTCAGTCATTTGCTGCCGCCCTGCTGGTTACCTTCGGGACAAACTGCTGACGGTGCGCAAAGTTCCCTCGCTCTGACGCGGGGCAGGCCGGTTCGACAGGACGACGCAAAAGCCGCCGGACCGCGATCCCGAAAGACCGCGGTCCGGCTTCGGCTCCGGGAAGCCGCTGAGGGGGATTTGTTGGCTCCCCGGAACGGGTAGCCTTGCGGTCGCCCCGCCCTAGCTCGCCCGGCGCACCAGGCCGGCGATGAGCGAGATCGCAAGGAATGCAAGGAAGACAAAGAACAGAATCTGCGCGATACCGGCAGATGCCCCCGCGATCCCCCCAAAGCCCAACGCACCGGCGATGATGGCGACGACGAGGAAAACGACGGTCCAGTACAGCATTCTACTCTCCTGAAATCTGCGGGCCGATGGCTCCGCAGGAGCGCATCTCCCGTGTTCTGGCAAAATTGTGGCCGAACGGTCCTGCCATTATAAAACAACGCGCCGCGGCGCCTTTTGTTCCGTCAGGCGGCTGCTTTTGCCTGCCGGTCGAAGAACAAAGCCTGGCTGATCAGGGCCTTGACCATCTCCGGATTGAACGGCTTGGTGACGAGGAAGGCCGGTTCCGGACGCTCGCCGGTGAGCAGGCGCTCCGGGAAGGCGGTGATGAAGATCACCGGCACCGCGGTCGACGACAGAATCTCGTTGACGGCATCGATGCCCGAGCTGCCGTCGGCGAGCTGGATGTCGGCGAGCACCATCTTGGGCTGCGTCTTCTGGAAGAGGCCGACCGCCTCCTTATGGGTGCGTGCCGTGCCGACGACGCGGTGGCCGAGGCTTTCCACCATCTCCTCGATGTCCATCGCGATCAGTGGCTCGTCCTCGATGATGAGGATATCGGTCGCGACCTGCTTCGAGATCTCGCGCGACGCCTCCGCGATCAGGTCGGTGAAATCCTCCTCGCTCACGTCGAGGATCTCGGCCGCCTGCTCGTCGCTGAAGCCTTCAACCGCAACCAGCACGAAGGCCTGGCGTGGCAGCGGCGAGAGCGAGCCGAGATTGGCCGCGGCGCGCCGTTCCCAGGCCTGGACCGGCTGCTCCGCCGGCATGTTCGACGCGACGGAGGAAAACAGCTTGGCAAACACCTTGTAGAGCGCGACCCGGTCGCTGGAGGCTTTCGGGAAAATGCTTACATCGGCAATGATCGCCTCCAGCGCGGCGGCGACATGGGCGTCACCGCTCGACTGAGAGCCGGAAACCGCGCGCGCGAAGCGGCGCAGGAACGGCAGATGCGGGGCGATGCTTGCAGACAGGCTCATGTGATGACGTCTCCCTCAATGACGAACTGCGCCGCAGAGAATAGGGGCGCATGTGTCGGTTCAACGGGCGTCGACAAAAAAAGTTCCGGGCGGAGGGAACTTTTTTCGCGGCGGCGCATTTCAGCCCGGACATTGCTGTCGGCGGGCCGCAATGCCGGCATGTACGCCATCAGGGACGGTGGGCGCTGCCGGTAAAGACAAAGGGCGAGTTCAAGGAATGACCAACAAGAAAAACACCTCCGAGCGGCAGGCGGGCCTGCTTGGAAGCGCGGACCTCCTCGGCACCAACTCCGAAATCGGACGCAAGCTGCGCCAGTACTATGACGGTCTCGTGTCCGAAGAGGTTCCCGACCGTTTCGCGCAATTGCTCCAGCAGCTCGACAAGGCAGAAACTGCCGGAAAGTCGGAGTGAGCCGATGGCGGTATCAGCCGACTTCAAGTCCGGACTGCTTGCGTCGATTCCCAACCTGCGTGCGTTCGCGGTGTCGCTGACGCACAATACGGACCGCGCGGACGACCTCGTGCAGGAAACCCTCGTGAAGGCCTGGGACAAGCACGAGAGCTTCCAGCCGGGGACGAACCTCAAAGCGTGGCTGTTCACCATCCTGCGCAACGAGTTCTATTCGCAGATGCGCAAGCGCGGTCGCGAGGTGCAGGATTCAGACGGGATCATGACCGGCCGCCTGGCGGTGCATCCGAGCCAGCAGGGCGCGCTCGACCTGGAAGACTTCCGCGGCGCGCTCGAAATGCTGCCGGAGGATCAGCGAGAGGCGATCATCCTGATCGGCGCATCCGGCTTTTCCTACGAGGAGGCGGCGGAGATCTGCGGCTGTGCCGTGGGCACGATCAAGAGCCGGGTGAGCCGCGCCCGCGCCCGCCTGCAGGAGCAGCTCGGCATTTCCGGCGAAGGCGAGTTCGGCCCGGATTCGATCACGGTTCAGATCCTCAGCACGGCGGTGTGACCCGCCGGCGTCCAGTCTCAGTCGAGCCGTTGAGGGACACGTTGCAGGGTATCCGCCAGAGCGTCGACCACTTCATTACCCAGATAAGGCTTGGTGACGACCCGCACGCCGGGGAAGTTCTCCGACATCTCCTGCGAGTCGGCATAGCCGGTTGCGAAGATGAATGGCACGCCCGCTTCGAACAAGGTGCGCGCGAAGTCGACAGACGATATGAGGCCCAGCCTCAGGTCGATCACGGCCACGTCGAAATCGAGCGCTCCCGACAGTGTCGTACCGACTTCCTCGAGCGTTCGGCAGATCCGAACTTCCGCCGCGCCGCTGTCGCGACAGGCCTGCTCGACCTCCATCGCGATGAGAAACTCGTCCTCGAGGACGAGAACCCTAAGGCCGTCGAGCGGCAGCTTGGTCAAAATGGCTTTCTCCGAATTCGCATTGCTGTACCGATCGCAGATAAATTCCCCTCCCGTCATTTAACTTTGACATGCCGGAGCGCCGGGGGCAGCGGAAGGAAGACGGGTCCATGACGCCAGCGCCGGCCAGTTCGGCCAAGAAGTATCCGTGCGAGAAATGCCCGTTGCGGCCGCTGGGGGTCTTCAGGGACTTCACTTCTGCCGAACTCGGCTTCATCAGCCGGTTCAAGACCGGCGAGCTCACCATCGATCGCGGCGCGACCGTGCTCGTCGAGGGCAATCACAGCGCGCATCTCTACACCGCCCTGTCCGGCTGGGGATTCCGCTACAAGCTGCTGCCGGACGGCCGACGCCAGATCCTCAACTATGTCGTGCCGGGCGACCTGATCGGCCTGCAGGGCAGCCTCACCGGCGAAATGCAGCATTCGGTCGAGGCGCTGTCGCCGATGATGCTGTGCGTCTTCGAGCGCGAACAGCTTTTCTCGCTCTACCGCAACCATCCCGGCCTCGCCTACGACCTCACCTGGCTCGCCGCGCGCGAGGAGCAGATGCTCGACGAGAACCTGCTCAGCGTCGGACGTCGCAGCGCGCTGGAGCGCGCGGCGTATCTCATCGCCTTTCTCCACCAGCGGGCGCGATCCGTGCAGCTTTATGGCAAGGGAAAGGCGGAAATCCCCATTACGCAGCAGCATGTGGCCGACACGCTCGGGCTCTCTATCGTCCACACCAACAAGACACTCAGGAAGCTGATCGACCGCAAGGCGATCCGCTGGCTCGACCGCGGCTGCGAGGTGCTCGACGAGGAAACGCTCTGCGGGATTGCACGATGGGAGGGGCTTGGCGACCAGCGCCGCCCGCTGATGTGAGAAATCCGGCTGGACTCGCGCCGTGAAAGGCATTTTGATGCTGGCAGGTCCGAGGAACTTCGCCGCCGGTCCCGCGTTTGGAACACGCAAACGCAAAGGAGCCCGCCATGCCATCTTCCACAGCTAAAACCGAAAAGCCCGCCAACGGTTCCAGGGCCACGGATCCGTCCATCTCGGAGATGGAGGCTCAGATCGAGACCCTGAAGGCGGAGATCGCCAAGCTGACGGCGCAGGTGCAGAGTTCGGGCGAGAAATCGCTCGAAGCGCTGAAATCCATCGCGCAGGAAGGCGCCACCCAGATGCGGGCCAAGGGGGAGGCCGCGGTGCAGGGTCTGAAGAGCGAGGCCAGCGACATCGAGGGCGAGATTGTCGCCCGGGTGCGCGAGAAGCCGGTCACGTCGCTCGCTATTGCCGCCGGCGTCGGCTTCCTCTTCGCATTGCTCACACGCCGCTGACGCCTTGGCCTATCCCGGAACGTCCATGCTCGCGGCACTGATCCAATCTATCGTTTCCGGAGAGACATCGCGAGCGGCGAAGCGTGTCAGGCGCGCCATGATCGACTACATGATCGCGGGGATCTGTCTCGCGATTGGCCTCGGCTTCCTGATCGCGGCCGCCTACATCTTCGTCGCCGAGCGGTATGGTCCGCTCTACACGGCGGTCGGGTTCGGCCTTGGATTCATTGCGCTGGCCGGCGTGGCGCTGATCGTGCACCGCATCGTTTCCGGCATTCAGGCAAAGCGCCGTGCTGAAGAAGCGCGGGCTGCTCAACTCCAGGCGCTTGCGGGAGCCACGGCGTTTGCCATTCTTCCTGCGCTTCTGAAGGGACGTGGCGGGCTCCTGTCTCTCCTGACGCCGGTGGCCGCCATGGCCGCCTATGCAATCTACAAGGAGAACAGCGACCGGGACGAGGATCCCGACGCCTAAGTCTCTCTGATTGCTCGACTACCTGCCGAATCCGGAACCTAATCCCGGCGGCGCGCATTTGGCATGCGACCATTGTAGGAGCATGTGATGCGTAGATTGTTCTCGGCCCGCGACGCTCGTCAGGGCAAGCAAGGCTATCCGGTTCTCGTCATCCTGCTGGTCTCGCTGGCATTGGCCTGCGCGGTCTGGTTCGTCGTCGAGATCTACGGAACGTCGATCCAGACCCCGCAGACCAACGCGACCCAACCGACGACCGGCGCACCTCCCGCACCGGCGGGCGGCTGATTCAGGCGTGGGGCACGAGGACCCGCAGCGATTTCGGATGGATGCGGATCGCGGTCTCGTGCTCGATCGGGGACAGCTCGCCGTCGATCACGCAGCGATGGCGCCTGTGCAGGCGGTTGAACTTCAGAACCACTTCCTTGCCGGTATGGATTTCCACATGCGCGTTGCGGTTCCAGCGGCCGACGAGCATGTGGGCAAGCGCCGACAAAAGCTGCGGTAGCCTGCGCGCCGTCGTTACATAGACGCCGAGGGTTCCCCCGTCGGGATGGTCCGCATAGGGCAGGTGCCCTTCGCCGAAAAGGTTGTTGGTCACGCCGATGCCGGAGGCGCGGACAATGATCTCCGCGCCATCGATGTCGATCGAAACCACCATCGATGGCGGCCGGATCAGCGTCGCGAAGGCTGCCCTGACGGAGGCGCGCATCTTGCCGAGGCGCGAAGAGAACTTCATCTGATCGCGGATTTTCACCAGCTTGGCGTGCAGGCCGACCGAATACTGGTGCACGAACGGTCTGCCATTGGCGGTCGCCACGTCGACCTCGCGGATCTCGCCGGTGGCGAAGGCCGCGAGCGCGGAGTCGAGGTCGAGCGGCATGCCGAGCGAGCGGGCGAACAGGTTCATCGTTCCCGCCGGCAGAACTGCGAGCGCCTTGCCGGTGTCCATGACCACGGACGCGGCCGCCGAGATCGTGCCGTCTCCTCCGCCCGCCAGCACCACATCCGCTTCGGGGGCTGCCACTGCCTCGCGCAGCGCGTCCATAAGGTCGCGGCCCTCCACGGTCCGGACCTCCACCGTATGTCCGGCCTCACCCAGACGATCGCGCATCCGAGACTCGAACGCGTCGAGGTCCATCGTGCGCAGCGTTCCTCCGCCCCTGTTCAGCACGGCGATGAACCGCATGGTCTAAGCTCCGGACGGGTTGAGAGAGAACTGGTTCGCAGCAAGGCGCCGATAAACGCGCAGACAGTCAAAAGGTTCCGCACTTTTTCCAGCAAAATCAATGCCAAAGACGATCGCGGATTCCGCCGCTCGATCAGGGGAACCGTATCGGCGAGCCTGCGTTAGCGGACTGTAGAGGCCGCGCCGGCCCTCACAGCGACGATCGGTAACGGCGCGGCCGTGCAAAGAAAAACCCTGCACGAAGGAGAGAATATCATGATCCGCAAGCTCTTGGCGACTACCGCCATTCTGACGATCGTTTCGACCGGCGCCTTTGCCCAGTCGAGCACCCAGCCTGCGCCTGCGACACCGCCGGCCGCCAGCGAGGCTGCACCGGCCGCGCCGCTCGCGCCTGGCGTTGCCGTCGACCAGTCCGAGGTCTCGGCCGACGGGCAGATCGCCTCCAACATCATTGGCGAGACCGTCTATAACAGCACCGCCGATGATGCTCAGACTGTCGGCAACGTGAACGACCTCGTGATCTCGAAGGACGGCATGATCGAAGCCATCGTGATCGGCGTCGGCGGCTTCCTCGGCATCGGTGAGAAGGACGTTGCGATCGACTACAAGACGATCGACTGGGCCGAACGCGACGGCGACCGCTGGATCGTGATCGAGGCCACGGCCGACCAGCTGAAGGAACTGCCTGACTTCGATCGCAGCGCCTATGCGCCGGCTGCCGTCGCTTCCAACGACGCGGCAGCTCCTCAGGCGACGACTCCGCCGGCGACCACTGCGCCGTCGACCGACATGAGCCAGAACGACGCAACGAAGCCCGCCGGACAGGACGCCATGACCAAGGCTCCCGACGCCCAGGCTCCGGCCGCGACCGACAAGACTGAGACGGCCGCGATCGACCGTTCGACGCTGAAGGAGGTGAATACGGCCGAGATTCGCTCCGAGGATTTGGTGGGCACCACCGTCTATGGCGCCAATGACGAGAACATCGGCGAGATCGGCGACGTCGTCCTGCAGGGCGAAAAGGTTGACGCTGTGATCATCGATGTCGGCGGTTTCCTCGGCATGGGCGAGAAGGAAGTGGCCGTCGGTATGGACAATCTGACCTTCATGGCCGACGAGGATGGCGACCATTACCTCTACACGACCTTCACCAAGGAGCAGCTGGACGCGGCGCCGGCCTACGACGAGGCCAATTATGCCGCCAAGCGCGACGAGATGCGCGTCGTGCCGAACTAAGGCTCGATCACCGTTGCTTCGGCCCGCCGGGAAACCGGCGGGCCGATTTTTTGCGTCAGAGGTACTGTTTGCCGGCTACACCGTTCTCCGTCAGCTCCAGCAAGGCCAGCGACTGATCGAGATGCTCTGCACGCCATTCGAGCAGGCGCTCGGCCATTTCGAGGCGCGCGGAAGCATAGGCAGGATCGGCCGCGAGGTTGCGGGTCTCGGCCGGATCGTTCTCCAGATCGAACAGCACCGGCGGCAGTCCGCCGCCGAAATGGACGTATTTCCAGCGCTTGGTGCGGACGACCGACAGGTTGCACTGACGCGAGGAGAGGCCGAACCGCTTCTCCGCCTTGCCGCTGCTCACAGATCGGAAGTCGAACTCCCAGTGCGCCGCATTGCGCCAGGCCTTCGGCGGCGTCCCGTCGAGGAAGGGTAACAGAGACTGGCCGTCGAGATGGGCGGGCACCGGCGCGCCGATCAGGTCGAGCAGCGTCGGCATGATATCGACGGCCTCGGTGAAGGCATCGACCAGGCGCCCGCGTGCCTTGATGCGGCGTGGATCGCGGATCACGAGGGGCACGTGATAGCTCTGGTCGAAGAAGCCGCCCTTTCCCATCGAGAAGTGGTCGCCCATCATCTCCGCGTGGTCGGACATGAAGACGACGACCGTGTCGTCCCACGCGCCGCGTGCGGCGATCGCGTCGAAGATGCGGCCGAGCTGGCCGTCGACCTCGGAGATCATGCCCCAGTAGATTGCCCGGATCTGCCGGAACTCGTCCTCGCTCCAGTCGCGCACCTTGCCCTTCGCGCCCGGAATGAACTTGGTCTTCTTCAGCCGCTCCATCGCCCAGGCGGCGAAGGGATGGATGGCGGCCTCCGCATCGAGGTCGGCAGCCCGCCGCAGCGCCGGCCCGTCGGCTGGATCGTACATCGTGTTGAACGGTTCCGGCACGATGAAGGGCGGGTGCGGGCTGATGAAGGAGAGATGGGCGAACCAGGGCTCGGCCTGCTCGCCCAGCCAGCGGACGAACTCGCCGACGATGAAGGCGGCGGGGGTCTCGTCCTTGGAATAGACCGGCGGGGCGGGGGACACTTCGGGCGAACGCTTCGCCGGCTTGTGGATCTCCGGGAAGCCGGCGTCGGTCTTCACGCCGCGCGCGGCGAGCCAGGACAGCCACGGCTTCTGGTGCTCGGGCAACAGCACGCGCGGCACGAAGCCGGGCAGAATGCCCTCATAGGTCCTCAGTGCGGGGTCAGACGGATCGAGCCTGCGCGGATCGGGCGAGGTGTCGGTGTAGCCGAACAGGGTCGGCGTGTAGCCGGCGCGGCGGGCGGCGAGCGCGACATTATCATGCCGGGCGTCCAGCGGCGTCCCGTTGCGGCAGACGCGATTGTTCATCTGGTAGAGGCCGGTATAGATGCAGGCCCGGGCAGGCGAACAGGGTGCCGCACCCGCATAATGGCGCGAGAACAGAACGCCCTCCTTCGCCAGACGGTCGACATTGGGCGTGCGTACCACCGGATGGCCGACGGCCGACAGGCTGTCGCCGCGCCACTGGTCGCAGGTGATGAAGAGCACGTTCGGCCGCGCTGCCTGCTTCGTCTGCCTCTCCACGTCGTGCTCCTTCCCAACCGGGCCTTGCCGTGATCTGCTAGCAGCCTCATCCAACGGGGGAAAGAACATGGGCATCGGACGGCGGACACTTTTCCTGGGGATCGCATCGGTCGCCTCGGCATCGGTGGCGCACGCCGCGCTGCCGCCGCAGTTCCAGCGGGCAAAGGAACTGACGGCCGTGGTCGACGCGGCGGCCGGGGTGCTGGGAATGCGTCCGATCGAGAGCGTCCAGCGGCTCGACGTCGACCTCTACCGCGTGCAGACCGAAACCTGCGTGCTCGACGTGCGCATCGAGGACCTGCCCACCCAGCCGGGCCTTGTCGGGCCGCGCAAGTTCAAGGCGGTTCCTGGCGAGCCGGACTGCGCCCAATAGCGGTATCGATGCCGGAATACGACATGAGCAGGTCCGATTGCATCTTCTGCCGCATCGCCTCGGGCGACATTCCCGCCGCCATCGTCGCGGAAGAGGACGATCTTGTCGCCTTCCTCGACATCAATCCCATCCGGACCGGTCACGTGCAGATCGTGCCGCGCGCGCATCATCCCTATTTCGACGACCTGCCGCCGGAGACTGCCGGGCGGATCATCATGCTCGGCCAGCGCATTGCGCGGGCTCAGAAGCAGATCTGGCAGGTACAGAGGGTGGGCTTCATGTTTACCGGCACCGATATCTCGCATGCCCACGCGCATGTCGTGCCGCTGGTGCGGTTCGACGACCTGACCTCGCGGCGCTACATCGCCGAGGAGGTCGTGACCTACAGGCATCCGCCGCGACCATCCGGCGAGGAGATGGCCGAGGCGGCCGAGCGCTTGCGCAGTTCGCTGGCGGATCGGTGAACGATTTCATCCGATCGTTCACAAACACAGCACAGTCCTTGCTGCGACCGGCGGCTTTCCTTCCGTCCCTCGCGACCGACATATGGACGCGACGGGCGGCGCGGGCCGCCGAACACAAGGGAGCAAGACGATGCTCGATCAGATCAAGGGACTGCACCACGTCACCTCGATGGCGGCCGACGCCAGCGAGAACAACCACTTCTTCACCAAGACGCTCGGCCTGCGCCGGGTCAAGAAGACCGTGAATTTCGACGCGCCGGACGTCTATCATCTCTACTATGGCGACGAGGTCGGTACGCCGGGCTCGGTGATGACCTATTTCCCGTTCCCGCACATCGCCAAGGGCCAGCCTGGCGTCGGCGAGGTCGGTACGACCGTCTTCTCCGTGCCCGAGGGGTCGCTCGGCTGGTGGCAGGAGCATCTGGCGAAGGAGAACGTGGCCGGCCTGGAGCCTGGCGAGTCGTTCGGCGAGAAGCGGCTCCTCTTCAAGGGCCCCGACAATGACGGCTTCGCGCTGGTCGAGCACACCGGCGACACGCGCGCGCCGTGGACCAAGGGCGGCGTGCCGGACGACTATGCCATTCGCGGCTTCCACTCGGCCTCGATGCGGCTGCGCGACGGCGGGGCGACGAGCGAGCTTCTGAAGTTCATGGGCTACAGCCAGGTCGACCAGTCGAAGAACGTGACCCGCTTCGCCGTGCCGGACGGCATGGGCGCGGACGTCATCGACATCGAGGCGCTGCCGGTCACGCCGTTTGCGCGGCAGGGCGCCGGCTCGGTGCATCACATCGCGTTCGCGGTAGAGAACAGGGCCAAGCAGCTCGAGGTGCGCAAGGCGCTGATGGATACGGGATATCAGGTGACCCCGGTGATCGACCGCGACTATTTCTGGGCGATCTACTTCCGTACGCCGGGCGGCGTGCTGTTCGAGGTCGCCACCAACGAGCCGGGTTTCGACCGAGACGAGGACACGAAGCACCTCGGCGAGGCGCTCAAGCTGCCGAGGCAGCACGAGCACCTGCGGACGATGCTCGAAGGCCACCTGCAGCCGATCGAGGACTGACCATGACCCAGAGCTATATCGAGAAGGTCCTGCCCGGGAAGCCGGGCGGACCGCTCCTCTTCACCTTCCACGGCACCGGCGGCGATGAAAACCAGTTCCCCGCCTTCGGGCGGGATCTGCTGGCCGATGCGACCATCGTGTCGCCGCGCGGCGACGTCTCGGAACATGGCGCGGCGCGCTTCTTCCGCCGCACGGGCGAGGGTGTCTACGACATGGACGATCTCGCACGGGCGACGGCGAAGATGAAGGCCTATGCGGAGGCACATGTCGCGGCGGCCAAGCCGTCGGCCGTCTACGGTCTCGGCTATTCCAACGGGGCGAACATCCTCGCCTCGACGCTTTTCGCCGCGCCAGGCCTGTTCGACGCCGTGGTGCTGATGCATCCGCTGATCCCCTTCGAGCCGCGCATCGACGGCGACCTCAAGGGCAGGCGGATCCTCATCACCGCCGGCCGCCGCGACCCGATCTGCCCGCCGGTCTACACCAGCCGGCTGGAGGCCTGGTTGCGCGACGCGGGTGCGGATGTCATCCTCGACTGGCACGACGGCGCGCATGAGGTGCGCCCGAACGAAGTCGAGGCCGCGCGCCGTTTCCTCCAGCCTGTCGGAGCCTGATCATGTCCGAACTTCCCGAAATCCAGCTCGAGGAGACCGGCTCCAAGGGCCGCTACTTCATCCGTCTCGCCACCGGCGAGGAGGCCGAGATGACCTTCACCAAGGTCGGCGAGCACCAGGTCATCATCGACCACACCGAGGTGCCGGATGCCTTCCGCGGGCAGGGGGCGGGGCTCAAGCTCGTCACCCGCGCGGTGGAGGACATCCGCAAGGCGGGCAAGACGGTCATCCCGCTCTGCCCCTTCGCCGCCGCGCAGTTCCGCCGGCATCCGGAATGGGCCGACGTGCTGAAACATTGACCCCGCTCGCGCATTGACCCGGGTGAGATGAACGGAGCCTCCAGCATGGACCACGACGCTTCCATCCGATTCGAGACCACGCCGAAGGGCGGCCGCTACTTCGTCCCGATGCCCAACGGGGAGGATTCGCGGCTGACCTTCGTCAAGGTGTCGGACGGCCACATCATCGCCGACCACACCTTCGTGCCGGTGCCCTATCGCGGCGACGGCATCGCCGAGGCGATGGTCGAACGCCTGATCGCCGACGCCCGCGCCAACGGCTGGAAGATCACGCCGACCTGCTGGTTCGTCGCCGACGAGATCACCCGCCACGCGCCGGACTGGGACGATGTGGTGAAGCGGTGAGGGACACCTGTCCTTCTCCCCTTGTGGGAGAAGGTGGATCGGCCGAAGGCCGAGACGGATGAGGGGTGTTGGAAGAAATGGAAAGCTTCAGAAGCTAGCGCTACCAGCACCAATCTTCCACCCTCACACTCCGTCCAGCACCCCTCATCCGCCCCTCCGGGGCACCTTCTCCCACAAGGGGAGAAGGAGAGGTGCCTCACCCCTTGATCCGCTCCGCCAGCACTTCCATCCGCTCGGCCAGGCCCGCCAGCGCGCCGGTAAGGGCGGCGTCGTTCTTGTCGGCTTTGATCAGGGCGTCGTCGCGGGTCTTGCGCAGCGTTTCGATCTCGCTTTCCAGGCCCTTCACGCGGCGCTGCAGCTCCGAGAACTCGTCCATGACCATGATGCCGGCCATGACGGTCAGCCGGTGGTCGCCGATCTCGCCGAACGAGCCCTTGAGGTGGCCGACATAGCGGTCGAACCTGTTCGCGAGGTCGATCAGGTGCTCTTCCTGGCCCTCGTCGCAGGCCATCCGATACTGCTTGCCGTCGATGGTTACGGTGACTTGTGCCATGCGGGCCTCCCGTTACCTGTCCAGAACGGCGCGGATCGTCTCCATCGCCGTCACGAGGCGGCGCGAGACTTCCTTGTTGGCGCCCTCCAGCCGCTCGGCGCGGGCCTCCGAGGCGTCGAGCTCCTGCGCGAGGCGGGCGCGGTCGGCGTTCATGCGCTGCACCTCGGCCTCGGCTTCGGCGTAATCCTGGTCGCGTTCCAGACGCGCAGCCACCGCATCCTCCAGCGTGGCGATCGCCTTGCCGAGCCGGTTGATGACTTCCTTCAGGGTGACATCGCCGGTCATTGTTGAGCGTTCCAGCCGTCCCGACGCGCGAATCGCGCATTATTCGAACGAATTATCCTGTCAAGCTTAGGCGTCGGGCGAAGCGGGCGTCAACAAAGCGCGCCGGCTTTCCCCTGCTATCCGAGCGCTCCGCGCGTTGACAGGTGTCGGGCACCTGCTATGTGTCCCTCGCATTTTCCGGGGGGATGCGGCTGATGCGCGTCCGCTCCTGGCCTTCAAGGTCTCGAGGTACAAGATGACGTCACGTGAAAAGCACGACCGGATGGCGAACGCGATCCGCTTCCTGTCGATGGATGCGGTCGAAAAGGCCAATTCCGGCCATCCCGGCCTGCCGATGGGCGCGGCCGACATCGCCACGGTGCTGTTCACCAAATATCTGACCTTCGACCCGGCCAATCCGCACTGGCCCGACCGCGACCGCTTCATCCTCTCGGCCGGCCATGGCTCGATGCTGCTCTACTCGCTCCTCTACCTGACGGGCTACGAGGACATCACGATCGACGAGATCAAGAACTTCCGCCAGCTCGGCTCGAAGACCGCCGGCCACCCCGAATACGGCCACGCCGCCGGCATCGAGACGACGACCGGCCCGCTTGGCCAGGGTCTCGCCAACTCGGTCGGCTTCGCGCTCGCGGAGCGCATCCTCAACGCCTCCTTCGGCGACGACCTCGTCGACCACTGGACCTATGTGCTCGCCGGCGACGGCTGCCTGATGGAAGGCATCAGCCAGGAGGCGATCGCGCTCGCGGGGCATCTCAAGCTCGGCAAGCTGGTCGTGTTCTGGGACAACAACAACATCTCGATCGACGGGCCGGTGTCGCTGTCGGATTCGACCGACCAGCTGGAACGGTTCGAGGCGTCGGGCTGGCACACCATCGCCTGCGACGGACATGATCCGGAGGCGATTGCCCAGGCGATCGAGGCCGCGCGGAACGATCCTCGCCCCAGCCTGATCGCCTGCAAGACGACGATCGGCTTCGGCGCGCCGAACAAGGCCGGCACCAACAAGGTGCACGGCTCGCCGCTCGGCAAGGAAGAGATCGAGGCCACCCGGAAGGCGCTCGGCTGGACGGCCGCCCCCTTCGAGGTGCCGTCCGACATCCTCGACGCCTGGCGTCTGGCCGGCCTGCGCTCGGTCAAGAAGCGCAAGGAATGGGAGACCCGTCTCGCCGCGAGCGAAGCCGACAAGCGCGCCGAATTCGAGCGCCGCATGCGCGGCGACCTGCCGGGCGGCTTCGAGCCGGCGATGGCCGCCTACAAGCAGAAGCTCGCCGCCGACAAGCCGAAGGTTGCGACGCGCAAGTCTTCCGAGATGGCGCTCGAGATCCTCAATGGGGCGGTGCCGGAGACGATCGGCGGCTCGGCCGACCTGACCGGCTCCAACAACACCAAGACCAGCCAGACCAAGCCGGTCACCCCGACCGACTATTCCGGCCGCTACGTCTATTACGGCATCCGCGAGCACGGCATGGCCGCGGCCATGAACGGCATGGCGCTGCATGGCGGCCTGATCCCCTATTCCGGCACGTTCCTGGTCTTTTCCGACTATGCCCGGCCGGCGATGCGGCTGGCCTCGCTGATGCATCAGCGGGTCGTCTTCGTGATGACGCACGATTCGATCGGCCTCGGCGAGGATGGCCCGACACACCAGCCGGTCGAGCAGGTGGCTGCGCTGCGCGCCATCCCGAACCATCTCGTCTTCCGCCCGGCGGATGCGATGGAGACGGCGGAGTGCTGGGAGATCGCGCTCAACTCGCGCACCGCGCCCTCCACCATCGCGCTCACCCGCCAGAACCTGCCGGCGGTGCGCAAGGAATATTCCGAGGAGAACCTGTCGGCCCGCGGCGCCTATGAGCTGGCCCAGGCGTCCGACGACGCGGTGGTGACGATCTTCGCTACCGGCTCCGAGGTCGAGATCGCGCTCGCCGCCCGCGACAAGCTGCAGGCGCACGGCCACCCGACCCGCGTCGTCTCGGTGCCCTGCTTCGAGCTGTTCGAGCAGCAGAGCAAGGACTACCAGGCCGCGATCATCGGCAATTCGAAGGTGAACATCGCCATCGAGGCAGGCATCCGCCAGGGCTGGGACCGTTTCATCGGCCGCGACGGCGTCTTCATCGGCATGCACGGCTTCGGCGCGAGCGGCCCCTACGAGAAGCTCTACGAGCATTTCGGCATCACGGCGGACGCCGCCGCCGCCGCCGCCGAGAAGCTGCTCCATCCCACCAAGTAATCCGGCGGGCGTCCGCGCCCGCCTTTCCTCCCGCACTTTCGGAGATCGAACATGACCGTCAGGGTAGCAGTCAACGGATTTGGCCGCATCGGCCGCAACATCGTCCGCGCCATCTATGAATCCGGCCGCAAGGACATCGACGTGGTGGCCGTCAACGACCTCGGCCCGGTCGAGACCAATGCGCACCTGCTCCGCTTCGACAGCGTCCACGGCCGCTTCCCGGGCGAGGTGACCGTCAAGGGCGACGTCATCTCGATCGGCACCGACTCGTTCAAGGTTACTGCGATCAAGGATCCGTCGCAGCTTCCCTGGAAAGAACTCGGCATCGACATCGCGCTCGAATGCACCGGCATCTTCACCGCCCGCGACAAGGCCGCGGCGCACCTGACCGCCGGCGCCAAGCGCGTCATCGTCTCGGCCCCGTCCGACGGCGCCGACCTGACCGTCGTCTACGGCGTCAATCATGACAAGCTGTCGAAGGACCACATGGTCATCTCCAACGCGTCCTGCACCACCAACTGCCTGGCGCCGGTGGCCCAGGTGCTGAACGACGCGATCGGCATCGAGAAGGGAATGATGACCACCATCCATTCCTACACCGGCGACCAGCCGACGCTCGACACGATGCACAAGGACCTCTACCGCGGCCGCGCCGCCGCGCTGTCGCAGATCCCGACCTCGACGGGCGCTGCCAAGGCCGTCGGCCTGGTGCTGCCGGAGCTCAAGGGCAAGCTGGACGGCATCTCGGTGCGCGTGCCGACCCCGAACGTGTCGCTGGTCGACCTCAAGTTCGTCGCCAAGAAGGCCACCACGGTCGAGGAGGTCAACAACGCGCTGATCGCTGCGTCCGAAGGCAGGCTCAAGGGCATCCTCGGGGTGACACGGCACCCGAATGTCTCGATCGACTTCAACCACGACCCGCATTCCTCGACGGTCGCGCTCGACCAAACCAAGGTCATGGATGGCAACTTCGTCTCCGTCCTGTCCTGGTACGACAACGAATGGGGCTTCTCGAACCGCATGGGCGACACCGCCGTCGCGCTTGGCAAGCTCATCGGCTGACGCGCAGTCCCGTTTCATTTCCAGATGCCCGGCTTCGGCCGGGCATTTTTCGTTTCGGACGCCGGTTCAGGAGAAAATATCAACCCTGTCATGCATTTGTTTCCGCAGCGCCTTCTCTTCGCCGCACTATCCCATGAGGAGGAGAGGGAAAGGGATCGGGGATGTTCGAAGGGGTCTATCTCGTCACGCTCATCGGCACCGCGATGGTGCTCGCCGCGGCGTTCTCGAGCCTGATCGCCTTCCGCTTCGGCGCTCCCCTCCTGCTGCTCTTTCTCGGCATCGGCCTGCTTGCGGGTCAGGATGGGCTCGGCATCCCGTTCGACAACGCCGCAGCCTCCTATTTCATCGGCTCGATCGCGCTGGCGGTGATCCTGTTCGATTCCGGCTTCGGCACGGCGCTGTCGTCGCTGAGGCTGGCCGCGCCGCCGGCACTTTCGCTGGCCACGCTCGGCGTGATCCTGACGGCCGGACTTTTCGGCGTCTTCGCCTTCGCCATCACCGACCTGAACTGGCTGGAATCTTTCCTGCTCGGCTCAATCGTGGCCTCCACCGACGCGGCGGCGGTGTTCTTCCTGCTGCGCGCCGGCAATCTCCACATTCGCGAACGCGTGCGCAACACGCTGGAAATCGAGTCCGGTTCCAACGATCCGATTGCAATCTTCCTGACCATAGCGTTCGTCGAGCTGATCGCAGCAGGCGCGGCCGTCCAGCCGGGCGAACTCGCCATAGGAGTCGTGCTCGGCTTCCTGCGGGAGATGGGCGTCGGTGTGTTCGCCGGGCTGATTGGCGGCCGCCTCATCGTGATGTTCGTAAACCGGCTGAAGCTGGATCCCGGCCTGCTGCCGATCTTCGTCATCACGGTTGCGCTGGTTTTGTTCGGCATCACCGGCGCGGTGCATGGCTCGGGCTTCGTCGCGGTCTACACGGCAGGTCTCGTCGCCGGAAACTCGGGCATGCGTTCCACCGCGACGCTCAAGCGTTTCCAGGACGGCATCTCCTGGCTTGCCCAGATCATCATGTTCCTGGTGCTCGGTCTCTTCGCCACCCCGTCGCAGTTCATCTCGATCCTGCCGGTTGCGATCGCGCTGTCGCTGTTCCTCATTTTCATCGCGCGGCCCGTCGCGGTGTCGCTCTGCCTGTTGCCCTTCCGCTTCGCGCGGGCCGAGACGGCGTTCATCTCCTGGGTCGGCTTGCGCGGCGCTGTCTCCATCCTTCTGGCGCTCGCGCCGATCATCGGCGGGCTGGAGAACGGCAGGGAGCTGTTCAACATCGCCTTCATCGTCGTGCTCGTCTCGCTCCTGGTTCAGGGCTGGACGATCGGTCCCGTCGCGCGACGGCTCGGACTGATCATCCCGCCGCGCAGCGGCCCGCTCGACAAGGTCGAGCTGGAACTGCCGGGTTCGGCGCACCATGAACTGCTCGCCTATCGCGTGGCAGCCGGCAGCCCGGTCGCGCGCGGAGGACGCATCCCGCGCTGGGCGCGGCCTTCGCTGGTCATCCGCGAAGGCCGTTCGCTCAAGCCGCAGGACGCCGGACGCCTGCTGGCCGACGACCTCGTCTACATCTTCGTCTCCGACCGGTATCCGCGCCTGCTCGATCGGCTGTTCGCCACCAAGGTGTCGCTCGCAGCCGACGACGAGGAGTTCTTCGGCGCCTTCACCGTCGAACCCGACCATCTGGCGAGCGAGATCAGCGCCGCCTATGGCGCGGAGCTGCGTGAGGGAGAGGCCGACCTCACCATTGCGCAGCTGATGCTGGCGCGGCTTGGCGGCCATGCCGAATATGCCGACCGGGTCCTGCTCGGCCCGATCGAGCTGATCGTGCGCGACACCGACGACAAGGGTGTGATCGATTCGGTCGGCCTGTCGCTGGAACCGCAGGAGCTGGCGCCCTCGATGCCCCTGCTGCTTACGGCTGGTGAGATCAAGGACCGGATTGCCGCGTTCCTGCGGCGCCGGGGCGTGAAGGCGTCGTCCGGTGAGCCATCTCCTCCCGCGTCCTGATCGGCCTGTCTCGCCATTGACCGTGGCGCCGATGCCGCCCTATGATCGATGTTGCGGTGCAAGCCGCGCCCGGGTCCGCGGGAAGGGTTGAACCCACTTGCATCGCTGAGACGTCTTTCCAGACCTTTGTGCAGCCGGATTTGCGGACCGTCGGCGTTTCACGCACGGAGGTTCCATGAAACGTCTTCCCGACCATCCCAATCTCGACCAGTTGAAGAAGCAGGCCAAGGATCTGCTGTCCGGCTACCGGCGCAACGATCCCGACGCGCTTGCACGCTTCCGTGATGCCCTGCCGCTCGCCGCCGGCAGGGACGACGCGGCCATCGCGGCCCTTGGCCTGCGCCTGCACGATGCGCAATCCTGCATCGCGC
Organism: Mesorhizobium australicum; assembly: GCF_900177325.1. Taxonomy (NCBI): domain Bacteria; kingdom Pseudomonadati; phylum Pseudomonadota; class Alphaproteobacteria; order Hyphomicrobiales; family Phyllobacteriaceae; genus Mesorhizobium; species Mesorhizobium australicum. Next base: position 5,165,569 of record NZ_FXBL01000004.1, on the reverse strand, counting down.
GCGAATATGGCTTCGCTTCGTGGACGGAGCTCGGCACGTATGTCGCCGCCCGGCGCGCCTTCTCCACCGACCGCGCCACGCTGGTGCTCAACTGGCTGCGGCTCGTCTATCCGGGCGACATTGCCGGCGGTACGAGCCGCGCCAGTCCCGCCGCCGCTGCCCGCCTGCTGGAGGATCAGCCGGAGCTGACGGCGGGCGATCCCTGGCTCGCCTGCGCGATCGGCGACACGGTGGCCATCGCCGCGGCAGTGAACCGGGATCCGGGCTGGGTGAACCGACCCGGCGGACAGCTGAACCTGCCGCCGCTGGTCGCGGTCACGCATTCCGGCCTCGTGCGGCTGCCGGCGTACCGCGACCGGCTGCATGCCGCCGCGAAGCTGCTGCTCGATGCCGGGGCAGACCCCGACCAGTCGGTCTGGAGCCGCTGGCCGCCCGCGTCGCTGGCGGAACCGTCCACGGAACATCGCCTCTCCGCGCTCTACGGCGCCGCCGGCCAGAACCGCGATCCGCAGATGACGCGGCTGCTGCTCGATGCGGGGGCGGATCCGAACGACAACGAGTCGCTCTACCATTCGCTGGAAAGCCCCGACGTTACGCGGCTTCTGCTGGCGGCCGGGGCGCGGATCGAGGGCACCAATGCAAACTACCGGGTGTTCGATCTCGACAATCTCGAATCCCTGCGTGTGCTGATCGACTTCGGGAAGCGGGAACAGCCGCCGATCGACTGGAGCCTGCCGTTGCTGTTTGCGATCCGGCGCGGGCGTTCGGTCGCGCATGTTGAAGCCTTGCTGGCGGCAGGTGCCGATCCCCGCGTTCGCTCGCGCGACGACACCAGCGCCTACGGCCTCGCGTTGCGCTACGGGCTGACGGATGTCGCAGACCTGTTGAGGCGAGAAACCGGCGCGGAACCCTTGTCGGAGGAGGAGAGCTTCGTCGCAGCCTGCGCGGCGGGCGACGAGGACGAGGCGCGGCGGATACAGGCGGGGCGACCAGACCTGCCAGCTTCCCTGCCGGAGGCGCGTCTGAAGATGTTGCCCGAGCTCGCCGCGAACGGCCGCGACGCGGCAGTCCGCGCCATGGTCCGGGTCGGCTGGCCGATCGAGGTCAAGGGCGGCGACTGGGGAGCGTCGGCGCTCAATCTCGCCGTCTTCCGCGGCGACGCAGGGCTCGCTCGTTTCCTGTTGGAGCAGGGCGCGGACTGGCGCTCGCAGCATGGCTTCGGCGACAATGTCTGCGGCACGCTCTCCTGGGCCTCGAACAACGAGCCCGAGCCGGACGGCGACTGGCTCGGCTGCGCCGAGGCGCTCGTCGCGCATGGCATGCCCCGCGGCGAGCCGGACCCGGAAGGATCCGGCGACGTGGTGATCGACGGCAAGCGCAGGCGGTTCTCGGACGATGTGGCGGAGTTTCTGTTGAGCCGTACATAGCCAATGGAACTCGTCGATTCCTGAGGCGGCTGGTGTCGCCGCAGGTTCCCCTCCCCCTTGCGGGGAGGGGCAGGGGTGGGGGTAAATCGATACAGCGAACCCCAACCGTCGCCAGTCTCTTGCGCTTGGCTTCGCCGTCTGTATGGTCCGGCGCGATTTGGCCGGCGTGGAGACCGGCGGGCAATGGAGGACGGCATGGCCGATTTCAGGACTCTCGACGACATCGGCGCGGTGAAGGGCAAGCGCGTGCTGGTGCGGGTCGATCTCAATGTGCCGGTGCAGGACGGTGCGGTGAGCGACGCTACCCGTATCGAGCGCGTCACGCCGACCATCCTCGAACTCTCCGACAAGGGCGCCAAGGTGGTGCTGCTGGCGCATTTCGGCCGTCCGAAGGGTGCGCCCGATCCGGCGCAGTCGCTCGCGCCGATCGCGACCGCAACCGCCTCGGTGCTGGGCCGGGCCGTCGCCTTCGCAGACGACTGCATCGGGCCGTCCGCGGCCAGCGCCATCGCGGCCCTGCCCGACGGCGGCATCCTGCTGCTTGAGAACACCCGCTTCCACAAGGGCGAGGAGAAGAACGATCCGGACTTCGCCGCGAAGCTGGCGGAAAACGGCGACCTCTACGTCAACGACGCCTTCTCGGCCGCGCACCGCGCGCATGCCTCGACCGAAGGCATCGCCAAGATCCTGCCGGCCTTCGCCGGCCGCACGATGGAGGAGGAGCTTTCGGCGCTGGAGAAGGGGCTCGGCAATCCGGTGCGTCCGGTCGTCGCCATCGTCGGCGGCGCCAAGGTGTCGACCAAGATCGACCTGCTGATGAACCTCGTCACCAAGGTCGATGCCCTCGTCATCGGCGGCGGCATGGCCAACACCTTCCTCGCCGCGCGCGGCGAGGATGTCGGCAAGTCGCTGTGCGAGCACGACCTCGCGGCCACCGCCAAGCAGATCATGATCGAGGCGGCCGCCACGGGCTGCGCCATCGTGCTGCCGACCGACGGCGTGGTCGCGCGCGAGTTCAAGGCGGGCGCGGCCAACGAGACGGTCGATGTCACCGCCGTGCCGTCAGATGCGATGATCCTCGACGTGGGCCCGAAGACCGTGAAGGCGGTGACCGACTGGATCGACCGCGCCGCGACGCTGGTCTGGAACGGCCCGCTCGGCGCCTTCGAGATCGAGCCCTTCGACACCGCGACGGTGGCCGCGGCGAAACACGCGGCCGCGCGCACGAAGGCCGGCAAGCTGGTCTCCGTCGCGGGCGGCGGCGACACGGTGGCCGCGCTCAACCATGCCGGCGTGGCCGACGACTTCACCTACATCTCCACCGCCGGCGGCGCCTTCCTCGAATGGATGGAAGGCAAGGCGCTGCCGGGCGTCGAGGCGCTGAAGAAGTAGGCTACTCCCGCAGCGCTTCCTTGCGCCGCGCGCGGATGGCGGGAAGCGCCATGAACACCAGCATCACCACGGCGATGCCGAGCAGGCTCGCCGACAGCGGCGAGGTGAAGAACACCGTCGCGTCGCCGCGCGCCAGAAGCATGGCTCGGCGGAAGTTCTCCTCCACCTGCGGCCCGAGCACCAGGCCCATCAGCAGCGGCGCCGGCGGCAGCTTCAGCTGCAGGATGGCGTAGCCGATGATGCAGAACAGCGCGGCCTGGTAGATCTCGAACGTGTCGTTCTTCAGCGAAAAGATGCCAATGCAGCAGAACATCAGGATCGCCGGGTAGAGGAAGCGATACGGGATCGTCAAAAGCTTCACCCACAGCCCGACCAGCGGCAGGTTGAGCAGGACGAGCATCAGGTTGCCGACCCACATCGAGGCGATGAGGCCCCAGAACAGGCCGGGATCGGCCGTCATGACGCGCGGGCCGGGCTGGATGTCGTGGATCATCATCGCGGCGATGATCAGCGCCATTACGGCGTTCGACGGCAGGCCGAGCGTGAGCAGCGGGATGAACGAGGTCTGGGCCGCGGCATTGTTGGCCGATTCCGGCCCGGCGACGCCGGCGATCGCGCCCTTGCCGAAGGTCTCAGGCTCGCGCGACACCTTCTTCTCCAGCGAGTAAGAGGCGAAGGAGGCCAGTGCCGCGCCGCCGCCGGGCAGCACGCCCAGCATCGTGCCCAGCGCCGAACCACGCAGGATGGGTGCTGCCATCTTGCGGAAGTCCTCGCGGGTCGGGAACAGGCTGGTGATCTTCGAGGCGAGCAACGAGCGCGCCTCGGCGTTGGGGTGCAGGTTCCGCACGATCTCGGCGAAGCCGAAGATGCCCATCGCCAGCGGCACGAAGTCGATGCCGTCGAAGAGCTGCGAGATGCCGAAGGTGAAGCGCTGCTCGCCGGTGTTCACGTCGGTGCCGATCAGGCTGATCATGGCGCCCAGCACGACCATCGCGATGCTCTCCAGCAGCGGCCCGTCTGAGAGCACCGTGGCGAGCAGCAGGCCCAGCACCATCAGCGCGAAATACTCCTTCGGACCGAACTCGAAGGCGACTTCGGCCAGCATCGGGGCGAACATGGCGATGGCCAGCGTCGCGACGCAGCCGGCGAAGAACGAGCCGATGGCCGCCGTCGACAGCGCCACGCCGGCGCGACCCTGGCGGGCGAGCTGGTGGCCGTCGATCGCGGTGACGACCGAGGAGGATTCACCCGGCAGGTTGACGACGATCGCGGTGGTCGAGCCGCCGTATTGTGCGCCGTAGTAGATGCCCGCCAGCATGATCAGCGCCGAATCCGGCGGCAGGACATAGGTGAGCGGCAGGAGCATCGAGATCGTCGCCAGCGGCCCGAGGCCCGGCAGCACGCCGATCAGCGTGCCGAGCAGGCAGCCGATGAAGGCGTAGGAGAGATTGGTCAGCGTCAGCGCATGGGAGAAGCCAAGCGCGAGATTGGACAGAAGCTCCACGGCGGCCTCCTAAAGCAATTCCAGCAAAAGTGCGCTGCGGTTTTGCGTCCGGAATTGCGTAAAAACAAAGGGATAGGGCATTGGAAATGCCCTAGACGAACGAGGGGAGAAGGTCGAACTGGAGTCCGAGCCCGTAATAGAAAGCGAGAACCGCGAGCGCGGTCAGCGCGATCACGGTGACGATCGCGCCGCGCCAGGTGAATTCACGGCTGGCGAGGCTCGCCACGAACAGCAGGCCGACAAGCGCCACGACCAGTCCGGCCGCATTGAGCAGGAAGGCGAAAAGCAGAATCGAGCCGGTGATCCAGGCGAGCGACTTCAGGTCCCAGCCGTCCAGGCCCTCCTCCGTTGCGCCCGGTCGGATGGCGCCGATCATGATGGCGAGGCCGAGAAGGACGAGCAGGCTGCCCAGCATGCGCGGGAAGTAGCCCGGTCCCATGCGCGCCGCGGAGCCGGGGTCGTAGTCCCAGCCTATGGAAAGGTAGGCGATTGCGACGATCAGGAAGAGCGCGCCGGAGACGAAGGCGCGCCGGTTGCGGATGTGCATGCTGTTTCCTCCGCTCTCAAAAGCGAAGGTCGGCATCCCTGCCAGGAATGCCGACCAATCTCGTGCCCGACCTCCGGTCGCGGCTACTGGGCGACGATCTTGGCTTCCTCGATCACCTTGCCGTATTTGGTGTTCTCGTCGATGACGAACTGGGTCATCACGTCCGGACCCTTTTCACCGATGATCGTCAGGCCGGTCGTCTTGAAGAACTCGACGATGCCGGGGTCCTTCATCGTCTCCTCGACGACGGCGGACAGCTTGTCGACGATCGCCTGGTCGATGCCGGCCGGTGCGGACACCCAGCTCGACGCGACGTTGACGCCGCCGGGGAAGCCAGCCTCGACCACCGTCTGCGCGTCGGGATAGGCGACGTTGCGCTCGGGCGCGGTCGTGCCGATGACCTTCATCTTGCCCGAGTCGACATAGGGCTTCACCACCGAGACGTAGTCGAAGGACAGGTCGATCACGCCCGCCATCAGGTCGGTCATCTGCGCCGAGCCGGCCTTGTACGGGATGTGCAGCATGTCGATGCCGGCGGCCGACTTCAGCAGTTCGCCGACGAGGTGCTGGGCGGTGCCGATGCCGGGCGAGCCGAAGGTCACCTTGCCGGGATTGGCCTTGGCGTATTCGACCAGCTCGGTGATGTTGTTGTAGGGCGTCGCCGGATTGGCCACGATCATCTGGCTGGACGACGAGACGCCGCGGATGTGGATGAAGGCCTTGATCGGGTCGTAGGACAGCTTGCCCTTCTGCAACTGCGGCAGGATCGACATCGGTCCACCCGACGAATAGATGATCGTGTAGCCGTCCGCCTTCGCGTTGGCGACGCTTTCGGTGCCGACGATGCCGCCCGCACCCGGACGGTTCTCCACTACCACGGGCTGGCCGAGCTTCTCGGTCATGACAGTCGCCATGCGGCGCGCGACGGTGTCGGTGATGCCGCCGGCCGCGAAGGGCACGACGAACGTGACCGGCCGCGTCGGCCAGTCCTCAGCCCTTGCGAGGCCCGTCGTCAGGGCCAGCGACACGAGCGCAAAAAAGAGCTTGAGACCCTTCATCTATTCCTCCCAGATCGATTTTCGGTCCGTCGTCTCTATCGGCCGATCCGGAAGGCGGCAAAAGAACATTGCCCGCCGCGGGCTGATTCAGAAACGTGAAATTGGCCCTGGACCAAGGAATTCCGCTTGGGCGGGGAGGTTTCGCGGGCCGTCCCGCCTCCAGACGCGGGATCGTCAACCATCTTCGCGATGCCCGCCACTTTCAATCGATTGAGGGCGTCCGCGCACCATTCCGTCTTGTATGAATACCTGCTAAGCGCGCGCAAACACACGGAAATCGGTCGACACAGGGAGAATGGCATGAACGAGAAAATGGCCGCGCAGGCCGCGAACAAGGACGGTTTCATCGCGGCGCTCGACCAGTCGGGCGGCTCCACGCCCAAGGCGCTCAGGCTCTACGGCGTCGAGGAAGGTTCCTGGTCGAACGAAGCGGAGATGTTCGACCTCATCCACCAGATGCGCGCGCGCATCATCAAGTCGCCCGCCTTCACCGGCGACAAGGTGATGGGCGCCATCCTGTTCGAGCAGACCATGGACCGCGACATCGACGGCACGCCGACGGCGCAGTATCTGTGGGAGAAGCGCGGCGTGGTGCCGTTCCTGAAGATCGACAAGGGGCTCGCCCCGGCAGCTGACGGCGTCCAGCTGATGAAGCCGATGCCGGAACTCGACGCCCTGCTCAAGCGCGCTGTCGCCAAGGGCATCTTCGGCACCAAGGAACGTTCGGTGGTCGACGCCGCCAACCCGAAGGGCATCGCGGCGATCGTCGCGCAGCAGTTCGAGGTTGGCGCGCAGGTCCTGTCGCATGGGCTGGTGCCGATCATCGAGCCGGAGGTGACGATCTCGATTGCCGACAAGGCGGAGGCCGAGGAGATCCTGCTCGCCGAGATCCTCAAGCATCTCGACAAGCTTCCCGCCGGCCAGCAGGTCATGCTCAAGCTGACGCTGCCGACGAAGGCGAACCTCTACAAGCCGCTGGTCGACCATCCGAAGGTCATGCGCGTGGTGGCGCTGTCGGGCGGCTATTCCCGCGACGAGGCGAACAAGAAGCTGATGGAAAACGACGGCGTGATCGCGTCCTTCTCGCGCGCCCTGACCGAGGGCCTCTCGGCGAAGCAGAACGACGCCGAGTTCAACGCCGTGCTGGCGTCGGCGATCGACAGCATCTTCGAAGCCTCCCGCGCGCGCTGAAGGGCGCCCGCCGGCTGATTTTCCCGTCGCCTTGCATCGGCGAACAATGCTAAGGGGGCCGCGCGGCCCCCTTACTACTTCATAGATCCCTGCCCATGCCCACTGCCCAGCCCGCCGACCCTGACGCCGACATCGTCGTGATCGGCGCGGGCATCGTCGGCATCTGCGCGGCGGCGTTCCTCGCCGAGGCCGGCAAGCGGGTGCTGGTCGTCGACCGCACCGGCATCTGCGAGGAGACGAGCTCGGGCAATGCCGCGGCGCTCGCCTTCGCCGAGATCTTGCCGCTGGCCCACAAGGGCATGATGAAGAAGCTGCCGCGATGGTTGTCAGACCCGCTTGGCCCGCTCTCCATTTCACCCGCCTATCTGCCCCGTTTGACACCCTGGCTGTGGCGCTTCTGGCGCGCCGGGCAGTCCGACCCGACGCCGGCGATCGCGGCGCAGGCCTCGCTGATGCGCCTCGCCGAGGCCGAGTGGATGGGTTTGTTTGATCGGTCCGGCACACGGGCGATGCTGCGCGAGGATGGTTCGCTTGATCTGTATGAAAGCGAAAGGGAGTTCCAGGAATCGCTTCCAGGCTGGGCGGCGCGCGAGGTGCATGGCATCGCGCTTCGCCACGTCGAGGGCAAGGCGCTGGCGGAGCTGCAGCCCGGCCTCTCCCCGCGCTTCGTCAAGGGTACTTTCGTGCCCGGCTGGAAAACGGTGGACGATCCAAAGCTGCTGGGCAAGGCGATCTGGGCCTATGCGGAAAGCAAAGGCGCGCGCTTCGTCCGCGGCGTCGTTGCCACCGTGGGCGCGGAGGGGGACGCGGCGCGGATCAAGCTGACAGACGGCAGAGTCCTTGCCGGCCGCCACCTGATCATCGCCGCCGGCGCGTGGTCGCACATGCTCGCGTCGCGTTTCGGTGACACGATCCCGCTCGAGACGGAGCGTGGCTACAACACGACGCTGCCCGTCGGGGCGTTCGATCTGAAGCGCCAGCTGTTCTTCGCCGGTCATGGCTTCGTCATCACGCCGTTGTCGACTGGCGTGCGTGTCGGCGGGGCCGTCGAGTTCGCCGGCCTGCAGCGTGCGCCCAATTATGCCCGCTCGAAAGCCATGCTCACGAAGGCCGCGACGTTCCTGCCGGGTCTCAAGACAGAGGGCGGGCGCGAATGGATGGGCTATCGGCCCTCGCTGCCGGATTCGCTGCCGGTCATGGGCAAGTCGCGCTCGGCCCCAAACGTCTTCTACGCCTTCGGCCACGGCCATCTCGGCCTGACGCAGGCGGCGGCCACGGGGCGGTTGATGCGCGACCTTGTGACGGGGGACGCACCGGCGATAGACCTGGCGCCGTTTTCGCCGCAGAGGTTCTAGGATCGACCGATGGTTCGCTTAGGCACCCCCCTAGCCATCGCCACAGGAGCCGCATGATGTCCCGCCATTCCTTCCACATCATCGACGGCCATACCTGCGGCAATCCGGTGCGTCTCGTCGCCGGGGGAGGGCCGCTGCTCGACGGCTCGACCATGATGGAGCGGCGGGCGCATTTCCTCGCCGAATACGACTGGATCCGCACCGGGCTGATGTTCGAGCCGCGCGGGCACGACATGATGTCGGGCTCGATCCTCTATCCGCCGACCCGTCCCGATTGCGACATCGCGATCCTGTTCATCGAGACCTCCGGCTGCCTGCCGATGTGCGGGCATGGGACGATCGGCACGGTGACGATGGCGATAGAGCACGGGCTGGTGAAGCCGAAGACGCCGGGCCTGCTGCGCCTCGACACGCCGGCCGGCCTCGTGCTCGCCGAATACCGGCAGGAGGGCGAATATGTCGAGGAGGTGCGCATCACCAACGTGCCGTCTTTTCTTTATGCCGAGGGGCTGTCGGCGGAGGTGCCCGGCCTCGGCGAGATCGTGGTCGATGTCGCCTATGGCGGCAATTTCTACGCCATCGTCGAACCGCAGAAGAATTTCCGCGACATCGCCGACCATACGGCCGGCGAGCTGGTGGGCTGGAGCCCGGTGCTGCGCAAGGCTCTGAACGACAAATACACCTTCGAGCATCCGGAAAACCCCGGCATCAACCGGCTGTCGCACATCCTGTGGACCGGCGCGCCGACGGTAGACGGGGCCGATGCGCGCAATGCCGTGTTCTACGGCGACAAGGCGATCGATCGCAGCCCGTGCGGCACCGGCACCTCGGCGCGCATGGCGCAGCGCCATGCCAAGGGCCTGCTCAAGGAGGGCGAGAGCTTCGTGCACGAGTCCATCATCGGCTCGTTGTTCAAAGGCCGGGTGGAAAAGGAAACCACTGTCGCAAACCGCAAGGCGATCGTGCCATCGATTGGCGGCTGGGCCCGCACCACGGGCTACAACACCATCTTCATCGACGACCGCGATCCCTACGCGCACGGTTTCGTGGTGAAGTAGGACCCCGCAGAGCACTGCGATCTCGCAGGAAAGCTCGGATTTCCGGGCTTCCGTAACGGATTCTACGAAAGGCTGACGCGGTCTCCGCCGAAAGTCGAAGACTTCGCAGTAGGCCAATGCTAGCGTCCGGCTTGGTCCAGGTCGTCGATCGTCCATGTCGCGATTTTAGGCAGTGCCGCTCCGGCAGGCTGCATGTCGCATTTTGACATTGCAATCCGATATCGTACGGCTACGACTTAAGGGAACCACATAAGGAATGCGCCAGGGGTGGCGACATTCCAGGGGAGCCGACAAACGATGGAATACTTTATCCAGCAGCTCATCAACGGGCTGACGCTGGGATCTATCTACGGGCTGATCGCGATCGGCTACACGATGGTCTACGGCATTATCGGCATGATCAACTTTGCCCATGGCGACATCTTCATGCTCGGCGCGTTTATCGCGATGATCGTCTTCCTGATCCTGGTCGCGATGTTCACAACCATCCACGTGGTGTTCTTCCTCCTGGTGATGATGATCGTCGCCATGCTGACCACGTCGCTGTGGAACTGGACCATCGAGCGCGCCGCCTACCGGCCGCTGCGCGGGTCGTTCCGGCTGGCGCCGCTGATCACCGCGATCGGCATGTCGATCTTCATCTCCAACTTCGTGCAGGTCACGCAGGGCCCGCGCAACAAGCCGATCCCGCCGATGATCTCCTCGGTCTACACCATCGGCGGCATCTCGATCTCGCTGAAGCAGATCGTCATCGCGGTGGTCACCGTCACGCTGCTCGCCGTGTTCTGGTACATCGTCAACAGGACGCCGCTGGGCCGCGCGCAGCGCGCCTGCGAGCAGGACCGCAAGATGGCGGCACTGCTCGGTGTCGACGTGGACAAGACGATCTCGATCACCTTCATCATGGGGGCCGCGCTCGCCGCCGTCGCCGGCACGCTGTTCCTGATGTATTACGGCGTCGTCGCCTTCTCCGACGGCTTCGTGCCGGGCGTGAAGGCGTTCACGGCGGCCGTGCTCGGCGGCATCGGCTCGCTGCCGGGCGCGGTGCTTGGCGGGCTGCTCATCGGCACGATCGAGTCCCTGTGGTCCGCCTATTTCTCGATCGACTACAAGGACGTCGCCGCCTTCTCGATCCTGGCGATCGTGCTGATCTTCCTGCCCTCCGGCCTGATGGGCCGCCCGGAAGTGGAGAAAGTCTAGCGCCATGGCGACATCGCAGACGACTGTAACCGCCGCCGCGAGCAGGGCGGCCGGCGCGCAGCCCAACGTCATCTCGGACGCGCTGAGAGAGGCCTTCTATGCCGGCCTCATCGCGCTCGGCATGTTCGTGCTGATCGTCGGGCTCGAAACGACCCAGAACATCCGCAACGAACTGATCGTCGTGCAGCGCTGGAGCCTGCTCGCCATCGTCGTCGCCATCGTGATGGTCGGGCGCTTTGCCTTCTCGGCCTTCATATGGCCGGAGGTCGAGCGCCGCCGCATGGCGGGCAAGAAGGCGGCCGTCGCCGCCGAGCCCGGCTTCCTGCGCCGCAATTTCACCTGGATCGGCATCCTCCTCCTGTTCCTGTTCCCGGTCTTCGCGGTGTGGACCAGCGGCCTGCAGGGCTCGCTGAAGTGGGTCGACAATTTCGGCATCCAGGTGCTGATCTACGTGATGCTCGCCTGGGGCCTGAACATCGTCATCGGGCTCGCCGGGTTGCTCGACCTCGGCTACGTCGCCTTCTACGCGGTCGGCGCCTATACCTATGCGCTGCTCGGCAAGGAATTCGGCCTGTCGTTCTGGATCCTGCTGCCGGCCGCCGGCGCGATGGCGGCGTTGTGGGGCGTGCTTCTCGGCTTCCCGGTGCTGCGCCTGCGCGGCGACTATCTCGCCATCGTCACGCTCGCCTTCGGCGAGATCATCCGCCTGGTGCTGATCAACTGGCGCGAGGTGACCAACGGGTCCGCGGGCATTTCCGGCATCCCGAAGATCACCTTCTTCGGCTTCTTCAATTTCGACGTCTCGTCGCCGTTCTACATCGGCAAGATGTTCGACCTGCCGACCTCGGGCGTCTACTACAAGATCTTCCTCTACTATCTGATCCTGTGCCTGGCGCTGATCACCGCCTTCGTCACGGTCCGGCTCAGGCGCATGCCCGTCGGCCGCGCCTGGGAGGCGCTGCGCGAGGACGAGATCGCCTGCCGCTCGCTTGGCATCAACACGACGAACACCAAGCTGACGGCGTTCGCCATCGGCGCGATGTTCGGCGGCTTCGCCGGCTCCTTCTTCGCGGCGCGGCAAGGCTTCATCAACCCGGAATCCTTCGTCTTCCTCCAATCCGCGATCATCCTGGCGATTGTCGTGCTCGGCGGCATGGGCTCGCTGGTCGGCATCGCGGTCGCCGCGCTCGTGATGATCGGCGGCATGGAGGCCCTGCGCGAGATGCAGTTCCTCAAGCTCGCCTTCGGGCAGGATTTCACCCCCGAACTCTACCGCATGCTCCTGTTCGGCATGGCGATGGTCATCGTGATGGTCTGGAAGCCGCGCGGCTTCGTCGGCAGCCGCGAGCCGACCGCGTTCCTGAAGGCGAGGAAATCCGTGTCCGGTTCATTCACGCGCGAGGGACACGGCTGATGTCGATCGTGGCTTCCGATCCCATTCTCAAGGTCGAGCACCTGTCGATGAAGTTCGGCGGACTGGTCGCGGTGGGCGACCTGTCCTTCGAGGCGCGGCGCGGCGAGATCACCGCGCTGATCGGCCCCAACGGCGCCGGCAAGACGACCGTGTTCAATTGCATCACCGGTTTCTACAAGCCGTCCGAGGGCATGATCACGCTGAAGCGGCGCGACGGCACCGCCTATCTGCTCGAACGCCTGCCGGACTTCCAGATTCCCGCAAAGGCGAAGGTTGCGCGCACCTTCCAGAACATCCGCCTGTTCTCCGGCATGACCGTGCTGGAGAACCTGCTCGTCGCCCAGCACAACAAGCTGATGCTGGCGTCCGGTTTCACGGTGCTCGGCCTGTTCGGCGCGCCGGCCTACCGCAGGGCATCGGCGGAATCGCGCGATCTCGCGGCGCACTGGCTGGAAAAGGCCGACCTGATCGACCGCGCCGACGATCCGGCCGGCGACCTGCCCTATGGCGCGCAGCGGCGTCTCGAGATCGCGCGCGCGATGTGCACGGGGCCGGAACTGCTCTGTCTCGACGAGCCGGCGGCGGGCCTCAATCCCAAGGAGTCGCTGGCGCTCAACACGCTGCTCAACGACATCAAGGACAATACCGGCACCTCGATCCTGCTCATCGAGCACGACATGTCGGTGGTCATGCAGATCTCCGACCACGTCGTCGTGCTCGAATATGGACGCAAGATCTCCGACGGCGACCCGTCCTTCGTGAAGAGCGACCCGAAGGTCATCGCCGCCTATCTCGGCATCGACGACCAGGAGGTCGAGACGGTGCTGGTCGAGGTGGGCGACGAGCATGTCATCGAGCAGTTCGACGGCACGCCCGACCCCGAGCAGGGGCCTTCGCCGTCGTCATCGATGATGGCCGGGCCGGTCTCCGACACGATCGAGCATGCCGACCACAGCGAGGGGCTGGTCAAGGTGGCGCCCGGTGCGTCGAAGGCCGATCGCGTCAAGTCCGCCGAAAGCGCCAAGGCTCCTTCCGCAAAGGCCAAGCCGGCCGCGAAGGCGAAGCCGGCCGTGGAGCCGGCGAAGGTTCCAAGAGCACCCAAAGCCAAATCCGAGGCGGCGGCCGACGCCGCGGTAGCGCAGCCGGCGGCCCCGAAGCCCGCGCGGTCTCGTGCGAAGCCGACCGATCAGGCGCCCGTGTCGCTGATGTCGGCCCCGGCGGTAAAGCCCAAGGCCACCGTCAAGGCGAAGCCAGCGGAGACGCCCGCGGCCAAGGCATCGGCAAAGCCCGTGGCCAAGGCGGCCGTTCCAGCGCCGAAGCCGGCGGCGGCCAAGGCCACGGTTCCAGCCAAATCGCCTGCCGCCGCGAAACCTGCGCGGCCGAAGCCCGCTCCGGCAAGCGCGGCAACGGCCGCTCCCGACGACCTGACGCTGATCAAGGGCATCGGCCCGGTCAATGCGCGCAAGCTCGGCGAGCACGGCATCACCACCTTCGCCCAGATCGCCGCCTGGAAGAAGGCGGACATCGTCGCGGCGGAGGCCTATCTCGAATTCGACGGGCGCATCGCCCGCGAGGACTGGGTCGGCCAGGCCAGGCGTTTCGCCAGGGGCGCCAAGCCGGCGAAGGCCGGTAAGACCGGAGGACGCGGCTGATGGCGACGCAACCGCTTCTCTCCGTCGACGGCGTCGAGACCTATTACGGCAACATCCGCGCGCTCAACGGCGTGACGATGGAGGTCAACCAGGGCGAGATCGTTGCCCTGATCGGTGCCAACGGCGCCGGCAAGTCGACGCTGATGATGACGATCTTCGGCGCGCCGCGGGCGAAATCGGGCCGCATCGTCTTCAACGGCACCGACATCACGCAACTGCCCACCCATGAGATCGCCAGGCTGCGGATCGCGCAGTCGCCGGAGGGGCGGCGCATCTTCCCGCGCATGACCGTGCTCGAAAACCTGCAGATGGGGGCGAGCCTCGACAACCTCGCGCATTTCGCCGAGGATTCGGAGAAGGTCTTCGCCCTCTTCCCGCGTCTCAAGGAGCGCATTCAGCAGCGCGGCGGCACGCTGTCGGGCGGCGAACAGCAGATGCTCTCCATCGGCCGCGCGCTGATGGCGCGGCCGAAGCTGCTGCTGCTCGACGAGCCCTCGCTCGGCCTCGCGCCGCTGATCGTGAAGCAGATCTTCGACGCCATTCGCCTGCTCAACCAGGAGCAGGGGCTGACCGTGTTCCTGGTCGAGCAGAACGCCTTCGGCGCGCTCCGGCTCGCCACGCGCGGCTATGTCATGGTCAACGGCAACATCACCATGAGCGGGACCGGCCAGGACCTGCTCGCCAATCCGGAAGTCCGCGCCGCCTATCTCGAAGGCGGGCGGCACTGAGGAGGATATTCTGATGCACGGCATTCTCTACGAGGAAGCCAATATCTGGCAGTTCTTCTTCGTCACGCTGGTGCTGGGCGGCGGTGCGGCCTGGATGACGGGCCGGGCCTGCGCGCAGACCTGGCGGCCGGTGTCCAGCCTCGTTGCGTTCCTGCTGCTGCTGGGCGTCGCGGTGCGCTTCATCCATCATGCGCTGTTCGACGGCACGATGTTCACGGCCCAGTTCTACATCGTCGACACGATCATCCTGCTGGTGATCGGCTATCTCGGCTACCGCTACACGCGGGTCAACCAGATGGTCACGCAGTATCACTGGCTCTACGAGCGGGATTCACTTCTGTCCTGGAAGGATAAAAGCTGAGGCGGCGAAGACATTCACCATTCAGGCCGATTTCATCAGGAATCGGCGTGACAAGTCCCTGAAAATGGGCAAAGTTTCCTTTCTGCGAGTTGGGTGGGCATCGCATGAAAGCAATCATCCAGGCCCGCCCGTTTAACGGGAGTGTATCTATGAAGAAGTCTCTCTTGTCGGCCGTCGCCGTGACCGCGGTCCTCGCGTTCAGCGGCAGCGCGTGGGCCGACATCCTGATCGGCGTCGCCGGTCCGATCACCGGTCCGAACGCCGCCTTCGGCGCTCAGCTCCAGAAGGGCGCGGAGCAGGCCGCGGCCGACATCAACGCCGCCGGCGGCATCAATGGCGAGCAGATCAAGGTCGTCATCGGCGACGACGTCTCCGACCCGACGCAGGGTGTTTCGGTCGCGAACAAGTTCGTCGCGGACGGTGTGAAATTCGTCGTCGGCCACTTCAACTCGGGCGTCTCGATCCCGGCCTCGGAAGTCTATGCCGAGAACGGCATCATGCAGATCACGCCGGCCTCGACCAACCCGCAGTTCACCGAGCGGGGCCTGTGGAACACGTTCCGCACCTGCGGCCGTGACGACCAGCAGGGTGCAGTCGCGGGCGCCTACATCGCCGCCAACTTCAAGGACGGCAAGGTCGCCATCATCCACGACAAGACGCCATATGGTCAGGGTCTCGCCGACGAGACCAAGAAAGCCGCCAACGGCGCCGGCGTGACGGAAGTCATGTATGAAGGCATCAACATCGGCGACAAGGACTTCTCGGCCCTGATCGCCAAGATGAAGGAAGCCGGCGTGACGGCGGTCTACTACGGCGGCCTGCACACCGAAGCCGGCCTGATGATGCGCCAGCTGGCCGACCAGGGCCTGAAGGCGGCCTTCATGTCGGGCGACGGCATCGTGTCGAACGAGCTCGCCTCGATCGCTGGCGACGCTGTCGACGGCACCCTGATGACGTTCGCTCCGGATCCGCGCAAGAACCCGGCCGCGAAGGAAATCGTCGAGAAGTTCCGCGCC
Source organism: Mesorhizobium australicum (assembly GCF_900177325.1). NCBI lineage: Bacteria > Pseudomonadati > Pseudomonadota > Alphaproteobacteria > Hyphomicrobiales > Phyllobacteriaceae > Mesorhizobium > Mesorhizobium australicum. The sequence continues at coordinate 5,149,666 of NZ_FXBL01000004.1, read as the reverse complement.
GCGGGCTTCGAGCCGGAAGCCTACACGCTCTACTCCTACGCCGCCGTGCAGGTCATCGCAGGCGCGGCGAAGGCAGCCGGCGACCTCGACCCGATGAAGGTCGCGGAAGCCGCCAAGGCCAAGGGCCCGTTCGCGACCGCGATCGGCGAACTCGGCTTCGACGCCAAGGGCGACATCACCCGTCCGGACTACGTGATGTACACCTGGAAGAAGGGCGACGACGGCAAGTACAGCTACTTCGAGAACGAATAAGCTCTCTGAACCTGCGCAAAGTGCCCGGCGCGACCCTCGCGCCGGGCATTTTCTTTGCCGGATGGCCCGGGATGTCGGCGCGTTTCGCCGATTCTGTTTGCAGTGCAGCATTTTCCGGATAAACATCTTCCCCAGCGTCCCGCCCCTCCCGGAGTGCCTCCTTGCAGATCAAGAAGATCCTTGTCGCGAACCGGTCCGAGATAGCGATCCGCGTCTTCCGCGCCGCCAACGAACTGGGCATCAAGACGGTCGCGATCTGGGCGGAGGAGGACAAATACGCGCTCCACCGCTTCAAGGCGGACGAGAGCTATCAGATCGGCCGCGGGCCGCATCTGGAACGCGACCTCGGGCCGATCGAGAGCTACCTGTCGATCGACGAGGTGATCCGGGTGGCGAAGCTGTCCGGCGCGGATGCGATCCATCCCGGCTACGGCCTTTTGTCCGAGAGCCCCGAATTCGCCGACGCCTGCGCGGAAAACGGCATCACCTTCATCGGCCCGAAGCCGGAGACGATGCGCCGGCTCGGCAACAAGGTCGCGGCGCGCAACCTCGCGGTCGAGATCGCGGTGCCGGTCATCCCTGCCACCGACCCGCTGCCGGACGACATGGAGGCGGTGAAGACGCTCGCGGCCGAAGTCGGCTATCCACTGATGCTGAAGGCCTCATGGGGCGGCGGCGGGCGCGGCATGCGGGTCATCCGTTCCGAGGCCGAGCTTGCCAAGGAGGTCACCGAGGGCAAGCGCGAGGCCAAGGCCGCCTTCGGCAAGGACGAGGTCTATCTCGAAAAGCTGATCGAGCGCGCCCGCCATGTCGAGGTGCAGGTGCTGGGCGACACGCATGGCAACGCCGTACACCTGTTCGAGCGCGACTGCTCGATCCAGCGCCGCAACCAGAAGGTTGTCGAGCGCGCGCCGGCGCCGTATCTCTCGGACGAACTGAGGCAGGAGCTGTGCGGCTACGCGCTCAAGATCGCGCACGCGACCGACTATATCGGCGCCGGCACGGTCGAGTTCCTGCAGGACGCCGACACCGGCAAGTTCTACTTCATCGAGGTCAATCCGCGCATCCAGGTCGAGCATACGGTGACCGAGCAGGTGACCGGGATCGACATCGTCAAGGCGCAGATCCACATCCTCGAAGGGGCTGCGATCGGCACGCCCGAGAGCGGCGTGCCGGCGCAGAAGGACATCCGCCTCAACGGCCACGCGCTGCAGTGCCGCATCACGACGGAAGATCCCGAGCAGAACTTCATCCCGGACTACGGCCGCATCACCGCCTATCGCGGCGCCACCGGCTTCGGCATCCGGCTCGACGGCGGCACGGCCTATTCCGGCGCGGTCATCACCCGCTTCTACGATCCGCTCTTGGAGAAGGTGACGGCCTGGGCGCCGACGCCGCTGGAGGCGATTGCCCGCATGGACCGGGCGCTGCGCGAGTTCCGCATCCGCGGCGTGGCAACGAACCTCACCTTCCTCGAAGCGATCATCACGCATCCGGCGTTCAAGGAAAATTCCTACACGACCAAGTTCATCGACACGACGCCGGAACTGTTCGCGCAGGTGAAGCGCCAGGACCGCGCGACGAAGCTGCTCAACTACCTCGCCGACGTGACCGTCAACGGCCACCCCGAGGCGCGCGGGCGGCCGAAGCCCAAGGCGGATGCGGCAGCTCCGGTCGTGCCCTTCGTCGGCGGCGACGTGCCGGACGGCACGAAGCAGAAGCTCGACCAGCTTGGCCCGGCCGGCTTCGCCAAGTGGATGCGGGCGCAACGCCAAGTGCTCGTCACCGACACGACGATGCGCGACGGCCACCAGTCGCTGCTTGCCACCCGCATGCGCACCTTCGACATCGCGCAGGTGGCGGGCGCCTATGCGCGCGGCCTGCCGCAGCTTTTGTCGCTCGAATGCTGGGGCGGGGCGACCTTCGACGTCGCGATGCGCTTCCTCACCGAGGACCCGTGGGAGAGGCTCGACCTGGTGCGCAAGGGCGCGCCGAACCTGCTTCTCCAGATGCTTTTGCGCGGGGCGAACGGCGTCGGCTACACCAACTATCCCGACAATGTGGTGAAGCATTTTGTCAAACAGGCCGCAGCCGGCGGCATCGATCTGTTCCGCGTCTTCGATTGCCTGAACTGGGTCGAGAACATGCGCGTCGCGATGGACGCGGTGGGGGCCGAGGGCAAGCTGATCGAGGCTGCGATCTGCTACACCGGCGACATCCTCGATCCGAGCCGCGCCAAATACGACCTCAAATACTATGTCGCGCTGGCCAAGGAACTGGAAGCGGCCGGGGCTCACATCATCGCGGTCAAGGACATGGCCGGGCTGCTCAAGCCGGCGGCGGCTAAAGTGCTGTTCAAGGCGCTGCGCGAGGCGACCGACCTGCCGATCCACTTTCATACCCACGACACGTCCGGCATCGCGGCGGCGACCGTGCTTGCGGCCGTCGAGGCCGGCGTCGACGCGGTCGACGCGGCGATGGACGCGCTGTCGGGCAACACCTCGCAGCCCTGCCTCGGCTCGATCGTCGAGGCCTTGAAGGGCACCGAGCGCGATCCGGGCCTGGACACCGGCTGGATCAGGAAACTGTCGTTCTACTGGGAGGCGGTGCGAAACCAGTACACGGCCTTCGAGAGCGACCTGAAGGGGCCAGCCTCCGAGGTTTACCTGCACGAGATGCCGGGCGGCCAGTTCACCAACCTCAAGGAGCAGGCGCGCTCGCTGGGGCTCGAAACCCGCTGGCACGAGGTGGCGCAGGCCTATCATGACGTCAACCTGATGTTCGGCGACATCGTCAAGGTCACGCCGTCCTCCAAGGTGGTCGGTGACATGGCGCTGATGATGGTCAGCCAGGACCTCACCGTCGCCGATGTCGAGAATCCGGCCAAGGACATCGCCTTCCCGGATTCGGTCGTCTCCATGCTCAAGGGCGACCTCGGCCAGCCTCCGGGCGGCTGGCCGGCTGCCCTGCAGAAGAAGGCGCTGAAGGGCGAGACGCCGATCACCGTGCGCCCCGGCTCGCTGCTCAAGGACGCCGATCTCGGCAAGGCGCGCAAGGAGGCCGAGGAAAAGGCCGGCCGCAAGCTCTCCGAGTTCGAGTTCGCCTCCTATCTGATGTATCCGAAGGTGTTCACCGACTTCGTCTCCGCGCAGGACAATTACGGTCCGGTCTCGGTGCTGCCGACGCCGACCTATTTCTACGGCATGAAGGCTGAGGACGAGATCTTCCTCGACATCGAGAAGGGCAAGACGCTGGTGGTGCGCTGCCTTGCCATTGGCGATGTCGACGAAAAGGGCATGGTCACCGTGTTCTTCGAGCTCAACGGCCAGCCGCGTCGCGTCAAGGTGCCGGACCGCGTCCATGGTGCGGCGAACGGCAAGGCGCGCCGCAAGGCGGAGCCGGGCAACGAGGCCCATGTCGGCGCGCCGATGCCGGGCGTCATCTCCGGCGTGGCGGTGGCGGCAGGCCAGTCGGTCAAGGCCGGCGACATCCTCGTCTCGATCGAGGCGATGAAGATGGAGACAGCACTGCACGCCGAGCGCGACGGCACCATCGCCGAAGTGCTGGTCCGCCCCGGCGAGCAGATCGACGCAAAGGACCTGCTGGTGGTGTTCGGGTAGGGCGCCTGGCGCGTCAGAGCGGGCGATCGCATATCGCGCACGCCCCCCTTATCCGGCCGCTGCGCGGCCACCTTTTCCCCGAGGGGAGAAGAGGAAGCCGGCGTTGACCGCCTCCTCTCCCCTCGGGGAGAGGTCCGCCGAACGGAGCGGAGGCGCGTGAGGGGGCTTTCGCCCTACTGAACCTCTCCCCCGTCAGAGCGCCTGCCCGGCAAGCGCGACCTGTGTGCGTGCGCCGGGCCGGCCTTCGCGCCGGCCGCGGCGCGCATACCGGCCCGGTGGTTGCCCGACATGGCGGCTGAACGCCGTGCTGAACGTGCTCGCGGAGCCGTAGCCGACGCGCCGGGCGACTTCGTCCAGCGCGATATCGCCGTCGCGCAGCAGGTCCTTCGCCATGGCCATCCGCCAGGCGAGCAGGTATTCCATCGGCCGCAACCCGACGCAGCGGGTGAAGCGGTCGAAGAAGGCTGACCTCGACATGGCTGCCTCCTGCGCGAGCTCCGCCACCGTCCAGGCGCGCTCGGGATCGCCGTGCATCTGCCGCATCGCTCCGGCGACCCGCGCATCGGCCAGTCCGCGCAGCAGGCCAGGCGGCGCATCCTTGCCCTGGCTTGCCCGCAGCGCCTCGATCAACAGGATCTCGACGAGGCGCGCGAGCACGAAGTCGCGGCCGACGTTCTGCTCCCCGGCCTCCTCGCCGACAAGGCGCACCAGCTGCGAGAGCCGCGCCACGCCGCGCACATGGATCATCGCCGGCAGAAGCGACACCAGCAGGGAAGCGTCGGGCGAATCGAAGACGAAATAGCCGCCGAGCAGGCGCACATCCGGGGGTCCGTCCTGGCGGCCGTGGCGAACCTCCTCCGTCGGCGCCGGCGCGACCTTGGGATCGATGTGCCGCGGCGTCGCGGGCTCGAAGCTGGACATGGTGAAGGCGGGCGTTGCCGGCAGGAGAACGAAGTCGCCCGTCTCAAGGGTGATCGGCTCCACGCCGTCGACGGCGAGCCGGCAGCTTCCTTCCAGCACCGCGCAGAAGCCGGGCTCGCCGAAGGCGGAGTAGCGCACGCCCCAGCGGCCGGCGCCGCTGATCCCCTTCGAGAAGACGGTGCGAGGACGGAGCAGTTCGATGACTTGCGCGAGCGGATCGATCATTTCCGGACTTTCGACGATGAAATCAGGACTGCGGATTGATGATGGTCCAGAATGCCTCGTTTATTCCTGTCGCGTCAACTGCAACAAGGGATATGAAAATGAAAACCGTTCTGATCACCGGCTCCTCCTCGGGTTACGGGCTCGAGACCGCCCGCCACTTCCACTCTCGCGGATGGAACGTCATCGCGACGATGCGCACGCCCCGCGAGGAAATCCTCCCCCGCTCCGAGCGCATCCGCGTGCTGCCGCTCGACGTCACCGACGCTGCGAGCATCGCCGCCGTGATCGAGGCGGCGGGGCCGATCGACGCGCTGGTCAACAATGCCGGCATCGGCGTCGTCGGCGCCTTCGAGGCGACGCCGATGTCGCATGTGCGCAAGGTGTTCGAGACCAACACGTTCGGCGTGATGGCGATGACGCAAGCCGTCATCCCGCAGTTCCGCGAACGCCGCTCCGGCGTGGTGGTCAACGTGACCTCCAGCGTCACGCTCGCGTCGATGCCGCTCGCGGCCGCCTACACCGCCAGCAAGCTGGCGATCACTGGATTCACCGGCTCGCTGGCGCATGAGCTCGGAGCGTTCGACGTGCGCGTCAAGCTGGTGGAGCCCGGCTATGCCCCGACCACCCGCTTCTCGCAGAACACCCAGGTGCGCGTCGAAGACCTGATCCCGCAGGCCTATGCGGCCTATGCCCAGCCGATCTTCGCAGAGTTCGCGTCGCCTGCGCTGGTCACGAAGGAGACAGATGTCGCCGAAGCGGTGTGGGAGGCAGCGAACGACATGACGGGTCAGCTGCATTTCCCCGCGGGTCCCGACGCCGTGGCGCTGGCGCGGGCGGCCTGAGCGTGGCGGGGTCGGGAGATCGCATGTGGCGGGCACCCCCACCCCTAACCCCTCCCCGCAAGGGGGAGGGGAACGAGGTCGTCGCCATTCCGCCAAACGGTCCAAACTGTGCAGGGCAGTTTCGCCGCCAAGTCCCCCTCCCCCTTGCGGGGAGGGGCTAGGGGTGGGGGTAGGGCGATGGAGATCCTGCAGCGTCTTTCCTGGTCTCTGCTGGCCCAATCGCTTGGATTGGCAAGTGGCTTGATGGAGTTTCTAAATCGATTTAAGAAACTCCGATGTCGAGCCTCGCCGCTGTAAATCCCGCCTTTCTCCGTGCCCGCTGGGCGGTCGCCGCGCTGTTTGCGGTGAACGGATTCATCATCGGCAGCTGGGCGCCGCAGATCCCGCTGTTCCTTGCGCGGCTCGGCATCACCGAGTTCACCCTCGGCCTGCTGATCCTCGGCTTCGGCCTCGGCGCGCTGATTGCGATGCCGGCCGCCGGCTATGTCATCGGCCGGCAGGGTTCGCGCGTCACGCTCACCTGGTTCGCCTTCGCAGCCGCCTTCGGCCTCATCGTGGTCGTGGCCGCGCCGAGCGTCTGGACGGCGGCGTTCGCCATGGTGCTGTTCGGTGGGCTGGTCGGGGGCATGGACGTGTCGATGAACGCCAATGCGGTGGCCGTCGAGCGGTCGCTCGGCCGCGCCATCATGTCGTCCTCGCACGGCTTCTGGAGCCTCGGCGGCTTTGCCGGCGGCGCGGCCGGCGGTCTGGTTATCGAACGCTTCGGCGCGCTCGCCCATGCCGGAGCCGTAACCGTCGTCGCGCTCGCCGTCGTCGCCCTCGTCGTGTCGCAGCTCGGCGGCGACGACCGGCCCGAGCCGCACGAGCGCCAGCCGCTCGCTTTGCCGCGCGACCCGTCGCTTTATCTCGTCGGCCTCATCGCGCTGTTCTGCATGGTGCCGGAAGGGGCGGTGCTCGACTGGGCCGCCCTTTACCTCAAGGAGGAACGCGGCGCCTCGATCGCCACCGCCGGCTTCGCCTTCGCGGCCTTCTCGGCGGCGATGGCCACGATGCGCTTCCTTGGCGACCGGGTGCGCGACCGGTTCGGCGCGGTGAAGACGCTGCGGGTCTCGGCGCTGATCGCGGCGGTGGGCATGTTCGCGGCGGGCCTCGCGCCGGAGACCTGGATGGTGATCGCCGCCTTCTCCCTTGCCGGGCTCGGCATCGCCAACACCGTGCCGATCGCATTCTCGGCCGGCGGCAACCATCCCGGCCTGCCGCCGGGGGCGGGCATGAGCGTCGTCACGACGATCGGCTATTCCGGCATCCTGGTCGCGCCTTCGGGCCTTGGCTTCGTCGGCGGCCATTTCGGCTTCGCGCCGGTTTTCCTCGGCGTGGCCGTGCTCCTCCTCCTTGTCGCCGCACTCGCCTCTTATGCAAAGGCAGCCGATTGATCCGCGACGCGCCGCCGCTCTGGTGCGGTGGTGCGAAGAGGCGTATAGCGACCCGCGATGAAGCCGCAGCCGCATAAGGCACGTCCCGCACCGACGCATCTCCTGTCGGCGGTGATGCTGTGGCTGGCGGCCGTGCTGACGCTCGGCGCCGGCATCCAGCAGGTTGCCCCGCCCGACGCGGGCCAGCTGCGTCCCGCATCGACCGGGGCCGCCCGTTCCGGCGGCCTGCCCCTCCAGCGTTCGACCGCGCCCAGCGCGCAGATGCGGATGGTGCTGGTCACCGAGCGCGCGCTCGAGGCCGTTCCGGCGTCGAGCTTCGACGGTCCCGATCCTGCGATCGTCCCGGACATCCGTCTCGACCTTCCGGCGCTGCGCGCGGCGCATGGCGGAACATCCCTTTCCACCTTCTCTCTCTCCGCCCGCGCCTCGGGCTTCCGGGCCCGCGCTCCCCCGATCCTCACCTGACGCAGAACCGCCCCTTCGGGGCGGACCGTTCAGGCTTTTCGACGCACGCGGCCTCGCGCCGTGACAGCGTCTTTCGAAGGATCAGATCATGCGCACTTCCAGGAGCGTGATGTTGGGCTATGCCCTCATCATCCTCGTCGGCGTTCTCGCCGCACTCCCCAGCCTCTTCACCGCGCAGCAGCTCGCCGCGCTTCCCAACTGGGTGCCCAAGCACCAGATCACCCTCGGCCTCGATCTCCAGGGCGGCTCTCACCTCGTGCTCGAGGTCGATTCCGCCGCCTTGAAGCAGGACAGGCTGCAATCGCTGCTCAACGACGCCCGCACGGCGTTGCGCAAGGACGGCGTCCGCACCGACTCTGTTCGCCTGGTGGGTGACACGGTAACGGTCGCGGTCGCCGATCCGGCCACCCGCGCCAAGGCGATCGATAGCCTGAAGGCGCTGTCCACGCCCGTCACGGCGATCGGCTTCTCCGCCGGCTCGTCGGATCTCGCGGTCGACGGCTCCGATGCGAGCGCGCCGATCAAGGTCACGCCTACGGAAGCGGGCCTCAAGGACCGCCTCGACCGTGCCGTCGAGCAGAGCCTGGAGATCGTGCGCCAGCGCGTCGACCAGGTCGGCGTCGCGGAGCCGACCATCCAGCGTGTCGGCTCGGATCGCATCCTGGTCCAGCTACCCGGCCTGCAGGACCCGACCCGGCTGCGCCAGCTGCTCGGCAGCACCGCCAAGATGACCTTCCACATGGTCGCCAATGTCGGCCAGGGCGAGCCGCTGCCGCGCGGCGTGACCATGTTGCCGGATGCCAAGGGCGGCGGCCAGATGCCGGTTGAAGACCGCGTCGCCGTTGACGGCGAACGCCTCACCGATGCCCGCGCCGGCTTCGACCAGCGCACCAAGGAGCCAATCGTCTCCTTCCGCTTCGATAGCCTCGGCGCGCGTCAGTTCGCCGAGATCACCGGCCAGAACGTCGGCCGGCCCTTTGCCATCGTGCTCGACGGCAAGGTGCTGACCGCGCCCGTCATCCGCGAGGCGATCGTCGGCGGGTCCGGCCAGATCAGCGGCAACTTCACCGTCGACGAGACGGTGACGCTGTCGGCGCTGCTGCGTTCCGGCTCGCTGCCAGCGCCGCTGACCGTGATCGAGGAACGCACCGTCGGTCCCGATCTCGGCGGCGACGTCATCAAGATGGGCATCTATACCGGCATTGCCGGCTTCGTCGCCGTCGTGCTGTTCATGGTGGCGCTCTACGGTTCGTGGGGCATGATCGCGAACGTCGCGCTCCTGCTGCATGTCGTGCTCACCTTCGGCGCACTGGCCATACTGGGGGCGACGCTGACGCTGCCTGGCATCGCCGGCATCATCCTCGGCATTGGCCTCGGCGTGGACGCCAACATCCTGATCAACGAGCGCATCCGCGAGGAGACCAAGCGCGGGCTCGGCGCCTTCGCGGCGCTCGACCAGGGCTTCAAGCGCGCCTACTCGACGATCGTCGACGCGAATGCGACCTCGCTGATCGTGTCCAGCCTGCTGTTCATGTTCGGCGCTGGTCCGGTGCGCGGCTTCGCGGTGACGATGGTGCTCGGCACGCTGCTGTCGATGTTCACCGCCGTCGCCGTCACCCGCGTCATCATGCAGGAAGTGGTGCGCCGGCGGAAGCTGAAGGTGCTGCGCATCGAGCCGCTGTTCCGGTTCTTCCCGGAAAAGACGTCGATCTCCTTCATGAAGGGCCGTTTCCTCGGCATCGGCGTGTCGATCCTGCTGTCGCTCGCCTCGATCGGCCTGTTCATGAAGCCCGGCCTCAACTACGGCATCGACTTCAAGGGCGGCATCCAGGTGGAGATCACCTCGTCGCAGCCGGCCGATCTCGGCCAGCTGAGAAGCACGCTCTCGGATCTGGGCTTGGGCGAAATCGCGCTTCAGAACGTCGGCGACGCCGACCACGTCCTGATCCGCGTCCAGCGGCAGGATGGCGGCGAGATCGCGCAGACGACCGCCGTCGAAAAGGTGAAGGAGGCGGTGCAGAAGCTCGATCCGGGCGTGAAGTTCGAACGCACGGAGGTGGTCGGGCCGAAGGTCTCGGGCGAACTTGCCCAGTCGGGCGTGCTGGCGGTGGTCCTCGCGGCGGCGGCGATGCTTTGCTACATCTGGTGGCGCTTCGAGTGGAACTTCGCCATCGGCGCGATCGCGACGCTGGTGCTCGATACGACCAAGATGGTCGGCTTCTTCGCCCTGCTCGGCCTCGACTTCAACCTGACGGCGATCGCGGCACTTTTGACGATCATCGGCTATTCGGTGAACGACAAGGTGGTCGTCTACGACCGGATGCGCGAGAACTTGAGAGCCTACAAGAAGATGCCGTTGCGCAACGTCATCGACATGTCGATCAACCAGGTGTTCGCGCGCTGCGTCTACACCTCGGTCGCGATCCTCCTGTCGATCGTGCCGATGGCGATCTGGGGCGGCAAGGCGACCGAAAACTTCGCCGTGCCGATGGTGGCCGGCGTGGTCGTCGCGACGACGTCCTCGATCTTCATCGCAGCCCCCATCCTGCTCTTCCTCGGCGACTGGTGGACCCGGCGCCACCCCAACCGGGCGCTCGAAGCGCCGGACGCCGCGCCGGCCAAGGGCTGAAGACAAAGACCGGCGGCAGAGCGATCTGCCGCCGGTCGGTCGTACCCGCGAACAAACGGGTTCGAGATGGCAGAGCCTCCAAGCCAACCTTGCCGGAGTTCAGGATCCCGGCCGTAAGACATCGTTCGCGCGAATCCAGGCGGCAATCGGCTTCGCCGCCAACCGCGAGGCGAACCGCGTCATATGAACACCGTCTATAAAGTAGACGTTGGAGCCATCTCGAAAGGTCGGCTTGCCATCGGCGCAGAAAATGTCCTTCAACGAGAGGAAATTGTCAGGAGGGACGAATTTGTCGATACCCTGCTCGTCGCCGCATGGCGCCTGGAGATTGCGTTCTACAAACTCGTCCAGTCCCGCTTCCTTGCCGTACTGGGTGATCAGCGTCAGCAGGCCTTTCTTGAATTCCAGTCCGCGACCAAGAACAAGATAGTTAGTGCCGCTGTCACTAATCGCCGCGCGCGTCGCGGGAAAATAGCGCTGGAACATGGTGTCGGAGGCGAGCGATTTCATGATGACCAAATCATACGCGTGGTTCCGGATCAGTGTCTTGAAAAGGTACTGATTCGCCTCGCCGCACCGGGGACTGGTTCGAATGTCCAAGCCCAGAAGTGGAGGGCAGCCGGCCACTGCCGTCAGATAGATGTTAGCCTCCTCTCCAAGCAATTCATTCAGCCCAGGATAAAGGCCTGAAGCTGTGCTGTCTCCAAGGAGGAGTATGTTGGGGCGGCCGTTCGGCCGAATCCTGTAGCATTCTTCGTCGAACGCCGATGGGTCTTCGCCCCTACCGAGCAGGCACTTGAACCTGGTATGGGCGGGGCCAGCTGCGACGTTCTGAGGATCTATCAACGCGAGGATGCCCGGGTCGAGCCTCCACAGCCAGCCCTTGTGTGCCCAGGCATGCGCGCCGGGCGTTGCCATGAGAGCCGCGAGGAGGACCGAAGTGGTGACGAACGGCAAATTGCGGCCGAGCATCGGCAGGCGGTTGGCCGAGCGGAACGGCTGTTCGACTAAGAAATACATCACAGTAGCGATCACCAGGGCCGCGACGAATATTCCAGCCTTGGCGGTGCTCGTGAGCTGATGAGAATAGCTCCAGAATACGATCAGCGGCCAGTGAACGAGATATAGCGAGTAACTGATCAGCCCGATCCGAACGCTTACGCCATTCGTCAGCGCATATCTGATCCGGCTGCCGTCGCCGGCGAGGATCAGGAAGGCCGTGCCAATGCAGGGAAGCAGCGCGTAATAGGTGGGGAAGGGCGTATTCTCGTCGTAATAGTAGATGGACACGGCGATCATCCCGAGGCCTAGCAGCGTCAGGAAATCGTTCCATCCGGCCGATTTGGGGCGCCATGCCCACGCCCAGACCAGCAAAGCGCCGATAACGAGTTCGAACACCCGGAAGAACGGCAGGTAGAACATCGCCGACTTGAGGTCGGTGAAGCCGCTTCCGCCGAATTGCACCCAGAGATTGACGAGGAAGCTGATCGTCCCGATCGCCCCGACGACCAGAACGGTCCTGCGGGCGCCAAGCAGAGTCGACGAGACGATCAGGATCAGCGGCCAGGTCAGATAGAACTGTTCTTCGACCGACAGCGACCAGGTGTGCAGCAGGGGCTTCAGGGCCGATTCGGTGTCAAAATAGCCCGACTCGTACCAGAAGAAGATGTTCGATACGCTGAGCAGGCTTGCGACGACGGAACCGCCAAACTGCCGCAGGTCAGCCGGAGCGAACTGGAAGTAGGCGGCGACGAAGCTCGCGAAGACGGTCAAGAGCATTGCCGGACCGAGACGGCGCAGGCGGCGCAGGTAGAAATTTGAGAACGAGAAGCCGCCGCTTTCGTTGAGTTCCTGTACGATCAACCGGGTGATCAGGAATCCCGAGATCACGAAAAATATGTCGACGCCGACGAACCCCCCTGAGAAATACGGAACGTTCAGGTGGAAGAGAAACACCGAAATAACGGCGATGGCGCGTATTCCATCGATGTGGCGGAGGTATTCCCGGGATTTGGAGAACGTGCTCGTCATTACAATTCAGGCCTGCCCCCTCGATGAGACCCTCAGGATCCGAGTCTCAAGAATATCCGGAATGTCCGAGTGGACAATGGTCTGTATCAACAGATGTCGTGGAGATCAAACGTCAATAATGGCTCAATCCGCGCCGCGGCAGAGCGATCTGCCGCCGGTCTTCTTTGCGAGACAGATTGCCTGCCTGTCGCGGCAGGAGGTGCCCCTATTCGGCTGCGTCGCGCTGGGGCTCGTCGGGCGCTTCGGGGTGGCCGGGGGCGGTTTCGCAGCCGAGGTCGGGGAAGGCGAGAACGCGGCGCTGGTGGAAATCTGTGCGAACGACTAGCAGGCCACGCTCCTCGAAATAGGCGAGCAGGCGCCGGGCGCGGCGGGGCGAGTGGCTGCCATAGGCTCGGGCCAGCGTGGCGTCGGACGGGGCCGGGGCGTTGAGCGTCGCGGCGCGCGCGACCATCAGGAACACGCCCTGGAGGTCGTCGGGCAGGGTTTCCGAGAGCGACAACGCCTTCGCCCAGACTTCGCCGCCGGAATGTTCGTCGACGCCGGCGCGGGCGACCGCCAGCCGCCGGCGGAAGCCCGACAGCGACAGCGGCTCGCCGGGCACGCGGCGGATGCGGCTGCGGACCAGGAAGTCCTGATAGAGCACGGCGTCGGTGCGGAAGGCCGCATCCGGATCGTCGAGGATCTCCCGCAGCACGGCGTCGATGCCAGCGTCCCGTTCGGCTTCGTCGATGACGGCGAAGACCGGCTCGGCCGGCGGCGCAGGCGCGGGCTTGGGCCGCGACAGCTGCGCCAGGAGGTCGGCGGTGGGGATCGGCGTCGGTGGCGGCTTGCGCACCACCAGGCGCGCCTCGTCGGGCGCGGGCGTGAAGATCAGGTCGCCGGCGTCCTGAGGCGCCTCCGGCAGCGGCATCAGCTTCGGGCTTCCCGAGCGCGCAGAGGTCTCGACGCTGCCGATGGTGATCGGCAGCGGGCGGCGCGACAGGGCAGGTCCCAGCGCGACGAAATTGCCGCGCGCCAGGTCGCGGAACATCTCGGCCTGACGGCGATCCATGCCCAGCAGGTCGGCCGCGCGCGCCATGTCGATGTCGAGGAAGGTGCGGCCCATCAGGAAGTTGGACGCTTCCGCGGCGACATTCTTCGCCAGCTTGGCCAGCCGCTGGGTGGCGATGACGCCGGCCAGGCCGCGCTTGCGGCCGCGGCACATCAGGTTGGTCATGGCGGCGAGCGAGAGTTTCCGCGCCTCGTCCGCGACCTCGCCGGCGGCGGCGGGTGCGAAAAGCTGCGCCTCGTCGACCACGACGAGCACCGGATACCAGTGGTCGCGCTCGGCATCGAACATACCGCCGAGGAAGGCGGCGGCCGCGCGCATCTGCTGCTCGACGTCGAGACCTTCGAGGTTGAGCACGACAGAGACGCGGTGCTGGCGCACGCGACCCGCGATCCGCGTCAGCTCCGCTTCGGTGCGGGCGGCGTCGACCACCTGGTGGCCGAACTTCTCCGCCAGCGTGACGAAATCACCCTCGGGATCAATGATGCATTGCTGCACCCACGGCGCGCTCTGCTCCAGCAGGCGGCGCAGCAGATGCGACTTGCCGGACCCGGAATTGCCCTGCACCAGCAGGCGGGTCGCCAGCAGTTCTTCCAGATCCATCTCCGCCATGGCGCCGCGAGCCGCGACGCCCATGTCGATATTGACCTTCATCCGGTACCCCTTCCGGCACCGTCCTTAGCATCCGCTGTCAGTCGGCGCGACGCGGCGCCACAGGGATTCCCACAGGCTCGATGACGTGGACTTCGCTAGAGGGCAATTCGTCCCTACTCCATGCCGAGAGCGGCCTTGTAGAGGTCGAGGATCGCCTCTTCCTCCTGGCGCTCGGCCTGGTCCTTCTTGCGCAGCCGGATGATGGTCCGCACGGCCTTCGTGTCGAAGCCGGTGCCCTTCATCTCGGCATAGACGTCCTTGATGTCGTCGGAGATCGTCTGCTTCTCCTCCTCGAGCCGCTCGACGCGCTCGATGAAGGCCTTGAGCTGGCCGGCAGCGACAGTCTGCGAGGTTTCTGTGATCTCGTCGGCCAAGGTATACTCCTCAATCTGGTCGTTGCAGGGCGACTCGCACGCCGCCCGGGAGGCCTGCGATGCCCCACCGCCCCGGCAGGGTCAAGGCGCAAACGGGTCACGCCGGCATGCTGCTGTCAGTGGTCCTTCGGACGGTTCTGCTCGAAGGCGGCCTTCTTGGCGTCGGACGCCTCGGTCTGGTGCTTCGCCTGCCATTCGGCATAGGGCATGCCGTAGATGATCTCGCGCGACTCGTCCTTGGACATGTCGTGCCCGGCCGCGTTGGCGGCATCGCGATACCAGTTCGACAGGCAGTTCCGGCAGAAGCCGGCGAGGTTCATCATGTCGATGTTCTGCACATCGGCGCGCTCGCGCAGGTGCTGCACGAGGCGGCGGAAGGCGGCGGCCTCGAAGTCGCGCTGCTCGGTCTCGGTCAGGTCTGTCATGGGAGCCTCCTCAGATCGGTCCCGTGCGGGACCCGAACTGTTTCGCTTCATGGATATCGGGTCGCCGGTTGATCGCGTCAAGCATCGGAGCGAGGCGTTCCGCCCATTCGTCGGCGCCGGCCTGCGTTCCGATCAGGTCCTGCCGGATCTCGATCAGCACATGGGCGAAGCCGTTGACGATCGCATGACGGAACATCGTGTCGCCGCGCAGCGCCCCGTCATAGGGCTCGTTGTCGCCGACGACGAGCGAGCCGTCCGCCGCCAGCGCCTCGATCAGCGGCAGCGGCGCGCGGGGATCGCTGTCCCACAGGATGCCGGCATGCCAGGGGCGCGGGCGGCCCTGCATGACAGGCGTGAAGGAATGCATCGAGACGATGAACGGCGACCGGCCGGACGCCTCCGCGACGGAGGACATCAGAGCGCCCACCGCGTCGTCGTAAGGGCGGTAGAAGCGGTCGAGCCGCTGCTGCCGCTCGTCGTTCGACATCGGATAGTTTCCGGAAATCACCGTGCCGTCATAGACCTGCCGGATCAGCGTCGGGTCGTCCTCGCCGCGGTTCGGATCGATCAGCAGCCGCGAGAAGCCGCACAGCACTGCCGGCGCGCCGGTGATGGCGGCCAGCCGGCGCGTGACCATCTCCACGCCGATGTCATAGGCGATGTGGCGGTCGAACTCGGCGGCGGGCAGGCCGAGGTCGCCATATTCGTCCGGCATGTCCCGCTTGGCGTGGTCGGCAACGATCAGCATGCCGCCGGCGCGGTTGCCTTCGATGATCTCGAATGGGGAAAAGAGGGCCGTCCTGGCCATGTCGATTCTGGGTTCCGCTCGTGGTCCGGATGCGGCTCTTCTTCCACCTCGTGCAGCCTCGCGCAATGCCGTATCGATATAGATGCGGCGAAACTGCGGATTTCACCGGGCTTCTGCCGCAGTGCAGCGGAGTTTCGTTGACAGATCGCGCGAGTTTTCCGAAAAGAACCTTAGATTGCTTCGTCAGCCGAAGAGTTCGAGAATGCAGGTCGCCAAGGCCGCACGCGTGCGCCATGCCATCACCTTGCCGGCGCTTTTTGCTGCGGCGACGCTGGGAACGGTCGCCTTTTCCACGCCGGCGCTGGCCGATTTCCGTGTCTGCAACGCGACGCAGAGCCTCGTCGGCGTGGCGATCGGCTATCGTGCCGCCGCGGGCTGGATCACAGAGGGCTGGTGGCACATCGAGGCGTCGACCTGCAAGACGCTGATCGAGGGCCCGCTCGCCTCGCGCTACTACTACCTCTATGCCGAGGATGCCGAGCGCGGCGGCCGCTGGGACGGCCCGACCACCATGTGCGTGGCCGAAAAAGAGTTCAAGATCACTGCCGTGAACGATTGCGTGCGGCGCGGCTTCCAGCGCGCCGGCTTCCAGGAATACGATACGCGCGAACAGTCGAGCTGGATGGTCGAACTGACCGATGAACTGCCGCCCGGCGGCCCGACTCCTCCCAGCCCGACAGGCTCTCAATGAGACGCAGCCGCAAGGTCAAGATCCTCGCCACGCTCGGACCCGCCTCGTCCGACGAGGCGATGATCCAAAAGCTGTTCGAGGCCGGTGCGGACGTGTTCCGCATCAATATGAGCCATACCGATCATCCCCTGATGCGGGAGCTTGTCGGTCGCATCCGCGCGGTGGAGACGAAGGTCGGTCGGCCGATCGGCATCCTCGCGGACCTGCAGGGTCCGAAGCTGCGCGTTGGCCTTTTCGCCAACGGCAAGGAGACGCTGACGCCGGGCCAGACCTTCACGCTGGACGCCGATCCCGCGCCGGGCGACGCGACGCGGGTGCACCTGCCGCATCCGGAGATCCTCTCCTCGGTGAAGCCCGGCGACCGCCTGCTGATCGACGACGGGCGGCTTGCGCTGGTGGCCGAGTCGGCCGACGGAAAGTCGATCGTCTGCAAGGTCGTTTCCGGCACGAACATCTCGAACAAGAAGGGCGTCAGCCTGCCCGACACCGAACTGCCGGTCGGCGCCCTGACGGACAAGGACCGCAGGGACCTCGACGCGGTGCTGGAAACGGGCGTCGACTGGGTGGCGCTGTCCTTCATCCAGCGGCCGGAGGACTTGGCCGAGGCGCGCAAGATCGCCAAGGGTCGCGCGGCGCTGATGTCGAAGATCGAGAAGCCGCAGGCGGTTGCCCGCCTGTCGGAGATCATCGAATTGTCCGACGCGTTGATGGTGGCGCGCGGTGACCTTGGCGTCGAGATGCCGCTGGAAGCCGTTCCCGGCATCCAGAAGCAGATCACGCGCGCCGCCCGCCGCGCCGGCAAGCCGGTGGTCGTTGCGACCCAGATGCTGGAATCGATGATCTCTGCCCCGGTGCCCACCCGCGCCGAGGTGTCCGACGTGTCGATCGCCGTGTTCGAGGGCGCGGATGCGATCATGCTCTCGGCCGAATCCGCCGCCGGCCAGTATCCGATCGAGTCGGTCGCGATGATGAACAAGATCGCCGAGAAGGTGGAGCAGGATCCCGTCTATCCCGGCATCATCAACGCGCAGCGCTCGGAGCCCGAGGCGACCGGCGCCGACGCCATCTCCGCCGCGGCGCGGCAGATCGGCGAGACGCTGAAGCTGTCGGCGATCGTCACCTACACTTCCTCCGGCACGACCGGCCTGCGCGCGGCGCGGGAGCGGCCGCAACTGCCGATCATCTCGCTCTCGCCCGTGCTTGCCACGGCGCGGCGGCTGTCGCTCGTATGGGGCCAGCATTGCGTGGTAACGCCCGACGCCCATGACCTCGACGACATGGTGGACCGCGCCTGCCGCATCGCCTTCGACGAAGGCTTCGGCAAGCCGGGCGACCGGATCATCGTCACCGCGGGCGTGCCGCTGGGCACGCCGGGCGCCACCAACATGCTGCGCATCGCCTATATCGGCTCGGATGGACTGAGCGGATTCTGATTCCGCCCGCCGGGGATCAGATATCCTTCGGCAGCCCCTTCGCAGCGCAGCTCGACGCGACCGCATGAGCGTCGGGCGATCCGGGTGACCAGGGCCTATTCCACCGGTTTCAATTCGGGCGCGCGATAGGGCGCTGTCTCGTCGACACAGATGCCGACGCCATGCCTGTCGTCGGCGATGCGTGCCTCGACGGCCTTCGCGAGCGCCTGGAGATCGGCCGGCTGACCCGCGACCTTGCCGATCGCGGCAATGGCCAGGTCGGTCGCGATCCAGTCCGGCTTGTGGCCGAGATTGTGCACCCAGACCAGTTCCGCGCCCGGAATGTCGCGCCCGAGGCCGGCGGAGTGGATCTCCTCGTAGACCACCGTATCGCTGTCGCCGGAGATCACCACCGTGGGCGCCGTGATCTCGCGGTAGCGCGGCGCAGTCGCCAGCGCGTGGCGGTAGAGGCCCTCCACGTCCGTCGCATTGGCCCGGAACGCCGCCGGCCGCAGCACCAGCGCGATCGAGGCATCGCGGACGTAGTGGTCCGGCGCCCTGTTCGGCGAGAAAACGCATTCGCTCGCGCTGTCGATCCGCAGGATGCCGCCGAGATAGGACAGCGTCTCGGAAAAGAGCCGCCCGACCACCGGTTTCGTCGTCAGCGTGTAGTACCAGGAGGTCGCGCCGCCCGGCCACGGATGGCTGGCCGGCGCGAGGAAGACGAGGCCCGCCGTGCGATCGGGGAAGTCGAGCGCGAAGGTGGCCGCGATCGCGCCGCCGAAGGAATGGCCGACGACGATGGCGCGGTCGATCCCGACATGGTCCATCAGCGCGGCGATCGTCCTGGCCTGGCCGTGCGGGTCCTCGTTTGCCGCGCCGCGGGCGGACCAGCCGTGGCCCGGCCGATCGAGGAACAGCATCTCCGCCCGGCCTTCGAGCGCCTGCCGGAAGGGCAGCATCTGGTCCTTCAGGTTGCCGCTCGCACCATGGACGAAGACGACCGGCGGAAGATCGCGGGCGGAAGGGCCTGCGACATGGACGAAATGCATCCGCGTGCCATTGACCGTCGCAAACGATCCGACAGGCGGATTGCGCCGCTCGATCAGCCAGGTGCCGACGCGGGTGACGCCGGCCAGCGTGAGCGACAGGGCGACGACGAACAGGATCAGCGCATAGACGAGGTTCATGAGCCGGCGGGAGCAGGGACACGGGATGTGGAGAGCATAGGCGCTGGCGCGCCGGAGGGAAGACTCAGATTCCCTCGCCGGCCAGTTCTTCGGCCAGTTCCGCCACTTCCTTCTGGGCGCCGCGCATCATCGGATAGATCGCCAGCGCGCGCTCGTAGGCGTCCAGCGCGAGCTCCTTGCGGCCCGACTGCTTGAGGATCGCGCCCATGCCGGACAGCGCGCCGAAATGGCGCGGCTCGAGCCTCAGCGTCTTGTCGATGTCGGCCATCGACTTGCGGTAGTTGTTCATCAGGAAATGGACGGTGGCGCGCTGGTTCCACCCTTCGGCGTAGTCAGGCTCAAGCACGGTGACCCGATCGAGAAAATCCAGCGCCACGCCGTATTTCTTGGCCTTCACCGCATCTTCCGACCATTGCATCATCGCATCGATCGATGCGCTGCCGGAGTGGAGCCAGCTGTCACGGATGCGCGACGCGATGCGCTCCGCCGCCTTCTCCTTGCGCTCGCGCCTGAGCTCGTCGAACAGCTTGTCGAGCGCGGCCGTCCGGTCGGCCTGCGTCATGGCCGGCGCGACGGGAGCGGCGCTCGATTGAGCGTATGAGGGGAGGGCCGGGGCGAGGACGCCCAGTCCGAGGAGCAAAAGCAAAACACCGCGCATACCGGGAACGTAGCCCCGATTCGCGCGGCGTCAAACTGAAATTCGCGTGAGGCGGGCGCTCAGCCCTGGCGCGCCTTGTAGCGCGGAGCCGTCTTGTTGATGATGTAGATGCGGCCCTTGCGACGAACCAGGCGGTTGTCGCGGTGACGGCCCTTGAGCGCCTTGAGCGAGTTCTTGATCTTCATTGTCTTAGCCCGTCGGTGAGGCCCGTTCGGGCCAAAACGAAAGACGCGCCGATGGGGCGCGCCAAAAACGATGCGGGTCCATACCGGCGCGGCGGCGGGCTGTCAAGGCGTTGCGCCTATCTCGCCACCAACGACACGTTCAGTCGGGTTCCCGTGGCCTCGGCATAGCGACGAAGCGTCGACAGCGACGGAGAAATGCGGCCGCTTTCGAGACGTGCGATGGCGGATTGGGTCGTTCCGAGACGGATTGCCAGTTCCGCCTGCGAAAGATGGGCGGAGGTACGGGCGGCGATCAGCGCCTCGATCACCGCATATTCCTCGTCGGCCTTGACATACTCGGTCGCGAATTCCGGATTCTTCGAGAGTCTCTGCTTCAGGTCCGTGAGTTTCGTCATCGCATCACCTGCTTCAATCTTTGTTCGGCGGTCGTGAGAGCCCCCGCCGGTGTCTTCTGTGATTTCTTCGCGAAAACATGGAGAATGATCACGCGCTGACCAGCCAGTGCGACATAGATCCCTCTCGCGATACCCTCCGGAGACTTTGCCCTGAGCTCCCACAGCTTGCCGCGCAGGTGCTTGGCATGCGGCTCGCGAATCCTTTCGAGCCCGAGATGCTCCACCATCTCGAACAGGCGGATCAGGCGTGCCTGCAAGGACGTGGGCAGCGCCGCGATTTCATCGTCGACGGTCTCGTCCAGGGTCTCGACCGTCTACGGCATCGGCTAGAGTCCAAAACGCAAACATAGCAGATAAGCTATGAGGTCGATTTCGTCAATCGCGTGAAATGCCCCATCTTGCGCCCGGGCCGCGCTTCGGCCTTGCCGTAGAGGTGGATGACGGTGTCCGGCTCGGCGGCGAGGTCGGCGAGCCGGTTCACGTCGTCGCCGATCAGGTTTTCCATGACGCAGTCCGAGTGGCGCTTCGGATCGCCAAGCGGCAGGCCGGCGACCGCGCGGATGTGCTGCTCGAACTGCGAGATGGCGCAGGCGGCCTCGGTCCAGTGGCCGGAATTGTGCACCCGCGGCGCGATCTCGTTCACCAGGAGGTTGCCGTCGCGGAGCACGAAGAACTCGACGCCGATGACGCCGACATAGTCGAGCCCTTCGAGAATCGCTGTCGCGGCCTTGCGCGCCGCCTCTGCCGTCCGCTCCGGGATGCGCGCCGGAACGGTCGAGGTGTGCAGGATGCCGTTGCGGTGGACGTTCTCGGCCGGGTCGTAGCAAAGCACCGTCCCGTCGCGGCCGCGCGCGGCGATGATCGAGATCTCGCGCTTGAAGGGAACAAGGCTTTCAAGGATCAGCGGCACGCCACCCATGGCTGCGTAGACGCCGGCGAGATCGGCCGGGTTGGCACCGCGTAGCAGGCGCTGCCCCTTCCCGTCATAGCCGAGGCGGCGGGTCTTGAGCACGCCGGAGCCGCCGAACGCGGCGCAGGCGCTGATCAGGTCGTCATCGGAATCGACCGCGCGGAAGTTCGCCGTCGGGGTGCCCGCCGCGTTGATGAAGCTCTTCTCGGTCAGCCGGTCCTGCGACACGTCGAGGGCCATCGGCGGCGGCGAGACCTCCACCCGGCCTGCGAGCGCGGCGGCTGCCTGCACCGGCACGTTCTCAAATTCGTAGGTCACGACGTCGCAGCTCTCGGCCAATTCCGCGAGCGCCGTCTCATCGTCATAGGCGGCGGCAATCTGCCGGTTCGCAACCTGCGCCGCCGGGCAATCGGCCTGTGGTTCGAGGATGATCGTGCGGTAGCCCAGCCGGGCGGCGGCCATGGCCAGCATCCGGCCGAGCTGGCCGCCGCCGATGATGCCGATCGTCGAGCCGGGCGGCAGCGGCGCCGTCATTCGGCGCTGTCCGAGGGCACGAGCGCGACCTTGTCGGTCTGCGCCTTGCGGAAGGCGTCGAGGCGCGCCGCCAGGGCCTCGTCGCGCAACGCCAGCACGGCTGCCGCCAGGAGCGCGGCGTTCACCGCGCCGGCGCGGCCGATGGCGAGTGTGCCGACCGGGATGCCGGCGGGCATCTGGACGATCGACAGCAGCGAATCCTGGCCCGACAGCGCCTTGGATTCCACCGGCACGCCGAACACCGGCAGAGGAGTGAGCGAGGCGGTCATGCCCGGCAGGTGCGCCGCGCCGCCCGCGCCCGCGATCACCACCTTGTAGCCCCTGGCCTTGGCGCCGCGGGCGAATTCGTAGAGGCGTTCGGGCGTGCGGTGGGCGGAGACGATCAGGCTGTCGTGGGCGATGCCGAGGCTTTCCAGCGTCTCGGCGGCGTGGCGCATGGTCGCCCAGTCGGACTGGCTGCCCATGATGATCGCAACGTCGCTGCCGGCCATGTCGGTATCCCTCGTCAGGCGGCGGACCTAGCGGAATCGGCGGGGCGGCGCAAGCAGCGGCCCGCCGCCGGTTCAGGCGATGATGTCGGGGATCACCTTGTCGGAAAGCTGGATCAGCTTGTCCTTCAGATGCAGCTTCTTCTTCTTCATGCGCTGGATCTGCAAAGGATCGCAGCCGGTGGCGATCATCGCGTTGATCGCAGCGTCGAAGTCGGCATGTTCCTGCTTGAGACGTGCATATTCAAGCTTGATTTCTGCCTGGTCCTGGTCGGACATCTAGGTTCCGTCTCGATGTATGTCGCGCGGTCGCGCCGGAATGTCGGGGAGCCCGGACACGGGCTGCGACCGGCGAGTCGCCATATCACATTTCGCCGCGAAACGAAATGCTACTCTGAGGTGTTCGACATTCGCGGGGAGGGGTGGCACAGTGTCATCCGTCCGTCATGAACGCCGTCCGGCGGGGCGGCCTCCCTGGCGGAAAACGAGGAAACCAGCGAAGGGAGAACGACAGATGTCATTAGCGTCCCATCTTGCGGAACTTCAGAAGCGCCACAGCGAGATCGAACAGCGAATCGTCGAGGCGCAAGCGAGCCCGTCGACAGACGACGTGGAGATCGTCGCGATGAAGCGCCGGAAGCTGGCTCTCAAAGACCAGATCCAGCGGCTCCGTACCGAGAAGGACGATACGCAGACCCGACACTGATCTCTTCCGCGCCCTCGCGGCGCGTCCACAGCTTTTTTCAACGGCTCGCCGGTGCTCCCGGCGGGCCGTTTCAGTTCAGAAAAGCCTCATTCCGCCCAGAACTGGTCGAGCCACAGGTTGAGGCGCAGGAAACCGCCGTTCTCGACCGCGTAGATCCGCCGCGTCCCCTCGGCGCGCACCGAGACGAGGCCGGCGTCGAGCAGCACCTTGAGATGCTGGGACACGGCCGGGCGCGACACCGGCAGTCCGGCGGCGAGTTCGTTCACGGTGCGCGGCTGCCGGCGGAGCTCCTCGAGGATCGTCCGCCGGTTCGGATCGGATATTGCAAGGAACGCATCTTCGATCGCCATACCCCAGCGTAAGAGAGCATGCGGCCCAATTCAACGGTTCAATGCGCGGTTGCGCTACGGCGATTCCCCGCTGCGCGGGTCGAGACGCAGGGATTCGGGCGTGACCGCGCGCTCGGACGGCAGCGTCTGGAAGGACTCGCGCTCGGCGATCGGCACGGGCGCACGGGCCCGGATGCGCACCAGCGTGTAGCCCGCCAGCCCCAGGTGGGCGAGCGCGGTCGCGAGGAAAATCGCATCCGGCCGCAGCTGCTCCATCAACACCGCTCCCAGTACCGGCCCGATCATCGTGCCGAAGCCGTAGAGCAGCAGCAGGCCGCCGGACACCTTGACGAAGTTCGCCGCATCCGCGTGGTCATTCGCATGCGCCACCGCGATCGAATAGAGCGTGTAGGCGAGCGCGCCGTAGGCCGCCGTCATGATCAGCACGAAGACGTCCGATCTCGGCTGGAGGAAATAGGTCGCGACGCCGATCACGGCCGTAATGAAGGCGGCCCCGGCCAGCACATTACGGCGGTCCGTCATGTCGGAAATGCGCCCGACAGGCATCTGCATGGCAGCACCCGCCACCACGGTCAGGCTCATCATCAGCGCGATCGTCGCCGTCGAGACGCCGATCTGCGCGCCGTAGACCGCGCCCAGCGTGCCCCAGGCACCGTTGGCAACGCCAACGAGCAGGCAACCGACCACCGAGACGGGCGAGTTGGCGTAGAGGCTCCTGATGTCCAGCGAGACTTCCTGCAGCGGCTTGGGCGTCACCGCGGTGGAGACCGCGGTCGGGATGAGCGACAGGCAGAAGAAGATGCCGGCGACCATGAACAGCTTGTCGGTGGTCACGTCGCCGAATGCGACCAGCATCTGGCCGGCCATGATCGAGGCATAGGTGACCATCATGTAGAGGCCGAAGACCGTGCCGCGGTTCTCGTTGGTCGCGCGCTCGTTGAGCCAGCTCTCGATGACCATGAAGGCGCCGGCCATGACGAAGCCGGTGAAGGCGCGAAGCACGACCCAGATCATCGGATGGATCAGCAGGCCCGTCATCAGCGCGATGATGGCGCCGGACGCAGCGAATGCCCCGAAGGCGCGCACGTGGCCGACCCGGCGGACAAGGCGCGGCGCAAACAGGCAGCCGGCGACGAAGCCGGCCGCCCACGCGGTGCCCAGCAGGCCGAGCGAGGAGGTCGAGAAGCCCTCGGCCTGGCCGCGCAGCGGCAGGAGCAGCCCGTGCAGGCCCGATGCGGCCAGCAGGAAGGCCGTGCCGCGCAATAGGGCTAGGATCGGACCGAAGGATGCGAACATGACAGGCTTCCGCTCTGGGATTCGGTTCGGCTGAGGATACCCGCTTTGTGTCCTTTCAAGGACGGGAAAACGCCTTCGTTCCGCCGGGGCGGATTTTTCCTAGCGCCTGAACAAGGCATCGGCGGCGTTGCGCGTCGCGCCCTTGGCCGCCTTTTCCGCCTCCAGGCGCAGGATCTCACCGCGCAGCAGGTCGATCCGCTCCTCAAGTTCGCCGACCGACAGCGCCGACAGGTCCTGACCGATCTCGTGGACCAGCTTCTTCTTCCTCGGCTCCTCTTCGAACAGGGCCATGTCGTCCTCCGGTTTGCCTCTTTGCGGACAGAGGATACATAGAGCCGGACGAACGGGGTGAACAACCCCGGACAAGCAGCGGAGAACCGAGATGAAGCAGCCGGCCAGATTGCCCGAGACGATGACGGCCATCGCGATCACCGAGCCGGGCGGTCCACGGGTGCTGAAGCCTGAGAAGCGGCCGCTGCCGCAGCCTGGGCCGGGCGAGATCCTGATCAGGGTCAAGGCCGCGGGCGTGAACCGGCCTGACGTCGCGCAACGGCAAGGCGTTTATCCGCCGCCGCCGGGTGCGTCCGACCTGCCGGGCCTCGAGGTGGCCGGCGAGGTCGCGGCGACCGGCGAGGGCGTGAAGCGGTGGAAGGTCGGCGACAGCGTGACGGCGCTCACGCCCGGCGGGGGATATGCCGAATTCTGCCTGGTGCACGAGACCAACGCGCTGCCGGTGCCGCACGGCTTCACCTTCACCGAGGCCGCCGCCATTCCCGAGACCTTCTTCACGGTGTGGCACAACGTCTTCCAGCGCGGCGGGCTGAAGGCGGGCGAGACCTTCCTGGTACATGGTGGCACCTCGGGCATCGGCACCGCCGCGATCCAGCTCGCCAAGGCGTTCGGCGCGCGCGTCATTGCCACCGCCGGGTCGGCGGAGAAGTGCGAGGCCTGCACGAAGCTCGGCGCCGACCGCGCGGTGAATTACCGGAGCGAGGATTTTGTCGCGGTGGTGAAGGAGGTGACGGGCGGCAAGGGCGCCGACGTCATCCTCGACATGGTGGGCGGCGACTATGTCGGCCGGAACTACGACTGCGCGGCAATCGACGGGCGGATCGTCCAGATCGCCTTCCTGCAGGGGCCCAAGGCGACGGCCGATTTCTCGAAGCTGATGGTCAAGCGCCTGACCCATACCGGCTCCACGCTGCGTCCGCGCACGGTGGAGTTCAAGGGAGACATCGCGTCGGAGCTGGAACGGCAGGTCTGGCCGTTGTTGTCGGAACGCAGGATCGCGCCCGTGCTGGATATGATCTTCCCGCTGCGCGAGGCCTGGCGCGCGCACGAGCGCATGCAAGAGGGCGAGCACATCGGCAAGATCGTGCTGGATGTCGGGTGAACTGGACGGCTTCAGAACTCCGGAACACCAACAGGTTCACGACAAAAACGGCTTGGTTTCCGTTTTGTGCAGTGCAAAACTCTGAACAAAGTGCCAAAGAAGTTACTGTAGGTTATTTTCGTTCAGATGCGATTCGATGAACCCTGCGGCTGAGCCTTGCCCAGCTTTCCTTGCAACCCCAGCCGATGCGCTTTCGGTATCATCGAAGCGCAAGCCATCCGATGCAGCATGCCAACTGACATGTCCGGCACAACGCCTCGCGACAGCCACACAAGTGTAATGCGGCAACGCTATCGCGTTGCGTCATGTCGGATCAACATTGTGAAGTTTTGAAAGGCCTATGAAGGCAGAATATTTTCTTCTTGTCGGCGACGAGAGCAAGATCCCATGCTGATCGCGACATCAAACTGCCTCGAGACGGGCGGCGACATGGGTCACCTGCTCGGGTGGGACGGGCCGGCGCTCCTGGTGTTTCTTCCGGGTCAGCATCCCAGACGATCGCTGTTCAGGCAACTCGAGAAGGACTTCCTCGTTCTGGACTGCCTCGAGACACCGTCCAGCACATCCGCCCTGCTGATGGACATACTTTCGTTCCTGAAGGTGCATTTCGAGAACGAAAGCTGGCCACTGCTCTACATGGACCGCCCGTGCGAACCTGCCTTCGTCAAGGCCCAGGGCGAGTTGGGCCGTCGCCATCCGGGCGACCTGGAGGCCGCCTTCTCAAGCCAGGGGGCGCTCGCCACGCTGCGGTTGGGCGAGATGATCGCGACGAGCCCGGTGCTACGCGATGTCCTGTCGTTCATGTGCGAGAACCGGATCGAAGATCGTCAGATGGTCGACCTGCTCAACCTGTCCTTCTCCGGTGCGCGCGCATGACCGACCTCCTGGCGATTTGGCGCAAGCATGCGTCGGCGGCGAATGTTCTCCAGCGTCGCCCCGACTTCAGGTTCGATCCCGATTTCTACGGCCGGCAATGGCCCGATCTTGGCCAGGATCCCGAAGCCCTCAGGGCACACTACGAGCGGCACGGCAAGGCGAAGGGTGCGGCTCCGTCCCTCTACATTCGGGCCATTGCCGAGCGGCCGGACCTGACGGCAGTCGTCGACGGGCTGATCGTCGATCCCGACATCCGCCAGGCGATCGCGAGCGGCGACCCCGAGGCGCTTCACCTGGCCTTCGAGCTGATGCATCTCGGCCCGCCTGTCGACGCGCGCATCTCGGACTTCTCGCTCGAAGCCTATCTCGACACCTATCCTGATATCGGAAGCGCGGGCGTCGACGCACTGATCCACTACCTGGCCTATGGCGTGAAGGAAGGCCGCCAGACGCTGAAGCATCTGCTTGCTTCGCAGCATCACGGGCGTGGCGCCTACTCCGCGGACCGGCCGACCTGCCTGATCGGGACGCACGAACTCTCCCGCACGGGAGCGCCGATCGTCACCCTCGATCTGGTCCGCGAAGCCTCACGCACCCACAACGTCATCGTCGCATCGCTGAAGGACGGACCGCTGCTCGATTCGTTCCTCGAATATGCCTGCGAGGTGGTCATCGTCACGCGGCCGCTCGGCGATTTCCGCCACTACAGGGGCGAGGTGTTCTCAAGAATCGATTTCGCGATCGTCAATTCCGTCGAGGCCTGGTCGTTCATCCCGTTTCTCGTCGCGCAGGAGATACCTTTCGCATCATATGTGCATGAGTATGTACATTACGTGCTCCCTACCTACAAATCCACCTTCACAGGCCTGTTCGCCGACCTCGTGGTATTCTCATCGGAGCATGTGCGCGACAGCTGGGCGGGCCGGCTCAAGGACATCGAGTTCGACACTGCGCGCGATTCCACGATCGTGAGGCAGCGCAATTTCTCGACCGGCGGAGTGGACGCGCTGACGCTGGACGGAGCCCGGGCCCGGCTGTCGAATGTCATCGGGCGCGATCTTTCGAACGTGCGGCTGATCTGCGGAGCAGGGCACCTTCAATGGCGCAAGGGCACCGACATCTTCACGATGGTCGCGCAGATCTGCCGCGACCGCGATCCGAACACGGTGTTCGTCTGGATCGGCGACGGCCTCAACTTCGAGGACATCAGTTTCGGCGTCTGGATGAAGTATCATATGAAACAGGCCGGCGCCGACAAACATGGCGGCAACCTGTTCTTCCTTCCGGCAGGTCCCGCCTACCAGGATCTGATCGCGGCCTCGGACGCCATGCTCGTCTCCTCGCGGCTCGACCCGCTGCCGAATGTCGTTTTCGACGCACTCGATGCCGGCTGCCATATCGTGCAGTTCGAAGGTGCTTCGGGCTTTGGCGACAGTCTCTATGCCGAGACGGAGCATTTCACGTCGGTCGAATACGGCAATCCCTTGGCTGCGGCAGAGGCTATCCTGTCGCTACCGCGTAAGGCGGCAACGGCCGGCGTCGAATCCTTGCCGCCTCCTCGCCTCTTCGGCAGCATCCGCAAGGCGCTGGAAGCGCGGCTCGCCGCCCAGCGCTACTTCGTGCGCGGTGCGAGCCAGATCGACGTGCCGGTGCTTTATACGAGCGGCGATGGTGACCGCCCGCTGCGCGTTCGCGAACGCGAAAAGATGCTGCGCTACCGTCGGCGCTTCGTGTGGCGGGATCTCGCGGACGTCGAGGAGGAGCTGGCGAGTTCGGACAACTGGACGCACAAAAGACTCCGGCTTCTCCCCTACGAACAGGTCCCGCGGGTGCCCGAGACGGAATTCTCTATCCACGTGCACGCCTACTATACCGACGAACTGGGCGACGACCTGAAGCGTTACCGCGCATATCGCTTGGCGAAGCGTATCGTTTTCACCACCGATACAGAAAGGAAGGCGGATGAGATCCGCAGGATTGCCGCCTCCGAGGAGCTTTCTCCCGAGGTGGTGATCGTTCCCAATCGAGGTCGCGATATCCTGCCGTTCATGGAATTGTTCGCCGAAGGAGGGGCAGCTGGCGACGACGAGGTTTGGTGCCATCTCCACCAGAAGAAATCCCTGGCGACGGTTCGATCCGGCGATGTATGGCGGACGTTCCTGATGCGGATTCTGCTCGGCGACGAAAAGGAAATCTCCACTGCGATCAACTTGATCGGCCAGGACGGGATTGGGCTCGTCGCCCCGTTCGATCCTTACTTCATACCCTGGAACGCGTCGCGCGAGCTCCTGCCCCGGTTCGTAGATCGTCTTTCGGGTCCGTTGCCCGACAATCCGCTCCTGTTGCCGGTCGGAAATATGTTTTGGATACGTCGTTCCGTAGTTCTGGCCATGAGGGACTTGTTCGGGCACAACTACCCGTGGCCGAATGAGCCGATTCCGGACGACGGGACGGAGTTCCATCTGATCGAGCGACTCTGGCCCGCAGTGACCACCCAAGCTGGATTGGATTCAGTCTTCGTGCATAAACTGGATCAGAAGAGAGTTTAGTTGCCTAAAGTTATTTTTCATGTCGGCATGGGTAAGACTGGATCGACGACAATCCAGGCGGCTCTAGCCCAGAATGATCCTGCCCTTTTGAGGGCAGGGTATTTGTATCTCGGACAATGGCTGGATATCATACGTCCGGAGTTCGATCAGTTTCAAGGATTTCAGGCATTTCTTAAACAGAAAAAGGACGAATTTGAATTATGTGCGGACATATTTGTTCAAGAGATCAATAGAATTGGTCAAGAGAAAGGTGTTCAAAATTTCCTGATTTCGAACGAGCAATATTTAGAAAACATAGATAAGCTTGATGTCTTCTTTAAGCGGATAGAGAGGCATGTTGAGCTTAAGATTATAATTTTTGTTCGCCCTCCAGCAAGCTGGTTGCCTTCGGCTTACATTCAGTGGGGGGTGGTTCACAAGACGAATTTAGGGCCAGTCCGTTCCTTCTCCGTAAAGGCTCGCGAGCTTATTCGGCAATACGATTTTATCCGGCGCTGGCGCGAAATATTTGGATCTAACGTTAGTGTGGTTCTGCTGGACGACAACACCGATTCGGTTGCAGAATTTTCAAGATATCTCGGTGTCGATTTTCAATCTGCTTCCGGCAGGCAGCAGGTTCGCCCTTCATCGTCGGAGACTTTGCTCCGGGGTGCATGCAACAATACGCATCCGCAAATGGCGCTCCCAGATCTCTATAACGCCGTTTCTTCACGGGGTGTCCCTGCTGGAACTCCAAGGAGTTTGTCGAGTAAATTCTCTCATGTATTCGATGTGAGTGAGATTTCCCAAATCCTAGCGGAGAATAGTGAGACTATTTCTTATCTTGAGCGCGAGTTCGGGTTTAATCTTTCCAAGAATAGAGTTCAGCCGGAACAAGATTTTGATCTTTCAGAATTGACGGATCATATTCTGGGCACCATGATGGATCTGGTGTTTAGCCAGGCCCATCAGATCAAAAGACTGGCCGCTCGCGTTGAAAGTCTCGAGCGCCGCGACGAGCGCAAGTGAAATCAGTATGATCGCGTCACGAATGAATACGCTCATCGAAGGTTCTGCTCCTCCCCGCACCGCCCTTGTCGTCCTCGGCATGCATCGCTCCGGGACCTCTGCGATAGCTGGTGTGCTGGCGCATATGGGATCCGATCTGCCCAAGGAGTTGATGCCTCCTGGGGATGCGAATCCGAAGGGGTATTTCGAATCGATGAAGGCATATCGTCTGAACGACGATCTGCTCATGTCGGCAGGGTCCTCCTGGGACGATTCCGCAGCCTTCAATACCGAATGGTACGCGTCGCCGCGGTTCCCCGAGTATCGAGCGCGGGCGGCAAAGGTCATTGAGGAGGAGTTTGGCGGTTCCGGTTTCTTCGTCATGAAGGATCCACGGATGTGCCGCCTTCTGCCGTTCTGGCAACGGGTTCTGGCCGATCTGGATGTCGGGCCGCGCTATGTTTGCATTCATCGTCATCCCAAGGAAGTGGCCGCCTCGCTGACCCGCCGGGAAGGCTGGCCGGAGACGGTGGGTCTGCTGCTCTGGTTGCGTCACGCGCTCGAGGCGGAGGCCGGCAGCCGCGGGCAGTCGCGCGTCTTCGTCTCCTATGATGGTCTATTGTCGGACTGGCGCGCGACGGTGGCTCGTATCGGCGAGGGGCTGGGGTTGAGCTGGCCGCGCCATCCGGACAACGCGGCAAGCGATATCGAGGCGTTCCTCTCGGGCGAGCTGCGGCACTTCCGGGCTGCGGGCGAAACCATGCCGCGTCATTCCCTGGCCTTCGCATGGGTAGCGCGTGCCTATGAGGTGTTCGAGCGGTGGGCGGCGGACGGCGAGCAGGCGGCTGACTATGCCGAACTCGATGCCGTGAGAGCCGCGTTCGACGAGGCCTCGCCGCTGCTCGGAGTGATCGCACAAGAAACGCGAGGCCTGCAGGCAAAGCTGGCGAAGGCCGAGACGGCTCTGGCCACTGTGCGCGCCGAATCCATCGGGCACGCAGCCAATCACGCGACCGAACAGAGGAAACGCGGCGCTGCGGAGGCCCGGATCGCCGAGCTGGAAGGGCAATTCGGGGATAATGCGCTTGCCCGCAGCCAAGCCGAGCAAGCGCTCGTCGCACTGCAAGAGTCATTCGGGCACCAACAACGGGAACTGGATAGACTTCGCGGCCGCGCTAATGAGGATCAGACTAACATTGCGAATCTGTCGTCCAGTCTTGACGAGGTTGCTAGGGCGAAACAGCAGCTGGAAAGCGATCTCGCCCAGATGCGTAGCGCTTTCCTCCAGCGTGGTCACGAACTCGACGAGCTTCGTGATCAGACAGAACAGGACAAGGGAAAGATTGCGCGGCTGTCCGGCGAACTGGAAGCCGCGCGCGACGAGCTCGAACGCTTGGAGCAACGCCACGAACGCGATGCGAGGCATCTCGCTCAGATGGCACGTCAGCTTGCTCCGCTGATCCGCCAGGAACTCGGTGCTGTGCTCGACAGCAAGCGCGCGGAAGAGGTCGTGGCTCGTCTCGAGCGCGAGAAAGCCGCATTGGCGGTGTCGAAGACGTCGCTTGAGACGAGACTTTCAGTCCTGAGCGAGGAAATGGCGCGCGAGCGCATGGCTGCCGCGTCGCACGTTTCCGGCCTGACAGCGGAATTGGACAACCTTAAGCCGCTTGAGAAGAAGGTCGAAGAGATAAGCCTGGAACTCGACCGGAAAGCTGCAGCCTTGGAGACCATTGCGTCTGAAGTTAACCGCTTGGCAGCGGAACGGGATAACCTCAAGCCGCTGGAGAAGAAGGTCGAAGAGGTAAGCTCTGAACTCGACCGAAAGTCCGCGGCGCTCGAGGCTGTGACGACGGAAATCTCGGTGATCAGGACCGAACGGGACAGTCTCAAGCCGCTGGAGAAAAAGGCCGAAGAGGCAGGAAAGGCACTTGAACATAAGGCGGCCGAGCTGGAGGCCTTCAAGCAGGCCGTTGCCAGCAGCACGTCCTGGCGCCTGACGGCGCCACTGCGCGGTATTTCGCGATTGCTGAAAGGGCGATAGAGATCGCCATTTCTGGTTAGCCCCTATTCGACCGCTGTTATATTGGTTTGATGGCGCGACCTCACGTGGCCAGGATCCCACGGCGTCTTCAGCCCTTTCTCTTGCCTCGACTCCGCTTTCGGTCTATATCGGCCGCGATTTCCCATTCTTCGGTGGTTTGCCCACCGCCCGCGCTAGGGACGCGGGCGAACGAGAGGATTTTACCCATGGCCAACACGCTGCTCATGCCCAAGGCGACCGCCGTCTGGCTGGTCGACAACACGGCGCTCTCCTTCGACCAGATCGCCTTCTTCTGCCATCTCCACCCGCTCGAGGTTCGCGCCATCGCCGACGGCGAGGCCGCGCAAGGCATCAAGGGCATGGACCCGATCATGAACGGCCAGCTGACCCGCGACGAGATCAAGTGCGGCGAGACGGATCCGAACTATCGCCTCAAGCTCAACGAGCCCAAGGTGCGCGTGCCGGAAGCCAAGCGTCGCGGCGGCCGCTACACGCCGCTGTCGAAGCGCCAGGATCGGCCGAACGCGATCCTTTGGCTGGTGCGCAACCATCCCGAATTGAAGGACGCGCAGATTTCGCGTCTCGTCGGCACGACCAAGTCGACCATCGAGCAGATCCGCAACCGCACGCACTGGAACTCCGCCAGCCTGGCGCCGATGGACCCGGTGACGCTCGGCCTGTGCTCGCAGATCGACCTCGATCTCGAAGTGCAGCGCGCGTCCTCGGGTCGCGCACCGGCCGCGCCCGTCGGCGATACGCTGCTGCCCGCCGCGCTCACCGAGCGGATGCCGCTGGAGCAGGCGCCGAAGGACGAGGACGAGGAGCTCGACGCCTCCAAGGTCTTCGCCAAGCTGTCCTCGCTCAAGCGCCAGGACGCCGAAGACGACGAGGAATAGTCGGGCTCTCGCCAGCGCAATTGCACGCGCAGGCGAAGACTATCGCCGGCATTCTTCCGCGCTGCCCTGTTCGATTCCGCCTTTAACGGGGTTGCCGTAACGTCACATGTGCTGGTAACTCCCGTCGAGATCGAAACGTCGCGGGAGACATCATGAGACTTCGTTTTGCTTTGGCCGCAGGTCTTATGACCATGGCGGCGTCGGTCATACCATCCCTCGCTGCCGATCGTGCGATCGTCGTGCTCGACGCTTCCGGCTCGATGTGGGCGCAGATCGATGGTGTGCCACGCATTACGATTGCGCGACAGACGATCAAGGAGGTTCTCGGCCGCCTTCCCGCCGGTCTTGAGCTCGGCCTGATGGCATATGGCCACCGCGAGAAAGGCTCCTGCCAGGACATCGAGACTCTCGTTCCGCCAGCCGCTGGCTCGGCTGCCGCGATTTCGGCTGCCGTCGACAGGATCAATCCGAAGGGCAAGACGCCGCTCTCCGCCGCCGTGAAGCGCGCCGCCGAGGAACTGCGCTACACTGAGGAGAAGGCGACGGTGATCCTCGTCACCGACGGCATCGAGACATGCGACGCCGATCCATGCGCGCTGGCGAACGAGCTCGAAAAGGGTGGTGTCGGCTTCACCGCGCACGTCGTCGGCTTCGGCCTGACGGAGGAGGAAGGCCGCAAGGTCGCGTGTCTGGCCGAGAATACCGGCGGGATGTACGTCCAGGCCGGAGACGGCAATGCGCTCTCCGAGGCACTCGCGACGACCGTCGCCCAGGCATCACAGCCCGCGGCCAAGCCGACCCCCGCGCCGGCACCAGCCCCTGAGCCGGCTGCTCCGGAATACAATTTTGCGCCGGTCGTGATCATGGCCGAAGGCGAAGACCCGTTGCCGGGGAATGCCGGCAACGCCTGGGAGGTCTATCGCGCCAATGCCGACGGTTCGCGCGGCGAATACGTCTCGACCGACTACGGCAACAGCTGGAAGACGAGCCTGGAGCCCGGCAAATATGTCGTTGTCGCCCGTTACGGCGAGGCTGGCACGGAGCAGCCCGTCACGATAGAGGCCGGCAAGTTGACCGAGCCGCTTTTCGTGCTCAATGCCGGCACCCTGATCGTCCGGCCTTTGGCGATTCCCGGTGGCGAGCCCGTCGACGGCGCGGCCGTCAATCTGGTCTATCCCGGTGGCGAAACGACCACCTACGGGCAGGCCACGTTCATCACGCCGGCGGGAGAACAGAAGCTCAATGTCCGCATCGGTGCCGGCGAAGTCACCGAGACGGTCGTCGTCAATGCCGGTGACACCGTCACGAAGGATGTCGTCGTGGGTGTCGGCCGCGCGGTGACGAACGCGGCCTATGTGCCGGGCATGAAGGTCGAGGACGGCGGCCTGTTCCTTGAGATCCTCAAGGCGGCGAAAAAGCTGGACGGGTCGCGCGGGTCCGTCGTGTCCGCCTATGGTCCGGACAGCGCCCACGAGGTTCCGCCGGGCGACTATGTGCTGCACGCGCGGATCGGCGAAACCGATGCGGAGACCCCGTTCAGCGTCAAGGTCGGAGAAACCACGGATGTCGAAGTCGTGCTGAACGCCGGCGTGCTCGCTATCTCGGCGCCCGGCGCGCATTCCATCGAAATCCTGGGCGCGAAGAAGGACATCCAGGGCAAGCGCAAATCGTTCTCCTATTCCTATGGCGAGGAATTCCAGACAACGCTTCCGGCCGGCGATTACGTCGTCGTCGCGAGGCAGCTGAACGACGACGCCGGCAAGGAAGCCGAGGCCAAGGTCAGCGCGGGCGAACGGACGGAGACGGCAGTGGCATTGCCCTGACCGCGCTCAGGCGAAGCTGGCGCGGTCCTTCTCGACCAGTCCGGCGATGAAGGCCGACACCGCCTGCACGCGCCGCAGCGGCCTGACGCTCTCATGGTAGACCAGCCAGTAGGCGCGCCGGATCGGCGGCGCGATCGCCAGCGGCACGAGATCATCGAACGATTTTGCGATGAAGGT
This sequence comes from Mesorhizobium australicum, assembly GCF_900177325.1. Classification (NCBI taxonomy): domain Bacteria; kingdom Pseudomonadati; phylum Pseudomonadota; class Alphaproteobacteria; order Hyphomicrobiales; family Phyllobacteriaceae; genus Mesorhizobium; species Mesorhizobium australicum. The sequence goes on along the minus strand of NZ_FXBL01000004.1, from coordinate 5,114,382 downwards.
GTGCAGGATGCCGATCCCCGCGCCCGACCGCACCGCCGCCGTCTGGCCCAGCGCCGAGGAGATCTGGAAGCCGGCGTTCCAGCGCGGCGAGATCTCGGTGGCGTAGTCCAGGCTCGGGCTGATGACCAGATCGCCGACATAGCCGACCAGCCGGTGCTTGCCGAGGTCGTCGATCGTCGCCGGCACGCCCTGAGCGTCGAGATAGGCCTTCGAGGCATAGAGGCCGAGCGTGTAGTCGACAAGCTTGGCAGCGACCAGCCGGCCCTCCGTCGGCCGCTCCACGGTGATTGCGATGTCGGCCTCGCGGCGCGACAGCGAGAAGGAGCGCGGCACCGGCACGAGCTGTACCGAAAGCGTCGGGTGCTTCTGCGTCAGCTCGCCCAGCCGCGGCGCGAGATAGGCGACGCCGAAACCGTCCGGCGCGCCGATCCTGACCGTGCCGGAGACGTCGTTGCCCTCGCCGGCGATCTCGGCGCGGGCGGCGATCATGTCGCCTTCCATCCGCTCGGCCACCGCCAGGAAGTGCTCGCCGGCCGGCGTCAGCTCACTGCCCGTGGTCAGCCTGCGGAACAGCCGGGCGTTGAGGCTTTCCTCGAGCGCCGCGACGCGGCGCGAGACGGTCGCGTGGTTGAGACCAAGCCGCTTGGCCGCGCCGAGGATCTGTCCCGCGCGGGCCACGGCGAGGAAGATGCGCACGTCATCCCAGTTCATATCCCCTCCCGATATGCAAAGAATATAGATCAACCATAGTCGCTATTGAGACGGCGCACAACGGTTTCGACCTTGCTCGCGTTGCAATCCGGCTGCGCTGCGCCGATGATGGCAGCCACAGAAAATCCTCCAGGGAGTGAAACAGTGGCGATCCTCGGTCATTTCATCGGCGGCAAGCATGTCGCCTCCACCAGCGGACGCGTCGCGGACGTGCTGCAGCCGATGGACGGCTCGGTGCGCGGTCAGGTCGCGCTCGGCTCGGCCGCCGAGCTGCGCAAGGCGGTCGAAAACGCCAAGGCAGCCCAGGTGGGCTGGGCCGCGACCAATCCGCAGCGCCGCGTGCGCGTGCTGATGAAGTTCCTCGAACTGATGGCGCGCGAGAATGACGCGCTGGCCGAACTGCTCGCCCGCGAGCACGGCAAGACGATCGCCGACGCCAAGGGCGACATCCAGCGCGGCCTCGAGGTCATCGAGGTCTGCATCGGCGCGCCGCACCTGATGAAGGGCGAATATACCGACGGCGCAGGCCCCGGCATCGACGTCTATTCGATGCGCCAGCCGCTCGGCGTCGTCGCAGGCATCACCCCGTTCAACTTCCCGGCCATGATCCCGCTGTGGAAGATCGGTCCGGCGCTCGCCGCCGGAAACGCCTTCATCCTCAAGCCGTCCGAGCGCGACCCGGGCGTGCCGATGCGCATCGCCGAGATCTTCCTCGAGGCCGGCCTGCCGGAAGGCGTGCTCAACGTCGTCAACGGCGACAAGGAAGTGGTGGACGCGATCCTCGACGATCCCGACATCAAGGCGGTCGGCTTCGTCGGCTCGACCCCGATCGCGCAGTACATCTATTCGCGCGCCACGGCCAACGGCAAGCGCGCGCAGTGCTTCGGCGGCGCCAAGAACCACATGATCATCATGCCCGACGCCGACATGGACCAGACCGTCGACGCCCTCATCGGCGCCGGCTACGGCTCGGCCGGCGAGCGCTGCATGGCGATCTCGGTCGCCGTGCCTGTCGGCAAGGAGACCGCCGACCGCCTGATCGAGAAGCTCATCCCGCGGGTCGAGAGCCTCAAGGTCGGCCCGTCCACCGACAGCTCGGCCGATTTCGGCCCGCTGGTGACGAAGCAGGCGCTGGAGCGCGTCAAGGGCTATGTCGACGCCGGCGTCCAGGAAGGCGCCAAGCTGCTGGTCGACGGTCGCGGCTTCAAGATGCAGGGCTACGAGAACGGCTACTACATGGGCGGCTGCCTGTTCGACCACGTGACCGCCGACATGAAGATCTACAAGGAAGAGATCTTCGGGCCGGTGCTCTCGGTGGTGCGCGCCAACCGCTACGAGGACGCGATCAAGCTCGCCAACGACCATGAATACGGCAACGGCGTCGCGATCTTCACCCGCGACGGCGACGCGGCGCGCGACTTCGCCTCCCGCGTCCAGGTCGGCATGGTCGGCGTCAACGTGCCGATCCCGGTGCCGATCGCCTACTACACCTTCGGCGGCTGGAAGGCCTCGTCCTTCGGCGACCTCAACCAGCACGGCCCGGACGCCTTCCGCTTCTACACCAAGACCAAGACGATCACCTCGCGCTGGCCGAGCGGCGTCAAGGACGGCGCCGAGTTCGTCATCCCGACGATGAATTGATCTCCTCCCAAAGGCGATCCCGACTGAGGCGGCGCAGCGATGCGCCGCCTCTTTTTCGTGTCCAAGGGTCTGCCCGCGGATGCAGATTTGACAAAGTAGTGAAAATCACTACTTTTTGGCACATGAACAGGATCGTCACAGCCGCCGAGGCCAACCGGGACTTCTCCAAGCTGCTTAAGCGTGTGAAAGAGGGCGATACCGTCGTCATAACCAACCATGGGACGACGATCGCGACGCTTGCCCCCGCTGACGCGGACGATCTGGCCGCGAGGCAGAAAGCGCTTGATGCACTCGTTGAACGGCTTCAAAGCCAGCCCGTGAAAAATATCGGCAAGTGGACACGAGACGAGGCCAACGAGCGCTGAGGCCGTGCGGATCACATTCGATACGAATGTTCTCGTCTATGCAGAAGGCGCCAATGGTCCGGACTTGCGGCAGATCGCATTGTCGGTGATCAAGGGAACGCGGAACTCCCAACAGTTCGTCCCTATCCAGGTCTTGAGCGAGACCTTCAACGTTCTGACCAAGAAAGGCGGCTTTTCACGCCGCGAGGCCCAGGCAACCCTCCATGCTTGGTCACGGGTGTTTCATGTCCTTGCCACCACGATTGAAGATTTTGAGACAGCGAGCGAACTGTCGGCTAGTCATAACTTGCAAATCTACGACGCCATCATCCTCGCCGTGTCCGACGCGGCCGGCTGTCGCCTCCTGCTCTCCCAAGACATGCAGCACGGCTTCGAGTGGCGTGGCGTGACGGTGATCAACCCCTTCCTCGCCGAGCCACACCCGCTGCTGCGCCGCGCTCTCGGCAGCTGAGCGGCTAGACGGTCGGCACCGTGCCGCCGTCGATTACATATTCCGCGCCATGGATCGACGCGGCGCGGTCGGAGGCCAGGAAAGCCACCAGTTCCGCTACCTCCTCCGGCCATGCCGGACGACCGATCGGGATGCCGCCCAGCGCATCCATGATCCCTTGCCGCGCCGTCTGCTTGTCCGTCCCGGCGCTTTCGGCCAGGCGCGCCACCATGGCTTCGGATGCGGTCGTGTTGATCCAGCCTGGCGCGATGCTGTTGACCCTGACGCCCCTCGGGCCAAGCTCCTTCGACAGCGCCTTGCTGTAGGTGGACAGCGCCGCCTTGGCCGCGGCATAGGCCGTTGTCGATTCATGCAGCGGCAGACTGCGCTGGATCGACGAGATGTGGATCACGACGCCGGTGCCGCGCTTCGCCATCCCCGGTGCAAGCGCGCGATCGAGGCGCACGGCGGTCAAAAGGTTGAGGTTCAGTTCATCCTGCCAGAGAGCCTCCGTCAGCGCGGCGAAGCCTCCGCCCGGGCTTTTCGAGCCGCCAAGGCAGTGGACGATGATATCGACGCCGCCCATCTCGCGCAGGATCGTGGCGGCCATCTCCGCGGAACCGTCGATCGTGCTCAGGTCGGCCTGAACGAAGATCTCGGGCGAAACCCCTTCCGGCGGCGTCGAGCGCGCGCCGGTGGCAATCCGCGCGCCCGCCGCCGAGAAGCGTCGCACGATCGCCGCGCCGGCGCCCTTCGTACCTCCCGTCACCAGCACGCGCTTGCCGGCGAATTCGTCGGCAAGGATCGGAAAATGCGGCGCTGCGGTCATGCGCCGATCTCCAGCCCGGCGATGCGCTCATGCGCCAGCGAGAACCTGTAGCGCAGCGTCGCCGGGCTGCCTGGAAAATCGCCCGCGACGAGCGCCGAGACCTTCCAGTTCTGTCCGTCCAGGTGGGCCCCGGTCGGCTCGACGGTGACGCGGTATTTCCTGGTCGTCTCCTCCATCCACGCCCGGATCGCAGCGTGGCCGGTGTAGGTCCGGCTCTCGTCCCGAACGATCGCGTCCACAGCGAATGGCGCGAGCATCGTGTCGATGTCATGTCTGTTCTTGGCGGCGAAATAATCTTCGAGCGGCCGCGGCAGATCGATGGTCATGGTCTCTACTCCTTGTCTGCCGGCCTCTGAAACTCGCCGGCTGCTTGCCTCTCCGCCTAGATGCGGCTAGGCTCTCGAAATGACAAGAACCGACCAAAAAGTAGGCTACTTACCAGAAAGTGAGCATGAGCCGCTCACGCCGACGACCGCCGCCAGCGGCGTCGAGAACGCGTTGCGGATACTCGAAGGTCGCTGGAAGCTGGTGATCCTGTTCCATCTCTTCGGCGGCAAGGTTCTGCGTTTCTCCGAACTGGAGCGCGCTATTCCTGCCATTTCGCAGAAGATGCTGATCCAGCAATTGCGGCAGATGGAAACCGATGGAATCGTGCGTCGGATCGTTCATCATCAGGTGCCGCCAAAGGTCGAGTATTGTCTGACGGACTGGGGCCAGGCGCTGTGTCCGGCGCTCGATGCCCTGTTGAAATGGGCGGCCGAACGTCGGGATTCCTGATCGCGACCTGACGGCTTGTCTTCGCCGTTCGTTACGCTTTGCAAGTTTTCGTGATGGAACGTGGAAACGTTCGCCTGCTTGAGTTCACGGAACCAGAAATCGGCGAATGAGGAGTTCGGTCATGTCCCGTCTCGCCCCTTTGATCGGCGCTCTCGCGCTCACCTGCAGCTTCGCCGCCGTGGCGCAGACCCCGGCGCAGACCCCGGCGCAGTATGTCGCCTCCCAGGCAGGGCCGTCCGACCCGTCCGTCCAGGTCGTTCCGGACGCCACCGTGCCGGACCAGTCCGCCGAGATCTCCAATTGCGGGCCTCGCGACGAGATCGTCGCCCAGCTCGGCTCCGTCTTCCAAGAGGCGCCGAGCGGCATGGGCATGATCGATCCGACCGCCGTGGTAGAAGTGTTCGTCTCCAACGCCGGCACCTTCACCATCCTTGCCAGCGGCACCGACGGCAACAGCTGCATCCTCGCCAGCGGCGAGGGCTGGGACGCCGCGGTCACCACCCCGGTCGGCGACGATACCTGATCCTGAAGTGGGCGCGCTATCGCGCGGCCTCTTCCGCATAGGATCGCAGCAGCGCCATCAACCGGTCGGACTCCGCGGCCGCCTCGTCGCCGTCGCCTTCGAGAACCGCCTTGATCAGGGTCATGTGCCTGTCCGCCGCGGCAGACAGGCCGCTTTCGGCCTGGTATCGATACCAGAAGCGGCGGCTGTGGATCTGCAAGGGCTCCGCGACCATTGCGGCATAGGGATTGTCGGAGGCATCTGCCATTGCCTCGTCCAGCGCCTTGTCCGCCTGGAGGAAGGCCAGCACGTTGCCGGCCACCACGGCCTTGCGCATAGCCAGCAGCGCGTCGTGGAAGCGCTGCGCCGTCTCACGCGTCGCGTGCCGCGCGGCGGCGCGCGCCAGCACCGCCTCGACGCCACGGCGAGCATCGATGATTTTCACCCAGTCTGACGCGTGCAGCGGCGTGACCGCCAGCCCGGCCCGGGCGCGAACCTCCAGCAATCCTTCCCAGGCCAGCCGCTGGATCGCCTCGCGCACCGGCGTGCGGCCGAGCCCGATCCGCTCGATCAGCGCGCCCTCCGTGGTCACGCTGCCGGGGGAGAGCTCGAGCGTGACGATCATCCGCTCCAGCGCCCGGTAGGCGCGCCTCGTCGCGCTCTCCTGCATCACGTCGGCCATATATCTGCGGACTCCGTTAGATATATTCTTGATATATCAGCTTCGGAAAGCGATTGACAACCTGCTGCCCAATCTCATATATCAGTAATATATCACAAGGAGATCAATCATGTGGGCCGGCGTTTTCCCAGCTGTCACGACCAAGTTCACCCCTGACGACCGTCTCGATCATGCCGAGATGGAGCGCTGCTTCGGCCTGCAGATGGATGCCGGCTGCGACGGCATCATCGTCTGCGGCTCGCTCGGCGAGGGCCCGATGCTCAGCCATGACGAGAAGCTTGAAGTCTTTGCGACAGCGCGAAAGATAGCCGGCAAAAAGCCGGTCCTGCTCACCGTCAACGAGGCCGGCACCCGTGAGGCGGCTTCGCTCGCCAGGCGCGCGGCGCAGGCGGGCGCCGACGGGCTGATGGTCGTGCCGTCGCCGATCTACCACACCAATCCGGAAGAAACGGTCGCCGCGCTCAAGGCGGTGGCGGCTGCCGGCGACCTGCCGGTGATGATCTATTCCAACCGGCTTGCCTACCGTGTCGACGTGACTCTTCCCATCATGGAAGAGCTCGCCGCCGACGCCCGTTTCGTTGCGGTCAAGGAAAGCTCCGACGACATCCGCCGCTCGACCGACATCATCAATGCCTTCGGCGATCGGTTCGACCTGTTCACCGGCGTCGACAACCTCGCCTTCGAGGCGCTGTCGGTCGGCGCCATCGGCTGGGTGGCGGGTCTCGTCACCGCCTTCCCGCGCGAGACGGTCGCAATCTACCAGCTGATGAAGCAGGGCCGCCGCGAAGAGGCGTTGTCGATCTACCGCTGGTTCCGCCCGCTGCTCGACCTCGACGTCTCGACCTATCTCGTCCAGAACATCAAGCTGGCGGAAGTTCACGCCATCGGCACCAACGACCGTGTGCGCATGCCACGCCTGCCGCTGTCGGGCGAGCGCCGCGCCACCACGGAGAAGATCATCACCGACGCGCTCGCCATGCGCCCGGCGCTCCCGTCGTTCTGATCGATCTGGGAGCGGGATCAACGGCGCGAGGCCCGACGCCCCCGCCGTCATCGCCGACGAACATGCTGTCAACGCCCAACGAGATCGAACGTATCGCCCGCATGGCGCGGGCGATCCTGGAGCCCATCTGGTGCCGGTGGCACCTGCTGGACTCCGGCACGGTGCCGCCGATCCCTTCGCTGAACACCTGCGGCCGCTCCAGCCTCTTTCTCGAACGGGCGCTGCGCGACGGCGGCATCGATGCCAGCGTCTGCCGCGGCGTGCCGCAGGACGGCCTGGAGCTGGGCTTCTTCGACGGCGCGTCGTGGCGGGCGCACAGCTGGGTCGAGGCCGAAGGCCGGATCATCGACATCACCGCCGACCAGTTCGGCGCTCCACCGGTCGTCATCGTTCCGCATCCGGAACGGCGTTATCGCGGCGGGGGAAGGGATACCGCCGCGCCCGAGGCGATTGCCCGGCGGCATCGTCTCGTTGACGAGATCTGGCCGCTCTGGCTGGCGCTTGCCTCGGCGAAAGGCCGCTCCTGAGGCGCAGCCTGCCGGAATCTCCTTCCATCCCGGCCGCCGTCGCATTATCCGGACTGTGATGTCCCGCTTCGCCGCGCTCCTCTCCTGGCTCGCCTTTCCTGTCTATGTCTGGCAGGGCTTGGGCGTGCGCCGCCGCACGCCGCGCATGCTGCCGGCGTCCGGGCCGGTGCGTCATCGCATCGACGGCGCCGAGCCGGAGATCCGGCTCCTGGTGCTCGGCGATTCCTCCGCCGCCTCGGTCGGCATCGAAAGTTCGGAGCAGGGCATCGCCGCCGAGCTCGCCCGCCTGCTCTCCGCGCGCACCGGCCGCGCCGTCGTCTGGCGCGCGGCGGGTTTCAATTCGGCGACGTCCGGCCAGATCCGCGACCATGTCCTGCCCAATCTCGCGCCGGAGCCGTGGACCCATATCGTGCTCTCCATTGGCACCAACGACGCGAAGAATTTCCATTCCGCGCCGCGCTTCAAGCGCGAGTTCGGCGGTCTGCTCTACGCGTTGCGCGCCAAGTGGCCCGAGGCCCGCGTGATCTGGTCGCCGGTGGTTGAGATGACGCGCGTGCCGGCGCTGCCGCTGCTGCTCGGAAAGATCCTCGAAATCCGCGCCGGCGTCATCAATGCCAAAGGCGAGGCGTTGTGCTACGAGCGCGGCGCGATCCCGGCGACCCGCCTGCCGATCCTCGACCCCGCCGCCGGCTTCTCTACCGACGGCTTCCATGCCTCCGCTGCCGGCTATGCCGCCTGGGCTGAGCATCTGCTGCCGATGGTGCTTGGAGAGGGGTGAGGCCGCCGCTCAGGCGAGATCGGTCAGCGCGAAGTCGCCGCCCTTGTAGAGCAGCTTCAACCCTCGCCGCTTCGCGCAGGCATAGGACAGACAGTCGGCAAGGTTCAGCCGCGCGGGGGGGCGCCTTCCCTTGCCGTAATGAGCGAAGGCACCGATTGCGAGACTGGTGTCCTCCGCCTCGATCGGCAGCACCTGGACCTTGAACACCGCGAGCAGCGACGCGATGGTTGCCTCGACATCCCGCGGCTCCGTGGCCAGAAGCGTGGTCAGTCGCATCGTGGCTTCCAGGATGACAAGGGGCGACGTCACGCCTGCCCCGTATGCGCCTATCCGGTCGATCCACTCATGATGATCTTCCTCCCGGGCGACGATGGCGACGAGCACCGACGTGTCGAGGAAGATCATTCATGGCCCCACATCTCGTCGATCTCGTCCTTGGTCATGTCACGGCCGCGGCCCGGTGAGAGTCGGTGAAGCTCGTCGACAATCAGTGCGACCTGCTCCTGAAACGAAGGTTCCTCCGCCTTCCGCCCAAGCTCGTTCTCCAGTGCCGAGATCACCGCTTCGGTCATGGTCGTCTTGTCCCGCTCGGCGAGACGCCTGGCGAGTTCGTGGGCGCGCTTGTCACGGATCTGAAGGTTCATGCGTTGTCCTTTTGATCTGTCATGACAGAATATCGCATTTGTCATGACAAGGATAGCGCGGACGGATTTGGCGCCGGTTTCCCGATCGAAAACACGAATGTCAGCCCGGACCGGGTTACAGGCGCTGGCCATATGTCGCCACTGCCCACACCCTCACTGCCCCGTATGGCTCAGCAGCACCGTCGCCCCGATCGCCACCAGCGCGGCGACGGCGATCTTCCACACGTCGCGCCGCTGCTTCAGCCCCGGCAGTCCGAGCGGGCGGACGAGGTGCAGCGCCATCATGGCAAGGATCAGAAGGGCGAGGACTTTGGACAATGCGAAACCGTTGTGCGGCGATTTGCTCCTTTTGAACAGCTCCGAACGCCCGAGTCTAGACGATGGTCAGGTGGACGAGCCGCGCTTCGAGGGTCTAGAACGCTGCCACGCATCTGAGGGAGGCATTGATGGCGTCGACATATCGCGAGGTCTATGCGCGCTGGGAGAAGGATCCGGAAGGATTCTGGGCCGAGGCTGCAACGGCCATCGACTGGGTCTCGCCGCCGAAGCGCATCTTCGATCCGAAGGCCGGCGTCTACGGCCGCTGGTTCCCGGATGCGGTCGGCAACATGTGCCACAACGCCGTCGACCGGCATGTCGCCTCCGGCCGCGCCGATCAGCTCGCGCTCGTCCATGACAGCGCCATTACCGGCACCACGGCCTCCTTCACCTATGCCGAACTTCTGACCGAGGTCACGGCGCTTGCGGCGGTGCTGAAGGACAACGGCATCGGCAAGGGCGATCGCGTCATCATCTACATGCCGATGGTGCCGGAAGCCGCCTTCGCCATGCTCGCCTGTGCCCGGCTTGGCGCGATCCACTCGGTGGTGTTCGGCGGCTTCGCGGCCAAGGAGCTCGCCACCCGCATCGACGACTGCACGCCGAAGGCCATCATCGCCGCCTCCTGCGGCCTCGAGCCCGGCCGCACCGTCGCCTACAAGCCGCTGCTCGACGGCGCGATCGACATGGCGGCGCACAAGCCGGACTTCTGCCTCGTCCTGCAGCGGCCGCAGCTCGCCGCCGCGATGACCGAAGGCCGCGACTTCGACTATGCCACGCTCGTTGCTGCCGCCCGCGGCCGCGCCGTGCCCTGCGAGCCAATGCTCGCCACCGACCCGCTCTACATTCTCTACACCTCCGGCACGACCGGCCAGCCCAAGGGGGTGGTGCGCGACACCGGTGGCCACATGGTCGCGCTCGAATGGTCGATGTGGAACGAGTTCGGCGTCAAGCCGGGCGAGGTGTTCTGGGCGGCCTCCGATGTCGGCTGGGTCGTCGGCCACTCCTACATCGTCTACGCGCCGCTGCTGCACGGCTGCACAACCATCTTGTTCGAGGGCAAGCCGGTCGGCACACCCGACGCCGGCACCTTCTGGCGGGTGATTGCGGAGCACGGCGTCGTCTCGCTGTTCACGGCGCCCACCGCCTTCCGCGCCATCAAGGGCCAGGACCCGAACGGCGAGTTCATCGGCAAGTATGACCTGTCGAAGTTCCGCACCCTCTTTCTCGCTGGCGAGCGCGGCGATCCGCCGACGATCGAATGGGCGCAGACACATCTCGGCGTCCCGGTCATCGACCACTGGTGGCAGACCGAGACCGGCTCGCCGATCAGCCAGAACCCGGTCGGGCTCGGCATGCTGCCGGTCAAGCTCGGTTCGCCGGGCGTGGCGATGCCGGGCTACAAGATGGAGGTGCTGGACGATGCCGGCCACGCCGTTCCGGCGGGCACGCTCGGCAACGTGCTGGTCAAGCTGCCGCTGCCTCCGGGCTGCCTGCCGACGCTGTGGAATGCGGACGAGCGCTTCTTCAACGCCTATCTCGCGGAGTTCCCGGGCTACTACAAGACCGCCGACGCCGGCTATCTCGACGCGGACGGCTACCTGTTCATCATGGCCCGCACCGACGACATCATCAACGTCGCCGGCCATCGTCTGTCGACCGGCGCGATGGAGGAGGTGGTGGCCTCGCATCCCGATGTCGCCGAATGCGCCGTCATCGGCGTCGCCGACGAGATGAAGGGCCAGCTGCCGCTCGGCTTCGTGGTGCTCTCGGCCGGCGTGAAGCGCGATCCGCACGAGATCGAAAAGGAGATCGTGGCCCTGGTGCGCGACCGCATCGGCCCGGTCGCGGCCTTCCGCACCGCCGTGTCGGTGAAGCGCCTGCCCAAGACGCGCTCCGGCAAGATCCTGCGCGGCACGATGCAGAAGATCGCCGACGGCGAAAGCTGGAACATGCCGGCCACCATCGACGACCCGGCCATTCTGAGCGAGATCGGCGAAGCGCTGAAGGGCAAGACTATCCTGTAGGCGTCAGACCGCCGTACCTACCACCGCGCCGATGCCGGCGGTCAGCGCCATCGCGAAGGCACCCCAGAAGGTGACGCGGACGGTGGCGCGCAGCACGTCCGCGCCGCCAGCCCTAGCCCCGAGCGCACCGAGAAGCGCGAGGAAGAGCAGTGATGCCCCGGACACCGTCGCGACCAGCAGCGAAGCCGGCGCGACGACGACCATGAGCAGCGGCAGCGCCGCTCCGACCGCGAAGGTCGCGGCCGAGGTCAGCGCCGCCTGGATCGGCCGCGCCGTCGTCATATCTGAAATGCCGAGCTCGTCATGGGCATGGGCGCCGAGTGCGTCCCTGGCCGTGAGCTGGTCCGCCACTTGTAGCGCGAGCTCCGGTGCGACCCCACGCTTGACGTAGATGTCCGCGAGCTCCTGCCGTTCGAACTCCGGTTGTGTCTTGAGTTCCGCCCTCTCGCGATCGAGATCGGCCCGCTCCGTATCCGACTGCGAGCTGACCGACACATATTCCCCGGCCGCCATCGACATGGCGCCCGCCACCAGACCTGCGACGCCCGCCACCAGCACCTCGGACGTGCTGGCGGAGGCAGACGCGACGCCGACGATGAGGCTCGCGGTCGAGACGATGCCGTCATTAGCGCCCAGCACGGCGGCCCGCAGCCATCCGATCCGCGAGACGAGATGGTTTTCGGCGTGCAGTCGGCTCATGATGGATTGTCCTGGCGGATTGTTTGCCGGAACGATATCACAAACAGCTGCGCCCAACTTGATCTGACGCAAGGCTGCACGCCCGCCATTGCTCCGGCTCCAAACCCCGTCATGTCACCACGATCCCAGCAGCGCCCGGCGCCGGCCTTCGCCTGACGCGAGTCCGCACTGGCCCTGGCGCCGCCCGTCGCGCCGTGTGACGGAAATTGCCGCGTGTCGTCCCGTGCTACCGAAACGGCTGGCTCCGGATCGTCTCACATGTCATGACTGGCGGCCCAGACCTCGACGAGCGCCCACTTGAGGCCGGCCACCTTCGGCCGGTTGCGCTCGCTGGCGTTGAAGGTGGCATAGCATTCACCGCCCTCGGCGAGGTCGGACAGAGCCGCGGCCAGCCATTCGTTGCCAAGGCGACCGGCGCGGGCGAGGCATTTGCCGAACAGGCACGCCGTCTCCTCCGCCTCCTCGCTCATGACGACGTCCGTCATCCACTGCGGCGGCTCCTCGTAGCGCGCGACGGGCTGCATCCCTTCGATCCCGGCGAGACGGGCGACCTCGTCGGCGGTCGCCTGCGCCTCTTCGACGTCCACCGCCTCGACGACGATGCGCCATAGTATGTTGAAGCGCGCCACGTCGGTCCGATCCCCTACTTCCTTGCCGCCACCGGGGCCGACCCCGTGACGATCCGGTAACTTTCGAGTTCCTCGCGCGAGAAATAGTAGAGCTGGCGCGGCGGCGTATCGAGCGCGTGCAGCCACATCGCCGGGTCGACGTCGAGTTCGGCGAGCAACCGCGTGATCCGCGCCGTCGTCGCCTGCGCATCCGACATTGCCTGCGCCGGGGCCAGTCCCTCGGTCGAGCCGGCTGAATAGAACTGATGGACGCCGATGGCCGCCTTCTCGCCCGCCCGCCGCGTCGCACCGCCGGCGAAGACCAGCGGGCAGGACGAGGCGCAGAGCGCGCCGTCGGCCACTTCGGTGCCGAGCTCCTTGTCGCGGATCAGCCGCGCCATCGCCATCGCGTCGTCGAGTGAGCCGCCCGGCGAGTTGAGTGCCACCGTCGTCACATATTCGCCCCGCGCCGCGATCTCCTCTGCGAATCGAGTGGCTGCGCCCGGATCGATCGTTCCCTCCGCCGCAAGCACCCCTCCGGCGCCGAGCGTGAAGCGCATCGCGCCCTTCAGCCGATCCTCGTCCACAGTGAGAAACTGTCGGGGATCGACGCCCGTTTCGGCCGGGTCGGATGTCTCTACCGCCGGCGGCAGGATCGGCTGGTCGGGCGACGGCGCGATCGCCTGCGGCGGGAACAGCCCGCCATTGCGCTCGACCAGCTCGGACAGGTCCAGCGCCAGCACACCGATCGTGCCGATCAGCATGCCGCGGAACGCCCAGCGGATCACCTCGCCCTCGTCGAAGCGCGAGAGATAGCGCCAGACAAGGCCGCCGACCTTTTGCCTGATCGTCACGGAGGTTGCCGGATCACCGTTCATGTCTCGCTGCGCTTCCTTTCGTTAAGGGTCAGCGGCGTCACGTTTTCGGGTGGCGCCGGCCTCGCCTCCTGCTCTGGCGCAGGCTCGGTCCTGGCAGCCGCGTCGCTTGCGGCCAACTCCGCCCTGGCCCGCGCCTTGGCCAGCAATGAATCCTGGATTTCCAGCGCCCTCAGCACGTCTCCGGCCGACAGCCGGTCCACGTCGGTCATCGTCTCCTCGCTGCGCCGGATGGCGCTATAGACGACCGCCATTATGCCAACGAGTGCTGCCGGCAGGAGGTCGATCGAGATCGCGCCCGCCCAACTCGGGATGAACTGGTCCCAGTAGCGGATCACCGCCTCGGCCGAAGTGAGTGGCACGTAGCGGCGTTCCTCGACCTTCGGCTGCGCCATGATCTCTTCCGCGGCCGCCGCCAGCGCCGTCGACTGCTGCGCCACCGAGGCGCGCACGGTCGCGATCACCGCGTCCTGCCGTCCGGCAAGGTCGGTCGTCGACCCGTCCGCCACCGGCGCGATGAAGCCGGCCGAAAGATCGGCGGCCGCTCGCGCCACCGATGGCGCGATCGACGTCCGTTCGAGCGATGCGATGACACCGGCCAGCGCCACCGACTCCTTGGCGAAGTCGTCCGACCGTTCGGCGATCGCGCCGGGGGCCGAGACGAGGCCACGCATCGTCGCCAGATGCGCCTGACCCTGCTCGAACAGGGTCTGCACGCTCTCGCGTGAGGCCGAGATCGTTGCCTCCAGCTCGCGCATCTGCGCCGACATCTGGCTCAAGAGCTGCACGACGCTGCCCGAGCCCGTGGTGCCGGTCAGCGCGCCGGAGGTGCGCTCATCCTCGGCCAGCCGGTTGAAGCGCTCCGCTGCCCGCTGGATGTCGGGGACGAGCGACAACGCGCCGATCGCGTTGGAGTTCGCCTGGTCGAGGTCTTCGGTATAGCCCTGCAGCGTCACCGCGAGGTGCTGCTCGACCGCCGCGGAACCGGCAAGTGCGGCGGCGTTGAGCCAAGAGGACATCGCGATGATCATCAGCGAACCGAGCGCCATCATCGCGAGCATCGAGAGCCGAGACGCGCCTTCGCGAAGCTCCGGCAGGAAGCGGATCATGTAGGTCCAGAACCCGTACATCCCGACCGACACGGAGACGGAGTAGATGACCGCTGCGAAGAACACCATCGTCGCCGACCCGTCGAGCAGCGAGCGCACGCCGAGATAAGTGTAGACACCGGACGCCAGCGCCAGCGTTGCCAGCACCAGGCGCGTCATCGTCTCCAGAGAGGCGACGTGGTTGCGCAGCGTGCGTGCGTTGGCGGCGTTGGTCATGACTCGATCCCGTTTCGTTCAGAGAGCGGTGACAAGTTGGACGAATTGAAGGCCGGACGGCTAGTCCAAACGCTGGCTCCCCATCCGGGCAGGGTCTATAACCTGCCCACATCCCGATCCGGAGCCCTTCATGTCGCTTGAACGCAAGATCGCCATCATCACCGGTGCTGCCGGCGGCATAGGTTATGCCATCGCGGAGCGCTTCCTGCGCGGCAAGGCGAGCGTGGTGATCGCCGACATAGATGCCGAGAAGGGCGAGAAGGCGGCGCAGGATCTCGGAAAACTCGGCGAGGTCCGCTTCATCCGTGCCGATGTCGGTAACCGGCTCGACGCGCACAATCTCGTCGCCGCGACGCTCGAGGCCTATGGCGACATTGACGTGCTGGTCAACAATGCCGGCATCGTCCACGGCGCTGGTTTTCTCGATCTGAGGGAGGAGGATTTCGACCGCGTCCTGCGCGTCAATCTCAAGGGCGCCTTCCTCGTCGGCCAGGCGGTGGCGCGAGTAATGGTCGACAAGGTCAAGGCCGGCGGAGCGCCCGGCGCGATCGTCAACATGTCGTCGATCAACTCCGTGGTGGCCATCGCCGACCAGGTTCCCTATTCGGTCTCCAAGGGCGGGGTGAACCAGCTCACGCGGGTGATGGCGCTGTCGCTTGCGCCCTACGGCATCCGCGTCAACGCGATCGGCCCGGGCTCGATCATGACCGAGATGCTCGCCTCGGTGAACGCCGATCCGGCCGCGAAGAACCGCATCCTGTCGCGCACGCCGCTCGGCCGCGTCGGCCAGCCGTCGGAGATCGCCGCAATCGCCGCATTCCTCGCGTCGGACGACGCGTCCTACATCACCGGCCAGACGATCTACGCCGACGGCGGCCGGCTGCCGCTCAACTATACGGTTCCCGTCGCCGACAAGAAATGACCGCGAAGCCGCCTGCCTCCTGACGCAAGGCTGTCGGGAGCATCCTGTCATTCTCTCCTCCCAACCGAGAGAGGAGAGAATCATGTCCTTCGCTTCCAATTTTCGCTCGTCACTCACGCGTTTCGTCGCCCATCGGCGCGAAATCCGCGCCGCCGTCCGCACCGAGCGCATCTTGGGCGCGCTGCCCACGCATCTGCGCAAGGATGTCGGCTGGCCGGACCTGTGGAACGGTCCGCACCGCACCCGCCGATGACAAGAGATGTCGGGAGAGGACGAGACCCTCCTGACAAAATGTTGTCAGGAGGGTCGTGCGATGGTGAGATGTCGAAACGAGAGGATCTCATCATGGGCACCCAAGTTCCCCAGCACGCCGTCGTGTGGTTCGAAATACCGGTCACTGACCAGGAGCGGGCCAAGGCATTCTATTCCGCCGTCACCGGCAATCCGCTCTTCGACGAGGAGGGCGGCCCGAACCCGATGGCACGCTTCGCCGCGGCCAGCGACAGCTCTGTCGCCGGCCACATCTATCCCGGCAAGCCCGCGACGGCCGGAACCGGCCCGACTATCCATCTCGCCGTCGACGACGTCGAGGCGGCGATGGGCCGCGTCACGGCCAATGGCGGCACGGTCGTCTCGCCGGTGATCTCGATCCCCGCCGGGCGCTTTGCCTATTGCCTGGATCCGGACGGCAACTCCATCGGCGTGTTCTCGGCCTGATGCGACGCGCGGACCGCCTTTTCCAGATCGTCCAGCACCTGCGCGGTGGCCGCCTGGTCACGGCGCAGATGCTCGGCGAGCGGCTGGAAGTGTCGGAGCGGACGATCTATCGCGACATCGCCGACCTGCAGTCGACCGGCGTGCCGATCGACGGCGAGGCCGGCGTCGGCTACATCATGCGCGAAGGCTACGACCTGCCGCCGCTGATGTTCACCCGCGACGAGATCGTCGCGCTCGTGGCCGGCGCACGGATGGTGCAGGCCTTCGGCGGCGCGGCGATGGCGCGGGCTGCGGCGGAATCGCTGATCAAGATCGGCGCTGTCCTGCCGGCCGGCGAAAAGGACCGCATCCGCCGCACCGAAATCCACATGCCCGACTATGTGATGAGCAACGCCGTGCGGACCGCGGTCGACCTCGCCGAGCGCGCGGTCGAGGAGCGGCAGGTGCTTTCGCTCGACTATCGCGACGAGCAGGGACGCCCGACCCAGCGCGACGTGCGGCCGCTTGGGCTCTGGTTCTGGGGCAGGGTGTGGACGCTCGTCGCCTGGTGCGAGCTTCGCGACGATTTCCGCGCCTTCCGTATCGACCGCGTTGCCGGCGTGACACCGACCGGCCGCACCTTCCGCCACGAGCGCGGCAAGACGCTGGCTGACTTCTACCGCCGCATGGAAGTCCGCGAATCCGACGCCTGCGTCGCCTGAGCTTCAGGCGCCGCAGGCGCCTCGGTCTCGCGCAAAATCCCTCCCCTGGGTGATGGACACGCGCCGAGTGTTATGTTTGACTGAATATATCGCTCAGGCAGATCACGGGAAACATCCAATGGTATCGCGTCTCTCTTTCCTTGCGGGCGCTGCCGCCCTTGCGGCTTCGGTCCTCGCATCGACGGCTTCGTTCGCGCAGGACAAGGTGACGGTGTTCGCCGCCGCGAGCCTCAAGAACGCGCTGGACGCGGTCAACACGGCCTGCGAGGCGGATGTCGGCGAGGCGACGATCTCCTACGCCGCCAGTTCGGCATTGGCCAAGCAGATCGAGGGCGGAGCGCCGGCCGATATCTTCGTGTCTGCCGATCTCGACTGGATGGCTTATCTGTCGGAGAAGAACCTGACGAAGAAGGACACCGAGGTGAAGCTGCTCGGTAACAGCATCGTCCTCGTCGCCCCGGCGGATTCCACGGCCGCGACCGATATCAAGGAGAATTTCGACCTCGCCGGCCTCCTCGGCGACGGAAAGCTCGCCATGGCGAACGTGGACTCGGTGCCAGCCGGCAAATACGGCAAGGCGGCGCTGGAGAAGCTCGGCGTCTGGGGCTCGGTCGAGGGCAAGGTCGCGCAGGCTGAGAACGTGCGCGCCGCACTCGCGCTGGTCTCGACCGGCGAGGCGCCGCTCGGAATAGTCTACAAGACCGACGCCGCCGCCGACAGGAAGGTGAAGATCGTCGGCGCCTTCCCCGAGGGATCGCATGCGCCGATCGTCTATCCGGCGGCCATCACCGCCGAGTCCAATGACGCCGACGCGGCCGCGTTCCTGAAGTGCATGCAGTCCGCCAAGGCGAAGACGCTTTTCGAGGAGCAGGGTTTCACGGTATTGAGCCCCGTCGCATCGAACTGACGGGGACCGGTTGAACGATGGAGTGGCTGGCGCTCAGTCCGGAGGAATGGGTCGCCGTCAGCCTCTCCCTCAAGGTCTCGATCTGGGCGACGCTGGTCAGCCTGCCGATCGGCATCGTCGTCGCCCACATCCTCGCCCGGCGCGAGTTCATCGGCAAATCGGTGCTCAACGGTCTGGTTCATCTGCCGCTGATCCTGCCGCCGGTGGTCACCGGCTATCTGCTGCTGCTCAGCTTCGGGCGCAGGGGGCCGGTCGGCTCGCTGCTCGAATCCTGCTGCGGGCTGGTGTTCTCGTTCCGGTGGACCGGCGCCGCGCTCGCCTGCGGGGTGATGGCGTTTCCGTTGATGGTGCGCGCGATCCGTCTCTCGATCGAGGCCGTTGACCGCAAGCTGGAGGCCGCGGCGGGAACGCTGGGGGCGAACCCGGTGATGGTCTTCATGACCGTGACCCTGCCGCTGATCCTGCCGGGCATCGTGGCCGGCGCCATCCTCGCCTTCGCCAAGGCGATGGGCGAGTTCGGCGCGACGATCACCTTCGTCTCCAACATTCCCGGCGAGACGCAGACGCTGCCGTCGGCGATCTACACCTTCACGCAGGTGCCGGGCGGGGAGCTCGGCGCGATGCGCCTGACGCTGGTCTCGATCGCCATCGCGATGGTCGCCCTCGTCGCCTCGGAGATCCTGGCGCGGCGGATCAGCCGGCGGATCGGCGCCTGATGGCGGTCGAGGTCGAGATCCGGCAAAGGCTCGGCGCGTTCGCGCTTGATGTCGCCTTCGCGAGCGCCGGACGGCTGACCGCCCTGTTCGGTCCGTCCGGTTCCGGCAAGACCTCGATCGTCAACGCCATTGCCGGGCTGACGCTACCGGAGGGCGGCAAGGTCGCGGTGGACGGACGTGTGCTCTTCGACGCCGAGCGGCGCATTTTCCTGCCGCCGCACCGCCGACGGATCGGCTATGTCTTCCAGGACGCGCGGCTGTTTCCGCACCTCACCGTGTCGCAGAACCTGCGCTACGGGCGCTTCTTCACGCCGGCGGCGGAGCGGTATGCCGATGTCTCGAAGGTGGTCGAGCTGCTCGGCATCGGCCATCTGGTGGAGCGGCGTCCCTCCGGCCTTTCAGGCGGCGAAAGGCAGCGGGTGGCGATCGGCCGGGCGCTGATCGCGAGCCCGCGGCTTTTGCTGATGGACGAGCCGCTGGCCGCGCTGGACGATGCGCGCAAGGCCGAGATATTGCCCTATGTCGAGCGACTGCGCGACGAGACGCAGATCCCCATCGTCTATGTCAGCCATTCCGTCGCCGAGATCGCGCGGCTCGCCAGCGATGTGGTGCTGCTGTCCGATGGCAGGGTGACGGCGGCAGGGCCGGTCAACGATATCCTGCCGCGCTTCGACCTCCTGCCGGATTCCGAGCGCGGCGAGGCGGGCGCGCTGGTGCGGCTCGAAGTGGTGAGGCGCGACGACGGCTTTGGCCTGTCGCTGATGCGCTCCTCGGGTGGCGAATGGCGCCTGCCGCGGGTCGCGGCGGAGGAGGGGACGCGTCTGACGGTGCGGGTCAGGGCAAGGGACGTCATGATCGCGACCGAGAAGCCGGCCGGCGTCAGCGCCCTCAACGTCCTGGAAGGCACGATCGCCGGGGTCGACAGCGTCGGCGACAGCGAGGCGCTCGTGACGATCCTGTCCGGATCGGACCGCCTCTCGGCGCGCGTGACGGGTAGGTCGGTGCAGCAGCTCGGGCTCGAGCCCGGCAAGCCCGTCTTCGCCATCGTCAAATCCGTCTCGCTGGACGGCGCCGCGACCGCCCGCCGTTGACGGCGCCGCGGGCCCCGCGCGTTGCAGCTGCCGGCCATCGATATATACTGGATGGAATAACGATCGGAGCCGTCCATGCCGTCGCTCAGCCTGCGCATCAACCTCGATCCAGACGGACGTATCGGCCCCGGCAAGATCGAGCTTCTGGAGCAGATAGCCGCCTTCGGCTCGATCTCGGCCGGCGCGCGGCAGATGAACATGTCCTACAAGCATGCCTGGGACCTGGTCGAGGAGATGAACGGCATCTTCGGCAAGCCGGTCGTGGCGGCGCAGACCGGCGGCAGGCGCGGCGGCGGCGCGGAGCTCACCGCCGTCGGGCGTGCGGTCGTCAGCCGCTTCCGCGCCATCGAGCAGGCGGCCACCGCGGCGGCCGAGCAACATATGAACGCGCTGCAGGCGGAAATCGCCGCCGGCTAGGCCGCTTTGACGGAGGTCAATACGGGTCGCCTACAATGTCGTAAGGTGAAGCCATGAAAAAGACAGCTCTCCTTCCACTCGTCACCTATCCCGAGCCGCTTCCGGGCGAAGCGCTCGCTGCGAGCGTGGAGTTCGCCTCCAAGGCGGGCTTCGACCTCTTCGCTCTTTCGCTGGAGGCAGACTTTCCCGACGTCGCCAATGCGCTGTCGCGCCTGCTGCTCGATGTGCCCGAGATGATCCGAAGAGCTGAGGCGCAGAGCCGGATGGGCGGCGAGGCGTTGCTCAAGGCTGTTGCCACGCTCGCTACGCAACACGGCGTCGAGAGCGAAGCCGGCCGCCGCCGTTCGGCGCAGGAGCTTGCGGGTGACGCGGCCGCGGAAGAGGCACGCTATTTCGATCTCAGTGTGGTCCCCATGCCGAAGGTCGGCGAACAGGGCCGGGCGATCGCGGAGGCCATCGTGTTCGGATCAGGCCGGCCGACGATCCTGGTGCCCGAAGCCCTGGTGGTGCGCGGCCTTCGCCGGGCCGTGGTGGCGTGGGACGGCTCGCGCGTTGCAGCGCGCGCGGTCAACGACATGCTCTCGCTGTTCGGCGGGATGGATCAGGTGACGATCGTCTCCGTCCTCAACGAGAAGCCATTGCCCGCCGACGACCTTGGCGACAGGCTCGCGGCGCATCTGATCAAGCGTGGCGTGCCGGCACGCGCGCTGGCGGTCGAGCTGGAGGACCAGCCGATCGGAGCGACCTTGCAGGACTTCGCAATCCAGGACGGCGCCGGGCTGCTCGCGATGGGCGCCTACGGCCATTCGCGGCTGCGCGAATTCGTCCTCGGCGGCGCCACGCGCACGATCCTGGAGGACGTGCGCCTGCCGGTGCTGATGTCGCACTGAGCAGGCGTTACACCAGCCCGCGCTTCTCCATCATCGCCTGCGGCGAGGGCATGCGGCCGCGGAAGGCGGTGTAGAGTTCTTCCGGGTCGGCCGAGCCGCCGGCGGCATAGATGTGCCGTTTCAGCCTCGCGGCGAGGTCTGGGTTGAATGGATCGTTCGTCTCTTCGAACGCCGCGAAAGCATCGGCGTCGAGCACTTCCGACCACATGTAGGAGTAGTAGCCGGCTGAGTATCCGTCGCCAGCGAAGACGTGCTGGAAGTGCGGCGTGCGGTGCCGCATCACGATCGCATCCGGCATGTTGAGCCGCGCCAGCGTCTCGGCCTCGAAAGCCATCGGGTCGGCCGGCGCGTCGGCACGGGCGTGATAGGCCATGTCGACCAAAGCGGAGGAGGTGAATTCGACGGTGTTGAAGCCTGCGTTGAAGTTGCGCGCGGCCTCCATCTTGGCGATCAGCTCCTCCGGCATCGGCTTGCCGGTCCTGTAATGCAGCGCATGGCGCGCCAGAACCGCCGGAACCGTCAGCCAGTGCTCGTAAAGCTGCGACGGCAGTTCGACGAAGTCGCGCGATACCGAGGTGCCAGAGATCGACGGCCAGCGGACGTCCGTCAGCATGCCGTGAAGTCCGTGGCCGAACTCGTGGAACAGCGTCCGCGCCTCGTCCAGCGACAGAAGCGCCGGCTCGCCGGGAGCGGGCTTGGCGAAGTTCATGACGTTGTAGACGATCGGCAGCGAGCCCGCGCCCAGCGTGTAGCCGGATTCGAGGCTGCTCATCCACGCGCCGGAGCGCTTTGTCGGACGGGCGAAATAGTCGGCGAGGAACGTGGCGATGCGGTCGCCCTCACGGCTGCGCACCTCGAACACGCGCACGTCCGGATGCCAGGCGGTGATGTCCGGCCGCTCGACGAAGGAAACGCCGAACAGCCGCGAGGCCACGTCGAAGGCGGCGTCGATCACGCGTTCGAGCTGGAGGTAGGGCTTCAGCTCGGCCTCGTCGAAGGCGAACTTCTCGGCCCGCAGCTTCTCGGCATAATAGCGCCAGTCCCACGGCGCGATCGCATGGTTGCGGCCCTCGGCGGCGGCGATGCGGGCGAGTTCGGCCTGGTCGGCGGCGGCCTTCTCCAGCGCCTTCTCCCAGACCGGTTCGAGCAGGCCCATCACCGCCGGCGGGGTCTTGGCCATCGTGTCGTCCAGCTTGAGGGCGGCGAAATTCTCGTAGCCGAGAAGCTTCGCCTTCTCGGCGCGCAGTTCGAGCGTGCGGCGGACGATGTCGCGGTTGTCGGTCGGGCCCGGGTTCTCGCCCCGGCCGGCGAAGGCGCGGAACGCTTTCTCGCGCAGGTCGCGGCGGCCGGAGAAGGACATGAAGGGCTCGTAGATCGAGCGCGACAGGGTAACGGCGAAACGGCCTTCCTCGCCGCGCGCCCGGGCGGCTTCCGCCATCGAGGAACGCAGGAACTCCGGTAGGTCGTCGACGTCCTCGGCCTGGAGGATCATGGCCCAGCCCTTCTCGTCGGCGAGAAGGTTCTGGCTGAATGCCGCGCCGAGCGAGGCAAGTTCCTCGCCGATCGCGGCGAGGCGCGCCTTGTCTTCGGCGCCCAGCTTCGCGCCGGCGCGCACGAAGCGCTTCCAGGTCTTTTCGAGCACGCGCAGCGTCTCGGCGTCGAGGCCGAGTTCGGCGCGCCGCGAATAGAGCGAATCGATGCGGGCGAAGAGCCGGTCGTTCATGTAGATCGCCGAGAAATGCCGCGACATCTTCGGCGCGATCTCACGCTCCAGCGCCTGGATGGTCTCGTTGGTGTGCGCGCCCGCGCGGGCCCAGAACAGGGCGGAGACGCGGCTCAACGGATCGCCCGCGAGCTCAAGTGCTGCGAGCGTGTTCTCGATCGTCGGCTCCTCGGCATTGCCGGCGATCGCGTCTATCTCAGCGCCATGGGCCGACAGGGCAGCCTCGAACGCGGGCGCGTAATCACCGTCGTCGATCCGCTCGAATTCCGGCAGGCTGATCTCGCCCGTCCAGCGGGTGAGGGGATGCGAAGCGAGATCGAGCGGGTGGGCGGTCATGGAAGATGCTCCGGGAGGGACATGCTGCGAGGCATGTAATCGCTGCGGCGGCGCGGGACAACCGCTTGACGCGGAACGGCAGACGCACTATGGCCCGCTTATTATCAGTATGGCTTACTAATTCCGACCCAGATGGCTCTTCTCCAAGACCCGGATTCATTCGGCTTCCTGATCGCCGACGTGTCGCGGCTTATGCGTGCGGAGTTCGACCGGCGCATCGGCGAGGCAGGCATCGGCGTGACGCCGGGCGAGGCGCGTGCGCTCTCCAACGCGTTTCGCGCCGGCGTCGTGCGCCAGACGGTACTTGCCGAGCGGATGGGTGTCGAGGCGATGACGCTGAGCACCTATCTCGATCGGCTCGAAGCCCGTGGCCTCGTCCAGCGTCAGCCCGATCCGACCGACAGGCGCGCAAAGCTCATTCACCTGACGGACGAGGCGCATGTGGTGCTGGAGAAGATCCAGATCATCGGCGCCAGCGTGCGGGTCGATGTCGCCACGAGGATCAGCCCGTCGGAATGGGAGCAGCTCAATTCGGCGCTGCGGCATGCCCGCGACAGCCTCAACCAGCTTCGCCTCGAGGCGAACAAGCGGGAAAGCGACGCCGCATGAACATGATGCAGGCTCCGGTGGCGATGCCGCCCTTGATGTCGGAGCGGCGCGTCGCGATCATCGGCGCGATGCTGGTCGCGCTCGGACCGGTCTCGATGGCGCTCTACACGCCGGCAATGCCCGAGATCGTGCGCGCCTTCGGCACGACGGAGGCGGCGGTCAAGCTGACGCTTTCGATGTATTTCGCCGGCTTTGCCATCGCGCAGCTCTTCTGCGGGCCGCTGTCGGACGGATTTGGCCGGCGGCCCGTCACCGTGGCGTTCATGGGGATTTATCTCGTCGCGAGCACGCTGGCGCTGTTCTCCCCCAACGTCCACGTGCTGATCGCCGCGCGTTTCCTTCAGGGCGTGGGGGCTGCCGCCGGAATCGCGATCTCGCGCGCCATCGTGCGCGATCTCTTCACCAACGAATCGTCCGCCAGGATCATGAACCTGATCGGCATCATCCTGGCGATCGGGCCGGCCTTCTCCCCCGTCATCGGCGGCGTGACGATGGAATTGTTCGGCTGGCACGCGATCTTCGTCCTGATGGTGGCTTTCGGCGCGGTGATCATCCTGATCGCGACATTCTCCCTGCAGGAGACAGTGACGCGTGACCTCAGCCGCATCCGCCCGATGGCGATCCTGCGGTCCTACAAGTCGCTGCTCGCCAGCCGTTCCTTCATGTATCCGAGCCTCATGCTCGGCGGCACGGTGGGCGCGCTCTACACCCTCGCGACCATGCTTCCCTTTGTCCTGATCGAGCGCGTCGGGCTGACGGCGACGCAGTTCGGCCTGTCGATGCTGATGCAGTCGGGGTCCTATTTCTTCGGATCGCTCGCCGTGCGGTTCATCATGCCGAAGCTCGGCTCGCATGCGCTCGTCCCGATCGGCCTGGGCTTCGTGGTCCTCGGCAGCATCGCCATCTGCGCGCTGCCGCTGCTGTTCGGTCCGAGCTTCTATACGGTGATGCTGCCGATCGCGTCTTATGCGGTGGGTATCGCCTTCGTGACGCCGGCCCTGACCACGGCGGCGCTTGCGCCCTTTCCGCACATGGCAGGCGCGGCCTCATCGCTTTCAGGCTTCATGCAGATGGGCGGCGGCCTTCTCGGCAGCGCGGTCGCCGTGCTGATCGGGGAGCCCATTCTGGCGATCGCTACCGTGATCCCCACAATGGGGCTGATCACTGTTCTCTGCTGGCTGGGGTTCAGGAAGCTGCCGGACGCTGCGCGGATCGTCCGGCCCCCTAAGGATATCACGATCAGCTGATCACTCGGCTTCAGGCCGCTCGAAGTCGCCGGTTTCGGGATTCATGATCCAGAGTTCGCCGGTCGAGATGTCGAACCAGGCGCCGTGCAATGTGAGCCGCTCCTTCTTTTCGAGGATGCTCACGCACGGAAAGGTGCGCAGATTGGCGATGGAGAAGCGGATCGAGATGCGCTCCAGCGCGGTCTGGCGCTCGGCGGCGGTGAGCATCGTGTTCTTCGACACGTCTTCCGCGGCCGGTGCGACAAGGCTCATCCACTTGCCGATGAAGTCGCCCGGCGACAGGGGCTCCGCCACGGGCGAAAGCGCTGCACGAATGCCGCCGCAGCGTCCGTGGCCCATCACCACGATGTTCTTGACCTTCAGGCTCTGCACCGCGAATTCGAGCGCGGCGGACGTCGAGTGATATTCGCCATCCGGCGAATAGGGCGGCACGAGATTGGCGACGTTGCGGACGACGAAGAGTTCGCCCGGCCCCGCGTCGAAAATCGTCTCTGGCGCGGCGCGGGAATCGCAGCAGGCCACGATCAGCGTCTCCGGCGACTGGCCGCTTCGCGCGAGCTCCCGATAGCGATTCGTTTCGTGTGCGTAACGGCCGCTCATGAAGGACCGATAGCCGTTGAGAAGCTGTTCCGGGAAAGCGCTCATGCAGATGCGATTAGCGGGAATCCGGATCATTCGCAATTGCGAACGATGCACAGCGGGTCAAACCCAGATCGCGATCGGCAGCCCGCAGGAATCCACCAGCGGCGGGTCCGGATACGGCCTCGCCTCGCCCCGTTCGATGCGCGCTGCGATCAGCAGCATCGCGCAGGCGTCGAGCACGTCGTCGTCGCCGGCGCCGCGCGGGGAAGGGCGATCGAGAAACGTCCGTTCGAGCCCGCATTGCGCAAGCAGAGCCCGTCGCTCCTCCATGCCGGGAGCAGACACGCGCCCCTTGACCTTCTTGGGCAGGGACATGGCCTGCATGCCGTTCAGGCGCCAGAACGCGACTTCGGGATGGGATTCGTGGATGCGGCCGCGCAGGTCCGGGCGATCGCGCAGCAGGCCGTCGATCTCGCGGATCTTCGAGAAGATGCCGAACGCCTGGATGGAGATGGACCGCGGCGGATCCGAGGTGGCGCGGGCGATGGCGCTGGAGCGCCGATGCGCCTCGTACCACGCATCGAGCGTAGTGAAGCCGGCGGGTTCGGCATAGACGGCCGCGCGCGAGGGGATCGAGAACACGCTCGACTGCCGCTGGCCGAGGAGAGGCCTGACGGCCATCTCGGGGCCGCGGCCGCCCTTGCGGGTGACGTCGGGCAATCCGATCGGCATGTCCACCGCGATCACCGCATCGTCCGGGAGAGCATCGACCAAGCTTGAGAAACGATCGACGACGACGATCTCATCCTGAGATCCGGGGCGTCTCACGGCTGCCACCCAGCCGGCCTTGCAGCCGTCGACCCCGGCGAGGACGGTGCTCACGCGCGCCGGTTTCTGCCCGGCACGGAAAGATGGCGCGTCTGGACCATCGCCATCGGGTGCGACAGGCTCTGGGCGTCGGTTTCGATCTGCAGCTCGTCGCCGCCGCGCTTGGCCGTGCGGGCGAGAATCTCGAACACGGCGGCTGTGGTCGACTGGAGCGCCTTGTCCGGCGACTGGCCTGACAGGACACGGGCGAGGTAGACCGCCGCCGTGAGGTCGCCAAGCCCGTTCGGCGGCCTGTCGATCATGCGATGCTCGGCGAGCAGCGCTTGCGAGGGCGTCAGCAGGAGGTTGCCGATCGAACCGTTCATCATCGCCGGGGCCGAGGTGACCAGCATGGTCGGGGGCGGGGCGTCTTGCGCCGCCTGAAGCAGGCTGGAGATTTCGTCGAGAGGGGCGCCCGTCATCCAGGCGAGCTCGTAGCGGTTCGGCGTCGCTACGTCCGCGACCGGCACCAGCAGGTCGCGGATTGCGATGGCTGTCGCCTCTGGGACATAGAGCCCGCCCTTGTCGCCCATGACCGGGTCGCAGACATAGAGCGCGCGGGGATTGCGGGCCTTCACGGCCGCGACCAGCGATGCGATCGCCTCGGCCTGCGCTGGATCGCCGAGATATCCGGAGAGGACCGCGCCGACTTCGCCGAGCCAGCGGGCGCCTTCGAGGTCTTTCATCAGCGCGGCGAAATCGGCCGCCGGCGGCACGATGCGCGTGGCGCGGCCATGGCCCGGATGCCAGGGCAGGATCACGGTCGGAACGGCCCAGACGGGAAAGCCCAGCGTTTCGAGAGCGAAGACGGCGGCGCGGTTGCCGACGGAGCCGCGCGCGACGTGGCTGGAGATGACGATTACCGCGCGCGGCGTATCGGTCGTATGGGTCTGCATGCCGGTTCAGCCGCCGAGGATATAGAAGAGGAGCCAGGCCAGGATCGCCAGCGTGATGAGGAAGCCGATTGCGCGGCCGACGCGGGTGCCCCAGACCTCGATGCTGTCGGCCTGATCGACATCGTCGGCGTTGAGATGACCCTTGAGCCGATCGACCCCGCGCCCGACGAAGGAAGCGCCGTCCGCGGACGATTCCTTCGCCACGCGGTCGAGGATGCGGCGCGACTCCGCCTCCGGGTTTTCCTTCCTGTCTGCCATGACGCCACTCTAGCCGGCGCATTCGGTCCTGCACAGGGGACGCTGTCGCCGCCGTTTCCTTCCGTGTGCCGGCGGAGTAATGTGCGCACCGTTCCTGATCCGCATGGATCGACGAGGGGAGATCATGACCGCTTCAATCCAAGCTCCGGCTCTTCGCCTTCCGCGCCTCGGCGCACTCCTGCTCCTTCTGCTCGTCCCGCTGCTTTCGGGCTGTGGCTTCAACACGATCCCCACCGAAGAGGAACGGGCGAAGGCGGCCTGGAGCGAGGTGCTCAACCAGTACCAGCGGCGCGCCGACCTGATCCCGAACCTCGTCGAGACCGTGAAGGGCTATGCGGCCCAGGAAAAGGACGTGCTCGAATCGGTCGTCGAGGCTCGCGCCAAGGCGACCCAGCCGCAAATCCAGGTGACGCCGGAGCAGCTGTCCGATCCCGAGGCTTTCAAGGCGTTCCAGGACAGCCAGGCCGGGCTGACTAGCGCGCTGTCGCGGCTGCTGGCGGTCGTCGAGAACTATCCGGATCTCAAGTCCAACCAGAACTTCCTGGCGCTGCAGGCGCAGCTCGAAGGCACGGAGAACCGGATCGCGGTCGCCCGCCGCGACTATATCGAGGCGGTCCGGGTCTATAACACGACGCTGCGCACCTTCCCGTCGCTGATCTGGGCCAAGCTCTGGTTCACCTCCAACGAGCCGTTCCAGAACTTCACTGTCGCCGAGGACAAGATGGAGGTGCCGAAGGTCGATTTCGGCACGAAGCAGGGCGGCTGAGGCTTAAACCGCCATGCAGTACGCACTCCGCGAGGGCATGAGCGCAGGCGCTCGGCTCCTCGCGGCCGTTTTCCTTGTCGCGTTTTCGCTGCTGCCTGCGTTCACGGCGGAGCTTCTGCCGCTGACCGGTCGCGTGGTCGACCAGGCAGACATGATCGATGCGGCGACCGAGGCCGCGCTGACGGCAAAGCTGGCCGCCTTCGAGCAGAAATCCTCCGACCAGATCGTCGTTGCGACGATGGACAGCCTCGATGGCGAAAGCATCGAGGATTTCGCCAACCGGCAGTTTCGCGCCTGGGGGCTGGGTCAGGCGGGCGAGAACAACGGCATCCTGCTGCTGGTGGCGAAGGACGACCGCAAGATGCGGATCGAGGTCGGCTACGGGCTGGAAGGCACGCTGACCGACCTGCATTCGAAGCTCATCATCGAGAACACGATGGTGCCCGCCTTCCGCGCCGGCGACTTTTCCGGCGGCATCTCGCGGGCGGTCGACGACATCATCATGGTGCTGGAAGGCAATGTTGCCGAACTCGAGGCCCGCGCCGAGCGGAACCAGGACGCGCCGGCGGACATCGACTGGTTCGTCGTCCTCTTCGTCACGCTGTGGGTGACGCTGTTCGTCGGCGGCTTCCTGATCTCCTTCCTGGCGCCGATCTACGGCAAGAAGCTCGGGCCGAACCGCTATCGCTGGCTCGGCATGGACATCACCATCGGCGGGTCGTCTTCGGGCGGAAGCTATTCGGGCGGCTCGTCCGGCTGGTCGTCGGGAAGCTCCGGCGGCGGCTTCTCCGGCGGCGGCGGCTCGTCGGGCGGCGGGGGAGCCTCGGGCGGATGGTAGGAGAGACGGCATGAGCGGCGAGGTCGATCATTCCCGCGTCTCGGCCGCCATCAGGCAGGCCGAGACGTCGACATCCGGCGAGATATTCTGCGTGCTCGCGCGCGCCAGCGACGGCTATTTCCACGTCGCGGCCGCGGTGCTGGCCGGCGCCATCATGGTCCTCAGCCTGCTCGTCGCGCTCTGGCTCGAGTGGGGCTGGCGCCATGTCGAGGCCTCGACCTTCGTGCTGGCGCAATGCCTCGCGTTCGCGGCGGGGGTGATCCTGCTGAAGGCCGTTCCATCGCTGCGCATCCGGCTGGTGCCGAAGCGCGTCCGCTATGCCAAGGCGCACGCCAACGCCATGCGGCAGTTCCTGTCGCGGAACGTGCACACGACAAGCGAGCGGACCGGCGTGCTGATCTTCGTTTCGCTGGCAGAACGCTATGCGGAAGTGGTGGCGGACACCGGCATCAGCGAGAAGGTGCCGCAGTCGGAGTGGAACCGGATCATTGCTGATCTCGTCGTCGCGGCGTCGCAGAAACGGTTGACCGAGGGTTTCGAAAGCGCGGTCGCCGCTGCCGGCGCCCTGCTTGCCACCCATGTGCCGCGCGGAACGCGCGACCGCAACGAGCTCGACGACAGGCTGGTCGAAATCTGAGTGGAAAATCCACCAGCCGGCGCGGCTCGCCGCTTGCGCCGACTCTTCGCACCCGGCTATGGTTAAGCCATTATGAAAACCCTGACCGTAGGCATACGCAGAGCCGAGGAAGATGACGCGGCCGCGATCGCGTCTATTCATCAGGCGGCGTGGCAGGGAGCCTATGCGGGCATCATCCCACATCGCGCACTCACGGCGATGATCAATCGCCGCGGCCAGAGCTGGTGGGCGAGCGCGATCAAGCGGGCGGCTTCCGTGCTGGTGGTCGAGGTGGGCGGCAAGGTCGTCGGCTACGCCACGATCGGCCGCAACAGGTCGCGCGACCTCAAGCAGGAAGGCGAGATCTACGAGCTGTACGTCAGGCCGGAGTACCAGGGCATCGGCCTCGGCACGCGACTCTTCCAGGCCGCGCGCGAACGGCTCAGCGGGCACGGGCTGAAGGGGCTCGTCATCTGGGCGCTGGAAGACAATGCCAATGCGACCTCGTTCTACCACGGCATCGGCGGCCGCGATGTCGCCGAGGGTGTCGAGATCTTCGACCAGAAGGCGCTGCGCAAGATCGCCTTCGTCTGGAAATAATCTGGCCCTGAACGGGTCTGGCCAGGCCTATTCGACGCCAGCCTTGTCCTCGAAATAGCTGGACGCCTCTATTCCCGTCGCGCGTCGCTCGCCATGCCACATCGCCTCGGCGTAGCGACAGGCGAAATCGTGCGCTTCTTCGTCGGCGATCTTGCGCGCCAGCGCATTGGCATCCTTGTTGGCCGTTGCCTCGACATAGCCGACGACGCAAGCGTCTCTCGCATCCTTCTGCCCGACCTTCGAGATCACCAGCACCTGGACTTCCGGCAACGGGTCGCCCTTGTCGTTGGTGCCGGGCGAGACGAACCAGCGCCGGATCGTCGCGAAGGGCGTGGCGCCGTCGAGCCGCCATTCGATCGTGTCGCCGGCATGGTTGAAGCCCGAAAACGTTTCGAAGGCGCCCTTTTCGAACCATGGCCCGAGATGGCCGTAGAAGGCGGATTGCCTGAGGTCGCCCTCGGCGAAGCTGATGCCGTAGTCGCCGTAGCCCTTGCAGGTCCACGATCCGCCGGTTTCATCGGACTGGACCTCACTGCAATCGGTCTCGAAATCGACCTTCTGGTAGGTACTTTCGGCGCCATAAGCGCCGAGCGAGGACGCCAGGAGCATCAAGCCGGCAAGTATGCGCATCGTCCTTTCCTCCGGTGGAGGGCGCATCTTCCGCCGCGTCCGACGCGGCGTCAATTCGGCCGCTTGCGCTGCATCGCACAAAACGATACCGCTGCCCGAAAATTACTGGAGTTCTTTGATGCGCATCGACGCCATTCCGATCGGAAACAATCCGCCCGACGACGTGAACGTCATCATCGAGGTGCCGATCGGCGGACAGCCGATCAAGTACGAGATGAACAAGGAGGCGGGCACGCTGTTCGTCGACCGGTTCCTCTACACGCCGATGGCCTATCCCGGAAACTACGGCTTCGTGCCGCACACGCTGTCGGGCGACGGCGATCCGGTGGACGTGCTCGTCTGCAACACGCGCGAGCTGATGCCCGGCTGCTACATCAATGTCCGTCCGATCGGCGTGCTGATCATGGAGGACAATGCAGGGCAGGACGAGAAGGTCATCGCCGTGCCCACGCCGAAGCTGACGCGGCGCTACGACAAGGTGCTCAACTACACCGACCTGCCGGAGATCACGCTGCAGCAGGTGGCGCATTTCTTCGAGCACTACAAGGATCTCGAGCCCGGCAAGTGGGTGAAGATCGGCGGCTGGCACGACGCCGACTACGCCAAGAAGATGATTGTCGAAGGCATCGAGCGGGCAAAGGCGGCGAAGTAGGCCGCCCGGGCTTCAGCCGCCCACGAGCCGTTCCTCCACGCGTTTCGAGAGCAGCGTCGCGTCGCCCGCGACGCTGACGGTCTTGATGCGCGACGTGGCTCCGCCCGTCACGGAGACCGTGCGGCCGGGCACGCCAAGCCAATCGGCCACCAGCCGCTCCAGCGCTGCATTCGCCGCGCCCTTTTCAGGCACCGCGCGGACGCGGGCGGCAAGATGGGCCGAGCCGTCGGAGGCCGCCGCGACGCCTTCGATCCGGTCGGCCGAGGATTTCGGCGTCAGGCGCACGCGGATGTCGATGCGGCCGGCCGAAAGCCGGACCATGCGCTCCATCTCAGGATAGGAGAGCCGGGGCGACCGTCTGCAGGATGAGCTGGCGGATGAAGAACAGGATCAGCAGCAGGATGATCGGCGAGATGTCGATGCCTCCGAGGTCCGGCAGGAAACGCCGGATCGGGCGGAGCGCCGGCTCGGTCACCTTGTAGAGGAAGTCCCCCACCATGCCGACGAACTGGTTGCGCGAATTGATCACATTGAACGCGTACAGCCAGGAAAAGATCGCCGACAGGATGATCAGCCACCAGTAGATATCGAGCGCCAGGATGATGGTCTGGATAAGGGCCAGCATGAACGTCTCCGTGATCGTCGGGCAGATGTAGCCATTGCGGGCGGAAGCGGCAAGGGCAGCCGGAATCCGGCGCGTAACGCGCTTGACAGAACCGGGCCCCGGCACATAAATGCCGGCCATCCGTCGGACGGGGCTGTAGCTCAGCTGGGAGAGCGCGTCGTTCGCAATGACGAGGTCAGGGGTTCGATCCCCCTCAGCTCCACCAACGGCGGATAGTTGAAGCCCAGACCATATGAGTCAGGCGGGAATTTCATCAAGCTGGCCAAGAATCCGGACGCCGTGTTTCACGTGCTCTTTGCAGCCAACAAGTCGAGACATATCAATTGGCTATTGAGCTGACGGCCGCCAGATCCGCTCTGGTGAGCGATCAGTTTCATCGACGCACTTGGCCCGAAAAACGCTGATCGCTGATATTTTGGTCGGCTGACCCGATTGCAAAGTTTGAGCCAGCGCGTTTTCAGTTTGACAAGGATCGAGTTCCTTGCAACCTTCGTCTCAATATTGAGACAACGGGCTCGGCAGTCGAAAAAATTGCAGCAGACGACAGATCCTTCGGTGCTTGTCGGCGTGGAAGCGCTGACCAAGACTTACAAAACCAGAGAGGGCTCGAACGTCGAGGCCCTCTCGCCCGTGACGCTGGACGTCTATCGCGGCGAACTCCTGAGCCTTATTGGACCATCGGGGTGCGGTAAGTCGACCCTTTTGCGCCTGTTGGCCGGGCTGGAACAGGCGTCGGGCGGCGTGATCCGCTGGCAGGACGGGGCGCCGAGCCGCGGAACCGATATCGGTTTCGTCTTCCAGGAGCCCGTTCTGCTGCCCTGGCTCAGCATTCAGGACAATGTGCGGTTTCCGCTCGACGTGTTCGGTGTCGCACGGCAGGAGGCAGACGAGCGCGCGGCCGCCATGCTGGCACTGGTCGGACTCAAGGATTTCGGCAGGGCCCTGCCCAAGGAGCTCTCGGGTGGAATGCGGCAGCGCGCCTCCATCGCCCGTGCGCTCGTCTATCGCCCGCGGCTCGTCCTGATGGATGAGCCATTCGGCGCGCTCGACCTCCTGACCCGGGATCGCATGAACGACGAACTTCTTCGCATCAAGGCGGAGACGGCAGCCACGATCGTCTTCGTAACCCACTCCATCGATGAGGCTGCCTATCTGTCGGATCGCGTCGCGGTCATGTCGCCCCGGCCGGGACGGATCAGCGCCGTCCATACGCTCGACCTCGGCAAGGATCGCGACGAGGCGCTCAAGGACACGCCCGATTTCCATCGCTGGCTCTCACTGCTGCGTCGGGAACTGAAATGAACAACCGCGCCCTGCATGCGGTCTTCATGGTCGTGACGCCGCTCGCGCTGATCGCGGTATGGTGGGCCTATGTGCGGATCTTCAACGTTCCGCGTTTTGTGCTGCCGCCGCCGGGCGCCGTCGGATCGGCCCTCGTTGCGCTCTTCCGGGACGGGACAATCTGGCCGCATCTGGCGCATACGCTCGGCATCATCGTCGCGGGCTTCGGGATCGGATCGGCGCTGGGTTTCGTGCTTGGCTTCATCCTGGCCAAGAGCCCGCGGACCGAGCGGATCATCGGCCCCTACCTTTTCTTTTTCCAGACCGCGCCCAAGATCGCGCTGGCGCCGCTTTTCATCCTCTGGTTCGGGCTCGGACTGACCTCCCAGATCGTTCTGGCCGTCTCCCTGGTCTTCTTCCCGGTGATGGCAGGCACGATCCTCGGGCTGCGTTCGGTGCCCGCGAATTTCGGCTTCCTGGCGGACATCCTGCACCTTACACGAAGAGACCGCCTCGTTCGCATCGAGCTTCCCTCGGCGGTCCCCGAAATATTCGCCGGCCTCAAAGTGGGCGCGGTGCAGGCCACAATCGGAGCGATCCTGGCTGAATGGCTCTCCGGCGGGCAGGGACTTGGCTACCTGATGGTCTTCGCCGGAACCACGTACAAGACGCCGATGCTGTTCGCGATGGTGCTGGTCACCTCACTGCTCGGCATCCTGATCTACCAGTCGCTCGCCGGCCTTGAAAAATGGCTGCTCTCATGGCGATGAACAACCGTTCGGCAGCATGGCCCTGGCGCGGCGATACCCCACCTCATCTGCCGCGTCCCACGCTGATGCCGACAGCCTTCCTGCTGCCGGGCGATCCCGCTCGCGTCGACTTCGCAGCGTCCGTGCTCCGCGATTTTGTCGTCGTCGGCCAGAACCGGGAGTTTCGACTGGGGTGCGGCTATTTTGGAGAAGCATTGATCGGGGTGTGCTCGACCGGTGTCGGCGGCGCCTCGGCCGAGATCGCGACGGTGGAGCTTGCCGCGATGGGCGCAACCATCCTCATTCGTACCGGTGGCTGCGGCGCGCTCGCCGACGATCTGTCGCTCGGCGATTTCCTGATCGTGCAGGAGGCTGTCCGCAACAGCGGCGTCGCCGCTGTGTATCAGCCGGACCCGGCGATCGCGGTCGGCGCGGACGCTTCGGTCAGTTCGGCGCTGCTTGACGCCTGCAGATCGCTTCGATTGGCGGCCCGTCCGGGAAAATGCCTGACCGCCGACGGATATTATCGCGCCCAGGGCAGGCCGAACACCGCCGATGGCCAGGGAGATGCCGGCCTGCTCGATCGTTTCGCGGCGGCGGGCGCCGATGCCGTCGAAATGGAAGCCGAAGTGATCCTGGCGGTGGCCTCCGCATGCAATGTGCGGGCCGGCGCCGTTCTGGCCGTGCACGCACATCGGCGCAGCGATGGTTGGCTCGAAGACTACGAGGCAACCCAGCGCAACCTCCTGCGCATTGGCGCTCAGGCGGCGGCGACCATGATCGAAACCTTCAAGACACAATAACCGACAGAGGAGAATGTGATGAGACTGCACGCAATCCTAAGGGCCGCCGCACTGGCAATTCCGCTCGCGCTGCTGGCGCTGACGGCCGGAACGTTCGCGACCAGAGCCGATGAAAAGGTGACGATCCAGATCGATGGCGCGGCTGTGCCCTACTATCTTCCGCTGTACGTCGCGCAGAAGGAAGGATACTTCAAGGAACAGGGTCTTGAGGTCGAGTTCCTCTATGCCAATGCCGCGGACATCCTGAACAATGTTGCCGCCGGCAATGTCCAGTTCGGCTTTCCGAATGGCGATGCCGTCATCTCCGCCCGCGCGAACGGCATCCCGGTCAAGGTTGTCCACTCGACCTATCAGCGCGGCATCGGTGCGGTGCTGTTCAAGAATGCGAGCGGCATCAAGACCCCGGCGGATCTCGTTGGCAAGAAGGTCGCCGTGACAAGCTACGGCAGCCCGAACTACATCCAGCTTCAGGTTATGATGAGCCAGGCCGGCAAGTCCATCGACGACGTCAAGGTCGAGATCGTCGGCACCGGCGCGATCCTGGATGCATTGAAGTCGGACCAGGTCGACGCGATCGTCTTCTCCATGCTGCGCTATTACGCGCTCAAGGCCGAGGGCGTGGATGTCGGCATGATCGCTTCGGATGATTTCCTGCCCAGCCACGGCAACGTGCTTGTCACGTCGGACAGCTATCTCGCCTCCAATCCGCAGCAGGTGAAGGGTTTCATCGCCGCGCTCGACAAGGCCCTCAAGCACATCGTCGAGGGTGACGTTGAAAAGGAGGTCAAGATGGCGATCGCCGACTATGCGCCGACTTTCGCCCCGCAAGAGAAGGTCGTCACCGAAATCATCAAGGAGGTCTTCATAAAGACCCTGTGGCAGAGCGAGGACACGAAGGCGAACGGCTTCGGCTACGGCAACATCGCCGGCTGGCAGAAGACGATCGACGTCGCAGCCGAATACAAGGCGATACCGGAGGCCTTCCCCGCCGCCGACCTCGTCGTCGAGAAGCCATCCGATCTCTAGCGCAAAGCGGCGCTCCAGCTGGGCTGGAGCGCCGGGAGACCTGACTTGCGAGCAGTCATTTCGCTCTTGGTGTTTGTCGCCCTTTGGTGGGGCGCGGTCTGGGTATTCGGCGTCCCCGAATACCTCGTGCCGTCGCCGCCAACGCTGGCGGCGAAATTCTGGTTCCTGACGACACAGGCCGGGCTGTTCAGCCATGTCCCTGTGACCCTGATGGAAATCGTGCTGGGTTTCGTCATCGGCACGGTGCTCGGCATTGGTCTCGCAGTGCTGTTCGTGCGCGTTCCGCTGCTCGAGATCGTCATGAACCCCTTGATCATTTTCGTACAGACCGCGCCGAAGATCGCCATCGCGCCGCTGCTCCTGCTGTGGCTGGGGCTGGGGGCAACGCCAAAGGTGGTGCTGGTGGCGATCGTCGTCTTCTTTCCGGTCCTGTCCAACATGATCAGCGCGTTGCGGACGATCGACCCGAATCTCCTCGCATTGGCTAGGATCCTGCGCATGAGCACCTGGAGCCGCCTGTGGCGGATCGAGCTTCCGCAGGCCCTGCCGCTCCTGTTCACAGGGATGAAGGTTGGCATCACCCTGGCTGTCACCGCGGCGGTGATCGGCGAACTGATGGGCGCCCGTGCGGGATTGGGTTATCTTTTGAGTCTCGGCCAGGAGACGTCCGACATCGGCCTGGTCTTGATCAGCGTTACCCTGCTGTCCCTTTTGGGCTATGCCCTGTTCATGGCCGTAGACCATGTCGAACGGCGAATGCTCAGGTGGCACGAAAGTACCGACGCCCGGGAACGTTTGGCGTTGGAGGCCGGCTGAGAGACTTTGCAGCGGGGCGTATTTACGCTAAGTGCGTCTAAATAATGAGACAAACGATTTGGGAGGGGCCATGGCAAGCCAGTTCGAGGAGATTGGCCGGCGATTGAAGGCCTACCGGATGGGCAAAGGCCTCACCGCCGATGCCATCGCCGACGACCTGGGAATCTCGCGCGCCGCCGTCTATCGCATCGAGACCGGCGACGTCGTGAAGATCGAAACTCTCGAGAAGCTGGCCGTCGTTCTCGGCACGACGGTCGCTTCGCTGCTCGGCGCAGGCGTGGAGTACTACGCCAGCCCCATCAGCTATTTCGAGCGCATGCGCCAGATCGAGGCGGATGCAGACCAGGTTGTCGCCCACTTCCCGCCGCTGTCTTACCTGCTGACCTCCGACGCCTTCCCGGCCTATCTGAAACGCTCGTTGCTCGAAACGCTGCCGCCGCATGTTCACGACAAGACCGCCGAGCGCGACATCGACCTGATCATCTCCATCCTCGACGAGCGCAAGCAGTCGAGTCAGCAGCGGCGCCTGAGCGTGGTTAATTTCGTCAATCTGCTGGAAATCGAGCGTTGGCTGAAGCTCGGCATCGTCGGCCGGTTCGATATGTCCGGCCCCGAACTGACAGAGCGGCGACGGGCCGCGCGCGACGAGGTCGAGCATCTGATCACGCTGATCGAGAGCGAGCCGATGGGAATCCAGATCGGTCTTCTGGAAGAGGTTCTGCCGAACACAGCCTTCCAGCTGTTCCGAACCGCCGAGAAGACCTATCTCGGCGTCAGTCCGTTCCGGCTTGGGGGGGATCTGCCCAACATCCGTTCCGGCGTTGCGACGGTCACGGCGGATCTCGAGCCGGTGCAGCTCTATGAACGGCTTGTCGACGAACTCTGGAAGCGGGCGCGCAAGGGCAGGGAAGCGGCCGATCTTCTGCGCACGGTGCTGACGCGCTCCGCGATCGGTGCGCCAGGCCGTCGTCGCGCTGCGACGGCCTGAGCTCCTGTCGGGCGCCTCAGGCGCTCTTGCCGAAGTCCGAGATTCCGCCGTGCGCCGCCGACCACGTTGCCGGATCATTCAGGAACTGCTCGACCTCGCCGAGAACCTTCGGCTCGAAATGGCCGCTTGCCTTGGCGACCTCCAGAACATGCCACCATGTGGTGAGGTGGTGCAGGCGAACGCCCAACTCCTCCATCAGTTCGCGGCTCTTCGGGAAGATGTCGTAGTAGAACAGCACGAAGCAATGATCGACATGCGCTCCGGCCTCGCGCAGCGCCTGGCAGAAATTGACCTTGCTCCGTCCGTCCGTCGCCAGGTCTTCGACCAGAATCGTGCGGGCGCCCGAAGCGATCTCACCCTCGATCTGCGCGTTGCGTCCAAAGCCCTTGGCCTTCTTGCGCACATACTGCATCGGCAGCATCAGCCGGTCGGAGATCCATGCTGCGAACGGGATGCCGGCTGTCTCGCCGCCGGCGACGCAGTCGATCGACTCGTAGCCGATATCGCGCACGATCGTCGCCGCCGCGAAGTCGATAAGCGACGAGCGCAGCCGTGGATATGAGATGATCTTGCGGCAGTCGATGTAGACGGGACTTGCCCAACCCGACGTGAAGAAAAACGGCTTCTCGTCGTAGAAGTGAACGGCTTTGATCTCGAGCAGCATCTTCGCTGCTTCCCTGGCGATCGTCTCCTTGTCGACGGGCGTGTAGAGGCTGGGCATGGGTCGTTCTCCATGGCTGCGCGTCGGCGTTCACCGGCGCGGCGTTGTCAGGGGCGGGCGCTTGCTGGGTACAAACGGCCTCTTCTGTCCCCCGGGCGGCGATCCGTCAACGTCGAATTTGAAAAATGCGACATTTCCTCACAAAAAGCTAACAATGCAGATACTGATATCAGTTGGCGTTTTGTCGCAAAAAAGAGACAAAGCATTGCAATTGAGATTTGCCTGTGTCAGGCTCTCTTTTTAGCCGGTGACTGCAGCATGCTTCAGACGTCAGGAGAGCAAGTCGGTTCGAGATCAGGCGCGGCGTGGCAGCCGAAGGCGATGCCCGAGATTGCGACGGTCATCTCCAATCGCCCCATCGCGAGCGACTACAGGCACCTCATTCTCTCATGCGGCGCGCTCGCCGCGAGCGCTCGCCCCGGCCAGTTCTTTCAACTCCTCTGCCCGCAGCCGGTTGGCGAAAAGCCGTTCTTGCGCCGTCCGATGAGCGTCTATGCGGTGCAGGCAGATCCTTGTCGGATCGAGTTTCTGTACAAGGTGACGGGTGCGGGCACGCGAGGCCTGGCGACCCTTCAGTCCGGCGATACCATCGACGTCTTCGGGCCGCTTGGCGTTGGTTTCACGCTCGACCGGCAATGGCGCCACATCGTCGTGGTCGGACGTGGCGCGGGTCTGGCGACCCTTGCGCCGTTGGCTCGTGCGGCGGCCGAACTGAACATTCGCGTCACGGCGATCCTGAGTGCGCGCCGTCCCGATCTTCTGGTTTCTGTCGACCTTTTCCAGACCTATGGCGCAGACGTGATCGGTGTGACCGATGCCGAAGCCACCAGCGGTCCCGCCAATGTCGAGAAGGTTCTGCGCGCTCTGATCGCACAGGACAGTTGCGACGCCTTCTTCACCTGCGGCTCAGCCCGGCTGATGCGCGTGCAACAGCGGCTGGCGCATGAGTTCGGCATCCCCGGCCAGATCGCGCTCGAGCAGCAGATGGCCTGCGGCATCGGCCTTTGCTACTGCTGCGTTCGCGACTTCAACGTCGATGGCGAGATCATCAGCCGGCGCGTGTGCTGGGACGGTCCCGTCTTCGACCTGGCGGAGGCGATGCCATGAGCGTCGATCTCTCCGTCAAGGTCGGGTCGCTGAGCTTGCGCAACCCGGTCATGCCTGCCTCGGGAACCTTCGCCGAAGGTCTCGATCGCGTCATCGACTTCAACCGGCTTGGCGCGCTGGTCACCAAAACGATCACGCGCGAATTGCGGACTGGCAACCCCTTGCCGCGCGTCGTGGAACAGCCCGACGGCATGATCAATTCGATCGGAATCCCGTCGAAGGGCATCGACCACTTCATAGAAGAGACGTTGCCGCTCTATGCCCAGTATTCGACCCCTCTCGTGGTCAGCATCTCGGCGCCGACCGTGGAGGGATTTGCCTATCTCGCCGAAGCCGTCTCTGTGCCGGGCGTTGCCGCGATCGAGGCGAACATCTCCTGTCCCAACATCGAGGAAGACGGCAAGGCCTTCGCGATGAGCCCCAAGTCGGCGGCGCGCGTGACCGCTGCACTGCGCAGGGCGACAACTCTTCCCCTGTGGGCCAAGCTGACGCCGAACACGGGAGACATCGCGGCGGTCGCGCGCGCCAGCGAGGAAGCAGGTGCGGACGCCCTTGTCGTCGCCAACACGATCCTGGCAATGGCCGTGGACCTGAAGACGTTCAGGCCTTCCCTGGGCAATATCATGGGTGGACTGTCCGGGCCGGCGGTCAAGCCGATCATCCTGCGGCAGGTCTACCAGTGCGCGCGGGCGGCAAGGATTCCGATTATCGGATGCGGCGGTATCTCCAGCGCCGAGGATGCGGTGGAATTCCTGCTGGCAGGGGCGACGGCCGTGCAGATTGGCACTGCGTCCTTTGTCCAGCCTGATGCTCTTCTCCGCATCATCGACGGTCTCGCGCAGTTTTGCGCGCACCGGGACATAGCGAGAATCGCCGACCTGTCCGGAGCGCTCGTCGTTGAAGAAAGCGACGAACCTGACATGGCGTGGACGGAGCCGGCGCAATGATGGCGTCGGCCACCCGCAATCGTGGACACGCGCCCAGCGAGTATGACGAGATCTCGACGCTGTTCGATGCACTTCGGGACGCGGCATTCGATGGTGTCGGGATCAGTCGCGTCGCCTATAGCGAGGTGGAGAGCCGAGCTCTTGAGATGATCGAGGTCGAAGCCCGGCGCATCGGTCTGACCACGGAGAGGGACGCCGCCGCCAACCTCGTCGCCACGCTGCCCGGATCTGATGGGGGACTTCCCTTCATCGCCTGCGGCTCGCATGTCGATTCGGTGCCGCAAGGCGGAAATTTCGACGGAGCCGCCGGCGTCGTTGCGGCACTCGCCGTCCTGCGCCGTCTGAAGGCGCTGGAAAGACCATTGAAGCGCACGGTCAAGCTGTTCGCGTTGCGCGGCGAAGAGAGCGCGCGATTTGGCAAACCCTATCTCGGATCGAGCTGTCTCTTTGGGAAGCTGACGCCGTCCGATCTGGAGACCAAGGCGGAGGACGATGGTCGCTCGATGGGCGACTGCATGCGCAGCGTCGGTGTCGCGGTCGACCGTATCGCAGCGCGCGAGGTCTTGCTGGAGCCGGCGTCCATGGCGGCCTGGGTGGAGCTCCATATCGAGCAGGGCCCGGTGCTCACCGCCCGCAACCTGCCGATAGGGATCGTCTCGGGAATCCGTGGCAACATAAGGCACCGCGCGGTCGAATGTGTCGGCCAGGCCGGTCATTCGGGGGCGGTGCCAAGATGGCTGCGCCACGACGCCGTGTTCGGGATGTGCGAACTGATCACCCATCTCGACGCGCACTGGAGAACGTTGCTTGAGCGGGGCCACGATCTGGTCCTCACATCGGGCATTGTCGCGACCGACCCGAAGGTCAATGCCATCGCTCGTATTCCTGAACTCGTGCGTTTCGCCTTCGAAATTCGCAGTCAGAGCAAGGCCACGCTCGACGCCGTCTACGAACTCTTCCTGTCCGAATGCGCCTCGGTCTCCAGGGAGCGCGGCGTGTCCTTCCGGTTCGACGAGAAGGTGGAGGCCGCCGGCGCCACCATGGACAAGATGTGGATCGAAAGACTGACCGCCGCGGCCGGTCGGCTGAATCTCCCCTTCGAAACGATCGCCAGCGGCGCCGGGCACGACGCGGCGGTGTTTGCGAATGCCGGTGTGCCGAGCGCCATGGTCTTCGTGCGCAACCAGCACGGTTCCCACAATCCGCGCGAGGCGATGGACCTGTCTGATCTGATCGCCGGGATAGATGTGATGCATGCCGCGATCCAGGAGGCGGCGCAATGAACACCGAAAAGATCTTCGGTCCGCCCGGCGACAGTCCCGTCACGACGCTGACGATCAGGCGCCCGGACGACTGGCACGTTCATCTTCGGGACGGCGACATGATGAGGGCGGTGCTGCCGTTCACCAGTTCGCAGTTCGGTCGGGCCATCGTCATGCCCAACCTGACCCCGCCGGTCACCACGGTGGCCGCGGCGCAAGCCTATCGCGACCGGATCGTGGCGGCGCTGCCGCGAGGAGCCACGTTTACACCCCTGATGACCTGCTACCTGACGGACGAGACATCCGCCGACGAGGTTGAGGCCGGCTTTCGGGACCGCGTGTGGGTTGCCTGCAAACTCTATCCGGCCGGCGCAACGACCAATTCAAGTCACGGCGTCACCAACCTCGCCCGTATCGGATCCGTGCTGGAGCGGATGGAAAGGATCGGCATGCCCGTTCTGATCCACGGCGAGGCGACCGAGCCGACGGTCGACACATTCGACCGCGAGAGCTTCTTCATCGAGAACAGCCTGCGGACACTTCTTGGTCGACACCAGGAACTCAGGATCGTGCTGGAGCATGTCACGACCGTCGAAGGCGTGGCCGTTGTGCGCGAGAATTCGGCGCGCATGGCCGCGACCATCACACCCCACCACCTGGTGCTCAATCGCACATCATTGTTTCAGGGTGGCCTGCGGCCCCACTACTATTGCCTGCCGGTCGCCAAGCGCGAGCACCATCGCCTGGCGCTCAGGCGCGCCGCCGTCTCCGGCGATCCCTGCTTTTTCCTCGGCACCGACTCGGCACCGCATCTTCGCGAGGCCAAGCAGGCGGAGTGCTGTTCGGCCGGCATCTTCTGCGGGCCGACCGCCCTTCAGACCTATGCCCAGGTTTTCGAGGAGGAGGGCGCGCTCGGCAGGCTGGAATCATTCGCATCCTGCAACGGACCGGCCTTCTATCGTCTACCGCTCAACACCGGGACGATCACGCTGCGACGACGGAAGAATCTGGGCGATCGCTCCCTGCGGATCGGCAGCAGCGATATCGCGATGTTTCGTGGGGGTGAACGGCTGGCCTGGTCCATCGACGAAGAAGGTGACCGTGATCCGCAGTTGGAAGGAAGAGCAAGATGAGTGGCGAACATTCCTCGGGCATCAATTTGGAAACGCAGGCGCAGGAGGGTCTTCACGGGCTCCTGCAATGGCTGGACATGCAGAAGGGCGGCGTGGCGACCTTCTATGAGTTCCAGCGAAGGTCCCTTGCGCTTCGTGCCTCGCATAACCGGCAGGCAGGCCTGATGAGGCTGCTGGCCGATCTGTCGGGTCGCTTCGCAGACGAATTTGATGGCGAGCCACTTGATCTGTCCACCGCCAGTCAAGCCCTGAGCCAACTCAAGGCCTATGTACGTGAAGCAAGCGAACTGCCGCCCGGTGACGCCGAGAGCCTGATCGCCCTCATCAATCGCGTCGGCCTTGCGGAT
Source organism: Mesorhizobium australicum (assembly GCF_900177325.1). Classification (NCBI taxonomy): domain Bacteria; kingdom Pseudomonadati; phylum Pseudomonadota; class Alphaproteobacteria; order Hyphomicrobiales; family Phyllobacteriaceae; genus Mesorhizobium; species Mesorhizobium australicum. The sequence continues at coordinate 5,070,855 of NZ_FXBL01000004.1, read as the reverse complement.
CTGTCGATTTCCAACTGAGCGGAGGTACGTTTTCCTGTCGAACGGGCGTTGACACGATACTCAATATATGGATCAATTCTCAAAAATGAGACAACTAAAAACGAGGGTGAACAAGATGATATCCAGAAGGACAGTCCTGAAGTCGGGAGCGTTGGCGGCCACCGCGGCGATGATGCCCAGGGTCGCATTCGGTCAGGCCGCGAAGTATCCAGTGAAAGTCGCGCATCTCGAATCGCCGGCTCAACCGCGCCACAAGGGTCTCGAAAAAGTCGGGGCTCTGGTGAAGGAACGTACGAGCGGTGAAGTCGAGTTCACGCTCTACCCGCTGTCCCAGCTCGGCAATGCGCGCCAGATGATCGAGGGCACGCAGTTCGGCGCCATCGAGTGCACGGTTCAGCCGGCCGCCTTCCTCGGTGGCTTCAATCCGGTGGTGTCGGTGCTCGACGTTCCTTACCTGCTGCCGACCGATCGCGCCATGTCGCAGCAGCTGCGCGAGGGGCCATTCGGCAAGGCTTTGCTTGCAAGCTTCGAGAAGCGCGGTCTGCATGCGCTCACCGAATGGCCGAACGGCCGCAAAAGCCTGACCTCGAACAAATCCCTCGACAATCTGGTCGAGCTCGCGGGACAGAAGTTCCGCGTCATGGACTCCAAGATCCTGATCGATCAGTTCGCCGCGGTCGGCGCCACCGCCGTCGCCATCAACTTCGGCGAGCTCTACACCTCGCTCCAGACGGGTCTCGTCGACGGGCAGGAAAACCCGCTCGACACCATCACCACCATGAAGTTCCACGAGGTCCAGAAGAACCTCGTCGTGACCGAGCATGGCGCGATGGAGGACTTCGTCCTGTTCAATCCTGCATGGTGGCAGGCGCTGCCGGATGGCCACAAGGACATCATTGCAAAGGCATTCGACGAGGTGCGACCCGAAGTCGAGAAGATGAAGGAAGCGTCGGCCAGCGCCGCGCTCGAGATCATCAAGGCCGCCGGTGTCAATGTCCGGATCGCGGATGAAGCCGAGCGCGGGAAATTGCGCGACGCGACCGCGCCGAAGGCCCGCGAAGCCTATGTGGCGCTGGCGGGGGCCGAGGGCGAGGACATACTCAAGATCTACGACGCCGAGTACAAGAAGCTCGCCGGTTGATGGGCGCGCGCTTCGTCGCCGCGCTGGGGCGCGTGCAGACCGTGCAGGGTTTCCTGCTCGGTCTGCTCATGCTTGCAATGACCTTCGGCTACGCGACCAATGTCCTTGTTCGTGAAATCATGCCGTCGCTCGCACCGAGACTGGCGTGGATCGACGAGGTCTCGCTCTTCGGGCTGGTGTGGATCGTCTTTCTGGCGATCGGTCTCGCGCTCGAAAGCGGACGGCATATCAGCATGCGCATGCTGCTCGACCGCATGCCGCCTTCGGCCCAGCGCCTCGTGAAAATCGTCATCAATCTGCTCGGCCTGGTCTTCAGCGTCTACATGCTGAAGGTCGGCTGGGAGATCACGGCTTTCGTGGCGCGCAGCGGGCAGACCAGTCCGACGCTCGGCTTCTCCGTCGCGTGGCTCTACGGGATCATGCCTGTCGGCTTCCTCCTGCTTGCGGCGCAATATCTGGTTGAACTGCTTGGGTTGTCGGACCGCTTTGCGCGCGAGATCGACCCCATGCACCATCTGTAGCGGTCACATGGTTGGGCTCCTCTTCGTTCTCGCGGCCGTTCTTCTGGCGATAGCCGCAGAGATATTCCTGGTTCTCGGCGTTCCGGCGGTCGTCACCAAATACCTCATGTATCCGATGATGCCCGATCTGATCATCGGGCAGCGCCTGGTCGGCGGCGTCGAAGTGGTGACGCTGCTCGCCATTCCCTTCTTCATTTTCGCGGCGGACCTGATGGCGCGGGGCAGAATGGCAGGGCAGCTTGCCGGTCTGTTCCGCGCCCTGGTCGGCCACAAACGGGGAGGCCTCGGCCATTCGACGGTCGTAACCTGCATGGTGTTCGGCGCCGCCGCGGGATCCGCTCCAGCCACCGTGGCAGCGATGGGGCGCGTGGCCTTTCCCGAACTCAGGCGCTCCGGCTTCAGCGAACGCTTCAGCCTTGGCCTGATAGCCTCGAGCGCGGAATGCGCACTCCTGATCCCGCCCTCGATCACCTTTGTCGTCTACAGCTGGCTGACGGGGACTTCGATCGCCGCGCTGTTTGCGGCGGGTCTGATGGTGGGGATCGTCCTTGGCCTCGGCTTCATGGCGCTGGTTGCATTCACCGCATGGAGGGAGGGCATTCCTGGGGTCGAGCGTGTGACCTGGCGCGGGAGGTGGTCGGCTTTTGTCGACGCCTTCTGGGCGCTGCTGATGCAGGTCATCATCCTGGTCGGAATTTTCAGCGGGATATTCACGGCGACCGAGGCGGCCGCGGTCTCCGCCGTCTATGCCGTGATCGTGGAGGTCTTCATCTTCCGCTCGCTCTCGTTGCGCGACGTCTTCTCGATCGCGCGCGACAGCGCTGTCTCCACCGGCGTGATCTTCATCCTGCTGTCGATGGGCGCGCTTCTTGCCTACTTCATCACGCTGGCCGGGTTTGACCGCACATTGCTGGGCATCATCCAGGACAACAACGTGAACTGGATCGTGTTCATGCTGTGCGTGAACGTGCTGTTTCTCATCTGCGGCATGTTTCTCGATCCCAACTCGATCATGGTGATTTTCCTGCCAACCCTCTTCCCAGTCTCGACCGCGCTTGGAATCGACCCTGTCCACTTCGGCATGATCGTAACGCTGAACGTCTGCACCGGCATGATAACGCCGCCGGTCGGGCTCGATCTCGCTGTAACCTCGGCAACGCTCGGGCGACCGGTCGAACAGGTCGTGGCCGGCATAATGCCTTTCATCGCCGTCAATCTGCTGGTGCTGGCGCTTGTCAGCTATGTGCCCTGGTTGTCGACCTTCCTGCCCAACTTGATCTTCTAGCGAGGAACGGAAGCATGCCAGCAGCAGTTCGACGCGAATCCGGGAACACAAGCAGGCCTGTTGCACGGCGCTTTGCGGATCGGTTCGTGGATCTCGCACAGGCACGATCACCGCTGTGTCTGGGACTGGATCCCTCGGAGGATCTCATCCGCCACTGGGGTCTCGACGATTCGGTCGAGGGAATGCATCGCTTCTGCCAGACAGTGCTCGAAGCGGCGGCTGACGAGATCGCGGTCGTGAAGCCGCAATGCGGCTTCTTCGAACGCCTCGGACCTGGTGGCATGGACGTGATGGCGAAGGTGATCAGGCAGGCCAAGAGCCAGGGCGCGCTCGCCCTCATCGACTGCAAGAGGGGTGACTTCGCCAGGACAATGACGGGCTATGCGCAGGCAATGCTCGGCGATGACAGCGGCTTTGGTGGCGATGCAATGACTGTCACCGCCTATCTCGGACTGGACGCGCTCAGACCCGTGATCGACAGGGCTGCCGCCTGCGGCGCGGCTGTCTTCGTGGTGGTACGTTCGTCGAATGCCGACGGACACTTCCTGCAGAAGGCGATGCATGACGATGGCCGGACCGTCGCGGAGGCGCTTGCGGATTCCATCACGGTGATCAATCGCGAGACGGGCGAGGGCATCGGACATGTCGGCGCGGTGATCGGCGCGACGATCGATGCAGCGGACAGCACCGTCCTTGACCGGCTACCACTCTCTCTTGTGTTGGCGCCGGGCGTCGGCGCCCAGGGCGCGACGATCTCGGACGTCAAAGCCAGGTTTGGCCGCGCAGCAAAACGAACGCTGCCCTCCGTCTCTCGTGCGATTCTGGCAAAGGGTCCAAGTGTAGCCGGTCTGCGCACCGCGATCCGGCGGTATCGAGACGAGGCATGGGCCGCCAATTCGGAGCAATGACCTGTTTTGCGAGGCTGCAGCGATCGTAACGCCGCTCAGGGGCAGAACGGGGAGGATGCTGCTGAAGCGCCAGCTTGGTAAGCGGATGCTCCGCGGATGCGCGCCGCCGGACGTTCTGCAGACGTGGATGGGTCCATGGAAGGGATCGGAGCTCCCTATTGCGCACGTGACGGGCGCGTCCTGAAGGGCGTAGCAGCTCAAGGGAGGAGTATATGACGCCGCGCATTCCGGCGATTTGTCCGCGTGGTCAAGGCCACCAGTTCGTCATCTACGGCGACTCCTGTTCAGGCGTCCCGAATGCCCTTCATGAACAGACGTTTGCTTCAGTGAATGCGGTCGTGAGACGCCTCGATCCAGCGCCGGAATTCATCCTCTTCCCTGGCGACGAAGTCATCGGTTTGGTTTCGGACGAAGCGGCGCTGAGGGACCAGTGGCGGCATTGGCTGGAAGTCGAGATGGGCTGGCTGGATCGCACGCAGATCCCGATGTGGCATACCACCGGCAACCACACAGCCTATGATGAGATGAGCGAAGCGGTATTCCGCGATGTGCTCGGACTCCCGGACAATGGTCCGGTCGACCAACTTGGCCTGTCCTATTTCGTGCGGCGTGGCGATCTCCTGATGGTCTTCGTCAACACTTTGTGGAGCGGCTCGGGAGGCGAGGGGTATGTCGAGACCCAGTGGCTCGAGAGGACACTCCAGGAGAATGCTGACGTTCGCCACAAACTCGTTGTCGGTCACCACCCGGTCTTTCCGGTGAACGGATTTTCCGGCCCGTACCAGCGCGAGATTGGCCCGGAAGACGGCCCAAAGTTCTGGGACATATTGGTCAGGGAGAAGGTGTTGGCCTATGTCTGCAGCCATATCCTCGCATTCGATGTGCAGATCCATCGAGGTGTCCTGCAGATATGTACTGCTGGTGCCGGGACCGCGCACCGCATGCCTGAAGGTGTCGAATACCTGCACTGCGTCCAAGCCGCGATTGACGACCAAGGCCTTCGCTTGAATGTGTTGGACACAGAGGGGGCTATCAGAGAGAAATTTGAGTGGCCGCCGACCGAGCAAGAGTCGGAGTGGAAAACCTTGCCGAGGGGCGAAATGGAAGCCCCTATCCAGGGCTGCCTTGCTATGGGTCGACGGATTGAACTGAGGGTTACGGGACAGCCGAGCTCCTGCGGGACCGCCAGGCCACAAACCTTCTTCTCAGCTTTCGCTCCAGGTTCGATCGAGCAGATTTGGCTGGGCTTGCGGGGCAGCCAGCAAACGTTGACCGCGATAGTCCACGGTAGTCCTGGTCGGAGTCCGTCATATTGGATCGGACCGAACTTGGCGGAGGTGTCTGCTTTCGATCTCAACGTGATGTTCAATCCCGAAATGGGACCTGGCGGCATCCTTTGGAAGCATCATGCCGCGAGCGATTGGTCATCTCTTCAGAGTGCTACGACCAGTGAGATCAACAAAGTCATCTGGCCCTCACGCTGGACTGTCGGTCACGGTCGGAGAGGTATCACCGACCGGCCGTCTAGCCTTCACCGGTTGGATTGCCAGTTTGCAACAGACTGAAAAGCAGCTTTAGCGCGGCTCGGCGCACGTTGCTCCACAGACACACGATCTCACCTTGATTGGCATGGGTCAGGCGCCGACTGCGACGTGGAGCATGCAGGCGCTGTTCCAGATCGCGCCCTGATCTCGGAGCTATTCGACGAGCATGTATGTTCAGAGTGCTATGGTGACGGATTTGACTTGGGAATAATGGTGAAGGGCCTCGATGCCCTTTTCGCGTCCGATGCCGCTCTGCTTGTAGCCGCCGAACGGGGTTTCCACACCGCCGGCAAAATACTCGTTGACGAAGACCTGGCCGGCCTCGATCTGGCCGGCGACGCGGTGCGCGCGGGCGAGGTCGCGCGTCCACAGGCCTGCCACGAGGCCATACTCTGTATCGTTGGCGATCCGTATCGCGTCGGCCTCGTCGGAAAAGGGGATGACGGACAGGATGGGGCCGAAGATTTCCTCTCGCGCGAGGCGCGACGAGTTGGGCACGTTTGCGTATATGGTCGGCAGGACGAACCAGCCTTCCTTCAGCTCCGGAGCATCGGGCAGCGCACCGCCGCGCACGGCGACCAGACCCTCTCCCCGCGCTATCCCGTAATAGGACTGCACCTTGTCGAACTGCGCCTCGGTTGACATCGGACCGATCGAGCCAGGCTCCTGCCTGCCGATGCTCACCTTATCCAGCGCGGTTGCCAGCTTGTCGACGAAGACGTCGTGGATCGAGGCCTCGACCAGGCAGCGCGTGCCGCTGGAGCAGATCTGTCCGGCATTGCTGATAAATGCCCTCAGCGCTCCTAGCGCGGCGGCGTCCAGGTCGGCGTCGGCGAAAACGACATTCGGGGATTTTCCGCCGAGCTCCAGCGTCACCGGTATCACCCTTTCGGCGGCGATGCGGCCGATCTCGCGGCCGGCTCTCAGCGAGCCGGTGAAGGCGACCTTGCGGATTTCGGGGTGCGAAACGATGGCCTCGCCCGTTTCCGGACCGTTTCCGGTCACGACGTTCAGCAGGCCGGCCGGAAGCCCGCATTGCTCCACTGCGAGGCGCGCGAGTTTGAGGAGGGAGACGGAGGTGAATTCCGACGGCTTCGACACTACAGCGTTGCCAGCGCCGAGCGCCGGCGCGATGCCTCGCGCTGCCTGGTTCAGCGGCCCGTTCCAGGGCAGGATGACGCCGACGACGCCGAGCGGCTCGCGCCGGGTGTAGGAATGGTATTTGTCGCCGAGGTCGATGACCTCGCCGCCGGGCAGGTTGATGACGCTGGCATAGAACTCGAAATACTGGGCGGCCACCTCGATCTCGGCTTTCGCCTGCACGGCCGTCTTGCCGGTCTCCAGGCTCTCGCTCTCGGCAAGGTCGTCAAGGTTGCTGCGGATCGCTGCGGCCATTGCGGAGAGGACACGCCCTCTCGCGATCGGCCTCAGCGCCCGCCATGCCGGGTAGGCCGCGCGGGCGGCTTCCACGGCAAGACGCACGTCTTCGGACGAGCCGCGCGCAATCTCATAGGAAAAGCCGCGGGTGCGGGGATTGCGCTCGCGAAGATAGGCGCCGCCAGCCGGCTCCCTGAATGTCCCGCCGATGTAGTGGTTCCAGCGATCGCTCACGTTCTCTTCCTTCATGTCCCGTCTGAATTTGCGGGTGGCTGGCGCAGGCCGCGTGACTAAGCGCGCGCGGCGATCTCGTCGAGGATCGGTACGATGTAGGACCGGAACCGGACCGGATCCTCGCTCATCGGGAAATGGCCGACCCCCTGCATGAAGGTCCATTTCGCGCCGGCGATATCCTTCGCCAGGGCCTCGCCGGCCGCGGCGTAGCCCGACCAGTCATACTCGCCGTTGAGGATGTAGACGGCCGTCTTCGACGTATCGATGTCTCTGGCCGTCGCGGTCAGGTCGTGCTCGACGACGTAGTAGTTGAGGTCGCCCTTGAAGACGACCGGAGCACCCTGGCTGTAGCACCAAATGGTCTCGCGCACATAGGGCTCGGGAGCGGTGGGCGAGCACAAGGTGTGCATCATCGCGGGCTTGCTCTCGTTCGAGATTTCCGGATGCCAGAGGAACTTCAGCAGCGTTTCCACCCCGGCGCTGGATGCCGCGGCCTCTATGCCGATGACCGCCCTGAAGACGCCGGGATAATGCAGCGCCAGATCGGGTGCGAGATGGCCGCCCATCGAACACCCCATGTAGATCGGATCCACCAGCTTCATTTCGCTTGCAAGGGTGGTGACGAAGGTCATGAACCAGTCCTTGCGCAGCTTGTATTCCTCTTCCCAATACCGCTCGGAAAGCGGTGGCACCGACTTGCCATGGTAAGGCAGGTCGTAGGCGATGAAGCGGAACCTTTTCGTCAGCTCCTCGTCTTCGAGGAGGTGGCGCCACTGGCGGGCGTCGGAGCCGGCCGTGTGCTGGAGCAGAACCGGGATGCCGGCTCCGGCCTCCTCGATGTAGACGCGGTATTCGACCCCCTCGACTTCGAGATAGGCATAGCGGCCGGTAACGTTCGAGTATCTCATTGATGCTTCCTCCCTCTGCGGACTCAGGCGGCAACCGCGTTGTGACAGCGGCGCATGACCGCCAGGATGCGCTCGAGCGCCGCGTAGTGAGAGTAGATCGCGGCCAGATCGCCGCCGAGCGTCGCGCCGAAGAAGAGCTGTGCCGGCAGAAAACTCTGGCAGTAGGCCGGCGGGACCTTCGCCAGCATCTTTTCCCAGACTTCGGCGGGAGCGCCGATGTCGATCTGGTAAGGATCGAAGCCCTGCGTTCCCGCGACGAACTCCGTCACCCTGCCGTCCTCGACACGCATGAAGTAGCGGTCGGCTCCGATCGAGAAACGGATTCGCGCGTACCAGTAGCGCGCGGCCAGCGTCCATTCCTTGTCGGCGTTCACCTGAAGACGGATCTCGTCGACATCGAACGTGATGGATTCCTGCATGATCGTCCTCCTCCCTTGCTTCGCGCCCCTGCATGACCAGCGAGAAGCTGGCCTTGCCTAGCCGCGAACGAAAGGAGCGTGTTCGCTGGACGGCGTGGCAGTCAATCGGAGAGCGGGGAAAGGGACGCTGAGAGCACATATGTGAAATGCGGCCGGCGGAACGAAATCCGTCCATCGAAGTGCACGCGCCACATATGTGTTGTCCGGCGCGCCGCGCCCGGTTTGCGCTTGTTTGCGGACACCGCTTTCTGAACAACAGGACAAGCGCGTGGATGACGGAGTGCCGCGACACCAGCGGCGTCGGCACATCGGCGGGATCCGGCTTGCGATCCTGCGCAGCATCCGCGGGCCTGGAAGAAAACACGCCCGATCGCACCATCGGCTGCGTGACCGAGGGAGGGACGCCGGATGCCGGACGACATCGTCGCGCAGTTGCGCAGTCGCGCGCAGTTCTGGGGGCGCGGAAACAGCTATGAGGACTTCGCGGTCGGCCAGGTTTTCCGCCACCATTGGGGGCGTACGCTGACGCAGGGCGACAACGTCCTCTTCACCACCCTCACGCTCCACTACAACCCGATCTACTTCAACGAGGAATATGCGCGGGCGGAGGGACGGAGCGGCCTGGTCGTGTGTCCGCTGCTGCTTTTTGGAACCGTCTTCGGCCTGAGCGTGGAGGATCTGAGCGAAATCGGCGGGCCTTTTCTCGGCGTGGACGACCTCACCTACGCACGGCCGGTTATCGTCGGGGAGACCGTGTATGCGGAAAGCACCGTCACGGCCTGCCGGACGACCGAAAGCCGACCCGACTACGGCATCGTCACCTGGCGCACGCGCGGCCACACCGTGGCCGGCGAAACCCTGATCGAATTCACGAGGAGCAATCTCGTGCGCAAGAGGGACGGCTGAAATGACCGCACTATCGGCAGACCCGTCCGTCGAGAACGACGGTCGCGGCTACATGACGTCCGAACGCCGGATGATCCAGCAGGTGGCGCGCGAATTCACCCGCAACGAGGTGTTGCCGGTGGCGAACCGGCTTGATCCGGAGAAGGGCGAGATCCCGATGGATCTGCGCCGGAAGATGGCCGAGATGGGATATTTCGGCATCCTGGTGCCGGAGCAATATGGCGGATTGGGGCTCGGATATTTCGAGTATTGCCTTATCGCGGAGGAACTCGCGCGCGGCTGGATGTCGGTGGCATCGATCATTGCGCGGGGCCAGGGCTCGTTCCTGCCGAAGAAAGGGAACCTGACGGACGCGCAGGCAGATCGGCTTCGCCGGGCGGCGCAAGGCGACTATCTGGCCGCCGCGGCGCTGTCGGAGCCCGGCACCGGCTCCGATCTCGCCTCGATCTCCTGCCGGGCCGTCAAGGACGGGGACGAATGGGTGATCACCGGGAGCAAATACTGGTGCACTTTCGCGGACGGTGCCGATTTCCTTGTCGTGTTCGCACGCACCTCGCCGCCGCCGTCGGCGGCCAAACGCCACCTCGGCATCTCCGCCTTCGTGATCGACAAGGAGCGCGGCACGCTTCCGACGAACTGCGCTGGCAGCCCGATCCCCAAGATCGGCTATTTCGGCTGGAACACGTTCGAGCTGAGTTTCCAGGGCACGCGCGTCCCCGGCTCGGCGCTGCTGGGCGAGGAGGGCAAGGCCTTCTACCTGATGACGAGCGGTCTCGAAGGCGCCCGCGCGCACACGGCCGCCCGCTCGATCGGCCTCGCGCAGGCGGCGCTGGACGACGCCATCGCCTATGCGGGCGAACGCAGGCAGTTCGGCATGCCGATCACGGAGTTCCAGTCGCTGCGGTTCAGGATCGCCGAGATGGCGACGAGGATCGAAGCGTGCCGACAGCTGATGTATTTCGTCTGCAACGAGATCGACCAGGGCCGCCGCTGCGATCGCGAATCCTCGATGGTGAAATATCTCTCGGCCGAGATGGCGGAGCGCGTCACTTCGGATGCGCTGCAGATCCTCGGCGGCGCCGGCTACACCAAGCTGCATGCCGTCGAGCGGCACTGGCGCGACGCGCGCCTGACGAAGATCTTCGAAGGCACGTCGGAAATCCAGCTTCGCATCATCTCGGACAGCATCCTGGGCCGATCGGAGACGGACAGGCGCATGGTCGACATGGCGTTCGGCGAAGCATGAGGAGAGCAGCATGAAAGCCAACGATCCCGCCCTGACCTCACCGAACAACTACTTCGAGGATTTCGAGGTCGGACAGGTCATCTCGCATGCCCGCGGCAAGACGATGACCGAGATGGACAATGTGCTGCTGACCAATCTGGTCATGAACACCGCCGACGGACATTTCAACGAGCATCGGATGAAGACCCAGTCGCTGAAAGGCGTCGCCGGCTTCGACACGCGCATCGTGTTTGGCGGCATCAACTTCTCGCTCGTCATAGGGCTGGCGGCACAGGACACCGCCGAACAGGTGATCGAGGAGCTGGGCATGGACAAGATCCGCCTCAAGCATCCGGTCATCCACGGCGACACCCTCTACGCCATGACGGAAGTGCTGGAGAAAACGGAGTCGGCCCGTCCGGACGCGGGCGTCATCCGATTCCGGCACTACGGCATCAATCAGGACGACAAGCTGGTCTTCGAAGGCGAGCGCACCGCGCTCGTCAAGCGCAAGCCGAGCGCTGCCAGGTAAGAAGGAAGAGACACCGATGATCACGAAATACCCGCATCCTCCGCGGCTGCGCCGCTGCCAGCTTTCGGTGCCCGGCAGCTCCGAGAAGATGATGAACAAGGCAGCGTCGATGGACGTCGACTACGTCTTCCTCGACCTTGAGGACGCGGTGGCTCCCGACAAGAAGAAGGAAGCGCGCGGAAAGATCGTCGAGGCGCTGAACACGCTCGACTTCGGCCGCACCACGCGCTGCGTGCGGATCAACGATCCGGCCAGTCATTTCTGCTATGGCGACCTCATCGAGGTCGTCTCCGGTGCGGGCCGGAACCTGGACATGATCATTGTCCCGAAGGTCCTCGACGCCGACGACGTGCTCTTCGTCGACAAGCTCCTCAGCCAGATCGAGAAGGATCTGGGCCTGGAGCGCAAAATCGGCATCGAGTGCCTGATCGAAGAGGTCGAGGCGATGATGAATGTCGAGCGCATCGCGGCGTCAACGCCGCGGCTGGAAGGCCTGATCTTCGGAATGGGGGATTATTCGGCCAGCCAGGGCGTTCCGATCACCTCGATCGGTGGGGAGAGCGGCTATCCGGGCGACATCTGGCACTATCAGCGCACACGCATGACCATCGCATGCCGCGCCCACGGCATCGATGCGGTCGACGGCCCGTTCGGCGACTTCTCCAATCCCGAAGCCTATCGCCGCGAGGCCACACGCGCGGCCACGCTGGGCATGGTCGGAAAATGGGCGATCCATCCCTCGCAGGTGGCTGTCGCGCAGGAGGTGTTCTCTCCCACGCAAGCGCAGGTGGACGAGGCGCGGGAAATGTACGCGGCCTTCGAGAAGGCCCTGTCCGAAGGGCTGGGCGCGGTTCAGTTCAAGGGGCAGATGATCGACATTGCCTCGGTTCGCCACATCAGGAACATCGTCCAGCGGGCGGACGCAATCGGCATGTGACCGGCTGCCGGCACGCCTTCGCCGTGGAGGCGTGCCGTTCGGCCGGCATTCTGCCCGGGAGCCTATGCGAATGTAGCATCCGCTCCCGCGGTAGTACGCAGTCAGCGCCGATCTTCGTTCAAGAGGTCGGAGGCTTTCTCGCCGATGACGATAGCCGGCGCGTTGGTGTTTCCCGAGGTGATGACCGGCATGATGGCCGCGTCGGCGACGCGCAGACCCGCCACGCCGCGCACGCGCAGCCGGTGATCGACGACCGCCAGCGCATCGTTGCCCATCTTGCATGTGCCCACGGGATGGTAGACCGACTGCGCGCTCTGGCGGATGTAGGCGAGGATCTCGTCGTCGGTGACGAGTTCCTCCGCCGGAGCCCTGCGGCCGACGATGCGTGAGGCGACGGGCTCTGTGGACACGATCTGCTCCGCCATGCGGACGCCGCCGATCATGGTCAGCCGATCCCATTCCTCCTTCATATAGTTGGCGATCATGCTGGGCGCCGCCCGCGGATCGGGCGATGTGAGACGCACCTCGCCGCGGGAATGAGGACGGAGCTGGCAGACGGAAACCGTTACGGCAGGGGCCTTGCCGACCTCGATCTTGCCCTTCGAGAACTCGAAGCTCAGAGGCCGCGAGTTGATCTGGATGTCGGGCCTGTCGGCGCCGGGCATGACCCGGGCGAAGAGGGATGTCTGCGAGGAGCCGCTGGTAAGGTTGCCGGTCTTTGCCAGGACGTATTTCAGGCCTTCGAGATAGGCTGCGGCTCCCCGGATCCTGCTGTTCACCGAGGATGCCGGCTCCACCTCGAAGACCAGGTTCGTGTAGAGATGGTCGTGCAGGTTCTGCCCGACGCCGGGAAGGTCCACGATCGGCTCTATGCCGAACTCCTTGAGATGGGCGGCCGGACCGATACCGGACAGCATCAGGAGCTGGGGCGAATTGATGACTCCGCCGCTGAGCACGATCTCGCGGCGCGCCTCGGCTGTCCTGCGTTCCCCGCCCAGACTGTATTCCACGCCGCATGCGCGCCCCTCGCGGATGACGATCCTCTCCGCGAACGCGTCGGTGACGATGTCGAGATTCCGCCGATGGCGGATCGGCTTGACGAAGGCGTCGTAGGTCGAGTTGCGCGAGCCGTTCCTGATCGTGAAGTGAAGAAACCCGACGCCGTCCTGATCGCCGCTGTTGAAGTCCTCATTCACCTTGTGTCCGCACTTGGCCGCGGCCTCGATGAACGCCTGCGAGAAAGGCAGCTTCATCACCGGTTCCGTCACCGACAGCTCCCCGCCGGCGCCATGCTCGCCCGTCGCTCCGAACTGGTAGTCCTCGCCTCGCTTGAATAGCGGCAGCAGGTCGTCCCAGCTCCAGCCGAAATTGCCGCGCTGAGCCCAGTCGTCGAAATCCAGCGGATGGCCGCGGACGTAGAGCATACCGTTGATCGCGCTGGTGCCGCCCAGCACCTTGCCGCGCGGCCAGTAGATTTCGCGATTGTTCAGGCCGGGCTCCGGCAGGGACATGTAGCCCCAGTTGTTCTTGCCCGGCAGGTACATTCTCGCCATGCCGGCCGGGATCTTGATCCACGGGTCGGACGGCTCGGACCCGGCCTCCAGCAACAGAACGCGTATGGAAGGATCCGCGCTCAGCCTGTTGGCGATCACGCAGCCAGCCGATCCCGCGCCGATGATCACGTAGTCGTACATACCGTTCCTCCCATTTGCGATGCATTTGGGCGAGAACGCAGCGACCGATCAACATCGGTGGGCTGGGGCGGCAATCAGGACACGAATGTGTTTCTTCGACGCCCCGGAGGGGATGCCGCCGGTCGTCCGCGAAGCGGGCAGTCCAGATCGTCTTCCATGCCTGACATCGTCTCAGGAACGCGAAAGACCCGCGAAACGGGCGGTGTCGAGCCGTCCGGGCGTCAAAATACATATGTGGTTTGCCTTTCGGCGTCGGGCTCCAGCCCTTGTCAGGCCGGTCGCCAGATGATGGCTGATAGACACGCCCGCCGGTCGAGCGACGTGGCCTGATCCTCGTCAAGCGTGCTGTGACGATGATGGGCCGCCGGCCCGACTCCATCGGCGGGCAGTCGTCCGGGATGCGAGTTCGCATCGCAAGCGAGGACCGGGCGAGCCGGGAGGGACCGTCCATGAATGCCTATGTTGCCATTGCAATCCGTATCCTGAACTGGATCGCCGGACTACTGGCGTTCGCGGCGCTCGCGCTGCCGACCTACCAGATCTTCGCGCAGGTACTGTATCCGCCCGGAATGCGACCGTGGATCTACGAGGTCTTCATCTACCTCCTGGTCTGGGCGTCGCTGCTGACCGCGTCGACCCTGGCCGCCGAGGGCAAACACATCCGCGTCGACAGCATCTTCGCCACGCTGAAGGGCAGGCCGCTGCGATATGTCGAGACGCTCAATGTCCTGATATCCCTGACGTTCTGCGGCGCCATCGCGTACTACGGATACAAGATCACCTATGATGCGTGGGACATCGGAGAGAGGTCCGTTACGTCCCTGCAATTCCCGATGTGGATCTACTACGCCGCACTTCCCGCCAGCTTCCTGATCATGTCGGTCTTCTACGCGATCCGGCTGGCCTATCTCGCGGCAGGACGGGACGTCCCCGGGCTCGAGCCCGAACACGCCGCCCCTGCGAGCGGGAGCGAGTCGGTCTGATGCTGCTCCTGCTCGTTCTCTTTTTCGTGCTGCTTTATCTCGGCACGCCGCTCTTCGTGGTGCTCGGCGCCTCGGTCTCGGTCCTGATCGTTGCCGAGGGCCACATGTCCCTCACGCTCGTCGCGCAAAAGATGATCGACGAGCTGAACAACGACCTGCTGATGTCCCTGCCGTTCTTCGGCATGGCGGCCGTCTTCATGCAGCGGGGCGGCGTCGCGAAGTCGCTGGTCGATCTTGCGATCGGACTCATCGGCTGGATGCGCGGCGGACTGGGGCTCGTCGCCGTCGCCGCGTGCACGATGTTCGCGACCATCTCCGGCTCGAGCGTCACGACAGCGCTGGCGATGGGCGTGCTGCTTCTGCCGTCCATGCTCGCCAAGGGCTACGGCCGTCCGTTCTCGACGGGCCTTCTCGGCGCCGGCGGCACGCTCGGCATTCTGATCCCACCGAGCCTGCCGCTCATCCTCTACGCCATTCTTGCCGAGGAAAGCGTGCCGAGGCTGTTCCTCGCGGCGGTCATACCGGGGCTGATGCAGGCCCTGCTGCTGGCAATCTACGTCATCGTGATGGCCCGCGTCCGCAATCTGCCGGCGGAGCCTCGGCAGTCCGCCGGCGAGATCGGCGTGCTTGCCCTGCGCGCGGCTCCCGCGCTTCTGGTGCCGATCGTGATCGCGGTCGGCATCTATGGCGGGCTGCTGACGATCACGGATTCCGCGGTGGCCGCGGCGTTCGTCTCGCTCATCCTGAGCATCTTCGTCTATCGCGGCGTGAAGCTGAGGGAGACGATCTCAGTGATCGGGGAGTCGATCTACAGCGTCTCGGCGATCATCCTCATCATCATGACCGCGATGGTGTTCGGCCACTGGGTAACCGAATCCGGAGTGCCGGCGCGGCTGGTCGAGTGGACGAGTTCTCTCAATCTCCAGCCGTGGCAGTTCATCGTCATCGTCATGCTGATCCTGATCGTGCTGGGAACGATCCTGGAGATCGCCTCGATCCTGCTGATCACGACGCCGATCCTCATTCCGCTGCTGGGCGCCTACGACATCAGCCCGATCCATTTCGGAATCCTCATGGCGATCAACATGGAGATCGCGGCGATCACGCCTCCTGTCGGGCTCAACCTCTATGTGCTTGCGGCGATCTCCAAGGGCACGACGTCCGAGGTGAACGCCGGCATATGGCCGTTCGTGGTCCTTATGCTTGGCCTGCTGCTGCTGGTCGCGTTCATTCCCGGCCTCACCCTGTGGCTGCCAGAGATGGTCTACGGACCATAGCTGCCGGCGCATATCCCGACAGGCAACAACGGAGCGGCGCGGTTCGACACCCGCCGCTCCGCTTTCGTTACAGCCTGCTGCGGCATCGATCCCGAAGGCTCGGACGAGTTGCATTGGAGGCGACGACCGCGCATCGCTGCGCAGCTTTGAACTGCAGTGGTCGTCGGGAGCTTGCCGCTTCGGCGCTCGCGATACCTTCGATGCGTAGCGCCGGCGCAAAAGAAAGCCGCCGCCGGTGGGCCGGCGACGGCTTCATTTCGACCCGATGTCGGATCCGTTCTGCGAGGTGCTATTGGCTCTCGCCGAGCGCCGCGCTCACGCTCTTCACGAAGTCGGCTTCGATCCCCAGCGTCTTGGTGATTTCTTCCTGCTTCTGCATCAGAATCTCGCGTGTCGCGGCAATTTCCGACTCGCTGGGTTCGACCAGCTCGACGCCGTTCTGCTTCAGCGTCTCCGCGTCCTTGCCCGCCTGCAGCAGGACGTCCTCGCGCGCCAGCGGGATCATCTTGCTCCATTCTTCCGTGACGATCTGCTTCAGGTCGTCGGGAAGGCCGCTCCAGAAATCCTTGGACACCATCGGGATGAACTGATCGCGCGAGTTTGCTTCAAGGTAGCCGTATTTGATGCCCGACTCCCAGAGCTTGGCGGACACGACCGTGTTGGCCGTCGACACGAGACCCTGGAAGTTGCCGCGCTGAAGGCCCATCGGCACGTCGGGGAAAGGAACCCGCACGGGCACCGCGCCCAGCACCTTCAGTTTCTCTTCGATGGCGGCGCCGCCGGGAAAGCGGATCGTCAGGCCCGAGAAGTCGCCATGCGTTTCGATTTTCTTCGTCGTGGTAAAGACCGAGCCGGCATCGAGATCGAGCCAGTTCCCGATGACCTCGACACCCAGTCGCTCGCCAATCGACTTGGCAAGGTTCTGGCCGAGCGGACCGTCGACCAGTTCGTGAACGACATCGGCCGAGCGCCCGTACATGACCGGAAGCTGGAACATGTTCATGCGCGGATCGAAGCCGCCCAGCTGCCAGCTGCCCGGCACGCCCATCTGGACATTGCCCTGGCGGATCGCCTTCGGCACGTCGACATCACGGAAAAGCTGGCCGCTATGGAAGACCTGGGTGTCGATACGGCCGTTCGATCGGCTCTCCACCGCGTCCGCGAATTTCTGGACCCAGATGACACGGCTGGAGTTCGCCCCCGTGTCGAGCGAGATGCGCATCGTGTGATCCTGGGCGATGGCGGTGCTTGCGGAAAGCAGGCCGCCGAGCAAGGCGAGGACGGCGAAACCGCCGCCAGTTGTGGTTTTCATGATCTCCTCCGAAATGGTCCTGTCGGGGCCGCTGAGCCGGCAACCGGAAGCCCAATCTATTGGGTTTGCCGGCTCGCTTCACCCTGGACAGGCTCCTCGGAGGGCCAAAGCACATATGTGTTCATGTGCGATTCCGTCCCTGTGACCGTCGGGAAGCGTAGGCTGGGGCAGGCTTCCGGAAGCCAGTTACTCCCTGCCTCCGGGCCATGCCGGGGCGCAGAAACTCAGACCGTTCTGGTGAGCTTTGGATAGTAGTCCGCGATCCGGTCCCGCATGATGCGTATCCAGTCCGGCATCTCCTCCCGCTGCGCCTCCAGCGGGCCGCCGACGGCGATGACGAGGGGCACGTGCCTCTCCGATCTCGGCAGCAGCATCGCGACAGTTCCGAGGCCCGGCGTGACGTTGCCCGACGTCGTCGCGTATCCCCGGGCGCGGCACTCGTCGAGTTCCTTGACCAGGTCCTTGAACATGACGCGCGCCGACGGCTCCTTTTCCAGCGAGTTGGCGTGGTTGACGATCCCGCGCAGCGCTTCCACCGGCGCCAGGGTCAGCAGCATCAATCCGGTCGAGGCCCGGCAGATCGGCCGCAGCGAGCCGATCCGGGTGTAGGCGCGCAGGTGCTCATGCCCCTGGATCACCATCAGATACTGGACGTGAATGCCGGACTGCATCGCCAGAATCACGGTCTGTCGCGTTTCCTTGGCGATCGCATTCATCAGGTCGAGCGTCTTGGTGTCGGAAAAATACTGATCCTGCAGCCAGCCGCCGAGGAGCGATATGCGGAGGGTCGGGAAATAGGTGCGGGTGCTGGAATCGTAGTGAAGATAGCCGAGAACGGTCAGGCTCTTCGCCAGCGCCGCCGTGCTCGATGCCGGATAGCGGAGGGCCTGGGAGATCGTCAGGAGGTTGGCAGGCCGACGATGCTCGACGAAGAACTCGAGCAGCTCGATGGTCCTGCGCGCCGATTTGACCGTCTTGTCGCGCACCGGAAGCCCCGGCACGATCACCGAGCCTTCGAATTGCTCATAGGACATTTCGATCTCCTCCAGGTCGAACGCGACGGCACTCTCCACCGGATCCGTATCGAGAACAGCCGGTTAACGGAACCGGCGAAGACAGATCACATATGTGTTCGACTTGTCCAGCAAGGCCGGAACCTTCGTGGGCGCCGTTTGGCGCGCGGCCAGGAATGGCGTTCTCGTGAATCTGCCGTCTTTTGATCTGGAGGGCGCGAACGAGCGATGGAGAACCCGACCCGGTCGTCAGCCGAAGTCACCGCCGATGACGCCCCTCTCCTTCAGGCTCTTCATCTCGGCGTCCGACAGGCCGGACGCCGCCAGAACCTCGGCGGTGTGCTCGCCTTGGCGCGGACCTCGCGTCCTGACGCTGCCGGGCGTGTCGCTGAACTTTATCGGCACGCCGGCAATCCGCATCTTGCCCTGGATCGGAGGGCACTCGATCTCCGCGATCATTTCACGGACGGTGAAATGCCGATCGCGCTCGATTTCGTCGATCTGGTAGACCGGGCCGAACGGGACCTTGCCGCCGAGCCGCTCGTTGAGCTCGGCCTTGGTGAACCGGCGCGTCATCTCGTCGATCAGCGCGATCGCGGCGGCCCGGTTCTCGGTGCGGCTCTCCTTTGTCCTTACGATCGGATTTTCCAGAACCGCATCCGCATCCAGCGACTTGCAGAGGACGCCGAAGAATGCGTCGTTGTGGCAGGCGAGCGCGACATGGCCGTCACGGGCGGAGAACAGTCCGAACGGCACGATGAAAGGGTGATGGTTGCCTTCCGGCAGGGCGACCTTGCCGCCGAAGGAATTCTGGTGGACGATCCTCTCGGTCACGGCAAGGATCGCATCCACCATGGAGACGTCGACGAACTGCCCCTGCCCCGTCTCCCTCGCGCGCAGAACCGCGGCCAGGATTCCGATCGCAAGATAAAGCGCGGGTATCGTGTCGCCGACACCGGGCCCTACCTTGACGGGGTGGACCGCATCCGCCCCCGTGACGCCGATCATGCCGCCCATTGCCTGGGCGACGACATCGAAGGCCGGCCAGTCCGAATAGGGACTTTCGCCGGAACGTGGGTCGCCGAAGCCGCGAATTGTGCCGTAGACCACCTTCGGATGAGCTGCTCGAAGCGTCTCGTAGGAGAGACCGAAGCGGTCCATTACGCCGGTCCGGAAGTTCTCCACCACCACGTCGAAGTCGGGCAGCATGCGCAGCAGCAGGTCTCGCCCGTCCGGGGTCTTGAGATCGATGACGACGCTGCGCTTGTTGCGGTTGATGCTGTGGAAGTAGCCGGATTCGGTCTTCTGCCGGTCGTCGGGATGATAGGGGCCCGAAAGCCGCGCCATGTCCCCGCTGACCGGCGGCTCGATCTTGACGACATCTGCGCCATGGTCGGCTAGTATCTGCGTGCAAAAAGGCCCGGCGAGAGCCTGGGTGAGGTCCAGGACGCGAATCCCCGCCAATGCTCCGGCCTGTGCCATATGGTTCCGCCCGGCGTTCCGCATCTTCGCGATACGCCGTGACCCTCTCGGTTAGCGTTTCCGGACGGCCGACGTCTCATGCGCCGCCATCTCGTCGCACACCTAACCAGCGTTCCGAACATCGCCAACACCCTGTCCGCCTTGGGCGGACATTCGACACGTATGTGAATCCTGCTCGAAGCCGCTTGCCGCTGACGTCAGGCCCGCTCGCCCACGCTACCCTCAGCCGATGATCCGCAGCTCCCGCGACATGACCGATAGGGACCTCGCACCGGTCTCCGTGACGACCACGTCGTCCTCGATTCGCACCCCGAGATTGTCCGGACGGTAGAGGCCGGGCTCGATGGTGAAGACGGTGCCGGGCGACATCGTTTCGCGGTTGCCGACCATCACCTGCGGCGCCTCGTGGACGTCGAGGCCGAGGCCGTGTCCGGTCTTGTGCCGGATCATGTCGGCATAGCCCCTGTCTGCCAGCAGTCTCAGCACGGCGGTGTCGAGCGCGTCGTAGGTCACGCCCGGAGCGGCCGTCGAGAGACCCAGCCGGTTGGCGTCGAGCACGGTCTGGTAGATGTCGCGGTGGGCCTTCGAGACGGTCTCGACGAAGAAGGTCCGCGTCAGGTCCGCCGCGTAGCCGCCCGCAGCCGCGCCCCAGTCGAACAGCAGGGCGTCGCCTCTGGCCACGCGCCGGTCTGGCGACGGGACGCCATGGCAATCGGCCGAGGCGCCTCCGGTCAGCACGATCAGGTCGTAGGCCGGTCCGTCGGCGCCGCGTTCCAGCATGGCGATGTTGAGCCGTGCGCGGATTTCGGTTTCCGACATGCCGGCGACGATCCGCGGCAGGGTGTCCTCTAGGGCGGCCTCGCTGATGCGGATGGCGCGCTCCATCGCTGCGAGTTCCTCGGGCTCCTTGATCAGGCGCAGCTTCGCAAGCGCCTTGCTGGCATCGACGATCCTGAAGCCGAAGGCGGCCTCCAGCGCGGCGGCCTCGAAATGCCGCATCCGGCCTGATTCCACGCCAAGCCGGTCGAGTCCGGTCTGGCGGGCCAGCGTGGTGAGCGCGTCGGCGTAGCCTTCGGAATCCTGCCAGAAGACGGTCTCGGCCTTGGGCATGTCGGCGTTCCAGCGGTCACGCTCCAGGGCAGGGATCGCTGCGTGGATCGCACCCTCGGCGGTGACGATCAGGATCGTTGGCCGCTCCATCAGGTGCAGGTGAACGCCTGTCAGATAGTAGAAGTTCGGTCCCGGCACGAAGGCGACAGCAGGCAGATCGGCGGCCTGGAGCAAGGTCTGCAGCTTGGCGATGCGGGGGCTGGTCACAGGCGTCACTTTCTCTTCGCGAGATTCTTGAAGCGGGGATAGGTGTCTGTCGACAGGTCGACGGATTCGGCGAAGGTCGGCTCGAGCGACCTCTGCACCACGCGGACGACCGAATTCATCTGCTCGTTGACGATCTCGTTGCAGGCCGAGGTGTCGCCTTTCTCCACCGCCTCGATCAGGCGGGCGTAGGTGTCGGCGACGAAGGCGAGGTCCTCCGGTCCCGCAAAGGGGAAGTAGTGCAGCAACATCGTCCGCCGGCCGTAGTCGAGGCAGGTGGGGAAGAACTTGCCGAGGAAGTCGTTGCGCGCGACGCGGGAAAAGCCCTTGAGCAGGTCCAGCTGGGCAAAGACGATCCGGAACACGTCCTCGTCCTGAACAATGCTCTCGCGGAAGCTGACAAGCAGCTGGCGCAGCCGCTCTCCGTCCTCGGGGAGCCGCTTGGTGGCTGCGGCCACCATGATCGACCGGGTCAGGATGAGCAGCGTGTCGAAGTAGTCGTTCATGTTCTCCATGGTCAGCGGCGCGATGATCGAGGAACGGTTCGGCAGGAACCGGACCAGTCCTTCGCCGGAAAGCATGATCAGCGCCTCGCGCACCGGCGTGCGGGAAAGGCCGAACTGCCGGGCGACATCCACCTCGTCCACCGCCGAGCCCGGTGCCAGGCGCAGGGTCAGGATGTCCTCGCGCAGAGAGGAATAGATCGTCGTCGCCCCTCTTTCGCGCTTGGGGCCGGCCGCCTCGGCCCCGGTCGGCTTCTCGCCCGTCATGCGTTTCCTCCCGATGTGATTCTGCGTGGACTGCTGCGTTCCATCACTACCCTGTCTGACTTGCATAAAGTTTGGATAACCCAATTGCATAAAGTTCGCATATCGACTAGCCTCGATCTCGTCAACGATAAGAAACACAGTCTTCAGTAGGGGTAACCACATGACATTGTTCAATGAATCGTGGCGCGTCTGCCGTGCGGGGCTGCTTGCCGCAGGCGCTATGCTAGGCCTGGCGGCAACGGGAGCATCGGCCCAGGACCTCAAGATCGCCTTCTTCGCCTCGGCCTCGCAGAACGGCTTCAATCAGGCCGTCTGGTCGGGGATCCAGAAGAAAGCCAAGGAGCTCGGCGGCATCTCGGTCTCCATCTACGACGGCAAGTTCGATCCCGTCGTGCAGTACGCGCAGGTCGAGGACGTGCTCGCCAGCGGCAACTTCGACGGCATGATCCTCTACGCGCAGGATACGGTCGGCATTTCCGGCGCTGCCGAGCAGGTGATCGCCAAGGGTGTGCCGCTCGTCGCCGTCATGTTCCCGATCGGTCCCGATCTCGGCACGCTCGAGCCCCAGATCCCCGGTCTCACCGCTACGGTCGGCCATGTCCCGGCGATCGGAGCCACCGCCCAGGCGGAATCGGTCGCGGAGTTCTGCAAGGACAAGGATCCCTGCAAAGTGGTCATCCTGCTGGGCTTCAAGGTCTCGCCGTTCGACCAGATCCGCCTCGCGGCCTATGAAAAGGTCTTCGCCGGACATCCGAACATCAAGATCGTCGCGACGGCGGAAGGGCTCTACAGCCCCGATGCGACGCTGACCGCGATGCAGGACATCATGCAGGCGCAGAGCGACTTCAACGCCGTGCTGTCCGTCGCCGATCAGCAGATGATCGGGGTCGAGATTGCCCTCAAGGACGCGGGAATCGACATGGGGCCGATCTTCCTCGCCGCTGCGGGCGCGTCGACCTACGGCGTCGACGCGGTGCGCAAGGGCGACTGGGACAACACGCTCGCCTACTTCCCCGAGACGATGGGCACGGTTGCCCTCGAGACCCTGGTCGCCGCGATGAAGAAGGAAAAGTATCCGGTCACCTACGACATGGATGTCGGCGGTCCCGTGCCGTTCATCGTCACCAAGGACGTGCTCGACAAGAATCCCGCCTTCGTCGGCGAGTGGGCACAGTGACCTGACCCCTCCGGCGGCCCCGCAAGAGGGGCCGCCCCTTCCCGACTTTCATGAATAACGGAGAGGTTCCGATGCCATCCACCGGCTATCGGGTGTCCGCCGATATTGGCGGCACTTTCACTGACGTCGTCTTCCAGGATACCGAGACCGGCGCCTGCCGGGCGCTCAAGGTCCTGTCGACCCCCGAAAACCCGGCGCTCGCCGTGCTGGAAGGTATCCGCAAGGGGCTCGGCCCCGACGAACATGTCGACTTCTTCGTGCATGGAACAACGGTCGGACTGAACTCGGTCCTGACCCGCCGCGGCGCCCGGGTGGCGCTGCTGACCACCGAGAAGTTCCGCGATGTCTATACCATCCAGGGCAACGACCGGGGCGAGATCTTCTCGATCCGCTGGAAGAAGCCCAAGCCGCTGGTGTCGGTGAAGGACACCTATACGGTCGCCGAGCGCGTCGCAGCCGACGGGAGCGTCGTGGTCCCGATGAAGGTCGAGGATCTCGCCCCGTTCGTCGCCGCGGTGAAGGACAAGGGATATGCCGCCGTGGCGGTCTGCTTCCTGTTCTCCTTCCGCAACCCTGCGCATGAACTTGCCGCCGAGGCCTATCTGCGCGAGCATCTGCCGGGCGTGGACATCACCCTGTCGCACAAGGTCTCGCCCGAGTGGCGCGAGTTCGACCGCATCTCGACGACCGCGATGAACGCCTTTACCGCTCCGGTGGTGCGCCGCTATCTGCGCACGCTGGTCGAGCAGATGAAGGACACGCTGCCGGCCGACGGCCAGGTCCATGTGATGGAATCGAACGGCGGTGCGATGACCGCCACGGCCGCCGCCGAAAATCCGCTGCAGACCCTGCTGTCCGGCCCGGTGGGCGGAACCATCGGCGGCCGTTCGCTTGCCGAGCAGACCGGCCGCAGGAACCTGATCTGCGTCGACATGGGCGGCACGTCCTTCGACGCGAGCCTGATCGTCGACGGACTGCCCTCCAGCTCGACGGAGACCAAGCTCGAGGGACTTCCGGTGCAGATGTCGGTGGTCGACATCCACGTCATCGGAGCCGGCGGAGGCTCGATCGCCTGGGAAGAGGCGAAGGCGTTGCGCGTCGGCCCCCAGTCGGCCGGGTCGGTTCCCGGCCCTGCCTGCTACGGACGCGGCGGCACCGAGCCGACCGTCTCGGACGCGAACCTGGTGTTGAAGCGGCTCGATTCCTCGAACTTCTCGGGCGGCGAGATGCAACTCGATGCGGGCCTTGCCCGGCAGGCGATGCACGACCTCGGCGAGCGGTTCGGCATGGGGCCGGAAGTTTTCGCCCAGGGCATCATCGACATCATCAACGCCAAGATGGCGGATGCGATCCGCACTATCACCGTGCAGCGCGGCATCGATCCGCGCGACTTCGCCCTGCTCGCCTATGGCGGCGCCGGCCCCAGCCAGGCGGCCGCGCTGGCCGACCAGCTCGACATTCGCGAGGTTATCATCCCCGTCCATCCGGGCGCCTTCTCGGCCTGGGGCATGCTGCAGACCGATATGCGCCACGATTTCAAGATGACCTATTACGGCCAGTGGGGCACGCTCGATCCGGCCGAGGTGACGCAGAAGTTCGAAGAGCTGGAGAAGCGAGGCTTCGCCTACCTGAAGAAGGAAGGCATGGAGGCCGCCGACATCTCCTACGAGCGTTTCGCCGACTTGCGCTACCAGGGGCAGGAATATGTCCTGACGATCCAGGTGCCCAACGGACCCGTGGACCTCGCTGCCGTTCGTGCCGAGTTCGACAAGTCCTACCAGCAGCACTACGGCCATTCGAGCGGGACGACCCCGGTCGAGGTGGCCAACCTGCGCGTCGCAGCGCTTGGCCGGCTGGCGCGGCCTGCGCAGCCCGACCCGGAGACGAAAGCCAAGGGCTCGGCCCGCAGCCGGCTCGTCTATTTCGACGGGTCCGAACGGGAGACGGCGATCGTCGACCGCAACACGCTCGCTCTCGGCGAGGCGGTCGAAGGGCCGGCAATCCTGGAAGAAGAAACCGCGACAACCCTCGTCCCGCCCGGCTGGCGGATCGAAGTCATCGTCGGCGGCCACCTGTCCATGACCAAAGCGGGAGCGTGAGATGACCACAGTCACTGCCGATCCGATCACGACCGAAGTCGTCCGCAACTTCGTCATCTCCTGCGCAGAGGACATGAACGCCTCGCTCTGGCGCTCGGCCTTCTCGGCCCTGATCTACGAAGGCCGGGACTCGGCCGTCGCCCTGCTCGACGCGAAAGGCAACATGCTCGGCCAGTCAACCGGCGTGCCGCTGTTCGTCGGCGCCATCGACGCCTGCGTCCACATGGTCCTCGACCGCTATGGCGACGACATCGGCGAAGGCGACATTTTCCTGATGAACGACGCCTATCTGCAGGGAACGCATCTGAACGACTTCACCGCGGTCGGCCCGCTTTTCTACAAAGGCAAGCTGGTCGGCTTCGGCGCGGCAAGGGCTCACTGGGCCGATGTCGGGGCCACCGATCCTGGCATGGTGATGGGCGCCTCATCGATCTTCCAGGAAGGCTGGAGGCTCGGGCCGACGCGGGTGGTGCAGAACTTCAGGGAACTGCCGGACTGGTTCGACCTGATCCTGCGCAACACCCGGCTGAAGGAACTGACCCTTGGCGATTTCCGCGCCCAGATCAGCGCCATCCGGACCGGCGAGCGGCGACTGAACCAGCTTCTCGACCGGATCGGTGTGCCGACCTACCAGGCCTCCTGCGAGAACATCTTCGAGCAGGCCCGCACGCTCGACCGCGAGGCGATCGGCGCGCTCAAGGACGGCACCTACTATCGCGAAGGCTATATCGACAATGACGGCCTGTCGGACGATCCGGTCAAGGTGGCGCTGAAGGTCACCATCGACGGCGAAAGGCTGATCCTCGACCTTGAGGGCTCCTCACCCCAGGTGAAGGGTTCGATCAACTGCGGCGCGGTGCAGACGGTGTCCATCCTGCGCCTCGCCTACAAGACGATGATCTCGCCCGACCGGGCAATCACCGGCGGATCCTTCTCCACCATGGAGGTCAAGATCCCCGACGACTGCATGTTCAACGCCAAGGAGCCGGCCGCGTGTTCCTGGTATTTCACCAGCTTCGGCCTGCTCGCCGACCAGTTGATCTCCTGCCTTTCCGAAGCGATGCCGGAGAGAGCCACGGCTGCCCACTACGGTGACTCCATGGTGGTCTCCTTCTTCTCGGTCGACCCCAAGCGCAAGCAGTGGATCTCGACCGAGGCGACCGCCGGCGGCTGGGGCGGCTCCAACGGCGCAGACGGCGAGAGCGCGCTGATCAACATAACCAATGGCGGCTTCCGTAACCTGCCGGCGGAAATCTACGAGACCAAGTTCCCGGTGCGGGTCGAGGAGTTCTCGATCCGCCCGGACTCCAGCGGCGCAGGCCGCTGGCGCGGCGGAAACGGGGTGGTGCGATCCTACAAGCTGCTGGACGACGCAGCGGGCGCGCTGTGGTTCGACCGGGCCCTGACGCCGGCGTTCGGCCTCAATGGCGGCAACAGCGCGCAAGGTCCGGACGTGACCATCTACTGGCCCGACGGCAGCGAGGAGAAACGGCTCAAGATGCGCGCCCGCTCCCTGCCGAAGGGGACCGTCCTCGTCACCAAGACCGGCGGCGGCGGCGGCTTTGGCGATCCGCTTGCCCGTCCCTTCGCGGAGATCCAGGAAGACCTTGACTGCGGCTACCTCTCGCCGGACGTCGCCGCGCGCGACTACGGCGTGGTGGTCAAGGACGGAGCGATCGACACGGCGGCCAGCACGCCCCGGGCTACCTGGGGCTAAGGCGCCGTGGCCGAGGCGACGCAGGAGGGATTGGACAGGCTGGCCCTGTCCCATGTCTCGAAGTCCTTCTACGGGACCGAGATCCTGCACGACGTCTCGATCGGCTTCCGGCCGGGCGAAATCCACGCCCTCGTCGGCGAGAACGGCGCGGGCAAGTCGACGGTCGGCAAGATCGCGGGCGGCTTCTACAGTGCGACCAAGGGGGAGATCCTCCACGAAGGCCATCCAGTCGGCGCCTGGAATCCCGTCCGGGCGCTGGAGAAGGGCGTCGCGATCATGCACCAGGAGCTGCAGATCGTGACGGCGCTGACGGTCGCCCAGAACGTCTTCCTGGGGATCGAATCCCTGCGCTTCGGCCTGCTCAAGCATGACGATGCAGCCCGAGCCGCCGAGATCGAGCGGATCTGCGGCTTCGAGCTCGACCCGAATGCGCGCGCCGGCGATCTCGCGCTGGCCGACCAGCAGAAGATCGAGATCATGCGGGCGCTCGCTCGCAACGCGCAGGTGATCGTGCTGGACGAGCCGACCTCGTCGCTCACCTTCGACGAGATCGAGCGGCTGCATGCGACGATGAAGCGGCTGCGCGACGACGGCCGGACCCTGATCTACATCACGCATTTCCTCGACCATGTGCTCGAGGTCAGCGATCGCGTGACGATCCTGCGCGACGGTTCGGTGGTCCGCACCGCCGACACGGCCTCCGAAACCAAGGCGACCCTGATCGGCGGCATGCTGGGCGGGGGCGCGCAGGAGATCATTTATCCCGACCTCCCTCCGCTCCCCGGTCCGGAGGTTCCGCCGCTCCTCGAGGTCAAAGGCCTCGTCTCCGGGGCGGGAGTAAAAGGTGCGGACCTGATCGTCCGGCCGGGCGAGGTCGTCGGCCTCGTCGGCCTTGTCGGCAGCGGGCGAAGCGAAATCGCGCGGGCGATCTTCGGCGCCGACCCATCCGAGGGAACCGTCCGCCTCAACGGCGAAGACTATGCGGACCGCAGCCCGGAAGCATCGATCGCCCGCGGCGTCGCCTTCGTCCCCGAGGATCGACGCAGCCAGGGACTCGTCCTGGCGAGTCCCGTCCGCCCCAACATCACCATGGCGAGCCTGCCGGCATTTCTCCTCGGCGGGTTCCTCCGACGCCGCAAGGAACTGGCGAACGTCACCGCGCGGATCTCGGAATTCTCCATCACGCCGCCGTCAATGGACGGCGATATCCGCAAGCTTTCCGGCGGGAACCAGCAGAAGGTGCTGCTCGCCAAATGGGTCACCATCGCTCCCTCGCTCATCATTCTCGACGAGCCGAGCCGGGGCGTCGACATCGGCGCAAGACGCCGGATTCACGACTTCGTCATCGAGCAGGCGGCTTCGGGCAAGGCGGTTCTCCTGATCTCTTCGGAGCTGGAGGAAGTCCTCGGCCTCTCGCACCGCGCCTATCTGGTCCACGAGGGCCGGACCGTGAAGGAGATTTCTCCCCCTGAGACGACCATGGCCGAGGTGCTGAACGCGCTGTTCCAGGTCGAATCCGAGCCATCGTAGAAGGAGAGCCGCTTGTCGACCGCCGTTCGGATCAACCCTTCCGCCTTCGCGCAGCGCTATGCCATCGCCATCGCACTGGTTCTGATGGTGATCGTGCTGGCGCTGGCGAGCGACGCCTTCCTGACCTGGCGCAACATCGCCAACATCCTCAACCAGAATGCGCCCTTGGCCATCATGGCCGCCGCGATGACCTTCGTCATCATCGGCGGAGGCTTCGATCTCTCGGTCGGCGCGATTTTCGGCGTCGCGAGCGTGGTCTGTGCCTCGGTGGCGCTGGCGGTGAACCCGGCGCTCGGCCTGCTGATCGCGCCGCTCGTCGGCCTGGCCCTCGGCGTCTTCAACGGCATCGTGGTGACGCGGCTTCGGGTCCACTCCTTCCTCGCTACGCTCGCCACAGGGCTGGTCTTCCAGGGCCTCGCGATCCTGATCTCCGACGGCAACCTGATCCCGGTGCGCATCGACGCCTTCACCTGGCTGGGGCGGGCTCAGTATTTCGGCGTCAACGTCGCCGTCATCGTGCTGATACTCTTCGCCGGAATCCTGGCTGTGGTCCTGACGCAGACCGGCCTAGGCCGGCGCATCTTCGCCGTCGGCGGCAATGTCCAGGCGGCGGAGCTCTCGGGGATACGGGTAGACAGGGTGCGGGTCGCCACCTTCGCCATCTCGGGGCTGGCGGCGGGCCTCGCCTCGGCGATCACCGTCTCGCGCATCTCCATGGGACAGCCGACCGCCGGGCAGGGGATGGAACTGCAGGCCATCGCGGCCGTCATCCTCGGCGGGACCTCGATCTATGGCGGGGAGGGGGCGGTCTGGCGGTCCGTCGCGGGCGTCATGCTGCTTGCCCTCATCAACAACGGCTTCAACATCCTGAACGCCGATCCCTTCTACAAGGACCTCGCAACCGGCGTCGTCATCCTCGTCGCCGTGGCGGTGAGCGTCGCCGGCAAGCGATCCTGAACGACCTACGCAGAAAAGGAATTGATCGTGACGAGCGCACCTACCGCCCATCCGGACGACTTTGCCGACGCCCTTGCCCGGGCCGCGTCGACGAGCGCCGACGTGTTCAAGCTGGTCGCGGACGAACTGCGCGAGAAGGCAGGGGCCAAGCTGGTGACCGTCACCGCCGTCGATCCGAACGACCTGTCCTATGAACGGCTCTACTCGTCGATGCCCGACGTCTACCCCGTTTCCGGCCGCAAGCCGGCGAACACCACCCGCTGGAGCCAGCAGGTGATGGAAAAGCTCGAAGTGTTCGTGGCGAACGACTACGAGACGCTGGCCGAGGTGATGGCCGACCACGACACCATCCGGTCGATCGGCTGCGAGTCCCTCGTCAACGTGCCTCTCGTCCTCTTCGGCCGGGTGATCGGGACATTGAACTGCCTCGCGGAGTCGGGCCATTTCGACGAGGATCGAGTCCAGACCTGCAAGGACATGCGCCTGCCGGTGATCGTCGGCATTCTCGCCAAGAACGAGGCCGCCTGAGCCGGTTGCCTACTGGAGCGTCAGCTCGTCTTGCAGCGGACCGGCCGGCCGGTGCGGCCGGTTTCGATCAGGGCGTCGATCAGGCGGTGTACCTTGAGCGCTTCCTCGCCGGTCACCTTCGGGTCGCGGCCGGCGCGGATCGCCTCGACGAAGTCGGCCATGACCGCGCGGTGATAGTCGTGGGGAAAGGCCATCGGGTCGGCTCCGGTGCCTCCTGCCGAGCGGTCCGGCTCCATGGCGATCTTCCGGCCGTCCTGAAACTGCACGAGAAGTTCCGTGCCGCGCAGCAGGGCGGTGCCCTTCTCGCAGGTGAGGACGATCTCCTCGGGGAAGCCGGGATAGGCGGCCGTCGTCGCGTCGATCGTGCCGATCGCGCCATTGGCGAAGCGCGCGGCGGCGCAGACCATGTCCTCGGTCTCCATTCTATGGATCGGAGTGGTCGCCGTGAACCCAGTGACCTCCGCAACCGGGCCGGCGAGGCTCAGCATCAGGTCCAGCGTGTGGATGCCCTGCGAGATCAGCACGCCGCCGCCGTCGCGGGCCAAAGTGCCGCGACCCGGCTCGTCGTAGTAGGACTGGGGCCGCCATAGCCGGATCACGGTGGAGCAGCCGACGATGGCGCCCAGTTCGCCCGCGCGCAGCATCTCCGCCAGCTTCATGCCGGCGGGCCGGAAACGATGCTGCAGCACGACGCCGAGCCTGACGCCCGCCCTGCGGCAGGCGGCGACGAGTTCCTCGGCGCGCGCGGTGGTGATCTCGAGCGGCTTCTCCATCAGCACATGCTTGCCGGCCTCCGCGCAACGCAGCGCGATGTCGCGATGCGTGTTGGCCGGCGAGAGAACCGCCACCGCTTCGACGCTGTCGTCGTTCAGGATGGTTTCGAGGCTGTCGCAGAGCGGAAAGGGAAACTTCGCGCCGAAAGCCTGTCGTCGTCCTTCGCTGCGCGCATAGGCATGCACGACCTCGACCGTGCCGGCCAAATCCATCAGCCCCCGCGCGTGCGGCGTTACCGCCATGCCAAGGCCGACAATCGCAATGCGTGTCTTCGTCACGTCCGCTTCTCCCAATCTCGGTGGCGAAACATAACCGACACGGACTTTCACACAACAGTTGAAGCGACCTGTTGACAGTCTGATGGCCTTTCCGTCTAGATGTTGTGGTCATGGTTCTTCCGAGTCGTTCCAGCTCGGAAGCTAAGAGGGAAGCCGGTGCGTGTTCACAATGCCGGCGCTGCCCCCGCAACTGTAAGCAGTGAGCTTGCGTCGAGATTAGCCACTGGTGCCTGACGGCGCCGGGAAGGCCGACAAAAGCGGCGACCTGCGAGCCAGGAGACCTGCCGTGACGGATCTGAACGAACCACGGGCGGGGTGTCCCGGCGGTGCGCTGTGTCTGCGTGCGGCTTGAGGAGCCCGCGTCCGGCATGCGTTCCACGCCATCCCCGTCCACAACGCCTACGGGGAAAAGATGCCGGCGACTGCGACACTCGACACCATGGGAACCTCACCGGTTCCTCCCTCCCTCGACACCGGCGCGCGGCGGGGCGCGGAGCCCGGCTACCGGGTCATCCGGCGCAACGGCGGCCTGACGCCGTTCGATCCGACGAAGATCACCGTGGCTCTCACCAAGGCCTTCCTGGCGGTGGAGGGCTCGACGGCCGCGGGGTCGCGGCGCGTCCATGACGTCGTCGAGGACCTGACGGAACAGGTCGTGACCGCGCTGACGCGCCGCGTCGGCGAGGGCAGGATCTTCCACATCGAGGACGTGCAGGACCAGGTCGAACTCGCCCTGATGCGCGGCGAGCATCACAA
The DNA here is from genome assembly GCF_900177325.1 of Mesorhizobium australicum. NCBI lineage: Bacteria > Pseudomonadati > Pseudomonadota > Alphaproteobacteria > Hyphomicrobiales > Phyllobacteriaceae > Mesorhizobium > Mesorhizobium australicum. Next base: position 5,039,257 of record NZ_FXBL01000004.1, on the reverse strand, counting down.
GATAGCGCGCGCCTATGTGCTCTATCGCGAGGAACGGGCGCGCGAGCGCGCCGCCGAAAAGGCCGCGGCCGTCGAACAGGCGGCGCCTTCGCTGCACGTGAAAGCCGAGGACGGCGCGCTGCTGCCGCTGGACGAGGCGCGGCTGGCACGGATCGTCGATGAGGCTTGTGACGGTCTCGATGCGGTCTCCGCCCAGCCGATCCTCGCCGAGGCAAGACGCAACCTCTACGACGGCATCACGCTCGACGAACTGTCGCTCGCCCCGATCCTCGCCGCGCGCACGCTGGTCGAGCAGGAGCCGAACTATGCCTTCGTCTCGGCTCGCCTGCTGCTCGACCGGCTGCGGCGGGAAGCGCTGTCCTTCGTCTCCGGCCGGACGGAGCTGGCAACGCAGGCCGACATGGCCAAGCGCTATGCGAGCTATTTCCCGGATTTCGTCAAGACGGGCATCGAGGCCGAACTGATCGATCCGGAACTCGGCCGCTTCGATCTCGCCAGGCTCGGCGCGGCCCTCAAGCCGGAACGTGACCTGAACTTCCAGTATCTCGGTCTCCAGACCCTCTACGACCGCTATTTCCTGCACACGCGCGGAAGGCGCTTCGAGTTGCCGCAAGCCTTCTTCATGCGCGTGGCGATGGGACTGGCAATCCGCGAGATCGACCGCGAGGCGAGGGCGATCGAGTTCTACGACCTGCTCTCCTCGTTCGACTTCATGGCCTCGACCCCGACGCTGTTCAATTCGGGCACGACGCGGCCGCAGCTCTCCTCCTGCTTCCTGACCACGATCGGCGACGATCTCGACGCGATCTTCAAGGGCATCAAGGACAATGCGCTGCTCGCCAAATATTCCGGCGGGCTCGGCAACGACTGGACGCCGGTGCGCGGGCTCGGCGCCCACATCAAGGGCACCAATGGCGAGAGCCAGGGCGTGGTGCCGTTCCTGAAGGTCGCCAACGACACCGCGATCGCCGTCAACCAGGGCGGCAAGCGCAAGGGTGCGGTCTGCGCCTATCTCGAGACGTGGCATGTCGACATCGAGGAGTTCCTCGACCTGCGCAAGAACACCGGCGACGACCGCCGCCGCACGCACGACATGAATACGGCCAACTGGGTGCCGGACCTTTTCATGGAGCGCGTCGAGGCCGATGCCGAGTGGACGCTGTTCTCTCCCGACGAGGTGCCGGACCTGCACGACCTCTACGGCACGGCATTCCGCGCGGCCTACGAAGCCTATGAGGCGAAGGCGGCGGCCGGCGGCATGAAGGTGTTCCGCAAGGTCCGCGCCGTGGACCTGTGGCGCAGGATGCTCACGATGCTGTTCGAGACGGGGCATCCCTGGATCACGTTCAAGGATCCTTGCAACATCCGCTCGCCGCAGGGCCATGTCGGCGTCGTGCACTCCTCCAACCTGTGCACGGAGATCACGCTGAACACGTCGAGGGACGAGGTGGCGGTGTGCAATCTCGGCTCCGTCAACCTCGCCAACCACGTCACCGAAAAGGGTCTCGACCTGGATCGCCTGGCGAGGACGGTCGGCACGGCGATGCGCATGCTCGACAATGTCGTCGACATCAATTTCTACACGATCCCGGAGGCGCGGCGCTCGAACCTCAGGCACCGTCCGGTCGGTCTCGGCCTGATGGGTTTCCAGGACGCGCTGCAGACATTGCGCATCCCGTACGCGTCGGACGCCGCGGTGCAGTTCGCGGATCGCTCGATGGAGGCGATCAGCTACCATGCGATCTCGGCTTCGGTCGATCTCGCGGCCGAACGCGGGCGCTATCCGAGCTTTGACGGCTCGCTCTGGTCGAAGGGCATTCTTCCCATCGACTCGATCCGGCTGCTGGAGGAGGCGCGGCCCGGCGTCGAGATGGATGCCGCCTCGACACTCGACTGGGAGGGGCTCCGCAGGCGGGTGAAGACCACCGGCATGCGCAACTCCAATACGATGGCGATCGCACCCACCGCCACGATCTCCAACATTTGCGGCGTGTCGCAGTCGATCGAGCCCGGCTACCAGAACCTGTTCGTCAAATCGAACATGTCGGGCGACTTCACCGTCGTGAACGCGCAGCTCGTTCACGACCTGAAGATGCGCGGCCTCTGGGACGAGGTGATGGTGTCGGACCTGAAGTATTTCGACGGGTCCGTCGGCCAGATCGACCGTGTGCCGGACGACCTGAAGGCGCTCTATGCGACCGCGTTCGAGCTCGACACCGCGTGGCTGATCGAGGCCGCCTCGCGCCGGCAAAAATGGATCGACCAGGCGCAGTCGCTCAACCTCTACATCGCCAATCCGTCGGGCAAGAAGCTGGACGAGCTGTATCGCCTGGCGTGGAGGAAGGGGTTGAAGACGACCTACTACCTGCGCTCGCGATCGGCGACCCATGTCGAGAAGTCGACGCTGAAGGGCACGGACGGAAAGCTGAACGCGGTGTCGGCCGTGGTTGCCGCTGCACCCGCATCCCAGCCGATCGTCGTCAATCCGGATGCCGCCTGGGGCAAGGCCTGCGCCATCGACGATCCCGACTGCGAGGCCTGCCAGTAGACGCCGCTCCGCCCATCCGCGTCATCCCGGAAGCCGCAGCGCAGCGGAGGCTATCCGGGATCCAGCCCGCAACGTCGGCGGACTGGATCCCGGCTCGCGGTCGCCTCGCTCTCTTGGCCGGGATGACGCCTCCGATTTTCTATATTCAGGAAGATGCCTCCAATGCTCGACTGGTCCGAACCCAAGCCCAATTCTCCCATCCCGCCGCTCGGCACGGATGCTCCCGCCGTCGACGCCACCGGCCTCGGCGAGATCGAACGCGGCGGCGCGCGCGTCTCGGTTGACGACAAGCGCATGATCAACGCCCGTGCCGACGTGAACCAGCTGCTGCCGCTGAAATACCGCTGGGCGTGGGAGAAATATCTTTCCGGCTGCAACAATCACTGGATGCCGACCGAAGTGTCGATGCAGGCTGACATCGCGCTGTGGAAGTCACGCGAAGGCCTGACCGACGACGAGCGGCGCATGATCAAGCGCAACCTCGGCTTCTTCGCCGCCTCGGAAAGCCTGGTGGCGAACAACATCGTGCTCGCCATCTACCGGCACCTCACCAACCCCGAATGCCGCCAGTATCTGCTCCGGCAGGCTTTCGAGGAGGCGATCCACACCCACACCTTCCAGTATATCGTGGAAAGCCTCAGCCTCGACGAGGGCGAGCTGTTCAACATGTATCGCGAGGTGCCGTCGATCACCGACAAGGCGGCCTGGGCGCTGAAGCACACGCAGAACCTCGACAATCCGGACTTCAGGACCGGCACGCCGGAGGCCGACCAGTCTTTCCTGCGCGATCTCGTCGCCTTCTACGTCATCTTCGAGGGGATGTGGTTCTACACCGGCTTCGCGCAGATCCTGTCGCTCGGGCGCCGCAACAAGATGGTCGGCATCGCCGAGCAGTACCAGTACATCCTGCGCGACGAATCCATCCATCTCAATTTCGGCATCGACGTCATCAACCAGATCAAGCTGGAGAACCCGCACCTGTGGACGAAGGCGTTCCAGGACGAGGTGCGGGGGATGATATCCAACGCGGCGGAACTGGAAGCGGCCTATGGCCGGGACACCATGCCGCGCGGCTTCCTCGGGCTGAACGCGGCGCTGTGCGAACAGTACATGCACTTCATCGCCAACCGCCGCTGCGCGCAGCTCGGTCTCGTTCCGGTGTTCGCGGAAGCGGAGAACCCGTTCCCCTGGATGTCGGAGGCAATGGACCTCAAGAAGGAGAAGAACTTCTTCGAGACCCGCGTCATCGAATACCAGAATGGCGGAGCGCTGGCATGGGACTGATGCGGCCATTGCCGTCGCCCGAACAGGTGTTCCTGTGCTGGCTCGTCGCTCAGCCGCCGGAGGCGGACATTGTCGCCGGCGCCCGGGCGCAGATCGAGCGACTGGCCGTTCACCGGGATGAGGCGGGTGTGCGGACGCTGAAACGTCTCTTCGGCGAGTTGATCGAGGAGCTGCAGGACGAGTAGCAAATTCATTCTGCAACTTGCCGCATGTTGACATAAAGATGTCTTTATGTGACGAAGACCTCGTCGCATAAAGGACAGGTGATGTCGCAAAAAAGTGTCTCGGATGCGCTGTTCGGCGCGACCGCTCCGCAGCCGGATGGCGCGGAGATTCTTGCCGCTTTGCAGGCGGCCGCGCGCGAGCGGATTCTCGTCCTCGACGGCGCGATGGGCACGCAGATCCAGGGGCTCGCCTTCGGCGAGGATCATTTCCGCGGCGACCGGTTCCTCGGCTGCGCCTGCCACCAGCAGGGCAACAACGACCTTCTGATTCTCACCCAGCCCAAGGCGATCGAGGACATTCACTACGCCTATGCCAAGGCAGGCGCCGACATCATCGAGACAAACACCTTTTCCTCCACCTCGATCGCGCAGGCCGATTACGGCATGGAGGACATGGTCTACGATCTGAACCGCGACGGAGCCCGGCTGGTGAAGCGCGCGATCCGCCGGGCGGAGCAGGAGGACGGCAGGCGCCGCTTCGTGGCCGGCGCGCTCGGTCCGACCAACCGCACCGCGTCGATTTCTCCCGACGTCAACAATCCCGGCTACCGCGCCGTGACCTTCGACGACCTGCGCCTCGCCTATGCGGAACAGCTGCGCGGGTTGATCGATGGCGGCGCCGACATCGTGCTGATCGAGACGATCTTCGACACGCTCAACGCCAAGGCCGCGATCTTCGCGACCGAGGAGGTGTTCGTGGAGAAGGGCATCCGCTTGCCGGTGATGATCTCCGGCACCATCACCGACCTCTCCGGCCGCACGCTGTCCGGCCAGACGCCGACCGCCTTCTGGCACTCGATCCGCCATGCCGCGCCCTTCACCATCGGCCTCAACTGCGCGCTCGGCGCGGCTGCCATGCGTCCGCATCTCGCGGAGCTGTCGTCGGTGGCCGACACGTTCATCTGCGCCTATCCCAATGCCGGCCTGCCCAACGCCTTCGGCCAGTACGACGAGAGCCCCGAATTCATGGCCTCGCAGGTTGAGGAATTTGCGCGCGAAGGACTGGTCAACGTGGTCGGCGGCTGCTGCGGCTCGACGCCGGAACATATCGCCGCGATCAGCGAAGCGGTCTCGCGCCACGCGCCGCGCAATGTGCCGAAGCGTTCGCCGTTGATGCGGCTGTCGGGCCTCGAGCCGTTCACGCTGACCAAGGACATTCCGTTTGTGAATGTCGGCGAGCGCACCAACGTCACCGGCTCGGCGAAGTTCAGGAAGCTGATCACTGCGGGCGACTACGCCGCCGCCCTCGACGTCGCGCGCGACCAGGTCGCCAACGGCGCGCAGGTGATCGACATCAACATGGACGAGGGCCTGATCGACTCGAAGAAGGCGATGGTCGAATACCTCAACCTCATCGCCGCCGAGCCGGACATCGCCAAGGTGCCGGTCATGATCGACTCCTCCAAGTGGGAGGTGATCGAGGCCGGGCTGAAATGCGTGCAGGGCAAGCCGATCGTCAATTCGATCTCGATGAAGGAAGGCGAGGAAGCCTTCCTGCATCACGCGAAGCTGTGCCGCATGTATGGAGCGGCGGTCGTGGTCATGGCCTTCGACGAGGTCGGCCAGGCGGACACCAAGACGCGCAAGGTCGAGATCTGCACGCGCGCCTACAAGCTCCTGACGGAGAAGGCCGGCTTCGCGCCGGAGGACATCATCTTCGATCCGAACGTGTTCGCGGTCGCCACGGGCATCGAGGAGCACGACAATTACGGCGTCGATTTCATCGAGGCCACCGGCGAGATCACCTCCACCCTCCCGCATGTCCACATTTCCGGCGGCGTGTCGAACCTGTCCTTCTCGTTCCGCGGCAACGAGCCGGTGCGCGAGGCGATGCATGCCGTGTTCCTCTATCATGCGATCCAGCGCGGCATGGACATGGGCATCGTCAATGCCGGTCAGCTTGCCGTCTACGACACGATCGAGCCCGAGCTGCGCGAGGCCTGCGAGGACGTCGTGCTCAACCGCGTGCCGAAGGCCGGCGGCACGGCGACCGAGCGGATGCTGGAGATCGCCGAGCGGTTCAAGGGAACCGCGGGCAAGGAAGCCAAGGAAAAGGACCTCGCCTGGCGCGAATGGCCTGTCGAACAGCGCATCAGCCACGCGCTGGTCAACGGCATCACCGAATTCATCGACGCCGACACCGACGAGGCGCGGCTGAAGGCCGAACGGCCGCTGCATGTCATCGAAGGCCCGTTGATGGCCGGCATGAATGTGGTGGGCGACCTGTTCGGCGCGGGAAAGATGTTCCTGCCGCAGGTGGTCAAGTCGGCGCGCGTCATGAAGCAGGCGGTCGCCGGCCTGTTGCCCCACATGGAAGCGGAGAAGCTCGCCAATGCCGCAAACGGCATCGACAATGGCGAGCGTCAGAGCGCCGGCAAGATCCTGATGGCCACCGTCAAGGGTGATGTGCACGACATCGGCAAGAACATCGTCGGCGTTGTGCTGGCCTGCAACAATTACGAGATCATCGACCTCGGCGTCATGGTGCCGGCGACCAAGATCCTGCAGACGGCGCGGGACGAGAAGGTCGACGTGATCGGCCTCAGCGGCCTGATCACGCCCTCGCTCGACGAGATGGTGCATGTCGCGTCCGAGATGGAACGGGAAGGTTTCGACATTCCGCTGCTGATCGGCGGCGCGACGACCAGCCGTGTCCATACCGCCGTCAAGATTCACCCTCGCTACGACCGCGGGCAGGCGGTCTACGTCACCGATGCCAGCCGTGCGGTCGGCGTCGTGTCCAGCCTCCTGTCGCCGGAGATGAAGCCCGGCTACATCGAGACGCTGCGGGCCGAATACAAGAAGGTGACGGAGGCACATGAGCGCTCGGAGCGCGAGAAGCAGCGCCTTCCGCTCGCACGCGCACGGGCGAATGCGCACAAGATCGACTGGGCGGACTACACGCCGCCCAGGCCGAGCTTCCTCGGCACGCGGGTGTTCGAAAACTGGGATCTTGCCGAGCTTGCGCGCTATATCGACTGGACGCCCTTCTTCCAGACCTGGGAGCTTAAGGGACGTTATCCAAAGATCCTGGAAGACGAGAAGCAGGGCCCTGCCGCCCGGCAGCTCTTCGACGACGCGCAGGCGATGCTGAAGCAGATCATTGAGGAGAAATGGTTTGCGCCAAAAGGCGTGATCGGCTTCTGGCCGGCCAATACGGTGGGTGACGACATCCGTCTCTTCACGGACGAAAGCAGGACGGAAGAACTCGTCTCCTTCTTCACCTTGCGCCAGCAACTCGCCAAGCGCGACGGCAAGGCGAATGTGGCGCTCTCCGACTTCGTCGCGCCGGCCGACAGCGGCAAGGCGGACTATGTCGGCGGCTTCGTGGTCACCGCGGGCATCGAGGAAGTGGCGATCGCCGAGCGGTTCGAACGCGCCAACGACGACTACAACTCGATCATGGTCAAGGCGCTTGCCGACCGCTTCGCCGAAGCTTTCGCCGAGCGGATGCATGAGAAGGTCCGCACCGAGTTCTGGGGCTATGCGCCGGACGAGGCCGCGACGCCGGACGATCTCATCCTGGAAGGCTATCAGGGCATCCGCCCTGCGCCCGGCTATCCGGCCCAGCCGGACCATACCGAGAAGGTCACGCTGTTTCGCCTGCTCGATGCCGAGAAGAACGCCGGCGTCGCGTTGACGGAGAGCATGGCGATGTGGCCGGGCTCGTCGGTCTCAGGCCTCTACCTGTCGCACCCCGACAGCTATTATTTCGGCGTCGCCAAAGTCGAGCGCGACCAGGTCGAGGACTATGCGGCGCGCAAGGGCATGGCCGTCGAGGAGGTCGAGCGCTGGCTCGGGCCGATCCTGAACTATATCCCGACGCCGTTCGCGGAGGCGGCCGAGTAGCCTCGCCCGCCTTCGCGGCGTCGCAGCCTATTTGCGCCAGGCCGGCTCCAGGCTCTTCAGGAAGCGGTCGAGGATCGGGTCGAAACGGTCCGGCGAATCCCAGAACGGCGCATGGCCGGATTTTTCGATGACGAATTTCTTGCCCTCCCACAAATTGGAGAAGGGGATCGTGTCGACGAAGGCGACATTGACGAAGGGCTCGTCCGCGCCGTTGACCACGGCGATCGGCGGCGTGTCGCCGAGCACGATCTGCGCCTGGTCGCGGCCGACGCCCTGCGCGAACTTGCCGAGCATCATGGCGCGCGCCCGCCCGTCGGTGCGCTTCACCGCGTCGTGGAGCAACTGGTCATAGGGCTCGCCGCAGGTGCTGTGCGCGTAGGCGTCGACGTCTTCGGCGGTGAAATGCTCCTTGCCGGCCAGACCCATGTGCGGGCTCGGAAGAAAGCCGTTGCCGAGGTCGGCTGCCGAGACCGGCGGCGTGCCGGTGATCATCAGGCCGAGCATTCCCTTGTAGAGACCGATCATTTCGAGACCGATATGACCCCCGAGCGACCAGCCGAAGATCGCCGCGCGGTCGTAGCCGAGCTTGAGCATCGCCTCGGTGAAGGCGTCGGCATAGCCGGGCATGTTGTAGGTGCGGTCCGGATCGATCGCGTCGGCGGACTCGCCATGTCCGGGCAGGTCGATCGCGATCAGATGGTAATCCCGGCCGATCTGTCCCTCGAACTGGTTGCGGAAGACTTCGCTGCTCGACGAATTGCCGTGGATCATCAGCAACGGCATGCCGGAACTGTCGGTCTCCCGTACCGCGAGCGTGCCATGACTTGTCTCGATCTTGGACTTCTTCGTTGCCACCGGGGCCTCCGTTTTCGCGATATTCACTGCCTGCACATCAATTCATCACCCGCGCCGGCGAGTCCAGCGAGTAGGCAAAAGATCGCGCCGGGGTGTGAAAATGTCTTTTCAGATTGGACCGCATGTGCATAGATTGTCAATTATTCAACCTGTCCAACAAGGGTTCCAGAGGGGTCGTAATATGATGTCGAATACCATGGGTTCTCGTGTCCGCCGCCTTCTCCTGGGGGCTTCGCTCGCAGCATTGGCCGCTACGGCCGGCGGGGCTGCATGGGCCGACACGATCAAGATCGGACTGCTCGCGCCGCAGACCGGACCGGCCGCGGCCGACGGTCAGGAGTTCCAGCGCGGCGCGCAGCTCGCCATCGACGAGATCAATGCCGCCGGAGGTTTCAACGGCAACACCTTTGAGCTTGTCGTCGGCGATGTGAAGGACCAGTCGGCCGGCAACGTCACCAGCGCGGTGGAGCGCCTGCTCGGCGATCCCGACGTGCATTTCATGACCACCGGCTACGCCAGCCTGACCAATTTCGAAATCGAGAACATGGCTGAGGCGGAAATGCCTTACGTGCTCTCCGCCACCTCGCAGCAGACGCGCGACATCATTGCGCCGGATCCGGCCAAATATACCTGCTGCTGGTCGCTGACGCCGTCCTTCGACGCCTACAACACCGACGTGACCTATTTCGTCGAGAAGCTCGCCAAGGACGGAAAGATCCAGCTGCCGACCAAGAAGGTGGCGATCATCTCGTCCGACAACGCCTATTCGAAGACCATCTCCGAGGGCATGAAGAAGACCTTCACCGAACAGGGCTGGACGATCACGGTCGATGAACTCGTGCCGTTCGGCGAAGTCACCGACTGGCGCGCCATCCTGACAAAGGTGCGCGGCGACGTTCCGGACGTGGTCATCAACACCGACTACCTGCCGGGCAACTCGGCCTCGTTCCTCAACCAGTTTATGGAGCAGCCGACCAAGAGCCTCGTCTTCCTGCAGTATGCGCCGAGCGTGCCTGAGTTCGTCGAGCTGACGAAGGCGAATTCGACCGGCATCATCTACAACCTGCTGGGCGGCCCGCTGACCACGCCGAAGAACCCGCGGGCGGACGAAGTGGCTGCGAAATACAAGGCGAAATACGGCACCGAGAGCGGCACCTACGGCGTCGCGCTCTATGAGACCGTCTATCTCTACCTCGATGCTCTCAAGAAGGCGGGCGATGCCTCCGACCATGCCGCCGTCATGAAGGCGCTCGGCGAGACCGACAAGCAAATCTCCGCCGGCCGGCTGAAGTTTGACCAGGCGACGCATCTCGCTATGCAGGGCGACGACTTCATCCCGATCACCTTCTTCCAGATCTGGGACGGCAAGCGGACGCTGATCTCGCCGGAGCAGTATGCGACCGGAGAGTTCCAGATCCAGCCGTGGATGAAGTGACGCAATGGCGTTGCTGGAACTGGACGGCGTCTCGAAGGCCTTCGGCTCGCTGAAGGCCGTCGACAACGTCTCCTTCAAGGTCGAGGCCGGCGAGATCTTCGGGATCGCCGGCCCCAACGGCAGCGGCAAGAGCACGCTGTTCAACACTATCACCGGCATTCCCTTCGGGCCTGACCGTGGCACGATCCGTTTCGACGGCGTGGAGATCCAGAAGCTCCGCGGTCACCGGATCGCGCGCCTCGGTCTCGCCCGCACCTTTCAGCGCGAGACGGCCTTCGACGGCCTGACCGTGTTCGAGAATGCGCTGATGGGCTCGGCCTTCGGCGGCCAGCAGACGGTGGAGGCGGCCGCCTCGGCCGCGGAAGCGCTCGAATTCGTCGGCTTTTCGGCGCAGGATTTCGGCCGCCCGGCGGGCGAGCTGTCGGTGTTCCAGCGCAAGTGCCTGATGCTGGCGACGGCGATCGCCATGAAGCCGAAGATGCTGCTGCTCGACGAGCCGGCGTCCAGCCTCACCAAGCCCGAGATCGACAGTTCGATCGAGCTCATCCGCCGCACGGCCGCGCGCGGCATCACCATATTGCTCATCGAACATGTTCTGACGCTGCTGATGAGCCTGTCGCAGCACCTGCTCGTGCTCAACGAAGGCTCCGTTCTGGCCCTCGGCGACCCGCGCACGGTGGTGGCGGACCAGCGCGTCGTGGAAGCCTATCTCGGAAGCAGGAAGGTCGCATGAGCGCTCCCATGCTCAACGTCGCCCGCCTCTCCGCCGGCTATGGCCGGGTGACGGTGCTCGACGGGATTTCCGTGGCCGCGGGCGCGAATGGCAATGTCGGCCTGTTCGGCCCCAACGGCCACGGCAAGACCACGCTGCTGCGCGCCATATCGGGGCTGCTCAAGCCGCGCGCCGGGGCGGTCGAGTTCGAAGGCGAGAACATCACCGGTATGAGCCCGAGGGCCATCGTCGACAGGGGGCTGATCCACGTTCCGCAGGGCAACACGCTTTTCCCGGACCTGACCATTGCCGACTGCCTGGCACTCGGCGCCTACACGCCGCGCGCCCGCGCCGCTGAGGAGGCGAACCGGGAAAAGGTGCTGGCACTCTTTCCGAAGCTGCGCGCGCGCTGGCGGCAGCGTGTGCGCACCTTGTCCGGCGGCGAACGGCAGATGGTGTCCATCGGCACTGCGCTGATGAGTCATCCGAAGCTTTTGATCCTCGACGAGCCGACGCTCGGCCTCGCGCCGAAGATCAAGGACGAGCTCTGCAAGGCGGTCTTCGACATTTCGAAGAGCGGCGTGCCGCTGATCGTGGTCGAGCAGGATGTCGAGTTCCTGCTCGAACTTACGAACCACCTCTATTTCATCAATCACGGCCAGGTGGAAACGGAGATCAAGCCGGGCGAAAGCCTGGCCCACTCCGACATCATGGCCATGTATTTCGGGCACTGAACCATGAACACCGTGGCGGATATCCTGTTCGGCGGCCTGTTCCAGGGCTCGCTCTACGCCATGATGGCGGTCGGCCTCGCGCTGGTCTGGACCACGATCGGCGTGTTCAACTTCAGCCATGGCGTGCTGATGATGCTCGGCGCCTATGTCGCCTGGCAGCTTGTAGCTCTTGGGCTGCCGCCCTTCGCGGCCTTCCCGCTGGCGGTGGTGCTGATGGCCGGCGTCGGCTGGCTGCTGCAGGCGACAGTGGTCAGGCCGCTGATCGGCCGCGCCAATCTGGTTCTGGTCGTCGTCATCACCACGCTCGCCGCAGGCTCGCTGATCGAGAACGGCGTGCTCGTCACCTGGGGACCGCGCTCGAAGCAGGTCCCGCCGCTGCTCGAGGGCAATGCCATGATCGGCGGCATCGGTGTGTCGATGCACCAGATCGCGATCATCGTCATCACGCCGATCATCCTGGGTGCGCTGTGGCTGTTCCTCAGCCGCACGCGCCTGGGCCTCGCGCTGCGCGCGGTCGCGCAGAACGAGGATGCGAGCCGGCTCGTCGGCCTCAACGTGACGGCGCTCTACGCGCTCGCCTTCGGCATCGCTGCGGCACTCGCGGCGCTCGCCGGCATCTTCCTCGGCGGCTACCGCTTCATGACGCCGGTCATGGGCGCAGATCCGCTGCTCAAGGCGCTGATCGTCGTCGTCTTCGGCGGCATATCGAGCATCTCGGGCCCCATTTTCGCGGCCTATGTGATCGGCTTCTTCGAGGCCATCTGCAGCTACTATTTCGGTTTGTACTGGACACCGGCTCTGCTCTTCGCCGCGCTCATCCTGACGCTTATGATCCGGCCTGAGGGATTGTTCTCGACCAGCAGCGGCAGGGGGCTCGCATGACCACCGCCAGTTCCGCCGAGACGATGACCCAACCTTCCGCATCTTCCACGATCGTGCCGAAGGCGCCGGGCCGCGTGTCCTGGCAGCGCGAGGCGATCGCGCTCGCGATCGGCCTCGTGCTCCTGGCGCTTGCGCCCTTCGTGTTCACCGACAGCTACAGCCGCCATGTGCTCATCATGGTGTTCATCTACGCCGTCGTCGCCTCCAACTGGGATCTCAGCCTGGGCTATGGCGGCGTCTTCAACTTCGGCCACATCGCGCTGTTCGGCATCGGCGTCTACGCCTACAGCCTGCTGACCAAACTCGCCGAAATGGATCCATGGATCGCGATGGCCGCCAGCGGCATCGTGGCTGTGCTCGCGGCGGTGCTCGTGACGATCCCGATCCTGCGGCTGAAGGGCATCTACATCATCCTGGTGACCTTCGGCTTCGCGCAGCTGGTGATGCAGATCATCATCAGCCAGTCCGACTACACCGGCGGCACGCAGGGTCTCGTGCGCATCCCGACCCTCTACTGGTTCGACCACAACATGGTCCGGGATGCGAAGTTCGCCTATTTTTACATCGCTCTCGGGCTGCTGGCGCTCAGCACCATTTTCCTGCGCATCTTCGTACGCTCGCGCATGGGCATCAGCATCGTCGCGTTGCGCGACAATGAGGAATATGCCGTCAGCCGCGGTATCTCGCTGGTCCGGCAGCGGCTGATCACGCTGGCGGCCAGCGCCTTCTTCACCGGCATCGCGGGGGCCTTCTATGCCGCCTACCAGCGCAATGCGTCGGTCGAGGTCTTCGGCATGAGCCTCGCCACGATCATCCTGTCGATGGTGCTGCTCGGCGGCACCGGCACGATCTACGGCGCGATCATTGCCTCCTTCGTGCTGACGGTCTTCTCCGAGGCGATGGCGGATTTCGGCGCCTGGCGGCCGATGATCACCGCCGTCCTCATCCTCGTCGTGATGCTTGCCTATCCCGGCGGTATCATGGGCATGCTGAAGAGCGCCGGCGACCTCCTGTTCAACCGCCGCGGCGCAGGCAGGAAGTAGGGTCCGGCGAAGCCGGACGCCTCCTCTGCGTTATTGCCGGCCGGATGCCTGGCTCAGGTAGCGTTCCGCCAGCGTCGCCCAGTAGCGGATGCCCACCGGCAGGGCCTCATCGTTGAAGTCATAGGCCGGATTGTGAAGCTGGCGCGGCGTCGCCTCGCCTTCGCGCGCCGAGCCGAGGAACACGTAGCAGCCCGGCACCTTGCCGAGCATGAAGGCGAAATCCTCGGCGCCCATGACCGGCTGCATCGCCGCGCTCACCTTGTCCGCGCCTGCGACTTCCTCCGCCACTGACGTGGCAAATTCGGTCTCTTGTGGCGCGTTACGCAGCACCGGATAGCCCCGCTCGAAGATGAACTTGTAGGTCGCACCGCTGGCCTCGGCGGCGTTGCGCACCAGCTTCTCCAGTCCGGCCTCGAACTGTCCGCGAATGGCGTCGTTCAGCGTGTAGAGCGTACCGCGCACCACAGCCTTGTCCGGCGTCACGTGCACGCTCTGCCGATCGGCCGGATTGCCGCTCTGGAACTGGGTGATCGACAGCACCACCGGCTCCGCCGGATTGACGTAGCGGGCCTTGAAGGCGTGCATGTCCTGGACGAGGCTGGCGGCAATGAGCAGCGGGTCCGCGACATAGAACTGCGAATGCGGATGGGACAGTTCGCTTCCGATGTGGAACTCGAACGTGTCGATGGACGCCAGCATCGGCCCGGGACGCAACATGAAGCTGCCGAGTGGCGCGCCGGGAAAATTGTGCATGCCGAACACCGCCTGGACGGGGAATTTCTCGAACAGTCCGTCCTTGACCATTTCGTTGCCGCCGCAACGCTCGTCCCCCGTCTCCTCCGCCGGCTGGAAGATGAAGCGCACCGTGCCGTCGAAGTCGCCGTTTCGGGCAAGGTGCCTGGCCGCTCCGAGCAGCATCGCCATATGCCCGTCATGGCCGCAGGCATGCATCTTGCCGTCCACCGTCGAGCGGTAATCGACGTCGTTGTCCTCATGGATGAAGAGAGCGTCCATGTCGGCGCGCAGGCCGACGGCGGCCGGGCTCGTGCCCCGCTTCAGCGTGCCCACCACGCCCGTGCCGCCGAGGCCGCGATGAACCTCGATGCCGAACTCCTCCAGCTTGGCGGCGACGAAATCGGCGGTGCGGTGCTCGTCGAAGGCGGTTTCGGGATGAGCGTGGAGATAGCGCCGCCACTCCGTCGCCTCGTCGATCAGGCTGTTGTCCAGCGGGATTGTGCGCGTCATGAGTGCCTCCTTCGATTGGCCGTCGTTCCGGTCAGGCCTTGATGCCGCACCAGTCGACGACCGCGGCTGCGATCACCTTGGCGCTGCTCACCAGCGACTCGACATCGACATATTCGTTCACGCCGTGGAAGCCGTCGCCACCGGGTCCAAAGATCACGCCGTCGACGCCCGCGCCGGCGTAGTGCGCCGCGTCGCAGACGGCGATGAAGCCCTTCATCGTCGGCGACTTGCCGATCGCCGCCTGCCGTTTCATCAGCGAGGCGACCAGCGGATGGTCGGGCGAGGTATTCATCGGTGCGAAATAGAGGCCGCCCAATTCCCAGTCGATCTTGATCGGATTGGCCTTCAGCCTGTCGTCCATGGCGCAGAAATGCGCGACGAAGTCCTCGAAGTCCTTGCGGTACTGCTTCGAGGTCTCGTCCGGCAGGAACTTCATGTCGAGGTCGAGCACCACTGCGTCCGGGATGATCGCCGGATTGGTCATCACCGTCGGCAGGCCATTGTCGCCCAGCGCCGTGCCGCCCCACATGACGCCGATATTGATCGTATTCATGCCGGCCGGCAGCAGCGGATGCGCCCTGGCGCGCACGCGGTTCTGCTCGAACAGATGCACGGCCTGGATGAAGCGGGCCGCGATGTCGATGGCGTTGACGGCGGGCGCGATCCGGTCGGGCGTGTGCTGCTGCGGATAGATCTCGTTGAAGCGGAAGGCGGAATGGCCGTTGCGGCCGCGGATGGTCACGCGCGCCCATTCGAGCCCGCCCTCGGCCGGATGCACGTCGCCCCAGCTCGGCTCGGCGACGAGGATCGCCTTGGCCAGTTTGCCGCGCCTGACGTTGTCGATGGCACCGCCGCCGCCCGCTTCCTCGTCGACCACCGAGTGGAAGGCGAGCCGTCCGTCGAGCTTCACGTCCGTCCGGTTGAGCGCGCGCATGGCCGCGACGCAGGCCGCCACGCCGCCCTTCATGTCGATCGCGCCGCGTCCGTACAGCTTGCCGTCGCGGATCTCGCCGCCGAACGGATCGACCGTCCAGTCCTTCAGCGCGCCGGTCGGCACCACGTCGATGTGGCCGCACAGGATCAGGCTCTTCTCCTCGGAGCCGGGCTTCTCGCCGATCAGGTTCGGGCGACCGGGCAGCGCGTCGAACTGTTCGGTGGCAAAGCCTTCTTCCTTGATGGCCTTTTCCAGCAGGGCCTGGACGTCACCCTCACGGTTGAGGCCCTCGCCGGTCTCGAACTTCGGATTGACCGACGGGATGCGGACGATGTCGCGCGTCAGGTTTATGACGAAATCCCGGTCCTTCTCGATGAAGTCCTGGACGGCTTTGATCGTGGCTTCCGTGTCCGACATGGCATCCTCTCAGTTGCGTTCAATGGGGGCGGCGTAGGTGGTGGCGAGATGGTCGAGGATCGGCGCGACGCGGCCGGTCCACTCGGCGACGCCCCGCGGCGTGGCGATCAGGTCGTTGCGGATCTCGATCAGCAGCGCCGGATTGCCGCGATCGGTGCCATGGATCGGGATGGCGTAGTCGCTGTCGCGTTCGATCACGTAAGGCACATTCTCGCCGACGGTCAGGCCGGGCTCGGTTCGCAACGGCGCCAGGAACGCCTCGGCGAGGTCCGGCCTGTTCTCGTGCAGGACGCCGACATGCCAGGGGCGTTCGACCCCGAGGAACACCGGCGTGAAGGAATGGATCGCGACGATGAAGCTCGGCGTCCGCCGCCGGTCGAGGAAATCCGCGATCGCGGCGTGGAAAGGATCGAAGACGCGGCTGCGCCTGAGCGACTTCTCGGCCTCGCTTGGCGCCTCGTTGCCAGGAATCCGCGTTGCCTCGGAGAGCACCGGCATGCTGGTCGCAGAGCCGAACGGCCGGTTGAGATCCACCAGCAATCGCGAATAGGTGCCGAGGAAGGCCGGTGCGCCGAGCTGCGCGGCAAGCGCGCAGGTGACCTCGGCGGCGCCGATGTCGTAGGCGATGTGCCGCTTCAGGTCGGCGGCATCCAGTCCCAGGCCGCGATAGCTCGCCGGCAAATGGTTCGATGCATGGTCGCAGATCAGCACCAGCGGCGACGTGGAGGCAGGGTTCAGGATCTCGACAGGCTCCGGCCAGTCGGGAAGCGCTGCCCTGCTTGCTGCAGTGCTCAATAGCGTTCCCCGTAGGCTGCGCAGATCTCGGTTTTCTCCTTGCCATCCATTGCGGCGAGTTCGGTGCGCTTGACCGCGAAGAAGCTGTCGATGAGCCGTTCCGGAAACCAGCTGCGGGCGATGCTGTCCGCGGCCAGCGCATCGAGCGCGGCCTCCAGGGTTTCGGGAAGGCGGCGCAGACCCTTCGCATCGAGTTCGTCCTGCGTCATCAGCGTCGGGTCGCCCGTCACGATCGGCGGCGCGGGCAGCTTCGCCTCGATACCGGCAAGCCCTGCGCGGACGATGCCGGCCAGCGCAAGGTAGGGATTGGCCGTCGCGTCGGCGGCGCGGTATTCGATGTTGAACTGCCGCGCCGGGTCCCCGCCCCCCATCGTCACGAACGGGCAGATGCGCAGCGTCGCCTCGCGGTCGCGCTCGCCGAGCCAGGTATAGGATGAACTCCAGTTGTGCGGCGCCAGCCGGTAGTAGGACGGCGGGCTCGACGCGGTGAGCGCGACGAGCGCCGGAAGATGCCTGAGGATGCCTGCGCAGAAGGAGGCCGCCGCGGGAGACAGCTTGCCCGGACCGTCGGCCGCGTAAGTCGCTGGCCGCCCGTCCGCATCGACGAGGCTGAAATGGATGTGCACGCCGTTGCCGACTGCGTCGAGGACCGGCTTCGGCGCGAAGCAGGCGCGGCGGCCGAGCGTGCGCGCGACCTCCCGCGTCACCTCGCGGATGACGACCGCGCGGTCCGCGGCTGCGAGCGCGTCGGCCGGCGCATGCGTGATCTCGAACTGGTCGTTGCCGTATTCCGGCAGGATCATCTCGGGCTCGACCCCGGCCTCCTCCAGGCAGGTGGCGAGCATCGGCCCGAAGTCGCCGGCGCCCCGGAACGCTGCGACCGAAAAGGCATGGTCGGCGATCCGCGCCGGGTCCGAGGCTGTGGGCAGAAGCAGGAATTCCTGCTCGAAGGTGGCGATCACCGACAGTCCGGTCGCCTGTTTCAGCGCCGCGAGCGCCTTCTTCAATTGAGTTCGCGGGCAGCCGTCCCATGGGGAACCGTCGAGTTCGACGATGTCGGCCATCACGAGATCGAGCGGCGTCGCGGCCCCGGTCGCGGAGGTGGTGTGGCGCGCCGAGATATCGGGGACGAGGCGCAGGTCCCCGGATGAGCCCCACGGATTCTCGCCGATCGAGTTGAACGGCGTCAGGCAGAGGTTGGCGGGCACCCAGCCGAGGCCGGTGCTCTGCGCCTTGCGAAGCCGCTCCTCGGTGACGGGCCGGCCGCGCGTCACGGCCGCCAGGTCTGTCGTCACGACATGGGCAAGGGGTGTCAGGGCGCCGCTCATGCCGCGACCTCGCGGCCGAGCGCTTCGAAGCGGCCGGCAACCGTCTGCGTGTCGGTCACCCAGCAATAGCCGCCGAAGGCCTTCAGCGCGCCGTTGTGGCGTTCCGGTGTGGGGGCTGCGCAGGCATCGGCCACGCAGGTGACGAGATAGCCCCGGTCCGCCCCGTCGCGCACCGTCATGTCGACGCACTGGTCCGTCAGCACGCCGCAGACCACGAGATTGCGGATGCCGAGGTTCTTCAGCACGTAGTCGATGTTGGTGGAGTTGAAGACGCCGGAGGAGGTCTTGGGAAGCATGATCTCGTCACCGATGGGCGCGAGCTCCGTTGGCGGCAGGCCTTCCTTGAGGCTCGGCGGGATGTGGATCGGCGTCATCTTGTGGTCGAGCGAGCGGTCGCGGCCGTCCTCGGTCAGGCTCTGGATGATCGTATGCAGCACCTCGACGCCATTCTCGCGCGCCGCCTTGAGCAGCGCGACCTGGTTCGGGATGGTCACCTCACGGGTCTGCCGGAAGAAGTAGTGATCCGGCCCCCAGTCGGCATGGTCCGGATCGAGCCCCGGCTCCAGCCATATCCGCTGCATGTCGACGAGGAGGAGGGCCGTCGCTCCCTTGGCAAAGGGCTGGTCGCGGCGCGGAAGCGAGGTGGTCATATAGTCTCCGACAAGGTCATGATTTCGATGCGGCCGACTGGATGCGGCTGCCGGGATTCTTGCCCCGTTCGGGGTCGTTGCCGGCGTCGAGGGTGACGCCGTTGGCGTCGCGGATCGCCTCGATGTCCTCGATGCGGCCGCGCACAGAGGGGCCGCGCACGGCGAGCGCATGCGCCACCACGGCCTCGATCTGCGCGACGCAGGAGGCCGAGGTGTCGAAAGGCGAATCCGAGTCGATCGCCGCCACCATCGTCTGGTCGGCGATCTCCGCGATCGGCGAAAGCCAGGGGTCGGTGAAGAGGAGGATGCCGACCCCGCGCTCATGCGCCTGGCGGGCGAAACTCACCACGTCCGCCTGATAGCGGCGGTAGTCGAACACGACGAGAAGATCCTTCTTGCCCATGTCGATCAAGACGTCGAAATCGGAGGCGGACAGCTTCTCCATGTCGTGCACGCCCACGCGCAGTTGCGCCAGGTAGCTGGCCAGGATCGAGGCGACGTTACGACTGAAGCGGCCACCGAGCAGCAGCACCTTGCCCTTGGTCTCGAGCAGCATCGACACGGCGCGGGTATAGGCCTGGGACGACGTCTGCGTGCGCGTGCGTTCCAGGCTCTGGATGACCGAGTTGTAGTAGCCGAGCGCGGTGCCCTCGCTGGCATTGGCAGGCCGCTTCGCCTCCATCATCAGGAGGGGCGAGTGCAGCCGGGATTCCACCTCTTCCAGAAGCTTCGTCTGGAAGTCGGAAAACTTGCCGTAGCCGAGCTTGATCATCAGGCGCATGACGGTCGGATCGCTCACGCCGGCCAGCCGCGCGAGGCGGGTCGCCGTGCCAAGTCCAGACTTCGGATAGTCCGCCAGGAGCACCTGAACGATCTTCCTTTCCGCCGCAGTGAGGGCCAACTGCGTGTGCGCCAGCTCTTCCCGTATCGACACCGCTCTTCAAGCTCCTCTCCCGATGACGAAGAGCTTACAAAATGGCTGGCGTTTGTCAATTTTGGAGAAAGTTCTACAATCCGCGCGGAAAGGTGGGATGACTGCGTGGATAAACCCTTGAATCCACCACTCCCCAAACGAAGCCACGGCGAGAATCCGTTCGATTCTCGCCGTGGTTCTGTCGAAAAATGTGGATCGGTCGCCCCCCCTCGAAGAGGGCGAGCCCTCGGATCAGGCCGTCACAAGGGACATGCGTGCGCGGCCCGGCTCCGTTGCGCCCTGGGCGAGGCGCAGGCCGGTCTTGATATCGAACAGATGCACCGAGCGCGCCGGGAAACTCAGGTGAACCGTCTCGCCCTCGCGATGGTCGCCGCCCTTTGGCAGCATGACGGCGACTTCCTGATTGCCGAGCGAGCAGTAGGCGATCCGGCTGCCGCCGAGTTCCTCGATCAGGTCGATCCGCGCCGGGTGGCCCGTCGGCCCGGGCGGGGACACGACGATGTCCTCCGGCCTGATGCCGAACGTCACCGCGTCGCCATCGGCCACCGGGTGGCGGTCGAGCGCGATGGCGAATTGCGGCAGATGCTGCAGCACGAGAGCCTTCTCGTTCGCCCGCGCAGGCATCAGGTTCATTGCCGGCGCCCCGAGGAAGCTCGCGACGAAGGTCGACGCCGGCTCGCGGTAGATCGACAGCGGCGTGCCGACCTGCTCGACATTGCCGCCGTTCATCACGATCATCGTGTCGGCGAGCGTCATAGCCTCGGTCTGGTCGTGCGTGACGAAGATCGACGTCGCCTTCAGGCGCCGGTGCAGGCGCTTGATCTCGATGCGCATCGTCACGCGCAGCTTGGCATCCAGATTGGACAGCGGCTCGTCGAAGAGAAAGACGCGCGGCTCGCGCACCAGGGCACGCCCCATCGCGACGCGCTGACGCTGACCGCCCGACAGCTGGGCGGGGCGGCGGTCGAGCAGGGCGGTCAGGTCCAGCATCGCGGCCGCCTCGGCGACGCGCTTCTCCCGCTCCTCCTTCGCCATCCGGGCGATCTTGAGCGGATAGGCCATGTTCTCGCGCACTGTCATGTGCGGATAGAGCGCGTAGTTCTGGAACACCATCGCGCAGCCACGATCGGCCGGGTCGAGATCGTTGATCTCCTCGCCGTCGATCGAGATGACGCCTTCGGTGATGCTCTCCAGCCCGGCGATCATGCGCAGCAGGGTCGACTTGCCGCAGCCGGACGGGCCGACGATGACCACGAACTGGCCGTGCTCGATCTCGACATCGACGCCGTGCAGCACTTGCTTGCCGTCGTAGCGCTTCTTCAGGGCTTGAATGGACAGATGGGACATCACGCGATCTCCGACAGGCGGGCTCTGAGGCGGCCGATGGTGGCCGGATCGAGGCCCGAATCCAGAAGGTAGGTTTCGACCGATCCGTAGCGGTCGGCGAGGTGGGCGAGCGTCGCCGCCATGGTTTCCGGCTCGCAGGCAAGCAGCGGCCGCAAGGCCTCGACATCGACGCCGCGCGCGACCGCATCGGCGACGAAGCCCTCGATCGCGGGCGCGAGACGTTCCTTCGTCAGGGCGTAGTCGGCCACGATGACATCGTGCTCGACGCCTGCCAGGCCGAGAAGCAGGGCGGCGATGAGGCCGGTCCGGTCCTTGCCGGCGGTGCAATGGAACAGGACGATCCCCTCCGGCGCATCCGCGATCGCCGACAGGACCTCGACGATCCGGTCGCGGCGGCTGGAGAGCGCCTGCAGGTAGAGGTCGTACAGCACGTCGGCGGCGGTCATGGCCGAAGGCGCGAGCTCCTCGAACAGCGAGATCTGCCGGTAGTCGATGCCCGGCTCCAGGCGCAGCGGATTGGGGTGGGTTTCGAGTTCCTCGTCGCGCCGCAGGTCGATGACGGTCGCCACGCCGAGGCCTTTCAGTTCTGCGATGCTGTTGCCGTCGAGACGGTGGAGGCCGTCCGCGCGCAGGATGCGGCGCCAGTGCGTCGCGCCGCCCGGCACGGGATAGCCGCCCAGGTCGCGGACGTTGAATGTTCCCGCAATGGCGAGATGGCGTTCGATCGGCGCGTGCATCAGCGTATTCCCGATTTCATGAAGGACTGGATGACCTGCTGCTGGAGGACGATGTAGATCGCCAGGATTGGCAGGCTCGCCAGCGTTGACGCCGCCATCAGCGGCCCCCAGGCTGTGCCCTCCGAGGTCATGAACATCTGGATGCCGATCTGGATGACGCTGTTCTCCGGCGTGCGGGACAAGAGCAGCGGCCAGAAATATTCGTTCCAGGTCGAGATGAAGATGAGGATCGCCAGCGAGGCGATGGTGCCGCGCAGGTTGGGCGTGATGACTTCCCACAGCACGCGCCAGCTCTTGGCGCCATCCATGCGCGCCGCCTCGATCACCTCGGCGGGGAAGGAGCGCATCGCCTGCGCCAGCAGCAGGACGGCGAGAGCGCCGGCGAAGTGCGGCAGGATCAGCGCGGCCAGGCTGTCGAGCAGGCCGAGATTGGCCACCAGCAGGTAGTTCGGGATCATCACCACCTGGAAGGGAACCAGCCAGGTGAGCGCGATCATCGTGTAGATCAGCTTGTCGAAGGGAAAGCGCCAGCGGGCGAAGGCATAGGCTGCGAGCAGGCCGGTGAAGAGCTGCGCGATGGTCACGACAGCGGAGACCACCAGCGTGTTGACCAGCATCGCCCCGATCGGGATCGCGTTCAGCGCATAAGTGTAGTTTTCGAGCGATGCGGATGTCGGCCAGAGCGTCGTCTCGAAGATCGCGTTGGCCGGCCGGAACGACGAGATGATCATCCAGTAGACCGGGAACAGGCAGAAGATCGACAGCAGGACCATGACTGCGTGTCCGACCGCCGTGTTCAGGTGCGTCGACTGCGAACGACGCCGGGATCTGTTGCGGGCGACGCCGGACAGCGTCGGGGAGAGGGTGACGTCAGTTGTCATGGAACGAATACCTGTCCATCAGGCGGAAGAGGACGAAGGCCAGCGCGCCGAAGCCGAGGAAGAGGATGATCGCCGCCGCCGAACTCCAGCCGACCGAGAGGGTGGAGAAGCCGAAGTCCCACAGGATGTAGAAGATGTTGGTCGTGGCGCCGAGCGGCCCGCCGCCGGTGAGCACGTGGATGTAGGAAAAGCTCCACTGCGCGCCGAGCAGGATCGTCATCAGCGACAGGAACAGGATGGTCGAGCGCAGCAGCGGCAGGCGGATGTCGCGGATGATCTCCCAGCGCGAGGCACCGTCCATCCGCGCCGCCTCGACCAGCGACGGGTTGATGTTGGCGTTCGCCGCCGAAAGGATGAGCGTCGAGAAGCCGATGAGCTTCCAGCCGGTGAGCACGATGATCGTCCAGATGGCAATCTTCGGGTCCTGGAGGAAACGGACCGGACGGAAGCCGAACAGGCCGATCGTCTCGTTGATCATGCCGTGGCCCGGATCGAGCAGCCAGCGCCACACGGCGGCGGCCACGACGGGAGCGATGATCATCGGCACGAAGATGATCGCACGGTAGATGTTGCGCGAGCGCGCCGGCAGGTCGTGGGTGTAAATGGCGATCGCGAGCGGGATCAGCACCGCGAGCGGCAGCAGGCCGATCACGTAGATCACCGTGTTGCGCAGCGCCTGCCAGAACTTCGGCAGCGCGAAGATGTTCACGTAGTTCTGCCAGCCGACGAAGGTCATTGGCGAAGTCGGCAGCATGTTCCATTCGTAGAAGCTGAGCCTCAGCGCGTCGAGCAGCGGCCAGTAGATCCACAGGACCAGCGTCGCGGCGGAAGGCGCGAGATAGAGCCAGGGGGCGATCCGCCATGGGCTCGCGGTGCGCTTCGCGGCAATCTTCGCCGGTCTGTCGAGAGGAATGGCGGTCATGGCCTTATCCCGGGAATAGTAAGGAGGCGGCCGGCGTTTGAGAGCCGGCCGCCGCTTTTCGTCACTTCGGCATCAGGGTCTGGGCGTTGTCCTGCGCGGCCTTCATCGCCTCGGCCGGCTCGACACCACCGAATACGGCGAGCTCGGCGCCTTCCATCATGGTCTTCTGGATCTGGCGATAGTTCGGGCCGGGGAAGGATTCCCAGCGCTCCAGGATGGCGAGCTGTTCGAGGTTCGGCTTGATCAGCGGATGCTTCTTGACCCATTCGCCGAGATAGTTCGGATCGTCGACGATGTCGGTGCGCAGCGGCAGGTAGCCGATCTGCGAGGTGATGACGGTATAGGCCTCCTTCGAGGTCATCGCCTTCATCAGCTCCCACGCGGCCCGCTGCTTGACCGGGTCCTTGCTCAGGATCACCAGCGCGCTGCCGGAATTGTTCGGGCGCTGCGGCTTGTCGCCGAAGCGCGGCATGGTGCTCGCGCGCAGCTCGAACTTGCCTTCCGCGCCCTTCACCAGGAAGCCCTGGATCGCCGAAGTCTGCAGATACATGCCGATTTTGCCCGAGGCCATGCCTTCCATGGCGGCCTGGACTTCGACATTGGTGTAGGCGCCGCTGTCATAGAGGTCGCGCAGCATCGCCACCGCCTCGACCGAGGCCGGATCCGCGAAGGCGAGCTGCTTGCGGTCGGCCGAGATGATGCCGCCATTGTTGGAGCGCAGCACGCCCTGGAACAACCAGTCGCCGGCGCTCGGCCCGAAGATGCCGGTGGCAATGCCCTCGGCATCCGTCTTGTCGACGATCGCGAGTGCGGCTGCCTTCACCTCGGCCCAGGTCTTGGGCGGGTTCTCCGGATCGAGCCCGGCCTGGCGGAAAAGATCCGCATTGTAGAACAGGACGGGCGTCGAGAAGGTGTAGGCGAGCCCGTAGGTCTTGCCGTTGACCACGCCGAGCTGCAGTCCGTTGGGCGTGATGCCCTCGAAGTGCTTCTTCAGCTCGTCGGCCGGGACGATGTCCTCGAGTGCTACGGCGCCGAGATTGTCGACGGTGAAGTTCAGGTCGGAGAAGACCATCTGAACGACGTCGGGGATGCGTCCGGCGGCCACGTCGGCCTGGATGCGGCTGGTGATGTCCGCCGAGCTGGCGCCGACGCCCTCGACCTTGATGTTCGGATTCGCCTTCTCGAAGTCGGCGATCATCTTCTTGGTCGCTTCTGCGCCGTTGCCGGCCGAGGCGAGGTTGTAGTTGTAATAGCTGATCGTCACTGGCTGATCGACGGTCGCGGGGATCGCCTGGGCGAAGGCGGGCGCGCAAAGGCCCGTCATGACCAGCGCTGTCGCGCCGGCCAGGAATGTCTTGCGGTTCATGGGAGGACTCCTGGGTTTACTGTGCTGCCACCGCGGCGGCGGCCGCGTCGGTTTCGTAGTGCTTGATCAGCTCGGACATGCCCGCGAAGGTGTGGACCTTGAGCTCGCGGCGGTCGGCCGGCTGCGGCACGAAGGAGATGCTGAGGCCCGAGTCGCGGACCGTGCCGAGCGCGAAGGAGGCGCCGGCGACCATGCGCAGGCCCTCATGCAGGTAGAGCACGTCGGTCGCCGCGTGCTGGCCGATGCCGACCACGACCGGAATCCCGTGCCAGTGGCTGACTCGGTCGTAGTGGATGTGGCCGGAGAGGATGCCGAGAATGCCGCTGCGGCCTTCGAGCGTGCGGCGCAGGGCCTCGGTTCCCTCGAAGGAGAGCGACTCCCATTCGAGTTCGGCGGCATGGAAATCGAGCGCGGGCGCATGATGCATGACAATCAGCTTCGGCAACTCGGGATGACGGTCCAGCTCGCTCTCCAGCCATTCGACCTGGCCGGGCTCGAAATGGCCGCCGATCTTGAAGGGCACGCTGGTGTCGACGAGGATGATGTGGATGCCGTCGACGACCGCCGAATGATCGTAGGGCTTGTCGATGTTCTCGGCCTGGCCGAGCATGGCGGGATAGAAGCCGGAACGCTTGTCGTGATTGCCGAGCGTATAGAGGATCGGCATGTCGAGCTCGGCCTCGGCGATGATCGCCTTCAGCTGCTCGTAGCTTTCCTGGTCGCCGGTATTGGTCAGGTCGCCGCTGGCGACGATGAAGCGGGGCTGCGGCACCAGGCGCTTCACATCCGCGAGGATAGCGCGGAGCGTGGCAGCCGTGTCGGAATAGAGGTGATCGTCCTGGACGGCCGGATTGCCGATATGAAGGTCCGTCAGGTGAACGAAGGTGAGGGCGTCGGCCATTGAATACTCCTGTGCGGCCAGGCGACAACCCGGCGCTCATGCTTGACGCGGGCAGGAGTAGCCATGCTATGTGACAGGTGAATGAACATTCATTCACAGGTTGGGAGGAATCAGTTGGACGCACCCGTCATCGACAAGCGCGAGCGCATACTGTCTGCCGCCTCTGACCTGATCGTGAAAAACGGCCTTCAATGCTCGATGGCGGAGATCGCTCAGGTGGCCGGGGTCGCCACCGGCACGCTCTATATCTATTTCGCCTCGAAAGAGGAGATGGTTCGCGGAGTGTACCAAAGGCTGACCGCCAAGGTGGGCTCCTCCCTCATCATCGAGCATGGGCCCGAGGTTCCGCATGAAACCCGGGTCCGGCGCTACATCGACGACTACATCCGCCTGATATGGGCCGATCCCGAGCAGGCGATCCTGTTCGAATACCTGTCCAACATCCCGCTGCTGCAGCCCGGCGAACTGCGGTCGCTGTTTGCGCCCGTGACGGATTTCACCACCAAGATCTTCACCGAGGCGCATGCCGCGGGTGTGCTGCGCGACTTCGACCCCGACGTCATGGGCGCATATATCGGCGGTGGCATCCGCAACACGCTGAAATGGCGTCGCGCCGACGGTTCTCCGTTGACCGAGCTGGAACGGCGGCAGATCGCCGAGATGTGCTGGTCGGCCATCGCGCGCGAGGAGCCGACGGCGACGGGCGGATAGAGCGCCGGCCGAGAACTTCGATCTGGACGGCGGCAATCCACCGGTTGACGAGGATGTATTGCAAAATGCGCTACACGTTGATACACTCCGGCGATCTGGAGAAATGCCATGTCTCGTATCGCTGAACGGAAAGACCATCCGCTTTCCATGCGGCTGCCCGATGCCGACATTGCCGTCATAGACCGTGCCGCGTCGCTGCGTGGGCGTTCGCGGACCGATTTCGTGCGCGAGGCTGCCGTGCGTGCCGCCGAGGACGTGCTCATGGAAACGGTGCCGATCAGAATGAGCGCGGATGGTTTCGACGCGTTCCTCAAGACCCTTTCAACTCCGGCCAGCGCTGTTCCGGAAATGGTCGAATTGCTGCGCCGCCCCGCCCCTTGGGAGCAGGACGTGTCGAAAGCCGGGGAATGAGGCTTGGCCCTCTCCGCTCCCGAGCCGATCTCCGCGTTGCATGACGTATCGGAGTTCTCCTGCGGCAAGCCGGTGCTGGACCGTTGGTTGAAGACGCGGGCGCTGTCGAACCAGAAGAAAAGCTTTACGGCGGTTATCGTCGTCCACGAGCAGAACCGCGTGGTGGGCTACTACGGCCTTGCCCCAACCGCCATCGTGCCAGGCCGGCTGCCGCGATCGATCCGAACCGGACAGCCGCCCGATCCTGTTCCTTGTCTGCTGCTCGGCCAGCTTGCGACGGATGAACGGTGGAAGGGCAAAGGTATCGGGACGGGGTTGGTCAAGCACGCGCTCCAACGTTGCGTGGCGGCTGCTTCGCTTGTCGGCGGGCGTGCGCTCGTCGTGAATGCGGTAGATGACGAGGCGGCCGCCTTCTGGCTCCGGCGTGGCTTCATGGCCTCGAAGGACGATCCGCTGGTCCTCTTCCGCTCGATTTCTGATATCGCCGCCTCGGTCTCGTCCGCGCGATCCTAACGTTCGCCGCGTGTGAGCTTCTCCTATTTTCGCCGGCTTCGCCTCGCTGACAGCGGGAGGGCATTTGTTGCGGCCGTCCCATCGCGGCGTGCTCCATCTTCTGTCGGCAAACCGCGGCGTGCCTCTTGCGCCGGCTTTCAAAATCTGATCAGTTGACTGGACAAGTTGAGGAAGAGATGTCCGCAGACCGCCTCCTTCATGCGCCGCGCTACCTTCAGATCGCCGACGAGCTGAAGGTCCGCATCGCGTCGCTCGATCCGGGCGCCCGTCTCTCCAGCGAACCGCAATTGGCGAAGGAGTTCGGCGTCAGCCGCTTTACCGTCACGCGTGCCGTCGAGCAGCTTCTCGAAGAAGGGTTGATCACGCGCCGTCAGGGCAGTGGGACATTTGTGGCGGAAGCGCCGCTGCGGCGCTCGCCCGGCTATCTCCTCTCCTTCACCGAAGCCGTCGAAGCCACCGGACATTCGGCCGCGCACCGGCTGCTCGCCTATGGTCCTGCCGTGTGGGAGCGCGGCCTTCCCTATGGTCGCGACGAAGCTCTCGTCCTTATGGACCGCCTGCGTCTTGTCGACGGCATGCCTATCGCGCGGCACCGGTCGGTGCTGTCACGCCGGCTGGTCGACCGCATCGGCCTGACCGAGGACCGGGCGGCCGATCCGTCATTCTCGCTCTACCGGCATCTCGACGACCACGGCCTTTCCGTCCATTCGGCGACGGAAAGCCTTTTGGCGCGTCCTGCCGAAGCGGAGGACCGCAAGCTGCTCGGACTGCCGCGCAACGGCGTCGTCGTCGCGGTCAACCGCCACTCCTTTGCTGCTGACGGAGCCGTCCTGGACTGCGTCAGCGCGATCTACGATGCCCGTCGCTATTCCTACGAGGCTCGCCTCGTGCGGCGGCATCGGCCCGGGAACACCCTAACAAGTCAGGAGAACGACAATGCACCGCAAACTGATGCTCGGGACCGCCATGCTGGCCCTCGTCTCGGCCCTTGGACTCTCGGCGGCGAAAGCTGACGATCGACCTGCTGCTCTGATCATCTCGCAGAGCGGCCTCGGCGATCAGTCCTACAACGACCTCGCTTATGAAGGCTTCAAGCGCGGCCTGGAGGCCACCAAGCTCGAAGGTCGTCCGATCGAATCCAAGGAGGTCGTCGCCCAGGCGGTCGATATCCTGCGCCGCGCGTCCGATGCCAATTTCGGCCTCGTGGTCGACCTCGAATATGCCCATGGCGACGCGCTGACCGAAGTCGCCAAGGACTATCCCGACACCAAATACGTGATCCTGAACCAGGTGCGCGAGGGCGCCAACGTCGCTTCCGTCCTGTTCCAGGAGCAGGAAGGCTCCTACCTCGCAGGCACGCTCGCCGCGCTGGTCACGACCGACACCTCGATCAAGGGCATCAATGCCGAGCCGGTGATCGGCGTGATCGGGGGCACCAAGTCGGCCGGCATCGACAAGTTCATCGCCGGCTACATGGAAGGCGCCAAGGCCGCCAATCCGGACGTGAAGGTGCTGGTCGCCTATTCGAATAACTTCGCCGATCCGGCGATCGGCCTGCAGATGACCAAGGCCATGTTCGAGCAGGGCGCCGACATCGTCTACCAGATCGCCGGCGGCACCGGCATGGGCGTCATCCAGGCGGCCAAGGAAGCCGGGCACTATGCCATCGGCGTCGACACCGATCAGGACGGGCTTGCTCCCGGCTCGGTGCTCACCAGCATGATCAAGCGCACCGACGTCGCCGTCGAGGCGATGCTCAAGGATTATGCCGCAGACACGTTCCCGGCGGGCAAGACGGCTGCCTTCGGCCTGAAGGAAGGCGGCGTCGGCCTGTCCGAGATGGAGCACACCAAGGAGCTGATCCCGGCTGCGATCCTCGAGAAGGTCGAGGCGGCGAAGCAGGACATCCTCTCCGGCAAGGTGCAGGTCTGGAACGTCGTCACCCAGGGCTATCCGGACTGGCTGAAGTAAGCGGGACGGACGCTCCATGACCGGGCAGGACAAAGTCCCGGCCTCCGACATCCGCCTGGGCGCGCGCGGCGTGACCAGGCGGTTCGGGCGCCTTGTGGCCAATGACGCGATCGACTTCTCGGCACGCCGCGGCACGATCCATGCGATCGTCGGCGGCAACGGCGCCGGCAAGTCGACGCTCATGCGCATCCTGCAGGGCATGGACCAGCCGAGCGAAGGCACCGTCGTCGTCAACAGCGAGCCGGTGTCCTTCGCTGGTCCCGCCGATGCGTTCGAGCACGGCATCGGCATGGTGCACCAGGAATTCATGCTGGTGCCGGGGCTCACTTTGCTCGAGAACCTGATCCTCGCCAAGGAACCGGTCGGCGGCCTCGGCAGGATCGACCGCGACACCGCTCTCGCCGAGGCGCGCCGCCTGGAGAAGCTCGCTGGTGTCACGGTGGACTGGGACGTGCCGGAGGAAGAGGCGCCGGTTCACCTGCGCCAGATCGTCGAGATCCTGCGCCTGCTTTATCGCGGCGCCGACGTGCTGATCCTCGACGAGCCGACGGCCGTGCTTGCTCCTGCCCAGGTGCGCGAGCTCATCACGCTGCTGAAGAAGCTGCGCGAGGAAGGGCGGACCATCCTGTTCATCAGCCACAAGCTCGACGAGGTGCTGGCGCTCGCCAACGACATCACGGTGATCCGCACCGGCAAGGTCGTCGCAAGCCTGCCTGCCTCGGAGGCCGACAAGGGCAAGCTGGCCGAGCTGATGATCGGCGAGATCCTGGCGCGGCCTTCCGCGCGGGAGAGCGCCGCCGGCAAGCCGGTTCTCGAACTCTCCGGCATCTCCGCCCGTCCCGGCCGCGGCACCGCCGGCCTCGATGCACTGGACCTCACCGTGCGCGCCGGCGAGATCGTCGGCATCGCCGGCGTCGCGGGCAACGGCCAGGACGAGCTTTCCGGCATCGTCACCGGCCTGCGCCAGGCGAGTGCTGGCGCAATCAGGATCGACGGGCTCGACATCTCGTCGCTGCCGCTCAGTGCCCGGCGTCTCGCGGGCCTCGCCTATCTCAGTCCCGACCGCGCGCATGAGGGCCTGTGCCTCGTCGCGCCGATCGCCGAGAACGCGATTGCCGGGCATCATCGCCGGCCGGAATTCTCGTCGTCCGGCTTTCTCAAGCGCCGTGCGATTGCAACCCATGTCGAGACGATGCTCGACCGCTTCGGCGTCAAGCGCTCGTCCTCCCAGCTTCCCGCCTCCAGCCTGTCCGGCGGCAACCAGCAGCGCGTCGCCGTCGGGCGTGAGCTCGACGGAAATCCGAAGGTGCTGCTCGCCTGCCAGCCGACGCGAGGCGTCGACATCCGCGGCATCGCCTTCATCCATCAATGCCTGCTCGACTTCCGCGACAAGGGCGGCGCGGTGCTGCTCATTTCCGAGGAGCTCGACGAACTCATCACGCTCTCGGATCGCATCGTCGTCCTCTATGGCGGCAAGGCGACCGGCGAAGTGTCGCGCGGCTCGGCGCGCATCGACGAGATCGGCCGCCTGATGCTCGGAGGGCTTGCCGCATGAGCACCGTCGCTGCCGAACAGCCTTCCGGTCGTCTGCAGGCCGCGCTGGCGATTGCCTTGGCGCTGGTGCTCGCCTTTGCGGGCACTGCGATCCTGCTTGCGTTGGCCGGCCATAACCCGGTCGAGGTCTATCGCCTGCTGATCGTCGAATCCTTCGGCGGAACGCGCCGCGTCGCCGCCACCCTTTCGGCTGCGACGCCGCTGATGCTGACCGGCCTCGCCACGGCCATCGCCTTCCGCGCCGGGGCCTTCAATGTCGGCGTCGAGGGATGCGTCTATGTCGGCGGTCTGGCGGCCGCCTATGTCGGCTTCACCTTCGTCGGCCTTCCCGCCGCCATCCTCCTGCCGCTGGCGCTTGCCGCCGGCCTCGTCGTCGGCTCGCTCTGGATGCTGGTGCCCGGCGTGCTCAAGGCCCGTCTCGACGTGGACGAGGTCGTCACCACGCTGATGCTCAACTTCATCGCCATCAGCCTCACGGCCTACCTGGTCAACGGCCCGCTGCTGGCACCCGGCTCCGCCAATTCGGCGACGCCGATGGTCGACGCCGCCGCCCGCCTGCCGCGCCTGATGCCGCCCTCGACACTCAATGCCGGTTTCCTGATCGCGGTGGCGCTGCTTTTGCTCTACTGGCTCTGGGGCAAGCGCACCGCACTTGGTTTCGAGACGCGGCTGGCTGGCCTCAATCCGCGCTTCGCCACGGCGTCCGGCATCGATGTTCCCGGCCTCATCATCAAGATGATGCTCCTGTCAGGGGCCATCGGCGGGCTTGCCGGCGCGGTGCATGCGCTCGGCAATGTCGGCCGCTTCGTCTCCGGCTTCTCGCCCGGCTACGGCTTCGCCGGCATCGCCGTCGCGCTGCTCGGACGCGGCTCCGCGATCGGCATCTTCCTTGCGGCGATCCTGTTCGGGGCGCTCGCAGCATCGGGCGCGACCATCCAGCTCTTCAGCGACGTGCCGATCGAGATCGTCAACGTGCTGCAGGGCATGGTCATGATCTTCGCCGTCGCCCGCTTCGGCTGGATCATGTCGAAGAAGAGGGGCGCGGCATGATCGAGAACGTCCTCCATTCGGCCATCGTCATGACGACGCCGGTGCTGCTGGCCGCGATCGGCGGGCTGATCAACCGCATCGGCGGCATCGTCAATATCGGCCTCGATTCCATGATGCTGGGCGGCGCCCTCATCGCGATCATCCTCGCCTCGCAGACCGGCAGCTGGGGTGTCGCGCTGGTGGGCGCGGCCGGCGTCGGCGCGCTGCTCGGCCTCCTGATGTCGCTCTGCGTCACGCGGCTCAAGGCCGACGAGATCATCGTCGGGCTCGGCTTCAACATCCTCGTCGCCGGTCTCGTCCGCTTCTTCCTCAAGACCGCCTATGGCAGCTCCGGCACGCTGCGGCTGCCCGACGTCGCCCGGCTTCCCCGCATCGAGATCCCTGTCATCGCCGACATCCCCTATCTCGGCGCCATCCTGTCCGGCCACGACCCGCTCACCTGGGCAGCCTGGATCCTTGTTCCAGTGACGGTCTGGTTCCTGCGTCGCACGCGTCTCGGTCTGCGTCTGCGCGCCGCGGGCGCTGCTCCGCAGGCGTCGCGTGCGCTGGGGCTCTCACCGCTGCGGCTGCGCGATGCCTCGACCGTCTTCGCCGGCCTGCTGGCAGGCCTCGCCGGCGCCTATCTCTCGATCGGCGTCGTCGGCATCTTCAACGAGGGCATCACCGCCGGCCGCGGCTTCATCGCGCTCGCCGCCTTCTATTTCGGCCGCAACCGGCCGTGGCCGACCGCGCTCTGCGCGCTGCTGTTCGGCTTCTTCGACGCCCTGCAGATCCGCCTCCAGGGGCGCGGCATCCCGGCCGAACTGATCCAGACACTACCTTATGCAATGGTGATCGTGGTGCTGACCTTTATGGCGATCGCCACGCGCCGCGCCCGCGCCCTGAAAGCCTGACCCATGACCGACACGCAAAAGACCGCTCTCATCCTCGTCGACGTGATCAACTCCTTCTTCGATCCGTCGCAGCCGAACTACTACAAGGGCGTCGAAGACGTTCTCGAACCGATCCGCCGGCTGCGGGCGGCGGCGAAGGCGTCGGGGGCCGTGGTGGTGCACGCCGTCGAGCGCCATCGGCCCGGTTTCGACGACTTCGAATGGCGCAAGCTGCCGCTGCATCATCTCGAACAGGCCTTCGACGCCGAGTTCTTCGGCGAGTTCAGGCCGCAGGGAGACAACGAGACCCTCGTGCTCAAGCGCCGCTTCAGCGCGTTCTTCGCCACCGACCTTGCCCTGTTCCTGACCGAGCAGAAGGTGGAGCGGGTGATCATCGTCGGCGTGAAGACCAATGTCTGCATCCGTGCCACCGCGCAGGATGCCTTCGCCAATGGGTTCGAACCGGTGGTGCCGCGCGAGGCGACGAATTCCAACCGGCCGCACCTGGCCGAGGCCTCGCTGGAGGACATCGACCGCTACATGGGGCGTGTCGTGTCCGTGGACGAAGCGATCGGGATGCTGTCGTGACCCGCATCGCGATCCCCGGCTATGCCAGCCTCGACCATGTGATGACGCTGGACGGGATTCCCACGCCCGGCCGCACCACGACGATCCTGACCAGGCCCGAGGACGCTTGGCCGCGCCTTGGCGGCAGCCCCGCCTATGTCGCGGCCGCGCTTGCCTCCGGCGGAATCGATGGCGCAACGCCCGTCACCTGGATCGGCGACGATCCGGCCGGTGAGGGCTATCTGCGACAGCTTGAGCAACGCGGCATCCGGACCGACGGCGTGTCGGCGATCGAGGGCGAGCGCACGCCGATGGCGATCCTCGCCTACGAGCCGCAAGGCGGATGTCTCTGCCTCTACCATCCTGCATCCGCCGGTCACCTCGTCCTGACGGACAGCCAGCGAGGCGTCGTCGCCGGTGCCGATTGGCTATGCGTCACCGTCGGGCCGAAAGCGGCGACCCGCGAGGCGGTGGGCCTGCTGTCGCCCGCCGCGAAACTCTGCTGGGTGGTCAAGGACGATCCGCGCGCCGTCACGCCCGACCTCGCGGCCGAGCTTGCCGCGCGCGCCGATCTCATCTGCTGCAGCGCGGCCGAGGCTGCGTTCGTGAGGCGCGCCTTCGAAGCCGGTGCAAAGCCGAAACCGGGCCTGATGCTGATCGAGACCCGCGGCGGCGCCGGCGCGCAGGTGACGTTCGAGGGCGTCACGACCTTCGTCCCTTCCGAACCGCTCGTCATCACCGATCCTACGGGAGCCGGAGACACATTTGCGGGCGGTGCCCTCGCGGCGCTTGCCAGCGGGGAAACCAATCCGGTCGCGGTCGTCAAATCCGGCCATAAGGCGGCGTATGCCCTGCTGTCAGGGCGCGTCGCGAACCAGAATGAAAGTGCATGACATGAGCGAAGAACAAGCCGCGAGCGCCTGGTATATCGGTGCCAGCAGAGACGAAGTAGGAGAGGCGGCCATCCTCGTTGGCGATCCGGCCCGCGTGCCGCGTCTCGCCGCGAAGATGACGAACGTCCACTCCGTCAAGGAGAACCGGGGCCTGAAGACGGTCACCGGCACCTATGCCGGCAAGCGCGTCACCGTCGCCGCCTTCGGCATGGGCGCGCCGATCGCCACCATCGTGCTGCACGAGCTTTTCGCGCT
This sequence comes from Mesorhizobium australicum, assembly GCF_900177325.1. Taxonomy (NCBI): domain Bacteria; kingdom Pseudomonadati; phylum Pseudomonadota; class Alphaproteobacteria; order Hyphomicrobiales; family Phyllobacteriaceae; genus Mesorhizobium; species Mesorhizobium australicum. The sequence goes on along the minus strand of NZ_FXBL01000004.1, from coordinate 5,004,437 downwards.
CGGCATCCGCAACTTCCTGCGCATCGGCACCGCGATGGCGATCCCGCCGGCGAAGATCGGCGATTTCGTGCTCGCGGACGGCGCGCTGCGCGCGGACGGCACGTCGAACTCCTATGCCCCTCTGGGCTTCCCGGCCATCGCTGACTTCACGCTGAACACGGTGCTGCGCGCGAAGCTGGCCGCGTCGAAGCGCGCCTGGCATGCCGGCATCTACGGCACCTATGACGGCTTCTACACCGAGATGTTCGGCCTGTCGGGCGCGCGCCGCGAGATGATCGGCAAGCTGAAGCAGGACATCGAGCGGATGGGCCTGATCGGCACCGACATGGAGACCTCGGCGCTGCTCACCGCCGCCCGAATTCTCGGCGCCCGCTGCTCGACGCTGTGCGTTGCCACGGTGGACGCCCACAGCCAGGCCAAGATCGACGACGCCGCCATGGATGTCGCCGAGGCCGAACTCTTCGATGTCGCGCTCGACGCGATGACATCGCTGCCGGCCTGACGCGCGCTGCGTCGCCGGCCAAGGACATAAGAAAGGAAAGACCATGACCACGCTGATCGACCGCTATTTCCAGACGCTTTCGGAGCGGCTGGAAACGGTGCGCTCCACCCAGGGACCGGCCATCGAGAAGGCGGCGGAAGCCTGCGCCAAATCCATCGCCGCCGGCAAGCTCGCCTTCACCTTCGGCACCGGCCACGGCGCGCTGCCCGCACTTGAGAGCTTCCCGCGCACCGGAACCATCGTCGGCTTCCGGCCGATAGTCGAAAGCACGATGATCTCGTTCCACCATGTCTGGGGCGACATGGGCGCGCGACAGTACCGCTTCATCCACGCCCAGGAAGGTTACGGCAAGGCGATCCTGCGCTCGCACCAGATCGACCCCGCCGACACGATGATCCTGTTCTCGCATTCCGGCATCAACGCCGTGATCATGGACATTGCCATGGAGTGCAAGGAGCGCGGCATCACGCTGATCGGCGTAACTTCGCTGCCGCATTCCACCTCGACGCCGTCGCGCCATTCGTCCGGCAAGCGCCTGTTCGAGGTCGCCGACGTCGTCATCGACACCGGCATCCCGCGCGCCGATGCCAATCTCTACATCGACGGGTTGGAATCGCCGGTGGGCGCCAGTTCGACCTCGGTGACGATCGCCGTCGCACACGCCATCGTGTCCTCGACCGCCGAGAAGCTCGTGAAGCAGGGCGTCCATCCGCACGTCATGGTCAGCCCCAACACGACCGAGAAGGAAAAGGCCAACCGGCAGAACGACGAGAACTACGAGCAGCTCTGGGCCCGGCTCAAGGCACGGTGAGCGCCATGGATCGCAAGCTGTTCATCGACGGCGCCTGGGTCGATGCGATCGCCGGCACGCGCGCCGACATCAAGGACCCAGCCACCGGCGATCTCGTCGGCACGAGCTCCATCGCGGCAAGGGCGGATGTTGACCGCGCCGTTCTGGCCGCCACGCGCGCGCTCTCCGCATGGGGGGGCATCCATGCGGATGAGCGCGCGCGCATCCTTCACCGCGCCGCGGACCTGATCGAGGAACGCGTCGAGGCGATCGCCGACACGCTGACGCGCGAGCAGGGCAAGCCGATCCCGGACGCGAAGAAGGAAATCCTCTTCGGCGTCACGGTCATCCGCTATTACGCGGAAGAGGGCAGGCGGCTCGGCGGGTCGATCCGTCCGGCCTCGCGGTCCGACATCCGCAGCCTTGTCACGACCGCGCCCGTCGGCGTCGTCGGCGGCATCGTGCCGTGGAACTATCCGGTTGATCTCTATGCGTGGAAGGTGGCGCCGTCGCTCGCCGCCGGCTGCACCCTGGTGGTGAAGCCGCCGCACGAGACGCCGCTCGCGATCGGCCAGGTCGTGCAGTGTTTCGCCGATGCGGGCCTGCCTGCCGGCGTGCTCAACGACATCCCAGGCAACGGCCCGGAGGTCGGCGCCGCACTCGCCGAACATCCCGGCATCGCCATGATCTCGGCGACCGCGTCTGTGCCGGCGGGCCAGTCGATCATGCGGGCAGGGGCGGCGACGCTCAAGCGCATGTCGCTGGAACTCGGCGGCCACAGCCCGTTCATCGTGCTGGACGACGCCGATATCGAGGAGGCGGCCGCCGCCGCGGCGCGGCGCTCCTTTTCCAACATGGGCCAGATCTGCATCGCGGTGAACCGCATCCTCGTCTCGAAGCCGATCCATGCCCGCTTCGTGGAGGCGTTGGCCGCCGAAACGCGCAAGATCGAGCTCGGCCACGGCGTCGAGCCCGGCGTGCTCTACGGGCCGGTGCTGAACGAAAGCGTGCGCGCCCGCACCACTCGCCACCTTGACGATGCCGTGCGGCGCGGGGCGAAGCTCGTCACCGGCGGCAGCGCCCCGAAGGGCGGCCTCTACGACAGGGGCTTCTTCTTCGAGCCGGCGCTGGTGGACGAGGTGCCGGATGGCGCGCTTGCCGTCACCGAGGAGACCTTCGGCCCGCTCGCGGCGATCCGTTCGGTCGCTGACGACCGCGAGGCGCTGGCGATCGCCAACTCGTTGCCCTATGGCCTCGCATCCTATGTCTATTCCGGCGATCTGGAGCGTGCCTGGTCGATGGCCGAGCAGATCGAGGCGGGCGCCGTCGGCGTCAACGTCAACGACACCAGCGAGCTGCAGGCGCCGTTCGGCGGCTGGAAGATGAGCGGCATCGGCCGCGAGCTCGGTCGCGAGGGCATCGAGGCCTATCGCGAATCCAAGCACATCAAGATGCGGGTCCGGCAGCGTGTCTGACATGTTGCACCGCCGCGCCTTTCCCGAAAGTCGCGGCCTTCGCATCGAATCCTGAACAGTCACGGGCCGGCGAAGAAATTCGCCGGCTCTTTTTTAGCCTGACTAAAATTTTCGCTTGACGCTGCGCCGATCCTGACCCTAGATTTTTAGCAATACTAAAACCAGGGAATTGGACGTTGGACAGCCAGTCTGCAGAAGGCGGCGTCCGCGGCTTGGACCACGATGCGTTCGGGGAACGACTCCGCACGCGCCGTCGCGAGCTCGGACTGACGTTGAAGGAAGTCGCCGACGGGGCGGGCCTGTCGGTGGGCTTCATCTCGCAGATCGAGCGCGGCATCACCACGCCGTCGCTGTCCTCCCTCGTCAGCGTCTCGCGCGTGCTCGGCTTCCAGGTGTCCGAATTCCTGTCGCAGCCTCGGGTAATAGCCCCCACCACCCGGCACGACCAGCGCCCACACTACGCGATCGGCTCCAACTCCCTCGTCTACGAGAGGCTGTCGACCTCGTTCCCGGGCAACGTCATCAACAGCGTCATCATCCACGAGCCCCCCGGCTACCGCTCCGAGCCGATTGCTCACGAGGGCGAGGAGATTTTCTACGTGCTCGAAGGAGGGATCACGGTTGAGGTCGACGGCGAGACGCATGTGCTCGGCGTCGGGGATTCGATCCATTTTCCGTCCAGGCGGGTTCATTCCTCCTGGAACCATACGAGTACGCCGTCGACGATCCTGCACACCTGCACGATGGACGTCTTTCGTGACAACGAGGCGAACAGCTCGTCCAACCCGGGCGCGGTGACCGCGTCCGAACTGCCTCCCAAGCCTAAGACCAAGACCACAAGCAAAGCAAAAAAGGGGAAGTCATCATGAAGAACATACTGAAGACACTCGCCGCGGCGCTTGTCGCCGCCAGCGCGCTGACGGCGGTGACCGCGGCCACGGCCACCATGGCATCGGCCGAAACCGTGCTGAGGCTGGACGAGGTCGCCGTCGGCGAGCTCGATCCCGGCAAGGCTTCCGACTATGCCGACTCCATCCTCATGTTCAACGTCTATGACACGCTCGTCATCCCGAACCAGGGCGCGCCGGGGCATCAGGGTCACCTGGCGGAGAGCTGGACGGTCGACGGCAACGCCTACACCTTCAAGCTTCGTCCCGGCGTGAAATTCCACAGCGGCAATCCGTTTACGGCGGAGGACGTGGTCTTCTCGCTGGAGCGCACCAAGGCGCTCGGCCAGGGCCTCACCTATCTCTTCGACGTGGTCGAGAAGGTCGAGGCGGTCGATGAGAGCACCGTGAAGTTCACGCTGAGCCGGCCCTATTCGCCGTTCGTGGCCTCGCTGGTAAAGCTGCCGATCGTCGACAAGAAGCTGGTTCTGGCCAATCTCGGCGCGGGCGACGGCGAGATGAAGGATTGGGGCCAGGCGTTCCTGTCGTCCAACGACGCCGGCTCCGGCGCCTACAAGGTCACGTCGCACAATCCGCAGCAGGAAACGGTGATGGCGAAGAACGCCGACTACTTCCTCGGCGTGCCTGCCAAGGCGCCGGACACTGTGCGCCTGCGCTATGGGCTTGAAGCCGCCACCGTGCGCACTCTGATCGCGCAGGGCGAGCACGACATCTCCTCGCAGTGGCTGCCGCCGGAAGTGCTGAAGTCGCTCGCCTCCAGCGGCGCCCAGCTCCTCACGGAGTCCGGCACGTCGGGCTTCTACATCAAGATGAACACGACCAAGGCGCCGCTCGACGACGTCGAATGCCGCCTCGCGCTGGCCAATGCCTTCGACTACGAAGCCGGCATCAAGATGGTCGCCATCAACGACACCGTCTCTCAGGGCAAGCCGTCCACCGGGGCGATCCTCGTCGGCATGCTCGGCGCCAACCCAGCCGAGATGGCCAACAAGCGCGACCTCGAAGCCGCCAAGGCGCATCTGGCGAAGTGCAAATACAAGCCGGAAGACATCAATCTCGAACTGTCCTGGATCGGCGAGGTGCCGCTCGAAGAACGCTTCGCGCTGCTTATGCAGGCTAACTTCGCCGAGATCGGCATCAAGTCCGAGATCAAGAAGCTGCCCTGGGCGCTGTTCTCCGAACAGGTGTCGAAGCCCGAGAACACGCCGAACATCTCGCAGCTCTTCGTGGCGTCGATCACCGGCGATCCCGACACGCTGCTCTACGGCATGTATCACTCGAGCGCGAAGGGCACCTGGCAGTCGCCGGAATATCTCCAGGACGCCGAGGTCGACAAGTATCTCGACGAAGGCCGTTCGATCGCGGACGAGGCTGGCCGTGCGGCAGCCTATTCGGCACTGAACAAGCGGCTGGTCGAGATCGCTCCGTCGATCTACGCCTACGATCAGGTGGCCGTGTTCGCGGCGTCGAAGCGGGTGAGCGTGCCGGCGCTGACCGATCCCGCCAAGGCGTTCAACCTCTCGGGCTTCGGCTTTTCCTTCCGGCTGATGGAAATGAACGAATAGCGGCCCGAGCCGCTCTCGCATCCGGCCGGCGGCAAGCGTCGTCGGCTGGGGATTTACTCCAACCGAGCGGATCCGCCATGCCGCCTGTCCTCCGCCTCCTCGCGAAGCGGCTGGGAACATCGTTGATCGTCCTGGTCGGCGTTTCCCTGCTGATCTTCGCCATCGCCCGGGTGATCCCCGGCGACCCTGCGCGTATCGCGCTCGGTCCCAACGCCACGGCGGAGGCTGTCGCGGCGCTACGCGACCGGCTGCATCTCGATGACCCGTTCGTCCTCCAATACGGCTACTTCCTCGCCGATCTCGCCCGCGGCGACCTGGGCATCTCGCTTTACACCAACCGCCCGGTGACGCGGGACATCGCCGACTTCCTGCCTGCGACCCTTGAGCTGGTCTTCGCTGCGGGCCTGATGATGGTGTTGTTCGGGCTGCCGCTCGGCGTGCTCTCGGCGCGCTATCGCGGCTCCTGGATCGACCATTCGGTGCGCATCGTCACGCTGCTCGGCGTGTCCGCGCCCAGCTTCGTCTGGGCGGTGATCTTCATGCTGCTCTTCGCCTTCTTCATCCCGCTCTTCCCGATCGCGGGCCGGATCGCGGATTCCTTCGTCATCCCACCGGTGACCGGGTTCCTGCTGATCGATACGTTGCTCGCCGGCAATGTCAGGGCGTTCGGCAACGCCGCTTGGCACATCATCCTGCCCGCCTTTGCGTTGGCGCTGGCCGGCATCGCGCAGGCCGCCCGGCTGACGCGTTCCAACATGGTGGAGACCTACGAACGGCCCTATATCGAGATGGCGAAATCCTACGGCTTCCCGGAGAAGCGCATCGCCTGGCGCTATGCCTTCCGGCCCTCGCTCATCCCGTCGATGACGATCATCGGCCTCGACTTCGCGGCGATGCTCGGCAACGCCTTCCTGGTCGAGGCGGTGTTCGCCTGGCCGGGCCTGTCGCGCTACGGCGTGGCGGTCATCCTGCGCAAGGACCTCAACGCCATCGTGGGCACGGTGCTGGTCATCTCGGCCATGTTCCTGATCGTCAACGTGATCGTCGACCTCCTGATCGCCTTCATCAACCCGCGCATCCGTTACTCGCAGAGGGCGTCATGAATCGCACCCTCGCCGTCCTGCTGCGCAATCCGCTTTCGCTGCTCGGCCTGATCCTCGTCGCGCTGGTCGTGCTGTCGGCGGTGTTCGCGGATTTCATCGCGCCGTTTCCGCTGCACCGCGGCGCGGTGGTCGACTTCGCCAACTTCAACAAGCCGCCGGAATGGCCCTACATCTTCGGCACCGATCTCGTCGGCCGCGACCTGTTCTCGCGCATCCTCTACGCCTATCGCATCTCGCTGATCCTCGGCGTGGTGGTGCTCGCCATCGCGGTGCCGATCGGCGTCGCGATCGGCCTTTTCGCCGGCTATCTCGGCGGCTGGACCGAATATGTCCTGATGCGCATCACCGATGTCTTCCTGTCCATCCCGCCGCTGGTGCTCGCCATGTCGATGATGGGCCTGCTGGAGCCGACGCTGACAAACGGCATGATCGCGGTCACCGCCATGTGGTGGCCCTGGTACACGCGCCTCGTCTACAACCTCGCGCGCTCCGAGAAGGAGGAGGGCTACGTGCTCGCCGCCGAGATCATCGGCGCGTCGAAGCTGCACGTGATGTTCCGCGAGATCCTGCCGAACTGCGTGCCGTCGATCCTCACCAAGATGACGCTCGACTTCGGCTTCGTCATCCTCATCGCCTCGTCACTCTCCTTCCTCGGCCTCGGCGTCCAGCCGCCCACGCCCGATCTCGGCTCGATGGTCGCGGAAGGCGCGAAATACCTGCCCGACTCCTGGTGGCTGACCGTGTTCCCGGGCCTGGCGATCCTGGTCGCGGTGTTCGGCTTCAACCTCATCGGCGACGCGCTACGCGAGATCCTGGGGGCCGAGCAATGAGCGGCCCCACTCTGCGCATCCGCGATCTCAAGCTCGGCTTCAAGAGCTGGTCCGGCATGGTCGAGGTGCTGCATGGCATCTCGCTGCACATCAACAAGGGCGAGCGCGTCGCTCTCGTCGGCGAAAGCGGCTCCGGCAAGTCGGTCACCGCCCGCATCGTGCTTGGCCTTCTGCAGTCGCTGCGGTCGGCGCGCCTTTCCGGCCTGGTCGAGTTCGAAGGTCGCGATCTTTCGAAGCTTTCCGAAGCCGAGCGCCACGCACTGCGCGGCACGCGCATGTCGATGATCTTCCAGGACCCGACCTCGTCGCTCAATCCGGTCTATCCAGTGTTCACCCAGTTCCACGAGGTGCTGCGGCGGGCCAACCCGGCGATCACTGCCGCGGAAGCGCAGATGCGCGCCGAAAAGGCGCTCGCCGATGTTTCCATCCCGGACCCGGCCCGCGTTCTGGAATCCTATCCTTTCCAGCTCTCGGGCGGCATGAACCAGCGCGTCATGATCGCGATGGCGCTGGCCAATGAACCGTCCCTGCTGATCGCCGACGAGCCGGGCACGGCCCTCGACGTCACGGTGCAGGCGCAGACGCTGAAGCTGATGCGCGAGCAGGTCGAGCGGCATGGCACCTCGGTCCTGTTCATCTCGCACAATCTCGGCGTGGTGCGCGAGTTCGCCGACCGCGTCTACGTCATCTACAAGGGCCGCATCGCCGAACAGGGATCTGCCGCGGCCTTGTTCGAGGACCCGCGCCATCCCTACACCCAGGCGCTGCTGGCCGCGGTGCCGCGCATCACCGGCGAAGGCATTCCGGAGATCGACGACGCGTCGAACGCCTATTTCGCGCCGACCGTGGTGCATGAGGGAAATGGCGAGCCGGAGGGCGCATCATGATCCAGCCTCTCCTGTCGCTGCGCTCCGTCTCCAAGACCTTCCATGTCGCCGGCCGCGAGGTGAAGGCTGTGGACGACGTTTCTTTCGACGTCGCGCAGGGCGAATGCCTCGCCGTGGTCGGCGAGAGCGGATCGGGCAAGTCGACCATCGCCAACATGATCCTCGGCATCTACCCGCAGACGCTGGGTGAGATCGCCTTCAAGGGCGCCGCGCTTCCTGCCCGGCGCGACCTCGCGCATCGCCGCGCCATCCAGCTCGTGCAGCAGAACCCGCTCTCCTCGCTCAACCCGCGCCGCACCATCGGCGCGTCGCTGAGGCTGGCGCTCGACGTGCACGGCATCGGCGAGCGTGCGGCCCGCGCGGAGCGCACCGGCCAGTTGCTGGAGGAGGTCGGGCTGCCCGCCGACTTCCGCACGCGCGCGCCGGCGGCTCTCTCCGGCGGTCAGCGCCAGCGCGTGGCGATTGCGCGCGCGCTCGCCTGCCAGTCGGAGCTGGTCGTGCTCGACGAGCCGACCTCGGCGCTCGACGTGCTGGTGCAGGCGCGCGTGCTGAAGCTCCTGGCGGAGCTCAGGCAGAGCCGCGGCCTGACCTATCTCTTCATCACCCACGACCTCTCGGTCGTGCGCAACATCGCCGATCGCGTCGCCGTGTTCGAAAAGGGCCGGCTCGTCGAGATCGGTTCTACCGCCTCGATCTTCGAGGCTCCCTCGCATCCCTATACGCGCCGGCTGATCGCCGCGGTTCCCGTCGTCACGGCGGCCGAGGCGGCCCTGCGCCAGAAAATCATGGAGGACACCAATGGAAATGCCTGACTACTCGGCCTTCACCACCGCGCTGGCCAAGGGGCACGGGCCCACGGAGGCCTTCGACGCCCTGTGCGAGCTCACCCGCGACGTGGTGGGCGTGAAGCTCTTCACCGTGATGACGCATGATTCCCGCACCGGCATGGCCGGGCGTATCTACTCCAACATGCCGGATGCCTATCCGGTCTCCGGCACCAAGCCCGCCAACGAGACCGACTGGTCGCGGCAGGTGATCAAGGAAAAGCGCACCTTCGTCGCCAACACGATCGAGGACATCGCGAACGTCTTCTACGACCACGAACTGATCAAGTCGCTCGGCTGCGAAAGCGTCATCAACGTGCCGATCATCGTCGCCGGCGAGGTGAAGGGCACGATCAACTGCCTGCACGAGGCAGGTTTCTACACGCCGGAGCGCGTTCAGGCCGCCGAGGCGCTGAAGCTGCCCGGCGCGGTCTGCCTGCTGCTCAACGAACTCGATGCGAAGGGAGCCGAGTGATGGCCGAAACCACGATCCGGGTCGCGACTGACGTCGGCGGCACCTTCACCGACCTCGTCTGTTTCGAGACGAACCACACGACCGGCGAGTCGCGCATCGTCACCGCCAAGTCCGACACCACGCCGCCCAATTTCGAGCAGGGCGTGCTCAACGTGCTCGCCAAGGGCGGTGTCGATCCGAAGGAGGTCGACTTCCTCGCCCACGGCACCACGGTGGTCATCAATGCGCTGACCGAGCGCAAGGGCGTCAAGGTCGGGCTGATCACCACCGAAGGCTTCCGCGACACGCTGGAGATCGCGCGCGGCAACCGCCCCGACTTCTTCAACCTGCACTATGAGAAGCCGAAGCCCTTCGTGCCGCGCTACCTGCGCCGCGAACTGCCGGGCCGCATGTCCTACAAGGGCGAGGAGCTGAAGCCGCTCGACCTGTCCGGCCTGCCGGCGATCCTCGACGACTTCAAGGCCGAGGGTGTGCAGGCGATCGCAATCTGCTTCCTGCATTCCTACGCCAATATGGCGCATGAGCAGGCGGTGATCGATGCCGTCAAGAAGCTCTGGCCGGAGGTCTCGGTCGTCGCGTCCCACCAGATCACCCGCGAATGGCGCGAATACGAGCGCACCAACACCGCCGTGCTGTCGGCCTATGTGCAGCCGACGGCCGAGCGCTATCTCTCGCGCCTGGCCGGTGGTCTCAAGGAGCAGGGGCTCAAGGGCAGCCCCTACATCATGCAGTCCAACTGCGGCGTCGACTCGTTGGAATCCGTGTCGAAGATCCCGATTACGATGGTCGAGTCCGGTCCCGCCTCCGGCTTCTGGGGCGCGGCGGAACTCGGCAAACTGATCGGCGAACCCAACGTCCTGGCGCTCGACATCGGCGGCACGACGGCCAAGTGCTCGCTGATCGAGGAAGGCGAGGTCAAGATCAAGACCGACTACTGGATCGAGCGCGACCGCACCTCCGCCGGCTATCCGATCATGGTTCCGGTGGTCGACCTGGTCGAGATCGGCAATGGCGGCGGCTCGATCGCCTGGGTCGACGATTTCGGCAAGCTGCATGTCGGCCCGCAATCGGCCGGTGCGATGCCCGGACCCGCAGCCTACGGGCGCGGCGGCACCAAGGCCACGACCACCGACGCCAATCTCTGGCTCGGCCGCATCAACCGCGACTATTTCTGCGGCGGCGAGGTGATCGCCGACATGAAGGCGACGGAAGCGGCGCTCGGCGAGGTTGCCGGCCGGCTCGGCGTGTCCGTGGACGAGGCGGCGCGCGGCATCATCCGCATCGCCAACAACAACATGGTCAATGCGCTGAAGCTGGTTTCGCTCAACCGCGGCCACGATCCGCGCGACTTCACCCTCGTGGTGTTCGGCGGCGGCGGGGCGATGCACGGCGTGGCGCTCGGAATGGAGCTCGGCGTCAAGAAGGTCGTGGTGCCCGCCGGCGCCTCGGTCTTCTCGGCCTGGGGCATGATGATGTCCGACCTGCGCCGAGATTACTTCGTCACAAAGCTGGCCGATCTCAAGAAGGGAGCCGCTGAGAGCATCGAGGCGGTGTTCGCCGAAAGCGAGGACCGGGCGCGCGCCCAGTTCGCTGCCGAGGGCGTCGATCCGGCCAAGATCCGGTTCCTGCGCTACGGCAAGTTCCGTTACCAGAACCAGGAGCACACGACCGAAGTGCTGATCGAGGGCGGCAAGATCACCGATGGCAGTCTGTCGGAGATCGAGAAGGCGTTCCACGAGACCTACGAGCGCGAATACACTTACCGCCTCGATGCGCCGGTCGAAATGGTCGGCATCCATCTCGTCGCCTCGGCGGAGGTCGGCAAGCTTACCATGAAGAAGCGCGAGCCGACCGGCGCCAAGGCGGACGTCGCGCTGAAGGGCCACCGCGACGTCGACTACGCACTCGAGGGCGTCAAGAAAGCGGCGATCTACGACGGCACGAAGCTCGAGCCGGGCATGACCTTCGCCGGCCCGGCGATCGTGGAAGATCCGGGCACTACCGTCGTCATCCATCCGGGCAATGCCGTCGAGATCGACGGCTACGGCAATATCCACATCAAGCTGGCGTGAGGAGGCCAAGATGACGACCAAGGTCAACGACCCGATCACGCTGGAGATCATCCAGAACTCGCTGCAGGCGACCGCCGACGAGATGTTCGCCGTCATGAAGAAGACGGCGATGAGCTCGATCATCTACGAGGTGCTCGACATGGGCACCGGCATAACGGACGCGAAGGGTGCGCTCGCTTCCTCCGGCGCCGGCATCCCGGCCTTCGTCGGCGTGCTCGACAAGGCGGTGAAGGTGGTCGTGGCGAAGTTCGACAAGCCCGGCGACATCGAGCCGGGCGACGTCTTCGCCACCAACGATCCGTACTACGGCGGTGTCACGCATCTGAACGACATCATCGTGATGATGCCTGTTTTCGCCGGCGGGCGCATCATCGCCTGGACCGCCAACATTGCCCACAATTCCGATGTCGGCGGCATGGCGCCCGGCTCGCTCACTGGCGAGGCGACCGAGATCTTCCAGGAGGGCCTGCGCCTGCCGGCCATCAAGATCATCTCCAAGGGCGAGGCGATCCGTTCGGTGATGGACATCATCACGGTCAATTCCCGCATGCCCGACGTGCTGGAAGGCGACGTCTGGGCGGCGATCGCCTCCGTGCGCATCGGCGCGAAGCGGCTGGTCGAGATCGCCGAAAAATACGGCGTCGAGACCTTCGAGAACGCCATGACTTCGTTCATGGATTTCGGCGAGCAGGTGTCGCTCAAGGAGCTGGCGAAGCTGCCCAAGGGCACGTTCGAGCTCTCCGAGGAGCAGGACGACGGTCGCATCTTCAACGTGAAGATCACCATCTCCGACACCGAGTTCGTCGTCGACCTGCGCGACAATCCCGACCAGTCGAAGAACCCGGTCAACACCAGCCGCGACGGCGTGATGGTGTCGGCGCAGATGATCTTCAAGTCGCTGACCGATCCCTATTCGGCGGCCAACGAGGGCTCGTTCCGGCCGATCCGGCTCTTGACGCGGCCTGGCTCGGTCTTCGAGGCGAAGGAGCCGGCGCCGATCGGCTTCTACTACGAGATCGAGCTGCGCGTGTACGACATCATGTGGCGCTGCCTCGCGCAGCATATGCCGGACCGGCTGGCGGCCGGCCACTTCGCCTCGGTCTGCGGCACGTTCATCGGCGGCATCCATCCGGATACGGGCCGGCAGTATACCATCATCGAGCCGCAGATCGGCGGGTGGGGCGGTAGCCGCACCGGCGACGGCAACAGCGCCATCTTCTGCGGTTTCCACGGCGAGACCTACAATTGCCCGGCCGAGATCAACGAGGCGCGCAACGGCCTCTATGTCGACCGCATGGAGCTCAACATGGAGCCGGGCGGCGAGGGCAAGTATCGCGGCGGGCGCGGCATCGTGATGGATTACCGCATCCGTGGCGACAACGGCTTCCTGACCGTGGGCTACACCCGTTCGAAGTTCCCCGCCTGGGCGCTCGACGGCGGCAACGAGGGAACGGGCAACTATGTCCGCTACCTGGGCAAGGACGGCACGGACCAGCGCTACGCCTTCGTTTCGGGCCTGACGACGCATACGGATGATGTGATCCGCGTCGTCACCGGCAACGGCGGCGGCATCGGCAATCCCAAGGAGCGCGACCGCAAGCTGGTCGCGGAAGACCTGAAGAACGGCCTGATCACGCCCGAGCGGGCGCGCGAGGTCTACGGCTACGAGGCCTGATCACGACATGTCTGCTGCCCGGGCAGGGGAGTCCGGGCAGGCGAGGGCGTTTGCAGCGTTTCGAAGAAGAGGAGACTTCATCATGACCGACAGACCGCTCAAGATCATGTATCTCAATCCGGTCGGAACGTCCGGCTACGACCACGTGTTCGCCGACATGGCGCGGCAGCACAAGCTGCCGCAGACCGAGGTGCACATCGCCTCGCTGCCGCCGTCGACGGGCGGTTTCACCCATATCGAGTTCCGCTCCTACGAGGCGATCGTCACGCGCGGCATCGTCCGCGCCGCCCGCGCGGCGGCGAAGGAAGGCTTCGACGCATTCGCGATCGGCTGCTTCTACGACACGGCGCTGCACGATGCGCGCGAGGTGTCTGGCGACATGGTCGTCACCGCGCCCTGCGTCGCCTCCTGCGAGATCGCGGCCAGCCTGTCGAACCGGTTCGGCGTCATCGTCGGGCGGCGCAAATGGGTGCACCAGATGCATTCGACCGTGCGCGAGCACGGCCACGAGCATCGCCTCTCCGGCTTCTATCATGTCGAACTCGGCGTCGACGACTTCCAGAAGGATCATGCGGAGACCGAACGCCGGCTGATCGCGGCCGGGCGCAAGGCGGTGGAGGAGGAGTTCGCCGAGGCGCTCATCCTCGGCTGCACGCTGGAGGTCGGCTTCTACCGCGACGTCGAAAAGGCGCTCGGCGTGCCGGTGATCGACCCGTCCATCGCCGCCCTCAAGCGGGCGGAGTATGCCGCTGTGCTGAAGCACGATTGCGGCTGGAAGCCGAGCCGGCGCTGGTCGTCCGAGGCTCCGCCCGAGGAGGAGATCGCGCGCTTCGGCGGCTTCGACGATGGCGAGATCTTCGGCAATCGTATCGTGGTTCCGGCCGAGCCGCTGCAGCCGGCGCGCAAGGCGGCGTGAGGTTTGTGACGCGCCCCCTCCACCGCCTTCGGCGGTTCCCCTCCCCCGTAAACGGGGGAGGATCGGAGCGGCCGTGCCGCCGCCAATCCTCCCCTGCGAAGCGGGGGAGGGGGACCACGTAGTGGTGGAGGGGGCGCGCACCATGAGTATTGAAGAGCAAGGAGACATTCACCCATGACCGTCGACACCAAGGGGAGGCTCGCCGCGTTGCGCGGGCGGATGAAGGCAACCGGCACGGACCTCGTCGCGGTCGCGCCCGGCTCGCACATGGACTGGCTGCTCGGCTTCCATCCTCATCCCGACGAGCGGCCCTGCCTGCTGCTGGTCGGCCCGGAGCGCGAGGCGTTCCTGATGCCGGTGCTCAATGCCGAGGGAACGCGCGAATCCACCGACATCGCCTTCCACACCTGGGCCGACGCGGAGGGTCCCGATGCGGCACTCGCCGCCGCGCTTGCCGATGTCGGTGCCGCGTCGGCGAAGAAGGTCGCGCTCGACGAGACGATGCGCGCCGACTTCGCGCTGCTGCTGCTCGGTGCGCTGCCGGATGCAACGCATGCGTTCACGCCCGAGACGGTCGGGGCGCTGCGCATGCGCAAGGACGCTGCCGAATACAAGGCGCTGAAGATGAACGCCTCGATCGCCGACCGCGCGATGCAGAAGGCGTTCGCCTCCGTCAAGCCGGGGATCACCGAGAAGGAGCTCGCGGCGATCATCCGCGACCACTTCGCCTCCGAAGGTGCGACGCCCGCCTTCTGGATCGTCGGCGGCGGGCCGAACGGCGCCTTCCCGCACCACCAGACGGGCGAGCGCAAGCTTGCCGAGGGCGACGCGATCGTCATCGACATCGGCGGCCGCAAGGGCGGCTTCCCGAGCGACATCACCCGCATGGCCGTCATCGGCCAGCCGCCGGAAGGCTACGGCCAGATCCACGGCATCGTCGAGAAGGCCGTGCAGGCGGCATTGAAGGCGGCGAAGCCCGGCGTGCTTGCGAAAGAGGTCGACGCGGCGGCGCGCAACGTCATCGCGGATGCCGGCTATGGCGAGTTCTTCGTCCACCGTACCGGCCATGGGCTGGGCATCGACGGCCACGAGCCGCCCTACATCACGGCCACCTCCGAGGCGGTGCTGGAGGAGGGCATGGTGTTCTCCATCGAGCCCGGCATTTATCTCCCCGGCCGCTTCGGCATCCGGCTGGAGGAGATCGTCATCCTGCGCGCCGACGGTCCCGAGATCCTGTCCGACCTGCCGCGCGACCTGCACGTCGTGCAGGTCTGAGCAGCACTCGCGAAAGGACCATACATGCCCCGCGCCTGGCACATCCACGACTATTCCGGCTATCAGGGGCTGCGCCTCGGCGAGGAGCCGTTCGAGAAGCCAGGTGCTGGCGAGGTGCGGCTCAGGGTCGAAGCCTTCGCGCTGAACTGGGGCGACATGGACCTGATGAAGGACAACTACTCCTTCAGCTTCCCGCGTTTCCCCGCGCGCGTCGGCATCGAGGCGGCGGGCATCATCGACGCCATTGGGCCGGGCGTGGAAGGCTTCTCGATCGGCGAGCGGGTGTCCACGCTGCCCTATTTCTACGACAACCGCGGCGCCAGCACGGAATCGATGGTGATCGATGCGCGTTACGTCGCCAAGGCGCCGCCGAACCTGTCGGCGGTCGAATGCGCCTCGATCTGGATGCAGTATCTCACCGCCTATTATCCGCTGGCGGAGGTCACGCCGGTTGGCCCTGGCAGCCATGTCCTCGTGACCGCGGCGACCAGCACGGCAGGTGCCGCCTCGCTGGAGATCGGCCGCCTGCTCGGCGCCACCATGATCGGCACCACGCGCTTCGCCGAAAACGAGGAGTATCTGCGCTCGATGGGCGCAGACCATGTCATCGTCACCGGCAAGGAAGACCTCGCCGCGCGCATCCGCGACATCACCGGCGGCAAGGGCGTGACCATGGCGTTCGATCCGGTCGGTGGAGGGCTGATCGACCAGTATGCCCCCGCACTGGCGAAGAACGCACGCATCTACTTCTACGGCACGCTGGACACCGTCTGGCCGCCGTTGCCTTTCGTCGACATGTTCCAGAAGAACGCCGTCTTCCATCCCTATTCGCTGTTCAACTATGTCGAGGATCCGCTGATGTGTGAGCGCGGCAAGGCCTTCGTCTACGACATGCTGGCGGCCGGGCGGCTTAAGCCGTCGATCGACCGGGTCTATCCGATGGAGAAATACATCGAGGCGTTCGACTATCTCAGCCAGCCGCGCACGGCGCATGGCAAGGTCGTCATCGAAACCGGCCTGTGAAGGACTGACGACCATGACAAATACCCCAGCCGTCGACCCGATCACCACATCGGTCATCCAGTCCGGCCTGGTCGCTGCCGCCGACGAGATGTTCGCGGTGCTGAAGAAGACCGCGATGAGCCCGATCATCTATGAGGTGCTCGACGTGGGCACCGGGGTGATGGACCGCCATGGCCATCTGGTCAGCTCTGGCGCCGGCATACCGAGCTTCATCGGCATGCTCGACAAGGCGGTCTACCGCATCATCGAGATGTACGGGCTCGACAACATCCGCGATGGCGACTGCTACATCACCAACGACCCGGCCTATGGCGGGGTGACCCATCTCAACGACGTCATCGTGGCGCAGCCCGTGTTCGCTGATGGCACCTGCGTCGCCTGGGCTGCTTCGGTCGGACACTGGAACGACGTTGGCGGCAAGACGCCGGGATCGATGGCAGTGGACGTCACCGAAGTGTTCCAGGAAGGCCTGCGCCTGCCTGCGGTAAAACTGTTCGAGAACGGTCAGCCGATCCGCTCGGTGTTCGACATCATCATGGTCAATTCCCGCCTGCCGGAGTTCGTCGAAGGTGATCTCTGGTCGCAGGTTGCCGCTGGCCGCAAGGCGGAGCAGCGCATCAAGCAACTGATCGAGACCTATGGCGCCGACGCCTACCACCGGGCCATCGAGGCGCTGTTCGTCGAAGGCGAGCGGCGTGCACGGGCCGGCCTGAAAGCCTTGCCGAAGGGCACGTTCACGGTCGAGGAAGAGCAGGACGACGGCGCGGTCTGGCACGCGACGGTCATGATCACCGACGAGACGTTCACGGTCGATCTGCGCGGCAATCCGGCGCAGCGCGCCGCGCCTTACAACACCGCGCGCGATGGCGCGGTGATCGTCTGCCAGACGCTGTTCAAGGGGCTGACCGACCCGACGCTGTTCGCTAATTCGGGCTCGTTCCGCCCGCTTGAAGTTATCACAGAGCCCGGTACGATCTTCGATGTCCGGGGAACGGCGCCGCATGGCTACTATTTCGAGACGCGGATGCGGCTCTACGACATGCTCTGCCGTCGCATGGCGGAACCGCAGCCGGACAAACTGCCGGCCGGCCATTTCGCCTCGATCTGCGGAACGGTGCTGGCAGGTCTACATCCCGATACCGGCCGCCGTTACACCATGGTCGAGCCGCAGATGGGCGGCTGGGGCGCGACGGCGACGCGTGACGGGCTCGATGCGATGTATTCGACCGGCCACGGCGACACGTTCAACTGTCCGGTCGAAATCTGCGAGGCGCGGTACGGGATCGACGTCGGCTATCGCAGGCTCAACGAGATCACCGATGAAACCAGCCTGCACAAGGGTGGGCGCGGCCTGTCGGCATCGCTGCAGCCGCGCGCGCCGGCGGTGCTGTCGGCCGGCTACAGCCGCAATCGCATTCCCGTCTGGGGCTCGGCCGGCGGGGCCAATGGCGACACGAACGGCATTTCCGTGGTCCGCAAGGACGGCGGCCGCGAGGACTACTCCTTCGTCAGCGGCTGCGTGATCATGCCGGGTGACGAGATCCTGATCCACACCGCCAATGGCGGCGGCTGGGGCAAGAGGACGTAAGCCGCCTTACCGCGCCGGGTGAGCATAACGTATCGCGAATGCGCCGTTCGATGGCATGTCTTTCCATCCCGGCGTAGGCAGCATGGGATTTTGAAAAACAAATCTCATTCGATCCCTGGTTTGAGGAAGAATGTTCCGCTGCTGAATGTAACTTAGCGTGGTGTCTCTCCGGCTTCTCGCGCGGCTCGTCTATTTTCCGGCTACACTCTCTCAGTCGGATGGCAACAGATGAAAAGACTTCTCCTTGTCGGCGCCGCGCTCGCGCTTCTGCTTTCTCCCGCGGCCGCGCAGGAGCCGAACAAGCTCCTCAACGCGTCCTACGACATCGCGCGCGAACTCTTCGCACAGGTGAACGAGGCTTTCGTCGCCAAGCACCCGGGCGTGACGATCGATCAGTCGCATGCCGGAACGTCGAAGCAGGCCCGTGCCATCGTTGAAGGCCTCGAGGCCGACGTCGTCACCTTCAACCAGGTCACCGACATCGATTTCCTGGTGAAGAACGGCTTCGTGTCCGACGACTGGCAGGCCGACTTTCCCAACCAGTCCTCGCCCTTCTATTCGATGCCGTCCTTCCTCGTGCGCGAAGGCAATCCCAAGGGCATCAAGGACTGGGGCGACCTCGTCCGCGACGACGTGAAGGTCATCTTCCCCAATCCGAAGACCTCCGGCAATGCGCGCTACACCTATCTCGCTGCGACGGCCTACGCGAAGGAGAAGTTTGGCGACGATCAGGCCAAGGTCACCGAGTTCGTCAAGAAGATCTTCGCCAACGTCCCGGTGTTCGACACCGGTGGCCGCGCCGCGACCACGACCTTTGTCGAGCGCAATATCGGCGACGTGCTGATCACCTTCGAGGCGGAGACTCGCGGCATCGCGAAGGAGTTCGGCGAGGACAAGTTCGACCTGGTCGTTCCTTCGGTCAGCCTTCTGGCGGAGTTTCCTGTCGCCATCGTCGACAGGGTGGTCGACAAGCACGGCACTCGTGATCTCGCCAAGACCTATCTGGACTTCCTCTATTCACCGGAAGGCCAGACGATCGCCGCCGAGAGAGGCCATCGCGTCAACGACGAGGCTGTTGCTGCCAAGTTCAAGGATCAGTTCCCTGACATCCGGCTTGTAACGGTAGACGACGTTTTCGGCGGCTGGGCCAAGGTTCAGGAAGAGCACTTCGCTTCCGGCGGACTGCTTGACCAGATCTACGGCGAGCGCTGAATAATAGGTTTCGCCATCGCGGGCCGGCGGCTACATCTCCGCCGGCCCTTTTCCTGTTCGGGATATCTGGTTTGAGACGACGCGTTCTGCCCGGGTTCCACCTGTCGCTCGGCATCACCCTCTTCTACGTGGGGCTGATCGTGCTGTTGCCGCTCGGCGCGCTGGTCGTGAAGGCGGGCAGCCTCGGGTTCGAGGACTACTGGCGCATCATCTCCTCCGGCCGCGCCGTGGCGAGCTACCGTGTGACGGTGCTGTCGGCCGCCGCGGCCACTGCCTTCAACGTCGTCTTCGGCGTCGCGCTCGCCTGGGTGCTGGTCCGCTACTCCTTTCCCGGCAAGCGGCTGGTCGACGCGATCGTCGACCTTCCCTTTGCGCTGCCGACGGCGGTCGCCGGCATCGCGCTCACGACGCTGTTCGCACCCGGCGGCTGGTTCGGCTTCTTCTTCGACCGCATCGGCGTGCAGGTCGCCTACACGCCGCTCGGCATCATGATCGCGATGGCGTTCACCAGCCTGCCTTTCATCGTGCGCACGGTGCAGCCGGTGCTCGAGGATCTCGATCCGGCGCTGGAGGAGGCGGCCCAGTCGCTCGGCGGGACGGACAGCGAGATCTTCCGGCGGGTGATCCTGCCGCTGCTGACGCCGGCGCTGCTCGCGGGTGTGTCGCTTGCCTTTGCCCGCAGCCTTGGCGAGTTCGGCGCCATCATCTTCATCGCCGGCAATCAGCCGTTCGAGACCGAGATCACCGCGCTGCTCGCCTTTATCCGGCTGGAGGAATACGACTACCAGGCGGCCGCAGCGATCGCCTCCGTCATGCTCATCGCTGCCTTCGTCATGCTCGCCGTGACGAACCTCCTTCAGTCGCGCGCGCTGCGCTATACGCAGAGGTCGTGACATGAGCGCCGCACCCATTCGCAAGAAGCCGCCGCGCATCGGCGACAGCCCCGCCGTCCGCCGCAGCCTGATCGGCTTCGTGCTGGGCGTCGGCGCGGTTCTGGTGCTCGCCCCGCTGGTGGTGATCTTCGTCCAGGCCTTTTCCGCCGGCTGGTCGGCCTATGCGGCCACCATCACGCATCCCGACACGCGGCATGCGATCATGCTCACGGTCGTGACGGCGCTCATCGCCGTTCCGGTCAACACCGCCTTCGGCGTCGCGGCCGCATGGGCGATCACCAAGTTCGATTTTCCCGGCAAGCGCCTGCTCACCGTCATCATCGAGATCCCCTTCTCGATCTCGCCGATCGTGGCCGGCGTCGCCTATCTCTTCGTCTATGGACTGCAGGGTCTGTTCGGCCCGGCGCTTCAGTCGGCGGACATCAAGATCCTTTTCGCGCTGCCGGGCATCGTGCTCGCCTCGATGTTCGTCACCGCGCCCTTCGTCGCGCGTGAGCTCATTCCGCTCATGCAGGCGCAAGGGCGGGACCTTGAGGAGGCGGCCACGTCGCTTGGTGCGTCGGGCTGGCGCACTTTCTTCTCCGTGACGCTGCCCAACATCCGCTGGGCGCTGCTCTACGGCGTGGTGCTGTGCAATGCCCGCGTCATGGGCGAGTTCGGCGCGGTCTCGGTCGTGTCGGGCAACATCCGCGGCCAGACCAATACGCTGCCGCTGCACATCGAGCTGCTCTATCACGACTACCAGACGGCGGGCGCCTTCGCGGCGGCGTCCATCCTGACCGCGCTCGCGCTCGTCACGATCGTGGCCAAGGTCATTCTCGAACGCCGGGGCGCCGGCCGGGCGGGACGCCCGGCGCTCGCCGGCCCCGTCGTCGCCGAACAGGGAGCGAAGGCATGAAGATCACGCTCGACAATGTGGTGAAGACCTTCGACACGTTCCGCGCCGTACGCGGCGTCTCGCTCGAGATCGGCAGCGGCGAGCTGGTTGCGCTGCTTGGTCCGTCCGGCTCCGGCAAGACGACGATCCTGCGCATGGTCGCCGGCCTCGAATATGCCGACGGTGGACGCATCCTGTTCGGCGAGCAGGATGCCACCGACATACCGGTGCGCGATCGCGGCGTCGGCTTCGTGTTCCAGCACTATGCCCTTTTCCCGCATATGACGGTGGCCGAGAACATCGCCTTCGGCATGAAGGTCTCAAAGCGCAAGCGCAGCGGGGCCGAGATCGAGGCGCGCGTCAACGACCTCCTCGTGCTCGTGAAGCTCTCCGGCCTGGGCAACCGGTTCCCGTCGCAGATCTCCGGCGGCCAGCGCCAGCGCGTGGCGCTTGCGCGCTCGCTCGCCGTCGATCCGAAGGTGCTCTTGCTCGACGAACCATTCGGCGCGCTCGACGCAAATGTGCGGCGCGACCTGCGCCGCTGGCTGCGCGAGATCCATGACGAACTCGGCATCACCACACTCTTCGTCACGCACGATCAGGAAGAGGCGCTGGATCTGGCCGACCGCGTGGTCATCCTGGACCAGGGAAAGATCGTCCAGCAGGGCACACCGGAAGAGGTCTGCCGGCAGCCGAACTCGCCCTTCGTCACGCGCTTCCTGGGCGACGCGCACCGGCTTGAAGCCGTCGCGTCTCATGGAAGGGCGCAGGTGGCCGGAGGCGTTATCGAGCTGCCCGGCGTCGAGGACGGATCGGTCGAGATCTTCGTCCGGCCCGCCGACCTGGAATGGAATACGGCCGGGTCCATCCCGGCCGTGGTCTCACGCGTCATCGACCGGCCCGATGGCCGGCGTCTCCTGGCGTCGCTGTCCGACGGCTCCCTGGTGGAGCTCGACGTGCCGCCGGAAACGAAGGTGGCGAAGGGCGATCACGGCCGCATCGCCGTCCTGCGCACTCACGCGTTCCCGCGTGGCTGAGCGCTTCAAACCAGCTTATTTCGCTTCGCGGGCGCGAAAGCCCTGCTCAATGCCGCAGGCCTTGCAATAGGCCTCATGCACGGGGCCGCGGCCGAGATGGTGCCGGAAGCCCTTCATCTCGGCGAAATAGGGGATCGGCGCGCGCACCGGCCGCTGCGGCGCATCGGCAAAATCGTCGAACAGCGTCTGCACGGTGACCACCACGCGCTCGGCGTCTTCCCGGTCCCGGTATTTGCCGAGGTCGATCTTGTACGACGCCTCGAGATAGTCCATGCCCTGCTCCCAGAGCGGTCGCGCTTCGTCGCTCACATGCTGCAGGTAGTCCCGCATCTCGCGCACGTCGTCCTTGGTCGAGATCGGGCCATGGCCGGCGACGATCGTCTCGACATCCATGTTCAGCACCCTGTCGCAGACGTCGATCCAGCGATTGACCGGTCCGTACCATGCGATCGGCGTGCCGCCGGTGAACAGGATATCGCCTGTGTAGAGCACCTTGTCGTCCGGCACGTAGATCAGCGCATCGCCCAGCGAATGCGACGGTCCGACCTCGATGAGCTGGACCTTCTTGGATCCGACCATGAGGTCGAGCGTGCCCGAGAAGGTTTCTGTCGGCGGCGTGAGCGTGATCCTGGAAAAATCGAACGGCCGAAAGCACTCGCGCATGAAGACGCCGGCGCTGCCGAACTGCTCCGCGTTGAGGCAGATGTTCTGCACGACGGTCGGATCGAAGCGGGCGAAGTCGGTGACCGTCCCTTGCGTGCCGATGATACGTGCGCCTTCGACGAGCTGGTTGCCGAAGGTATGGTCGCCGTCGGCATGCGTATTGACCAGCACGTCGATCGACTTCGCGGCAGGGATCGAGGCGCGATAGGTTTCGAGCATCTCTGCGGTGAGCTTGAGGTCGAACAGCGTGTCGACCATAAGCGTCGCGTCGCCGTCCACGATCAGACCCGCATTCGACCAGCCCCAGCTGCCGTCCGGCAACAGGTAGGCATAGCAGCCGTTACCGAGGTCGTGCATGCCTTTGGTGAATTGCCATTTGGCCATTGTGTTTCTCCTAGACGAGGGCTGTGGCAAGCCACGGGAACAGGAAGACGAGCACCAGGACGAGGAACATCATCGCGGCGAAGGGGAAGGCGCCCGCGAAGATGTCGTTGAGCGTGACCTCGCTGTCGGGTCCCAGTGTTGCCTTCACGACGAAGACGGCGATGCCGAAGGGTGGGGTGAGCAGGCCGATCTCGACGGAGAGGATCATCAGAACGCCGAGCCAGATCAGGTCGACGCTCATGCCGGTCAGGATCGGGATCGCGATCGGCAATGTGAGGAGCATGATCGAGGCCGAGTCGAGGATCGTGCCGAGCAGGATCACCACCATCATCAGCGCGATCACGATGCCGGTGACGCCAAGTCCCGACTCCACCACGAATGTCCCGAGCCAGCCAGGCATGCCCGACATGGCGAGCATGCGCGAATAGAGGCTCGCGCCGATGATCAAGAAACAGATCGACGAGGTCGTGTGCCCGGTCTGCACCAGCACCTGCCAGAAGCTCGCCCAGGTCAGCCGCTGCTTGGCGAGCGAGATCAGCAGCGCGCCGAGCGCGCCGGCGGCGCCCGCTTCGGTCGGCGTGAAGAAGCCGCCATAGATGCCGCCGAGCACCAGGGCGATCAGGATCACGATCGGCGCAAGCTTGTTGGCCATCTCGCCGAGGCTCATGTCGTTCGCCGTGTCGTAGCTGTCCGCTTTCCGCCCGCCGATGAAGGAGGGCCACCAGCGGCCCATCGCGAAGATGCCGGCGCAGTAGATGAGCGACAGCAGTACGCCGGGGATGACGCCGGCGATGAACAGCGAGCCGACCGATTGCTCCGTCAGCACGCCGTAGAGGATGAAAAGCAGGCTCGGCGGGATCAGCATGCCGAGCACCGAGGAGCCCGCCACCACGCCGACAGCGAAGCGCGCCGTGTAGCCGTGGCGGATCATCTCCGGCACGGCGACCTTGGTGAACACGGCGGCGGAGGCGATGGAGATGCCGGTGATCGCGGCGAAGACCGCGTTGGCCGCGACCGTCGCGATGCCAAGCCCGCCAAGGACGCGGCGGAAGACTTGCGCGGCGACCTCGAACGTGTCGCGGCCGATGCCTGCGACGGCGACCAGCAGGCCCATCAGGACGAACAGCGGCACGACACCGAAGAGATAGTCGCTGATCGAGTCCTTGAAGGCGAGGACCAGCATATTGGAGGCGATGTCGAAATTGCCGCGCAGGATCCACACGCCGCAGAAGGAAAGCAGGATCAGCGCTATGGCGACATGCATGCCCGAATAGATCAGGACCAGCATGGCTGCGATCGAAAGGAAGGCTATGCCGACGCCGCTCATGATGCGATCTCCCGGGCGGAACGGAGGTCATTCCACGACAGGAGCAGGAACTGGATCGCGGTCGCCACAATGC
This sequence comes from Mesorhizobium australicum, assembly GCF_900177325.1. Taxonomy (NCBI): domain Bacteria; kingdom Pseudomonadati; phylum Pseudomonadota; class Alphaproteobacteria; order Hyphomicrobiales; family Phyllobacteriaceae; genus Mesorhizobium; species Mesorhizobium australicum. The sequence goes on along the minus strand of NZ_FXBL01000004.1, from coordinate 4,980,063 downwards.
CCAGGAAGACAAGCATGAAGAGGGGCCATTGCGGGATGGTGAAGAAACCCGGATTGCCCATGAAGTTGCGTTCGGGATACAGCCAGGCCGCGACCACGCTCGGCCAGAATTTCCAGGCGATCATCAGCATCAGCAAGCCGCCGACCAGATGGAAGATCGACAAGAGCGTGAAGCGGGCGCGCGGGGCGCGGCGTTCGAGGACGTTCAGCAGGACGTCGGAGCGCGTCATGGCGCCGGAGCGCAGCGTGTGGGCGAGCTGCAGGAACACGATGCCGACGATCGAGAAGGCCACGAGCTCGGGCACTCCGGCGATCGGATGATTCAGGAAGCTGCGGCCGAAGATGTCGGCATTGATCAGCAGCATCAGCAGGATGATCCAGAGCGTTCCCACGGCGTTCATCACGCCGATCACGCGGGCGAACGACCCGCTGGGTGCACGAGGAGGTGGCGCGTCGTCGCGCGGAATTGCGGCCTCGTCAGCCATCTCGATGTTCCTCTGGTGAAAACGCCCGGCCCGCGGGGAGCCGGGCGGCTACGTCATTCGGCGAGGTAGTCGCGCTCGAAGGTGAAGCCCGCTGCCTTGAGGTTGTCGCGATAGGCTTCGAGCACTTTCTTGGCCGGCTCGCCGCGCGCCTCCGCCGCCTTGGCCCAGGCGGCCGTCGGGTTCGGCAGTCCCTTGATCCAGGTGCTGCGCTCGGCAGGATCGAACTCGACGATCTTGCCGCCGCCATCGACCAGCGTCTTCTTGGCCGCCTCGTAGCGGGCCTCCTGCTCGTCGAAATAGGCCTTGGTGTAGGCGGTGGCGGCGGTGCGGAACGCGGCCTTGGTCTCGTCCGAGAACGTGTCCCACTGCATTTTCGACACGCCCATGCCGCCGATATACATCGCGCCGAAATGCGTCTGGTTCCAGTTGGGCGCGACCTCGTAGAGCTTGGCCGGCACGTTCGCCGTCATCCAGCCGATGTTGCCGTCATACACGCCGGTCTTGATGTCGTTGTAGAAGGTGACGTAGCTGCCCTGCACGCCGACCGCGCCGGTGCCGGCGAGCCAGGCAAGGTTCGGGCCGGCGCCGCCCAGCTTGACGCCGTTCATGTCGGCGATCTTGGTCAGCGCCTTGGTGGAGGCGATGTTATAGTCGTCGATGGCGATCCCGCCGCCGATATAGACGACGCCGGTCGCCTCCTCCAGCTTCTGCAGCGCGCCTTCGGTCTCCATCAGCGCCTTCTCGACGGCGGCGGTGACTCCGCGCGCATCGGGCGGGCCGAAGGGCATCGCATAGGTCAGGTTCAACAGGCCCATCGTGGCCGGATTGAACACGCCGCTCATCTGGCCGACATCGATGATGCCCTGCTGGAACGCCTCGACCTCGGAGCCGAGCTTGACGATGGTGCCGCCGTAGCCCTGCGTCCAGTTGATCTTCACCTTGCCGGTCTTGGCGAGCTCGGCATCGACCGTCGGGATAAAGGTCTCCTTGATATGCTTCACCCAGAGAAACACCTCGGGATGTCCTGCTGCGGCGGTCAGGTTGATCGTTTCCTGCGAGAATGCGGGCGCCGAGGCCACGGCAAGCGCCACAGCCGCCACACCGCCCGACAATAGAGTGCGATACATGCAAATCCTCCCTGTTCAGAACGGACGGCTCTCTCCCCGCCATCCGATCGATCCGGAGAACGTATCGGCATTTGAACAAGTTGACAAGAACTTTGATATCTCGTTCAATAACACATGGGAGGGCGGCCGAAAGCCGTGCGGAAAGCTATGCCGAAATCGCAGAAAACAGAGCCGGAACAGAAGGTTATCGCCGTCGAGGCGACCCAGCGGAATTCTGTGGCGACGCGCATGCGGATTCTGTATGCCGCCGAAGCCGAGTTCGCCGATCATGGATTTGACGGTGTCTCTGTGCGCCAGATCGCGCTGCATGCCGACGTGCCCGTCGCCCTGATCAACTACCATTTCGGCAGCAAGGAAGGCCTCTACCGCGCCATCTTCGAAATGCGCGCGCCGATGATTATCGACCAGCGCATCGCCGGCCTCCGGCTTGCCGAGATGGAGCCGGAGCGCGACCGGAAGGTGGAGATGATCGTCAAGGCCGTGCTGGTACCGAACCTGCACATGCGCAGCACGGAAAAGAACTCCAGCTACGCCCGCATCCTCGCGCGGGAGGTTTCAGACCCCAAGTCACACCACCGCAAGGTCGTCGCCGAGTTCTTCGACCCGATCGCCTACAAGGTGATCGAGGCGCTGCAGCAGGCGATGCCCGACCGCACGATCGAGGAGATCAACTGGGGCTACCAGGCCATGCTCGGGGTCATGGTCTACACCATGGCCGATACCGGGCGCATCAGCCGCCTGTCGGGCGGACGGTGCGATCCCGAAGACGAACTGACGACCGCGACGCATCTCGTCGCGCTGATGAAGGCGGCGCTGCTCTACAGCCATGTGCCGAAAGCGCAAACCTAGCCGGCGCACAAGAGCCGGCGCGACGACCAACGGGAGGAAACCGATGAAGCTCGTGACATATCAGAAGAAGGGCAAGCCGCGCGCCGGCGCCCTGGTGGACGGCGATCGCAAGATCGTCGATCTCGCCGACGCGCACAAGGAAGCGTTCGGCAAGAGCTACCCGGCCTTCGCCTCTATCCAGGCGCTCATCGAAGCCGGCGAGGAAGGTCTCGACCTGGCGAAAAAGACGGTGAAGAAGGCCGCCAAGGGCGACGCCGTCTCCCGCAAGGACGTACGGCTGCTCGCCCCGGTGCCGGTGCCGATCCAGATGCGTGACTGCCTCTGCTTCGAGACGCACCTGAAGCAGTCGTTCAACGCCGTCCGTCGCATCCGCGCCAACGCGACACCGGACCCCGAAGCGGCGATGAAGGAGTTCGAGGAAAAGGGCGTCTTCGCGATCCCCAAGACCTTCTACGAGCAGCCGATCTACTACAAGGCCAACCGCTTCTCGGTCATCGGCACCGATCAGGACGTGCTCTGGCCAAGCTATTCCACGCTGATGGATTTCGAGCTGGAATTCGGCTTCTACGTCGGCACCAAAGGCGTCGACATTCCGAAGGACAAGGCGCGCGAGCACATTTACGGCTACACCATCTTCAATGACTTCTCCGCCCGCGACGCGCAGACGCAGGAAATGGGCGGCCAGCTCGGCCCGGCCAAGGGCAAGGACTTCGACTACGGCAACGCCATGGGCCCTTGCCTCGTCACCGCCGACGAACTGAAGGATCCCTACAACCTCACCATGATCTGCCGCGTCAACGGCGAGGAGTGGGGCCGCGGCAGCACGTCCACCATGCACTGGAAGTTCGAGGACCTGATCGCGCATGTCTCGCGTTCGGAGACGATCTATCCCGGCGAGTTCTTCGGCTCGGGCACGGTCGGCAATGGTTGCGGCCTCGAGCATATGAAGTTCCTCAAGCACGGCGACGCGGTGGAACTGGAGGTCGAGGGCATCGGCATCCTGCGCAACCGCGTGCTGACGCGGCCGAGCTGACGGTCCGGAAGGCGGGCGGAGCTGTGGCCCGCCTGCCGCTCCACGGTTACAGACCCCGCACGTTGCGCATCCGCCCTTCGCAAGGAATAGTCAGGCTGCTTCGCGCGGAGCGATCCCGCGCGGCATTCGCCTGGGAGGAGAGGTGAAGTCCCATGAACGTCTATTCGATGCTCGCCGACGCCATTCGCCGCCGGAAAGACGAGAGCGCCATATCTTATGGTAAGAACAGGCTTACATATGGCGAGTTCGATCTCACCTGCGCCGCGCTCGGCGACTGGCTGGCGGCCCAGGGCTGTGTCCGCGGCGACCGCGTGCTCGTCTTCCTGAAGAACGGCTTCGAGTTCCCCGTCCTGTTGATGGCGATCATGCGAGCCGGTCTGGTGGTCGTGCCGACCAATGCGAAGCTGCACCCTCGCGAGGTCGCATGGATCGCCGGCGATGCCGAGCCGAAGCTGATCTTCACGCATCGGGAGCATGTCGATGCCCTCGATGCTGCTCTTGAGGGAGAGGAAAAGCCTCGGATCATCGCGATCGAGGATTTTTCGATGCCTCAACCTGCCCCTCGATCATCGGTTCCCGCCGAGGTCGATCCCGACGAACCGGCCTGGATCTTCTACACATCCGGCACGACGGGCAAGCCGAAGGGCGCGACGCTTTCGCATCGCAACCTCATCGCCGCCTCGGTCAATTGCCTCGCCGATGTCTTCGCCTTCGTCGAGAGCGACCGCGTGCTGCATGTCGCGCCGCTGTCGCATGGCAGCGGCCTCTATCTCATCCCGTCGCTGGCGCGCGGCGCGCTCAACATCGTCTACGACCGCGCCAACTTCCGCCCGGACGAAGTGTTCGACACGATCGCGCGGGAACGCATCACCGCCATCGCCTTCGTCGCCCCAACGATGATCGTGCGCTTCCTGGAGGCCGCGCCGCGCGACGGCATCGGTTCCTTGCGCGGCGTCATCTATGGCGGCGCGACGATCCATCTCGAACATATCCGCGCGGCGGTCGCGCGCTTCGGCCCGATCTTCCATCAGCTCTACGGGCAGGGGGAGTCGCCGATGACGATCTCCTATCTGCCGGGCGCTGCACATCTCGGCGCCGACGACGAGACGCTGGTGTCCGCCGGCTATGTCCGCAGCGGCATCGAGGTGCGTATCCTCGACGAGAACGACCGTGACGTCCCGCTGGGCGGCGACGGTGAGATCTGCGTGCGCGGCGATGTCGTCATGAAAGGCTACTGGCGCAATCCGGACGCGACGGCGAAGGCGCTGAGGGGCGGCTGGCTGCACACCGGCGACGTCGGCCATTTCGATTCCGGCGGCCGGCTGCGAGTGCTCGACCGGCGGCACGACACGATCATCTCCGGCGGTACCAACATCTATCCCAAGGAGGTCGAGGACGTGCTGGCGGCGCATCCGGCCGTGCGCGAGGTCATCGCCTTCGGACTGCCCGACAGCGAATGGGGAGAATCCGTCGCCGTCGCGCTGGTGGCGGACGCAGGCATGACCGAGACGGCCGTGCTCGACTTCTGCCGCGACCACCTCGCGCGCTTCAAGAAGCCGAAGCACGTCTTCTTCCTCGAAGAACTGCCGAAGAACGCCTACGGCAAAGTGCTGCGCCGCACCTTGCGGGAACGATTCGCGGCGGGGTCGTGACGCCTTGCCCGCCGCGCCTGCAATCAGTTCGTCGGCACTTCCGCGAACAGCGCCTCGAACCGCTTCTTCGCCATGCCCGTCTGCTTCACGGCCTTCGCCTGCTCAAGATTGACCGGCTTGCCGACCACGATCAGCGCGACCATTCCCATCGCGTAGTGCGGCAGGCACTTGACGCCGTAGACGCCTTCCTTGTCGACCGTGATGGTGACCTGCTCGTTCGGCTTGCCCTTGAACGGGGTCGCTCCCTCCGGGATCATGTCCTTGATGCTCTGTACGTCGTGCGACTTGTCGACAGGGACGAAGGTGACCGTGTCGCCCGGTTGGGCGATGATCAGGTCGGGCTGGAAAACCATCGTCCCCTTTTCGCCCTTGTTGAGCATCTGCACCTGATGGTCGGCGGCCTGCGCCGCGCCCGTCGCCAGCAACGCCGCGAGCGCGGCGGCCATTGCGAATGTTCTTTTCATGATGACACCTGTTTCGATTGCCGGCCTCAGCCGTGGCAATTGTCTACGGTGGACGAGAGCCATGCGCATTGATCGAGCGCAAACGCCGGCGATGCCTCAGGTCATCAGTTTGAAGAGGCGAAGCGTTCGCTCGAACGTCGCGCCATAGGGCGGGTGCATCATGCCGCCGGCGCCGAGCGGTGACTGCACGAAGACCGGCTTCTCCTTGCTGAAGGTGCGGAAGCCCCATTCGCCGTGATAGGCGCCCATGCCGCTCGGCCCGACGCCGCCGAAGGGCTGGTTCTCCTGGGCGATATGCATTAGGCAGTCGTTGATGGTCACGCCGCCTGAGACCGTCTCGCGCAGAACCCTGCGTCGAGCGGCCTTATCCTTGCCGAACCAGTAGAGCGCCAGCGGCCGGTCGCGGCCGTTGATATGGCCGATCGCCTCGCTGACGTCGCCGTATTCGATGATCGGCAGGACCGGGCCGAAAATCTCCTCCTGCATCAGCCGCGTGTCATATGGCGCGTTGCGCACGATCATGGGCGCGAGCTTTCGCGTATTGCCGAAGTTTTCGCCTGCCGGATTGACCTCGATCACCTCGGCGCCCCGCGCGCGGACCTCCTCCACCAGCGAGGTCAGCCGTGCGTGATGCCGGTCCGAGATGATCGCGGTGTAGTCTGGATTGTCGGCGATCCTTGGATAGAGCTTCGCCATCGCGCCCGCGAGCCTGCCGGCGATCGCCGCACCCTGGCCCTTCGGCACCATCAGATAGTCGGGCGCGATGCAGGTCTGGCCGGCATTGAGCAGCTTGCCGTAGGCGACGCTGGCGACTGCCGTGTCGAGGTTGCAGCTCGGATCGAAGATCGCCGGCGACTTGCCGCCGAGTTCCAGCGTCACTGGCGTCAGGTTGGCGGCTGCTGCGACCGCCACTTGGCGACCGACCGTCGTCGAGCCGGTGAAGAGCAGGTGGTCGAAGGGCAGGGCGACGAAGGCCTTGCCGACATCCGGGCCGCCAACGATCACGTCCAGCTCGTCCGGGGCGAAATGCTGCGCTGCCAGCGAGGCGAGCAGGTCCGAGAAGCGCGGAGTGAGCTCGGATGGCTTGATCAGCACGCGGTTGCCGGCCGCAAGCGCTGCCGTCGCTGGCGCCAGCGCGAGCTGGAAGGGATAGTTCCACGGCGAGACGATACCGACCACGCCGAGCGGCTGCGGCACGAGCCTGTTGCGGGCGGGCCAGAAGGGCATCGCGGTGGGCACGCGCTTGTCCGCCATCCATGACGACAGGTGCGACAGCGCGTGGCGGATGCCGGCGCGCACGACGATGATCTCCGCCAGGCGCGTCTCGTGCGCGGAGCGGCCGCCGAAATCGGCGTCGATCGCACCGCAAAACTCCGCCTCATGGTCCTCGGTCAGCGCCAGCAGCCGGCGCAGCCTGTCGCGGCGCGCGTCGATGTCAGGGAAGGGATCGCGGGCGAATGCAGCCTTCTGCCTGTCGAACGCGGCCGACAAGTTGTCCTGGTTCTGCTGCAGCATGGGGATCGGCTCCGATGTGCCGGCAGGCTAGCAGAGGGGGGAAGCCTCTGCCAGCGCGCCTGGGCGCCGAAACGGAAACGGCCCGGCTGTCGCCAGCCGGGCCGTCGAGACTTTGCCTGCCGGCGCGAACGCCGGCTCCTTAAATCAGGCCGCGGCCTTCTTGTAGGCCTCGGTCGGAACTTCCGAGATCGTCTTCAGGACGATGGAGGCGATCTGGTAGGGGTCGCCCTGCGAGTTCGGGCGGCGATCCTCGAGATAGCCCTTGTAGTCGTTCTTGACGAAGGAGTGCGGAACGCGGATGGACGCGCCGCGGTCGGCGATGCCGTAGGAGAACTTGTTCCACGGCGCGGTCTCGTGCTTGCCGGTCAGGCGCTTGTCGTTGTCCGGGCCGTAGACGGCGATGTGGTCCATCAGGTTCTTGTCGAAGGCAGCCATCAGCGCCTCGAAATAGGCCTTGCCGCCGACTTCGCGCATGAAGGTGGTCGAGAAGTTGCAGTGCATGCCCGAACCGTTCCAGTCCGTGTCGCCCAGCGGCTTGCAGTGGAACTCGACGTCGATGCAATACTTCTCGCACAGGCGCAGCAGCAGGTAGCGCGCCATCCAGATCTGGTCCGCGGCCTTCTTCGAGCCCTTGCCGAAGATCTGGAATTCCCACTGGCCCTTGGCCACCTCGGCGTTGATGCCTTCATGGTTGATGCCGGCCTCGAGGCAGAGCTCGAGATGCTCCTCGACGATCGTGCGGGCAACGTCGCCGACGTTCTTGTAGCCGACGCCGGTGTAGTACGGGCCCTGCGGCGAGGGATAGCCATGCTCCGGGAAGCCGAGAGGGCGGCCGTCCTTGTAGAAGAAGTATTCCTGCTCGAAGCCGAACCAGGCGCCCTCGTCGTCGAGGATGGTCGCGCGGCTGTTCGTCGAATGCGGGGTGACGCCGTCGGGCATCATGACTTCGCACATGACGAGCACGCCGTTCTTGCGGGCCGGATCGGGATAGACGGCGACCGGCTTCAGCACGCAGTCGGAGCTGTGACCTTCGGCCTGCATCGTCGAGGAACCGTCGAAGCCCCACAGAGGCAGTTCATCGAGCGAAGGGAAGGAGTCGAATTCCTTGATCTGGGTCTTTCCGCGGAGGTTCGGAACAGGGGTATAGCCGTCGAGCCAGATATACTCCAACTTGTACTTGGTCATTTCGCCTCTCTTACGAAGTTACGTCGAACTGTGATCGCTGCGGCCATTCCGCCGTGCGCATGCCGAATGGTGCGATGCAACAGGCGTGCCAGTTGCGGTTAATACTTCGCTTACGAAAGGGTATGTCGCGCCCCGCGAAAGAGCGAATCAGACCGGCCTCCGCGCAAGCGGCGAAAAATGCAGCATTTTTCGCGTTTGCCTGCGGTTTCGACAACGGCAGCCATCACGGGCCGGAACCCGATCCAAATTGCCGCATTAGGATGCAGAAAGCGCTTCGCTGCGACGGGTGCTCAAAAAATGACTACAAAAAAGGCATCTTGATTAAATTGAGTGCAGCACCCATCTGGGTTATACTGATGTTCGGCATCAGCGGAGTATACATGATGACCAACAACCAGAGCAGCCAGAGCGCCACCATCATCCAGTTTCCCGTCGGCGGTCGCGCCGGCTTTCTCGCGCGCCGCGAGCAGCCCGCGCCGGTGCTTCAGGCGCCTGTCGTCGACGTCAACGGCTGGTATCACGACGAAGCCATTCGCGAGACCGAGCAGGCCAAGAAGCACTGAACGCTTCTTGGCGGCGCGTCCGGTTTGCCGGACGCCTATCCATCGCTGATGTCTTGAAGGGCGGCCCTCGACGGAGGGGCCGCCCGAATTGTCTGCGGCTCAGGCCATCATCCTGCGCGCCGTGGCCGAGTCGAGCGCGGCCGGCCGTTCGCAACTGGTCGTCAGCGTGACGAACTTGCCCGTCTCGCCCGATTGCAGGATCGCGGTCATGATGTCGATCGCATGCAGCGCGAAGTCGAGCGAGCAGCGGTGCGGCCGGTCTTCCAGGATGCCCAGCGCCATGTCCGCCAGTCCGACCGTCCGATAGTTCGCCAGCGGGCCGCGCGGCGACTGCTGGTTGGGCACGCCGAGCGGATGGTTCCAGGCCGGCAGCTTCTTCACCGGCTTGTCCTGGCGCGTGAGACCCACCGTGCCGCCGAAGAAGTTCGGATCGGGCACCAGCATCGTCCCGTCCTCGCCATAGAGCTCGATCGGCGCATGCCCATGAGACCACACGTCCCACGAGGCGTTCAGCGTGACCACCGCGCCGTTGGCGAAATGCAGCAGTGCATGGATCGTCGTCGGCGTGCCGACCGGCACGCTTTCGCCGGTGCGCGGCCCGTTCGAGATCGTACGGCGAGCCTGCGGGATCGAGGTCACTGCGGCGACTTTGGAGACCGGCCCGATGAGCTGCACAAGGCTGGAGACATAATACGGTCCAAGGTCGAGGATCGGCCCGCCACCCGGTGCATAAAAGAAGTCGGGATTCGGGTGCCAGTGCTCCATGCCGTGATTCATCACGTGGCAGACGCCCGACGTGACCTTGCCGATCTTGCCTGCGTCGACCAGTGCGCGCGCCTGCTGGTGCGCGCCACCGAGGAAGGTGTCCGGCGCCGAGCCGATGCGCAGGCCCTTCTTCTCCGCCCGCTTCTTCAGGTCGAGCCCTTCCTTCAGCGACAGCACGAAGGGCTTTTCGGAGTAGACATGCTTGCCGGCATCGAGCGCGGCCTTCGAGATCGGATAATGCGCCGCCGGGACCGTCAGGTTCACGACGATGTCGATGTCCCTGTCGGCAAGCAGCTCGTCGACAGTCATCGCCCGCAGGCCGAAGGCCTTCGCCTGCGTTTCGGCGAGTTCCGGCTTCAGGTCGGCGCAGGCGACCATGCGCACGCCCTTGAACAGCGGTGCCAGGCGGAAATAGGCGGTCGAGATGTTGCCGCAGCCGACGACGCCGACGCGCAGTTTCTTCTTCGCAACCATGTCCGCGATCCTCAGTAGGATTTCACCGTTTCGATCGACCGCCTGGCAAAGCGTTCGAGGTCGGACGGGTTGTCGTGTTCCATGACGTAGACCTTCGCCGGCGTCTTCGCGCGCAGTTCGGCCATCAGCGGTTTCCACGCGACGGTGCCGTGGCCGACATCGGCCCAGCCGTCCTCGTTCGCGTTCTGCCCGGCCGGGGCGATGTCCTTCACATGCACGGCGAGGATGCGGTCGGCGTAGTCGGCGATCCACTTCGCCGGATCGGCCCCGCCGCGCACGACCCAGGCGACGTCCAGTTCCAGTCCGATCGAGGGAGCGGCATCGAGGATCAGCTTCTGCGGCAGCGAGCCGTCAGGCAGCGCCTTGAATTCGAAGTCGTGGTTGTGCCAGGCAAAACCGTATCCGGCCTTCTTCGCCTTGTCCCCGACGGCGCCGAGCCGCTCGCCGAAGGCCTTCCAGCCGGCGGCGTCGGTCGGGCGTTTGTCGGGCATCAGGTAGGGGCAGACGATCAGCGTCACGCCCAGCGTGTCGGCGATGCGCCGCACGCCGTCGAAATCGCCCTCCAGCGCGTCGATCGAGAAATGGCCGGAGGGCATCGCGAGACCATTGCGGTCCATGTCGGCCCGGAAGGCCTTCGGGTCGTCGTAGACGCCGCCGAAACCCTCGACCTCCTTGTAGCCCAGCCGGGAGACGAGCTTCAGCACATCGCTCCAGGGTTTGAAGTTGCGGGCGCTGTAAAGCTGGAAAGACCAGTTCATGTGAATGTCCTGCCGTTTGTCCTGTGATGTCAGACCCGTCGCCCCTCGGCGGCGTCGAAGAGAGAGGCGCGCATCGGATCGAAGCCGATCTCGACCGTGTCGCCGGTGGCGGGCGTCCGTTCCGCCGGCACGCGCACGGCGAGGTTCTGACGGCCGAGCTTGGTCCAGACCAGCGCGTCGGAACCCATCGGCTCGACCACGTCGACCTTCACTTTCTGCGCAAAAGGCCAGTCCGCGCCGCTGTTGAGCGCGACATGCTCCGGCCTTATGCCGAACGCCACCTTCGCGCCTTGAAGAGGCTGCGCCGTAGCCTCGTAGCGCGTGATCGGGATACGTACGCCGTCCGCGACGAAGTCCCCGTCGGCGACCTCGCCCTCGAGGAAATTCATGCCCGGCGAGCCGATGAAGCCGGCGACGAAGCGGTTGACCGGGCGGTTGTAGATCTCCTTCGGCGAGGCGAACTGCTGGATCAGGCCGCCGCGCATCACCGCGATCCGGTCGGCCAGCGTCATCGCTTCGATCTGGTCGTGGGTCACGTAGATCATCGTGTTGGCGAGCTGTTGGTGCAGGCGCTTGATCTCCACCCGCAGCTCGGCGCGCAGCTTGGCGTCGAGGTTGGATAGCGGCTCGTCGAACAGGAACACATCGACGTCGCGCACCAGCGCGCGGCCGATCGCGACGCGCTGGCGCTGGCCGCCGGAGAGCGCGGCCGGCTTGCGCTGCAGCAGCGGCTCGATCTGCAGGATCTCGGCCGCGCGGGCGATACGCTTCGCGATCTCGTCCTTCGGCAGGCGTGCGTTCTTCAGGCCGAAGGAGAGGTTCCCCTCCACCGTCATCTGCGGATAGAGCGCATAGGACTGGAACACCATGCCGATGCCGCGGTCCTTCGGCTCCTCCCAGGTCACGTTCTTGCCGTTGATGAAGATCTGCCCGGCCGACACGTCGAGCAGGCCGGCAATGCAGTTGAGCAGCGTGGACTTGCCGCAGCCGGAGGGGCCGAGCAGCACGATGAACTCGCCCTGCTGCACGTCGAGGTTCAGCTTTTTCAACACCTCGACGGCGCCGAAGGCGAGCGAGACATCCTTGACGAGAACGCTTGTCATCGGCTCACCCCTTCACCGCGCCGGCCGCGATGCCGCGCACGAACAGTTTTCCGGAAATGAAGTAGATGATCAGCGGCACGAGCCCGGTCAGCAGCGTGGCGGCCATGTTGACGTTGTACTCCTTCACGCCCTGCACGGAGTTGACGATGTTGTTGAGCTGCACGGTCATCGGGTAGACGTCGGGCTTGGTGTAGACGACGCCGAACAGGAAGTCGTTCCAGATGCCCGTCACCTGGATGATCATCGCCACCACGAAGATCGGCAGCGACATCGGCAGCATGATGCGGAAGTAGATGCCCCAGAAGCCGGCGCCGTCGACGCGGGCGGCCTTGAAAAGCTCTTCCGGCACCGAAGCGAAATAGTTGCGGAACAGCAGCGTGTTGATCGGCATGCCGAAGATGGTGTGGACGATCACCAGCCCCGTCAGCGTGCCGTAGATGCCCATTTCGCGCAGGATGATGACGATCGGGTAGAGCATCACCTGGTAGGGAATGAAGGCGCCGACGATCAGGATGGTGAAGAAGACCTCCGATCCCTTGAAGCGCCAGTTGGCGAGCGCATAGCCGTTCACCGAGGCGATCAGGATCGAGATGATGACGCTCGGCACGGTGATGCGCACCGAGTTCCAGAAACCGCGCGAGAGCCCGTCGCAGTTCAGCCCCGTGCAGGCGGTCGACCAGGCCTTCACCCACGGCTCGAAGGTGATCTCCAGCGGCGGCGCGAAGATGTTGCCGGTGCGGATCTCCGGCATGCCCTTCACCGAGGTCACCACCATCACCCAGAGCGGCAGCAGGTAGTAGAGCGAGACGAGCGCCAGCGTGCCGTAGATCAGGATGTTGCGGCGCGAGATGGCGCGGCGCGGCCGCGGCCCGTAGGGCTCGGTGGGGGAGGCGATGGCGGGCTCGAACTGCCCGGCCGTGGCGGTGCGCACGTCAGCCATTGCGCCGCCTCCTGCCGAACTCGAAATAGGCCCACGGCACGATGACGGTCATCACCGCCAGCAGCATCATCGTGGAAGCCGCGAAGCCCTGGCCGAGGTTCTGCGACAGGAACATCGCGTCGTAGACATATTTCGCCGGCACTTCCGAGGCGATGCCCGGCCCGCCGCTCGTCTGCGCCACGACGAGGTCGTAGACGCGCACGATGCCGGAGGCGACGATCACCAGCGTGGTGACGAACACCGGCCGCATCATCGGAATGACGATGAAGAGATAGGTCTTCCACATCGGGATGCCGTCGACGCGCGCGGCCTTCCAGATGTCCTCGTCGATGCCGCGCAGGCCGGCCAGCATCAGGCACATGACCAGCCCCGTGCCTTGCCAGATGCCCGCGATCAGGATGCCGTAGATGACGATGTCCTGGTTGTAGAGCGGATCGAAGGTGAAGCTTTCCCAGCCGAGGCCACGGACGAAGCCCTGGATGCCGAAGTCCGGGTTCAGGATCCACTGCCAGACGAGGCCGGTGACGATGAATGAGAGTGCGAAGGGATAAAGGAAGATGGTCCGGAACGTGTCCTCGAAGCGGATCTTCTGGTCGAGCAGGGCGGCGAGCACGAAGCCGATCACCATCGACAGGATCAGCGTGCAGACGCCGTAGATGAACAGGTTCTCGATGGCGATCTGCCATTTGTTCGAGGACCAGAGCCGCTCATACTGGTCGAGCCCGACGAAATTGAGCCGCGGCAGGAGCCGCGAATTGGTGAAGGAATAGACGACCGTCCAGATCGAACCGCCGACGAAGACCACGAGCGCGGTCAGGATCATCGGGATTGACGCGATCTTGGCGTTGAGGTTTCGGAAGAGCTGGTTCGGCCGGCGGGCGGCTGCGTCTGCCATGGCGCGTTCTCTCGCTCAGGGACGGCTTCGCTGCGCCGCGGCCCTTTGGCCACGGCGCGCGGCGGAGGATGGCTGCCTCAGTCGGCGGCAGCGACGATCTCGGCGAAGCGCTTCTGCGCGTCGGCCGCCGTGATCTTGGGGTCCTTGAAGAACTCGACGAACAGGTCGTTCACCTGCGTCAGCGAGTCCGCCGAGAACAGCTGGTCGGGCGACTGGATGATGTTGCCCTTGGCAAGGATCTCGAGACCCTTCTTCATGCAGTCGTTGGCCGCGGCAAGGTCGACGTCGCCGCGCACCGGCAGCGAGCCCTTCTTGAGGTTGAAGGCGACCTGCGTGGTCGGCGACAGCATGGTCGAGGCCAGCACATCCTGCGCGGCGGACTTCGCCTCGTCCTTCAGGACCGGGAAGTAGAACGCATCACCAGCCGTCTGGATCACCTCGTTGACGCCGAGGCCGGGCAGGCAGGTGTAGTCCTTGCCGGCCACCTTGCCGGCCACCTGGAACTCGCCCTGCGCCCAGTCGCCCATGATCTGCCCGGCGGCCTGACCGCTGATGACCATGTTGGTCGCCTGGTTCCAGTCCTGCACGTTCGACTTGGCAGCCATGGCGCGCGCCTTGTCGGCCGCGTCGAAGACCTTGGCCATCTCGGCGCCGGCGGCGAACTCGGCGTCCTTGTCCTTGTAGATCTTGTTGAAGCCGTCGGGACCCGCGAGCGCCACGACCAGAACCTGGAACGCGAGCGAGGTCTGCCAGGGCTGCTGGCCCATCGCGAGCGGGATGATGCCGGCCTTTTCCAGGGCGGGGGCCGCTGCGACATACTCGTCCCAGTTCTTCGGCACCGCGACGCCGGCCTTTTCGAATGCCGCGTTGGAGAGCCAGAGCCACTGCTGCGAGTGGATGTTGATCGGCACGCAGTAAATCTTGCCGTCGAGGGTGCAGGAATCGAGCAGCGAACTCGGCTTGATGAAGTTCTTCCAGCCTTCCTTCTCGGCGATCGGCGTCAGGTCGCGCATCAGGCCGGCGGCAACCAGCTCTTCCGCCTGGCGGCCGTGGTTGAACTGCGTCGCGCCCATCGGATCGCCGCCGGTGATGCGGCTGATCATGATCGGCCGCGCGGTGCCGCCGGAACCGGCGATCGCGCCGTCCACCCATTTGTTGCCGGTCGCGTCGAAGGCTTTCGCGAGTTCGGCGACGGCCGCGGCCTCGCCGCCCGACGTCCACCAGTGCGTCACTTCGAGGTCGGTCGCCTGGGCGACACGGGGCAGGGCGACGGATGCCGCGAGGGCTGCGGCGAGTATGGCATAACGCATGAGGATCCTCCCAAATCTGTAACGTTACAGATTTTTACGGTAGGCGAATTAATTCGCTCTCGCAAGACGTCAGTCGTTGTCAGGAGCCGGAATCTTGTGCTGCGATGCACGATATTACCGGTTGCGGTGCGGTAAGCGATTGAATCCAAACCGCGAAGCAGCTACGCAATATCCTTGTTGAAAGCGAATATCTGTATCGTTACAGTTAGTTCGCGCGGTCATATGATGAATCGCCGGCAGGAGCATTCGATGGGGCGGCGGGCGAAGGTCATTGCGGAGACGGCGCAGCCGCCCGACGGGCGTGCGACGTTGAAATCGATCGCTTTCATGATGGGCCTCGGCGTGACGACCGTATCGCGCGCGTTGAAGGACGCGCCGGAGATCGGCGAGGAAACGCGCCGCCGCGTCCAGCTCGTCGCGCGCCAGGTCGGCTACCGGCCGAACCGCGCCGGGGTGCGCCTGCGTACCGGCAAGACCAATGTCATCAGCCTCGTGCTCGACACAGAGGATGATCTCACCGGCTTCGTCTCCGACATCATCTACGGCATTTCCGACGGCATCGCCGACACGTCCTACCACCTCGTCGTGACGCCCTATTCGCGCCGCCGCGACCCGATGGACCCGATCCGCTATGTTGTCGAGACCGAGTCCGCGGACGGCATCATCATCTCGCGCACCACGCCGAACGACCCGCGCGTACTCTATCTCATGGAGCACGGTTTCCCGTTCGCAACGCACGGCCGCACCAGTATCGGCGCGCCGCATCCCTTCCACGATTTCGACAACGAGGCCTATGGGCGGATGGCGGTCGAGGCGCTGGTCGCGAAGGGCCGCCGGCGGCTGGCCCTGCTGCCGCCGCCGCCGGCGCTCACCTATCATCGCCACACCCGCAAGGGCTTCGCGGAGGCGCTCGCCGCGGCGGGGCTGCAGGAGACTTCGCTCGGCGACCTGTCGATCGACGATTCCATCGACACGATCCGCGACCGGGTCGCCGCGCTCTCGGTCCGCTCCGGCGCGCCGGACGGATATGTCTGCGCCAGCGGCGGCGCGGCGTTCGCGCTGGTTGCTGGGCTGGAAGCCGCCGGTCTTGCGCTCGGC
This sequence comes from Mesorhizobium australicum, assembly GCF_900177325.1. Lineage (NCBI taxonomy): Bacteria > Pseudomonadati > Pseudomonadota > Alphaproteobacteria > Hyphomicrobiales > Phyllobacteriaceae > Mesorhizobium > Mesorhizobium australicum. The sequence continues at coordinate 4,963,848 of NZ_FXBL01000004.1, read as the reverse complement.
CGCGAGGTCGACGTGGTCAGCAAGCAGTCGTCGAAGCTGCTGCGATGGTTCCGCCCCGGGCTGCAACTGGTCCATGAAGACTTCCGGCTCGCCGGCCGCGAGCTCGCCAAGGCTGTCATGGGCGCCATCGCCGGCAAGGATGTGTGCGAGCTTCAGACCGTCGCATTACCGGCCGCCGAGAGGCTGTCGGAGGGGCGTTCTTAACGTCCGGATAACTTTTTAGATGCGGCAAGGCGCCATTTCCGCCTCGATGCAACGTCTCGGCTGTGGAGGTTTACGTTACGTCCTGTTAGCCTGAAACCTGGCGAGGGGGCCGAAGCATCGTTACGCGTGCCGCGGCGAGGGGTTGGGCAACATGCTGCCGGGCCGGCCATCAGGTCGGCGAGCGCGGGCGAGAAGGACAGTCTGTCAGGATGGCTGCTCGGCGATATATCCGACAGCTCGCAACGATCATGTCGATCGATGCGGCGGGATTCTCGCGGCTGATGGGCATGGACGACGAGGCGGCGCTGTCCGCCTTCGAGGAGCGGCGCGACATCATCGTCGAACGCTGCGGCGTACATGGCGGCCGCACCTTCGGCGATGCCGGCGACTCGATCATGGCCGAGTTCGGCAATCCGGTGGAGGCCTTGCTGGCGGCGTTCGACTTCCAGGAGCGCATCTCGGCGCTGAACGAGGCCGCCCCGCCGAGCCGGCGCATGCCGTTCCGCGCCGGCATCAACACCGGCGACGTGATCGCGCATGAAGGCCGGCTTTACGGCGACGACGTCAATATCGCCGCGCGCATCCAGGAATTCGCTCCGCATGGCGGGCTCACGATCTCCGAAACGACATGGCATCACGTCAAGGACAAGGCGGCTGCGGAGTTCACGGATCTCGGCACTCTGTCGCTAAAGAACATCTCGCTGCCGGTGCGCATCTTCGCGGCCGGGCGGCCGAGCGCGACGGCGGATGGCGCCGCTCCCGCCTCGCTGCCGCTCGGCCTGCTCAAGCACCTGGCACTGCCGCAAGGGCCGCCGGCGATCGCGGTGCTGCCGTTCCGCCATGACGAAGAGCGCGAACTTGCCTATCTGGCCGACGGCATCGCCGAGGAGATCGGACGGGGCCTTTCCAACGTACGCTGGATCTCGGTCATCTCGACCGGTTCGTCGGCGCAGTTCCGCGACGATGCGCTCGACATCCGCCTCGTCGGCAATGCGCTCGGCGCGCGCTATGTCGTGCGCGGCACGCTTGCGCGCAACACGGCCGAGATCCGCATCTCCGTCGCCCTGGTCGATGCTTCGAACGGACGCCTGGTCTGGTCGCGCCGCTTCAACCGGGCGCTCGACGATGTCTTCGCGCTGCAGAACGAGATCGGCAGCGAGATCGTCGGCATCCTGGAGAAGGAGGTGGACCGCGTCGAGCAGGCGCGCACCTTCCAGGTGCCGTGGGAAACGCTGGAGACCTGGCAGCTCGTGCTGCGCGGACGCTGGCACATGGCCCGGCGCACCAGCCAGGACACCGAACTCGCTTTGGAGCTCTTCACCAAGGCCTACAGCCAGGACCCCAATTCCAGCGCGGTGCTGAACGAGCTCGCCTGGTGGTGGTTCTGGCGGGCATGGCTGCGCTTCGGCGACAGCGAGGATCTCGAACGCGTCGCGCAATTCGCCCACAAGGCGCTGCTGATGGACAGCCAGGATGCGCGCCCGCACGCCAATCTCGGCGCGATGGAGATCATGCGCGGCCGGCCGGCGCGGGCCGTCGAGCATCTCGAAGTCGCGCTGCATATCAATCCGAGCTTCGCCTTCGCGCGCTCCGCCATGGGCAGCGCGCGGCTGCTGCTCAACGAGCCGGAGGCGGCGATCCCGCTGTTCCGCGACGCGGAGCGGCTCAGCCCGTTCGACATCTACAGCTTCCACAATCTCGGCGAGCTCGCCGCCGCCTACAGTTTCATGGAGCAGTGGCCGGCGGTGATCGAGACGGCGGAACGGTCGCTGGCGCTCTCGCCGGGCTATTTCTATGCGCGCTTCCTCAAGATCGGCGCGCTGATGCGCAGCGGCCGAATGGAGGAGGCCGCGCGGGAGCGCGCGATCTTCGACACGCGCCATCCGGACTTCACCGTGCAGCGCATCCGCTGGATTCCCTTCGTCGACAGGGAGGCGAACGACTTCCTCATCGCCAATTTCGAGATGGCGAGGCCCGGGTGACGACCATCGGGGCGCTTGCGGCGACGATCTATGAAATCGATCACAGACGAAACGGCCGGCGCATCTAGACACTGGCCCTCACTTGCATCGATAGTGGCGTGCACGCGTGGCGTGCCGGACGATCCGAGGACAATGTCGGGTGGAACCTCGTAAGTCTAAGCGCTGCCGGCTTTCATTCCGAACCCCGTCCGTGGAGCCCGGAGCTTTCCGGCCTCTCACGCGGCACGGCCGGGCGCATGCGGGACTTCGATCCTTGAGGCGGGGGCGCTTCGAACCATGATCACGACGAAATACTTCGACGGGGTAATCAAGGCGCAGGCCGAACAGGGACCCGTCTCCGACATGCCGCCGTTCGACCTCGGTCGGCTGCGCTCGAAGGGCGGCATCGGCGAATGGGTCAAGGGGCTCATCTTCGAGGACCCACGCTGGTGGCTGAAGATCGTGCGGCGCTGGTGGCCGACCGTGCGCATCGGCAAGTTCGTTCTGGTGACGCGCGATGCCGACGTGCGCGAGATCCTGGAGCGCGAGAGCGAATTCATCACGCCCTATGGCCTCGAAATGACCGAGATGGCCGGCGGCTCCAACTTCATCCTCGGCATGCAGGATGGTCCCGACTACCGCAAGCTGAAGAAGCCGCTGCTCAGCGCCTTCCCGCCGGCCGAGGTGGAAGCGCGCGTGCGCCCCATCGCCGCCCGGCATGCGCGCGAGATCATGGACCGCGCCTCGCCCGGCTTCGACGCCATCGCCGGACTGATGAAGATCGTGCCGGTGAAGATCTGCCGCGAATATTTCGGCATGATCGTCGATGACGAGGACGAGTTCGCCGACTGGTCGATCGCGCTCTCGTCGATCTTCTTCTCCGATCCGACGGCGAACAAGGCGACGCGCGAGCTGGCCGTCGTCGCCGCCGACCGGATGATCAAGGCCGTCGACCGTTCCATCGCCGCCGTCCGCGAGGGCTCGGCGCTGCCCGACACGCCGCTCTCGCGCATGGTGGCGATGATCGACCAGGGCGTCCTCAAGCTGGAGGAGGTCCACTCGGTCATGCTGGGCATGATCTCCGGCTTCGCTCCCACCAACCTGCTCGCCGGCGGCAACTGCCTCGATGTCATCCTGTCGAAGCCGGAGGCGCAGACGGCGGTCCGTCTCGCGGTCGGCGCTGGAGACACCAAGGCGCTGGACAAGGCGGTGCTGGAGGCGATGCGCTTCAAGCCGATCTGGATCGGCCCGTGGCGCTACGCGTCGGCCGACCTGCGGATCGCCGAAGGCACGCCGCGCGAGAAGGTCATCCCGCACAAATCCACGGTGATGCCGGCGACGCTCTCGGCCATGTTCGACCCCGACGCGGTCGAGCGGCCGGACGAGTTCGACCCGGAGCGCCCGAAGAAGACCTACATGGTCTACGGCCACGGCATCCATGTCTGCATCGGTATCGAGGTGGCGCGCGTCCAGATCGGCGAGTGTCTGCGGGCGATCTTCGCGAAGAAGGGCGTGCGCCGCATGCCGGGCCGCGCGGGCAAGATGACGCGCATCGGCGCGTTCCCCGAACATCTGCGCATCGATTTCGAGCGCGAGGACCTCGACAGGATCGCACCGCAGTCGCTGGTCACGGTGGCGTTGCCGACGAAGCCCGGCGTGAGCCTCGGCGAGGTTCGCGATAGCGTCGACAAGCTCGGCAATCCGGCGGGCGACGAGATGCGCGCAGCACTCGATGCCGCCGGGATCATCCATTTCGCCAGCATCGCGGTCGCCGACACCGGCAAGGCCGATCCCGCCACCGGCAAGCCTCTCGGCATGGTGGTGCTGGAGTTCTCGGGCGACGGCGACAGCCGGCAGGTCATCGCCGCGCTCGCCCATCATGCCAGCCCGATCGTGCGGCCGATTCTGGAACGAGCCTGCGACATTCCTGCCGGCGGCGACCTCGAAGAGCTCTTCGCCAAGAAAAGCATCGACATCTCTCCCTCCTTCGGCAGCACGGCGGGGCTGGTCTTTGCCGGCACGCCCGGCCATTCCGTGCAGAGGATCAGGGCAGAGGCGAAGCTCGCGGCATTTGCGGAACGCATCGCCGAGACGCCCCATCCTGGCGATGCGCGCGGTGCGGCCGGCGTGCTCGCCGAGGTGCGCGAGAAGCTCAAGGCCGACGGTGGCTACGACTGGGCTTTCCGCTCCACCGAGAGCCTTCTGGAGCGTCCGCCAGGCAATATCCGGCGGGCGATCCAGGCGACACTGGGCTCATTCGGCTTCACGGCCGTGCTCGTCGCCCTGATCGCCGCCTGTGCGTGGATCACCTACTGGTACGTCTTCGGGCCCGCTCCCGGCATCATACGTAACCTGCTCGTCGGTGGCACGTCACTGGTGCTGGCCCTGATCGGCCTCGCCTTCGTCATCGGGATCCTCCTCTTTCTTGCACGGTTCGCGCTCGATCGGCTCGAGAGGACCGATAAACGAGGCGTCGAGTCGATCCCGCTCGACGACCTGGAGAAGATCCAGAAACGGGAAGATCACAGCGCCCAGAACCATCTCACGGCGATTTCCGTGATGAAGCCAGGCACGCTGCGGCGGCTTGCGCTGCGGCTCGCATTCTACCTGATCTCCATCTCGGCCCAGAAGGTGTTCCGGCCGGGATATCTCGCGGACATCAACACGATCCATTTCGCGCGCTGGGTGCTGCTACCGGGGACCGACCGGCTGATGTTTTTCTCGAACTACGGTGGGAGCTGGGAGAGCTATCTGGAGGACTTCATCACCAAGGCGGCGGCGGGCCTGACGGGCGTTTGGAGCAACACGGTCGGTTTCCCCCGCGCAAAAGACCTTTTCGGCGATGGCGCCCGCGATGGCGACCGCTTCAAGCGCTGGGCGAGGCGGCAGCAGGTGCCGACGCTGTTCTGGTATTCGGCCTATCCCGAGGTCAACACGCAGCGGATTCGCATCAATTCGCGCATCCGGCGGGGCATCTGCCGCGCCACCGACGGCGAGGCGCGCGACTGGCTCAGCCTGTTCGGCTCGCGCCCGCGGCCGCGCATCTCGCAGGATCTGGTCGAGGCGGCCGCGAAGCCGGAGGCGCCGCAACCGCCGGAGCCGCTGGAGTCCGGCGAGATCCAGTCGATCTTCTTCAACGCCTTCGGCGCGCTGGACTACGGCCATCTGACCGCGTTCGAGGTGCCGGGTGGCCTGGGCCGCGACGGGCGGCGGACATGGCTGGAGTTCCTTACCGCGCAGACCAGCTTCGGCGATCCGATCCCGCGCGACAGGGCGATGACCATCGCCTTCGGTCCGCGCGGGCTGCGCCGGCTGGGGCTCGACGGCGGCGCCGACGAGGAGGCGCTGAAGCGTTTCCCCAACGCCTTCCTGCAGGGCATGGGCCATCCCGAGCGCAGCCGCATCCTCGACGACATCGGCGAGAGCCAGCCCGGAAAATGGCGCTGGGGCTCGCCCGAAAAGCCGGTCGACATGATCGTCCTCTGCTATGCCAAGGACCCGTCGCTGCTGGCGAAGAAAGTCGCCGAGGTGAAGAAGCGCGCGAAGGCTGCCGGCCTGTCGCCGGGGTTCGATCTGCCACTCGAAACCAAACGCCAGGCGCCGCTCGAGACCAAGCGCTACAATCGCGCCGCGGCGGCCAGCCACGAACGGGCCGAGACCGTGCGCCGCAACGGCCGGGCGATCGAGCATTTCGGCTTCGCCGACGGCATCTCGCAGCCGGCGGTGCGCGGCACGGCGCGCGCCCATGGCGGCGCGCCGGAGGCCAACGTGGTTGCCGCTGGCGAATTCCTGTTCGGCTATCGCGACGAGCACGGCTTCTATCCGGTGTCGCCGGCCGTCAAGGCGCACCACGATCCGTCGGGCATCCTGTCCTCGCTGCGCTTCCGGCGCGGCGCCGACGGCACGACGGACGCGCTGCACGATTTCGGCCGCAACGGCTCCTTCATCGTCGTGCGTCAGTTCGAGCAGCACGTCGACGCCTTCGACGATTATTGCGTCTTCGCCGCGAAAACCAAGGCCAAGGAGCACGACGACCCGTCGATCACGCCGGAGTGGATCGCGGCCAAGATGATGGGCCGCTGGAAGGATGGCTCGTCGCTGGTGCGCAATCCCGAAGGCCGGCCGGATCGGCCGGTCGACAACGCCTTCTCCTACGGCGCCGAGGACCCGCAGGGGCTGCGCTGTCCGTTCGGGGCACATATCCGCCGCTCCAACCCGCGCGATTCGCTGGGCGACGACCACGCCACGCAGATCAGCATCGGCAAGCGGCACCGCATCCTGCGCGTCGGTCGCACCTACGAAGTGCCGGGGGCCAAGAAGGGCGAGACCGAGAAGGGCCTGCTCTTCATGTGCCTCAACGCCGACATCGAGCGTCAGTACGAGTTCATGCAGCAGACCTGGGTGTCGGCCCGTTCCTTCCACGGCCTCGCGGGCGAGAAGGACCCGGCGATCGGCGCGAACGAAGGCAAGGGCCGGTTCTCGATCCCGAAATGGGAAGGCAACGTGGTGCTGCGGGAGATGCCGAGCTTCGTGACGACGCGCGGCGGCGGCTATTTCTTCATGCCGAGCCGGGCGGCGCTGCGCTTCATGATCTCGCGGCTGTAGGGCAAGTCGCAGCCTACGGCGGGAGACGGCTCAGTCGTCCTCGCCGGCGCTGGCGATGCCGCGCAGCTTCGCCGCGCTGACGACGCGCACGCCGCCACGGCGAAGCTCGATCACGCCGCGCGAGCGCCAGTCGTTGAGCGTCTTGTTGACGGATTCGCGCGTGGCGCCGAGGAATTCGGCAAGCTCGGCCTGCGAGAGCTCGATCCAGCCATCCTTGTCGGCGCTGATGCCGGACAGGAGCCCAAGCCGCTTGGCGAGCCGCGCCTCGATGGCGAAGAAGGCGAGGTCGCCCATCTCTCCGCTCACCCAGCGCAGCCGCGCGCACAGAAGCTCGATCATCGCGCGGGCGAGTTCCGGGTGGGCCTGCATCCGGTCGAACAGCTGCGCGCGGCTGAGCGAGACGAGCTCGCAGGCCGTCAGGCAGATCGCAGTCGCCGTCCTCGTGCCGCCGTCGAGCGCGCCGATCTCGCCGACCAGGCTGTGGTGCAGTTCGATATTGGCGACCAGCTTCTGCCCGCCGGGCGAGAAGAGGGAGATCTCCACGGTCCCGGAAAGGACGCCATAGATCCGGTCGGCGTCGTCCTCCTGTACGAACAGGTGCTGGCCGGCCGGGTAGCGCTCGATGCGGCATCCCTTGAACAACAGGTCGAACAGGCCGCTTCCGATGCGCACCGGAAGGGCTGCGCCACCCGCATCATGTGTGCTGCCCGTCATCGGAATGCTCCGCTCGCGGCGTCCGGTGTCTTTGTACGACAGCTCGATCATGGTGGAAAGCATGGCGTTGCTCACTCGAGTGACGGACAGTTTCGCTCGAAACGCGCCCCGAGCAGCCGCGGCGCGGGCCGGGGCGGCAGGAAGGGCGTCGCGGAGCGCGGCGGGCCGTCTGCACGGACGGCGGGAGGAACCGCCCGCGCAGACGACGACAATGAAAAGTCCTTTGGCATTCGGGAACGTGCGGGTCGCTGGGACCTGCTCCTTTTCATTGGGCTCAAGGCTCGATTCGGCCTTGCCGTAACGGAAGGTCTTCGAATTCAGGGCGCGCGTCTGTGAGGTGATTCACATGAAGGGCATCGCGGATGGACCCAGGAGCGGCCGGCCGCGCCCGACCCGCCTTGCGTGAAGGTCGCGGAATGGCGATTGAACGGCTCGATATCTTCTGATTGTATACAGGTACTGCGCATGGAAGTCGCCAGCGATCAGGGAGGATCGAACAATGACATCATCTAGCTTGGAAGACGTCACAAAATCGGGAAAAAACATCGTCGAGATTCTGAGAAACTCAAAAATCGGAAGCTATGTGTATCCAGTCGTCGCGGCCGAGTTCGCCAACTGGCGTGACGAACAGCGCGCCTGGCGCGATTCCGCGGTACTGTTCGACCAGTCGCATCACATGGCGGAGCTGACCGTCGAAGGGCCGGACGCGGGCCGTTTCCTCGAAAGCCTGTCGATCAACAGTTTCAGGAACTTCCCCGTCGACCGCGCCAAGCACTACGTGCCGGTGAGCCCCGAAGGCTACGTCATCGGCGATGTGATCTGCTTCCACCTCGAAGAGGACGAATACGTCCTGGTCGGCCGCGCCCCGACCGTGAACTGGGTTGAATACAATGCCAAAAAGGGTGGTCGTTCGGTCAAGACCATCCGCGATGACCGCTCGCCGTCCCGACCGGACGGAAACAAGGTCGAGCGACGCCATTACCGCTTCCAGATCCAGGGGCCGAACGCGCCGCAGATCCTCGAGAAGCTCAATGGCGGGCTGGTGCCGGACATCAAGTTCTTCCATATGGACCGCATCAACATCGCCGGCCGCAAGGTGAGGGCGCTGCGCCACGGCATGGCCGGCGCGCCGGGGCTGGAGGTGTTCGGTCCCTATGCCGAAAAGGACGAGATCCGCGCGGCGATCCTGGAGGCGGGCAAGGAGTTCGACCTCTACCAGGTCGGCAGCCGGGCCTATTCGACGAACACGCTCGAGTCCGGCTGGATCCCGTCGCCGCTGCCGGCCGTCTACACCGGCGAGGAGATGAAAGCCTATCGCCAGTGGCTGCCGGCCGACGGTTACGAAGCGACCGGCTCGATCGGCGGGTCGTTCGTGTCGGACGATATCCGGGACTATTATTCGACCCCCTGGGAGCTCGGCTACGGCTTTTATATCAAGAACGATCACGACTTCGTCGGGCGTGCGGCCCTGGAGAAGATGCAGGGCCGCAGGCACCGCAAGAAGGTGACGTTCGAATGGAACGGCGACGACGTGGCCAAGGTCATCGCGTCGGCCTTCCAGCGCGACGACCTGCCCTACAAATGGATCGACTTCCCGGTGGCAAACTATGCCTCCTCGTCGTTCGACAGGATCATGCGCGGCGACCGGATGGTCGGGCTGTCGATGTTCTCGGGCTACAGCTTCAACGAACGCTGCATGCTGTCGCTCGGCGTCGTCGACGACGACGTCGAGATCGGTGACATCCTGACGCTCGTCTGGGGCGAGCCGGACGGCGGCACGGACAAGACCGCGACGGAAAAGCACCGCCAGGCCGAGATCCGCGTGCGCGTGTCGGCGGCGCCGTACGCACGCGAAGCGCGCGAAAACTACGTGGAAAGCTGGCGCACCCGCGCGGCCTGAGGCACAGATAGTGCAGGGAAAGCTCCCGATCGGCCCGGACGGGCCGGTCGGATCGCCGGGGAGAACGCGATGGGTGACAAGGAAGCTTCGCAATCGCTCAAGGCGCTGCTCGGAATTCGCGATCTCATCATGAGCGGGCGGATTGCGGCCGGCGAGCGATTGTCCGAAATCCCCCTCGCCGAGCAACTCGGGATTTCGCGCACGCCGGTGCGCGCGGCGCTGGCGCGGCTGGAGCAGGAAGGCCTTCTCGAAAAGACCCGGTCCGGCAGCTATTTTGCCCGCGCCTTCACCATCGAGGAGGTCATGGACGCGCTTGAGCTTCGCGGCGTGCTCGAAGGCACCGCGGCGCGGCTCGCCGCCGAGCGGGGAGCCGACCCGCGCAAGCTTTCCGACATCTTGTATGTGGTCGACGCGATCGGGCGCGCCATCGAGCCGGGGCCGGCGGAGATGGATTTCGAAGCCTATGTGCAGGGCAATGACGAGTTCCACCGGCTCCTGGCGGGGCTTGCCGGCAGCGAGACGATCCGTCGCGAGATCGAGCGTGCCGTGCGGCTGCCCTTCGCGTCGCCCAGCGCATTCCTCGAAAAGCAGGAAGACGTTCCGGTCTTCCGCCGGTCGCTCGTCGGCGCGCAGGAGCAGCATCGCGCCATCCTCGAGGCGATCGAGAAGAGGGAAGGCGCGCGCGCCGAAGCGATCGCCCGCGAGCATGCCCGGCTGGCGAGGCGCAATCTGGAGTATGTGCTGCACCGCGACCCAAGCCTGATGCAGCGCATCCCGGCACTCACGCTGGTTCGCCCCGACGAGGAAGCCGAGAGAGACACTCGCCCCACCGACTGGATGTCGTCGGCTTTCCGACGGTTGTAGCGTCCGGGGCGCCGGCCGACGTACTTTTGATCCGTGACAATGACGATGCAGTCTCCTCAGCGATAGGTCGTCGGCGGAAAGAGGGTGACGCATGACCATCAGAAACCTGGAATTCGCCGCGCGTCCGCGCTCCGTGGCTGTCGTCGGCGCTTCCGAGCGCGTGGGATCTGTCGGGCGGGTGGTGCTCGACAACATCGTCTCCGGCGGTTTCGAAGGGCCGATCTGGCCGATCAATCCGAAATACCACGAGATCCGCGGTCTCCCCGCCTTCCGCAACGCCGCCGCCCTGCCGGCCGCGCCCGATCTCGCCGTCATCGTCACGCCGGCCGAAGCGGTGCCCGGCGTCATCTCCGAGCTCGGCGAGAAAGGATGCCGCGCTGGCGTGGTGATCACGGCGGGGCTGACGCGCGCGAACGGGCTGCGCCAGGCCATGCTCGACGCGGCACGGCCTCATCTCTTCCGCATCATCGGTCCCAACACGGTCGGCCTGATGATCCCGCCCTTCAAGCTGAATGCCGGCTTCGCCCATATGGCGGCCCGGCCCGGCAACATCGCGCTCCTGTCGCAGTCCGGCGCGATCGCCACCTCGCTGATCGACTGGGCGGCGGAGAACAATGTCGGCTTCTCCCATATCGTCTCGCTCGGCGACATGGCTGACGTCGACGTCGGCGACTGGCTCGACCTGCTCGCCGGTGACCCGGCCACCAAGGCCATCGTGATGTATCTCGAATCGATCACCAATCCGCGCAAGTTCATGTCGGCGGCACGTGCCGCCGCGCGCATCAAGCCGGTGATCGCCATCAAGTCCGGCCGCCATGCCGCCGCGGCCAAGGCTGCCGCCACCCACACCGGCGCTCTGTCGGGCGCGGACCGCGTGGTGGACGCGGCACTGCGGCGCGCCGGCATCCTCAGGGTCGACGGCCTCGCGGAGCTGATCGACGCGGCCGAGATCACCTCACGTTTCCCGCCGTTGTACAGCGCCCGCATCGGCATCGTCACCAATGGCGGCGGCGCTGGCGTGCTGGCCGTCGACGAGCTTGTGAGCTGCGGCATCGAACTCGCCGAGCTTTCTCCCGAGACGTTGAAGGCGCTGGGCGCGGTCCTTCCACCGACCTGGTCCAAGGGCAATCCGGTCGACATCATCGGCGATGCCCCGCCGGAGCGTTACCGCGCCGCGGTCTCGGCCGTTGCGGCGGATCCCGGGGTCGATGCGGTGATGGTGTTCAACTGTCCGACCGGCCTCGCCTCGCCGATCGCGGCCGCCACTGCCGTCGCCGAGCTTGCCGACAAGGGCCATATCGGCGGCAAGCCGGTGCTGACCTGCTGGCTCGGCGAGCACACGGCGCGCATCGGCCGCCGCGCCCTTCAGGATGCCGGTCTCGCGAGCTTCGAGACTCCGGCCGACACTGCGCGGGCGGCCGCCTATCTTGCGGACTGGTCGAAGGCGCAGATGGCGTTGAGCCGCGTGCCGTCGGCCGGCAGCGAGGATGTGGATGGCAACCGCAAGCTGGTTCTCGGCATCCTGCGCGAAGCTGCGCGAGAGGGCCGGCGCATGCTGACCGAGCCGGAGGCGAAGAGCGTCATCCGCGCCTACGGCGTCGACGCGCCGGAAGTGCTGGTCGCCCAAACCCCGGCCGAGGTGCAGGCCGCTGCGGAGCGGCTGCTCGCCGGGGGCGGGCAGGTGGCGGTCAAGCTTTTGTCGAAGGAGATTACCCACAAGTCCGACGTCGGCGGCGTGGTTCTGTCGCTCGATACGGCGGAGGCGGCTGCCGAGGCCGCCCGCACGATCGAGAAGCGCGTGGCGAAGGTGAAACCGGGTGCGGCGATCGACGGCTTCGCGGTGCAGCCGATGGTCGTGCGCAAGCAGGCGCACGAGCTGATCCTCGGCATGAGCCGCGATCCGATCTTCGGACCGGTGATCCTGTTCGGCGCAGGCGGCGTCGCCGTCGAGGTCATGGAGGACACCTCGGTCGGCCTGCCGCCGATGGACGACGTGCTGGCGGGCGACCTGATCGACCGCACCCGCATCGGCCGCCTGCTTGCCGGCTACCGCGACCGCAAACCGGCCGACCGCGCGGCGATCGTGAAGGCGCTCAACGGCTTGTCGCAGCTCATCATCGATTTCCCCTGCATCGACGGCGTCGACATCAACCCGCTGCTCGCCAATGCCGAGGGCGCCGTCGCGCTCGACGCCCGCGTCGAGATCGATCCGGCGCGGGTCGAGGAGGACGGGCCGGAGCGTTCGCTCGTGATCCGCCCCTATCCGTCCGGCTGGGAAACGACCGTCTCGAGCGACAGGGCCGATTTCCATGTCCGCCCGATCAAGCCGGCCGACGTCCGGCTCTATCCCGATTTCCTGGCAAAAGTGTCCGCCGACGACATCCGCTTCCGCTTCCTCGCACAGCGCAAGGAGTTTCCGGACGAGATGCTGAAGCGGCTGACCCAGCTCGACTACGACCGCGAGATCGCCTTCGTGGCCCTGCAGGAGACCGGCGAGCTTGCGGCCATCGGCCGCCTGTCCGCCGATCCGGACCATGTGAAGGCCGAATACGCGCTTCTCGTGCGGACCGACCTGCAGGGACACGGGCTCGGCTGGGCGTTGCTGCGGCACCTGATCGACTACGCCCGTGCCGACGGCATCCAGCGGATCGAAGGCATCATCCTGGGCGACAACACGCGCATGCTGTCGATGTGCCGCCAGTTCGGCTTCCATGTCGAGCATCATCCGCAGGAGCCCGGCCTGATGCTGGCGTCGCTCGATCTCGATTAGCCCACGGCACCCATGTTTGCCGCAGGCTCCGTCGCGCCATTTCTTTGACAATTGCCAATCCGTGTGAAATATGTCGCCATGCGTTGGAGCATGGTGAGGAGCAATGGCGAAGGCGCAAGCTGACAGGATCGTGCACAAGGCGGCCTGGCTCTATTATACGCATGGACTGCGCCAGGACGAGGTGGCGCAGCGGCTGAATATCTCGCGCGCCTCCGTCGCGCTCTATCTCCGTCGCGCCCGCGAGACGGGCATCGTCAACATCTCCACCGCCACGCATCTCTTTCGCGGCGAACAGCTCGCCCGCGAGGTCGAGGATAAGTTCGGGCTGGAGGCCGTCTGGATCGCCGGCGAGGACCTGGCCGCCGGGGAGGCCGAGGCCGAGATCCCGTCGCTCGGGGCGAGCGTCTTCCTCGAGATGGTCGGGCGCGGCCAGCGTGTCGGCATCGCCTGGGGCCGCACCGTCTATGCGATTGCCGACGTCATGTCCTTTGCCGATCTCGAAGGCGTCACCGTCGTCCAGCTCTGCGGCAATCTCGGCGCGCCCTATTCCTACCGGCCCGACCAGTGCACGATGGAGATCGCGCGGCGGCTCAACGCGCGCGGCCTGAATTTCTATGCCCCCCTGGTTCTCTCTACGCCCGAGCTTGCCAGCGCCCTGCGCAGCGAGCCGGTGATCCGCGAGCAGCTCGACAGCGTCGCCGGCTGCGACCTGTCGCTCTATTCGGTCGGCACGCTCGACGAGGACAGCCATGTGGTGAAGTGCGGCGCGCTGACGGCGAACGAACTGGCGCAACTGCGAAAGCAGGGCGGGGCGGGTGTGATCGCCGGCCAGATCATCGATCGCTCCGGCCGCCTGCTCGACTGCGACTACAACCGCCGCGTCATCTCCGCCGATCTCGAAAGCCTCAAGAAGATCCCCCGCAGGCTGACGGTCGTGCAGGAGGAGAGCAAGCTCGCACCGCTTCGCGCAGCGCTTGCCGGCGGCTTCTGCACCCACCTAGTCGCGACCGCGGCAATAGCGCGCGGCCTGCTTGCGGGCGGCTGACCGGTCATCAACTCATCGCAATACGGAAGACTGCAATGAAGAACCTCTGGAACGACCAGGAAGCCGAGCGTCTCGTCGGCGAATATGCCGCCAAGGGCGTCGCGCGCGATCTGGCGCTGCGCGTCTACACGACCCGGCTGCTCGGCGGCGAGCCGCGCTTGGTGCTGCATGGCGGCGGCAACACGTCGGTGAAGGCCACCGCGACCGACCTCGTCGGCGACACCTACGACGTGCTGCACGTCAAGGGTTCCGGCTGGGACATGGCGGTCATCGAGCCGGCCGGCCTGCCGGCGGTGAAGATGGCGCCGCTCTTAAAGGCGCGCGCAAAGGACGTGCTTTCCGACGAGGACATGGTCGCGCTGCAGCGCGCCAACCTCATCGACCCGTCCTCGCCCAATCCGTCGGTCGAGACGCTGTTGCACGCCTTCCTGCCGCACAAGTTCGTCGACCACACGCATTCGACGGCCGTGCTCGCCATCGTCGACCAGGGCACCGACAGCGTCGAGACGATCGCCAAGGTCTTCGGCCCGAAGATGGGCTACGTGCCCTACATCAAGCCCGGCTTCGACCTCGCCAAGGCGGCGGCCGAGGTGTTCGAGAAGGACACCTCCGTCGAAGGCCTGATCCTCGACAAGCACGGCATCTTCACCTTCGCCGAGACCGCCAAGGAGGCCTATGACCTGATGATCCACTGGGTCACGGTCGCTGAGGATTATGTCGCGAAGAACGGCAAGGCGCCGGCGAAGACCGCGGCACTCCCCGCGACGCTGGCGACAGCGGCAGACATCGCTTCGTCGCTGCGGGGCGCGGTCGCCGTCGATCTCGGTGAAGGACGCTTCGACCGCATGGTGTCCGACTTCCGCACCTCGCCGGCGATCCTCGATTTCCTCGCCAATGCCGATCTCCAGCGGCTGGCCGATCGCGGCGTCTCGACGCCGGATCTCTCGATCCGCATCAAGACTGGCCCGATGGTGCTGCCGGCACCGGCCGCCGGAGACGCGAACTATCCGAAGGCGATCCGCGAGAAGGTGGCGGCCTATGTCGCCGAATACACCGACTACTTCCGCACCAACGACGCGCGCGACGAGGTCAGGCGCACCATGCTCGACCCGATGCCGCGCCTCAGCCTCGTTCCGGGCGTCGGCATCTTCGGCCACGGCCGCACACTGAAGGACGCGAAGATCGCTTCAGATGTCGCCGAGGCGTGGATGGACGCGGTGCGTGGGGCGGAGGCGATCGGCGACTTCCGCCCGCTCGCCAAGTCCGACCTGTTCGAGCTCGAATACTGGTCGCTGGAGCAGGCCAAGCTCGCCGGCAACAAGCCGAAGCCGCTGACGGGCCAAGTGATGCTGGTGACTGGCGGCGCGGGCGCGATCGGCGCTGCGACGGCGAAGATGTTCGCCGCCAATGGCGCACATGTGGTCGTGGTCGACCTCGATGAGGCAAAGGCCAAGGAGGTCGCCAAGGCCGCCGGCAACGCCTCGATCGGCGTGGGCGCGGACGTGACCAAGCCGGCCGATGTACGCGCCGCGTTCGACAAGGCCGTCGCGACCTATGGCGGCGTCGACATCGTTGTCTCGAATGCGGGCGCGGCTTTCGAAGGCGCGATCGGCGAGATCGACGACGCGCTGCTGCGCAAGAGCTTCGAGCTCAACTTCTTCGCCCACCAGTCCGTGGCGCAGAACGCGGTGCGCATCTTCAAGCAGCAGGGCACCGGCGGTTGCCTGCTCTTCAACACCTCCAAGCAGGCGATCAATCCCGGCCCGAAGTTCGGCGCCTATGGCCTGCCCAAAGCGGCGACGCTGTTCCTGTCGCGGCAATATGCGCTCGACTACGGTTCGATCGGCGTGCGCTCCAACGCCGTCAACGCCGACCGCATCCGCTCGGGCCTGCTCACCGACGCGATGATCGCCAGCCGCTCCACCGCCCGCGGCCTGTCGGAGAAGGACTACATGTCCGGCAACCTGCTCGGCCAGGAAGTCACCGCCGACCACGTGGCGCAGGCCTTCCTGCACCACGCGCTGGCGGAGCGGACGACGGCGGATGTGACGACGGTCGACGGGGGGAATATCGCGGCGACGCTGCGGTAAGGATCGATTGCGGTCACTCTCGCGTGTGCTATGTATGTAGCACATCTGGTTGGAGTGTCGCCAATGTCCATCACATCGAAAATACGCCGGCAGGGCGGCGCCGCCGTGGTGACCATCCCGCCGGCGCTTCTGAAGCTGATGGATGTGGAGGTCGGCTCGCAATTGTCGCTGAGCGTTACCGACGGCGAGCTGATCGCCCGTCCGGTAAGGGGCGCCAGGAAGCGCTACTCGCTTGGCGAGCTGCTGGAAGGTGCCGACGCAATGGCCGAGCTCAACGCGCAGACCGAATGGGCGCGCGAAGGTGACTCCGTCGGCCGCGAGCTGCCCTGATGGTCCGCAGCAGCGTGCCGCGGCGGGGAGACATCTACTGGATCGATCCCAATCCGGTCGCCGGCCGCGAGATGAAGGACCTCCACTCCTTCGTGGTGATCACGCCGCACGAAATCAACGCACTCGGCGTCTCGATGACCGTCCCGGTGACGACGGGCGGCGTGTTCACCCGCAATGTCGGGCTGGCCGTCCCGATCATCGGCCACCGCACCACCGGCGTCGCGGTCTGCAACCAGGTCCGCAGCTTCGATATCGAGGCGCGTGTGCGGGGTGGAACCGCGCGTTACGTCGAGACGCTCGACGATGCCACGATCGGGGAGATCGTGGCGCGCGTGGTCAGCGCGATCGATCCGGCAGAGTAGCGCCTGAACTGTCGCCCGCCGCGACGCTGCGTTAGATGTTTCACAGTCCTCTTGCTTCCGTTGCGGCAATCAGCGACCGCGACGCGTGTGAAGGATAAGACGGTCCGGGCGTCGCGGAGAAACGCGATGTCCGGATTGATCGACGGCCTTCCCGCCGGGACGCTGCAACTGATGGCAGGCTATGCAGCGCTGCTGGTGGTGCCGGGTCCGAATATGGTCGTCGTCTCGGCGGCGAGCCTGGCGTCGCGGGGCGGCGAGGGCATGGCGGCGGCGATCGGCGTGGCGTTCGGCGCCACGCTGTTGGCGCTGGTGGCAATGTATGCCGGAAACAGGATCGGCGAGGCGGCCGATCTCGGCCTGGTCGCGCCGTTCCTGTTCGCGGCGACGATGCTCTATCTCGGCCTGCGGCTCGTCTCCCAGGCTGTCAGGCCTTCCGATCCGCGCGTTGCCCGGGCGGGAGGCGCGATTGGCGGACATCTCCTCGCAGGTCTCGTCACTTCCTTGAGCAATCCGATCAGCTTCGCCTTCTTCTCCACGGCCGCAATAAGTCTTGCGGACTCCGGCAGCCGCCTGCTGGTCGCCGCGCCCGCCTGCGTCTTCACGATGGCGCTTGGATGGTTCCTGCTCGTGGGCTGGATCGCAAGCCGCGCCGCAGCGCGCGGCCTTCCGCCCTATCTCGGAGCGACCGTGCGCGGGATCGCCGGCGCGGCTCTTCTTGCGATTGCCGTATGGACCCTGCTCGACGCCCTGAACTCCGGCGGGTGATTCATGCCAGATCTGTGTGGGTGAAGTCGTCGCCTTTGTAGGCGAGGGCGACGCCGAGGGATTTGGCGCAGGCGTAGGCGAAACAGTCGCCGAAGTTGAGCGCTGCCGGATGGCCCACGATTTTTCCGTAGCGCCCGGTCGTTTCGAGTGCCGCGACGCCGATTTCAGAAGTGATGTCCACGTCCTGGGCCTGGAGCCAATCGAGCAAGGCATCAACGGTTTCGCGTGCCTGCAATAGGAGTTCCGGCGTCGGCCTTGTTCTCCCGGCTGCCTTGGCTTTCACCCGAGCCATTGCCAGCGTCGCTTCGTAGCGCACGATTGGCGAGACGAACGTGCCACCGGGGATCATACCTCGAAGTCGCTCGGTCAGTTGCGGACCATCGGATTCTCGCGCGAGGACGGCGACTAGGACCGAAGCGTCCACGAACATCAGAGGTCTCCCCACATCTCGTCCGTGAACTTTTTCATGTCGAAGGCCGGATCGCTGTCGCCCATCGCGTCGGCGAGCGCCATCGCCCGCGCCAGTTTGTCGTTGCCGGGCGGAACAGCGCGCATTCGCGCCAACTCGTTCTTCAGCGCCCGCCGCACCGCTTCCTTTTTTGTGGCTGCATTCGTCGCCCGCTGAAGCTCGCTCGCCAGAGCATCGACCTCGTCGTCGCGGATGAAAAGCGCCATCGGATATCTCCTTCGGATATCTAGATATACGCCCGAGATATCCCGCCGGCAAGAAAAAGGGGCGGACCGTTCGGCCCGCCCCTTTTATCGAAACGACTGTGTGGTCACTTCGCGTTCGGGTTCGGCATCCAGGCCGGCATGGCGACGTCGGCATGGGCGAACTGCGGCAGCTTGGCCGACAGCTCTTCCATGTTCTTGATGTCGTTGTCGTTGAGGTCCTTCTGGGTGATCAGCGTCGGGGGAACGATCACGCTCTTGCCCGGGTCCTCGCCGGCCAGCAGCTGCGCCAGAGCGCGCACCGAGACCTGGCCGACCACGGCCGGGTTGGTTGCCGCGGTGGCGGCCCAGGCGCTGCCCGCCTCGCGCATCGCCGAGATGTCGGCGGTCGAGATGTCGGCCGAGTAGATCTTCACGCTGGACGACAGGCCCGCTTCGTCGACGGCGATCTTCACGCCCTTGGCGAACTCGTCATAGGGCGCGAACATCACCGTGATGTCCGGATTTGCCGAGACCACCGAGCGCGCCTGGTTCGCGACCGAGTTGGCGATCGGATTGTCGAGCGTGCCGAACATGGCCGCCTCGTTGATGCCCGGATACTTCTTCTTGAACTCCACCCAGGTCTCGTTGCGGCGGTCGAGCGGGGCGATGCCGGCGACATAGACATAGCCCGCCTTCCAGCTCTCGCCATTGTCCTTGATCGCCTGCTCGAGAGCCAGGCGGGCGAGGTCGCGGTCGGACTGCTCGATCTGCGGGATCTTGTCGTTCTCGACGTTGACGTCGAAGGCGACGACCTTGATGCCGGCGTCGACCGCGCGCTGGGCGGCTTCCTTCATCGATTCCGTCAGGCCGTGCTGGATGATGATGCCCTGCACGCCGAGCGCGATCGCCTGGTCGACCATGTCGGCCTGGAGCGCGGCGTCCTGGCGGCTGTCGAACACCTGCAGCTGCACGCCCAGCGCCTTGGCCTGGGATTCCACGCCGGCGAGATAGGCCTGGAAGAAATCGCCGGTCGACAGATACCGCACCAGCGCGATCTTGACGTCGCCGGGCTTGTCGAACGGAGCCGGCCTGTCCTGCGCGAGCGCCGGCATTCCGAGAAGGGCCGAGCCGGCGGCGAGCGCCAGTCCGAGCTTGGAGAACGTCCTGCGGGTGATCATTGTCTTTCCTCCACCTGAGACCTGGTTTGAACGACGGCTAGCGGGCGGTCCGACCCGACAGCGAGAAGGTGAACACAAGCGCGACGACCAGCACCGCGCCTTTGATGAAATCTTGCGTGTAGTAGGGCACGTTCATCATGGTGAGGCCCTGCAGCAGCACGCCGACGAATAGCGCCCCGACGGCCGTGCCGAAAGCATTCGGCTTCGAAGCTCCGAGCACCGCGTAGCCGATCAGTGCGGCTGCGACGGCGTCGAGGAGAAGATTGTTCCCCGAGGCGATATCGCCGCGTCCCAGCCGCGCGGCGAGCAGGATTCCGCCGATGGAGGCGAAGACGCCGGAGATGATGTAGGCCCAGATCTTGTAGGCCTTCACCGGCGCGCCGGCGAACTCGGCGGCGCGCGCGTTGGACCCCACCGCATACATCAGCCGGCCGAAGCGGGTGTATTCGAGGAAGAACCAGATCAGCACCGCGAGCACGATCAGCACCACCACCGAGGCGGGCACCAGGTTCGGCAGGATGAAGTCGAAGCGGTGGCGGCCGAGTGCCAGGAAGGCCGGATCGAACTGGCCGGTCGCCGTGGACCCGTCCGGCATCGTCATCCCGGCCGCGATCGAGCGGCCTTCGGTCGGAATGCGCTGCAGGCCGATCAGCAGGAACATCATGCCGAGCGTCGCCAGAAGGTCGGGCACGCGCAGGTAGCAGATGATGATGCCGTTGATCAGCCCGACCAGCGCGCCGATGGCGAGGCAGACGAGCACGGCCACCAGCGCGTTCTGCTCCAGAACCACCATGACATAGGCCGCCGCCATCATCGCGCTGGTGGCGATCGAGCCGATCGAAAGATCGAAGCCGCCGACGACCAGCGTCGCGGTCACGCCGAGCGCCAGGATGCCGGTCAGCGACACGGATTGCAGGATGAAGACGGCCGCCTGCGGCGAGGTGAAGCCGTTCGTCGAGAACGAGAAGAAGATCACCAGCCCGGCCAGCAGCGCCAGGAAGCCGTAGCGGATGGCGAGGTCGCGCAGGGTCAAGGGGCAGTCTCCGAAATCATCATCAGGCGGCTCCGCGCAGGCCGCGCCCGGCGACCTCTGCGAGGAGCCGGTCCATATCGACGCCGCGGTTCATGTGCTCGCCGACGATCGTGTGTTCCGACATCACCAGGATGCGGTCCGCTGTCTCCAGCGCCTCGTCCAGTTCGGTGACGAACAGGACGGTGGCGCGGTTGTGCGCCGTCGCGCGCAGCTTCGAGGCGATGTCGTGGCGGGCCGCGATGTCGACGCCCTGGAACGGCTCGTCCAGCACGAGCAGGCGCGACGGCTCGGCGAGCCAGCGCGCCACCATCGCCTTCTGCTGGTTGCCGCCGGAGAGCGCCGACATCTCGTCCTTCTCGCTGCGGCAGACGATGCCGAGCTGTGAAATCTGGTCCTGGGCGCGCCGCCGTTCTTCGCCGCGCCGCACGATCGACAGGCTGGACAGCCGGGTGAGGAAAGGAAGGCTGACGTTCCTGGCGAGGTTGAAGTCCGGCACGATGCCGCTGTCGGCGCGGTCCTTCGCCACCAGGAACACCCCGCGCGCGATCGCTTCCGGCGGCCTGGCCGGCGCGTACGGTTTGCCGTCGAGCTCCATGCTGCCGGCAAGCGGCTGGCGCAGGCCGAACAGCGTCTCGGCCAGCACCGTCTTGCCGACGCCGACGAGGCCGGTGATGGCGACGATCTCGGCCTCGCCGAGTTCGAGGCGGAACGGTTCGGAGGCGGAGGCGATGCGCAGGTCCTCGGCGCGGAATACCGGCGTTCCGGCCGGCCGCGCCTCGATCGTGCCATGGCCCGCCTTGCGGCCGAGCATGGCGTCCACCGCGCCGGAATAGTCGAGCGGCTTGTCCTCGAACCGGCCGGCGATCGCGCCGTCGCGCAGGCTGACGATGCGGTCGGCGATGCGGCGGATGTCGGACATGCGGTGCGAGATGTAGAGGATGGCGACGCCGTCGGCCCGCAACCGGTCGATCAGCGCGAACAGCCGGTCGGCCTCGCTCGACGACAGCGACGAGGTCGGTTCGTCGAGGATCAGCACCTTCGGCTGGTGCGCCATGGCGCGGGCGATCGCGACGAGCTGGCGGTCGGCCAGCGTCAGGTCCGCGACCTCTTTCGAGAGATCGATCGACAGGCCCATCCGGTCCGCTACGGCCTGCGCCTCGCGGCGGATGCGGCGCGGGTTCAAGAGCAGCGGGGCTCCCTTGCCGCTCAGCCGGTCGAGGGTGAGGTTGGAGGCGACGTCGAGCGCCGGGACCACGCCGTCATTGATCGCCTGGTGCACGGTGACGACCCCGGCGCGCATCGCCTCGGCCGGCGTGGCAGGTGCGAAGGGCGTGCCCGCCAGCTCCATCGTGCCGCCACCGGAGGCGTGGATGCCGCTGACGATCTTCACCAGTGTCGACTTGCCGGCGCCGTTGGCGCCCATCAGCACGGTCACCTCGCCCGGATGCAAGACAAGATCGACGCCCTTCAGCACCCTGTTGGGGCCGAACGACTTCATCAAGCCTTTGACGACAAAGACCGGTGTGCCCTGCAATTGATCCTCCCGGATCATGACGCTACGAACCATGCCGTCAAATGTCAACTGGATTGACAATTGCCAGTCTGGCTCCTAGCGTCGCCCTGCTCTCCTCCATATGGGAGGATCAGGGGAGACGGATCATGACGGATGCGCCCTATCAGGCGTTGACGATAGACACGCTGCCGGCACGGCTCGGCAGCATCGACGCCTTGACCAGCCGCATCGGGCCGCCCGCGTCGTGGCGCTCGCGCGAGGTCGGCGACGGCAATCTCAATCTCGTGTTCATCGTCGACGGCGAGCGCGGCTCGATCATCGTCAAGCAGGCGCTGCCCTATGTCCGCCTCGTCGGCGAGAGCTGGCCGCTGCCCCTCAAGCGTTCTTTCTTCGAATACCACGCGCTGATCCGGCAGGAGGCGCGGGCCGGCAAGGGCGCGGTTCCGGAGGTCTTCCACTATGACGAGACGCAGGCGCTCATCGTCATGGAGTTCCTCACGCCGCACGTCATCCTGCGCCGCGCCCTGATCGAGGGCCGCATGCCGCCACGCATCGCCAGCGACCTCGGCCTGTTCATGGCCCGCACCCTGTTCCGCGGCTCCGATTTCTCGATGACGGCGCGCGAGCGAAAGGCCGACCTCGCGCTCTTCGCCGACAATGTCGAGCTGTGCGACATCACGGAAAACCTCGTCTTCACCGATCCCTATTTCGAAGCCCCGCTCAACCGGCACACGTCGCCGGAGCTCGACGGCATGGTGGCGGAGCTGCGCGCTGACCGCGACCTCAAGGTCGAGGCGCAGGCGCTGAAGCACCTCTTCGCCGCCAGGGCCGAGACCCTGCTCCACGGCGACCTGCACTCAGGCTCGGTCATGGTCACCGACGCCGACACGCGCGTCATCGACCCCGAATTCGCCTTCTACGGACCGATCGCGTTCGACGTCGGCATGCTCTTGGCCAACTACTGGATGGCCTTCTTCGCCGCGCGCGGCCACGAGGGCGGCAAGCCGCGCGACGAGATGCGGGCCTGGCTGCTTTCTGTGATCACTGATACCTGGAACGTCTTCCACGCCGAGTTCTCTCGGCTGTGGCGCACCGAGCGCAAGGGCATGCTCTATGCCTCCTCGGTCTTCGAGGATCGTGGCGATCCGCTCGCGGCCGAGCAGGCCCTCCAGCGCGTGCTCGGCGACATCTTCACCGACATGCTGGGCTTCGCCGGCGTCGAGATGCACCGCCGCATCCTCGGCCTTGCCCACAATGCCGATTTCGAGGAGATCGCCGAACAGAAGCTGCGCGGTGCATGCGAGATGCGTGCGCTCAAGCTCGGCCGCCATCTCGCGGTCAACCGCCGCCACATCCGATCGCTGTCCGAAGTGAACGAGCTGGCGGTCCGCCTCGACGAAGGAGCAGTTGCGTGAAAGTCGGCGAACGCCATTACCGCACGATCTGGCTGAACGAGGACCGCTGGTCCGTCGACCTGATCGACCAGCGCAAGCTGCCGCACGAATTCGTCGTCGTGAACGCGCAGTCGATGGCCGACATCGCGGTCGCGATCCGCGACATGTGGGTGCGCGGCGCGCCGCTGATCGGCGTCGCGGCCGCCTATGGCGTTGCCTTGCAGATGCGTGTCGATGCGTCCGACGCCTCGCTTGACGAGGCCTGGGAGCGGCTCAACGAGACACGGCCGACCGCGATCAACCTGCGCTGGGCGCTGGATGCAATGCGGGCCTATCTGAAGCCGCTGCCGCCGGCCGAGCGGGCCGACGCCGCCTATGCGAAGGCAGCGGAAATCGCCGACGAGGACGTCGAGCTCAACCGCGCCATCGGCCGCAACGGGCTGGAGATCATCCGCGAGATCGCGGCGCGCAAGAAGCCGGGCGAGAAGGTCAACATCCTCACCCACTGCAATGCCGGCTGGCTCGCGACCGTGGATTACGGCACCGCCACCGCGCCGATCTACCTCGCCGCCGAGGCCGGCATCCCGGTCCACGTCTATGTCGACGAGACCCGGCCGCGCAATCAGGGCGCTTTCCTCACCGCTTGGGAACTCGCCGGCCACGGTGTGCCGCACACGCTGATCGTCGACAATGCCGGCGGCCACCTGATGCAGCATGGCGAGGTCGACATGGTGATCGTCGGCACCGACCGCACGACGGCGCAAGGCGACGTTTGCAACAAGATCGGCACCTATCTCAAGGCGCTGGCGGCACAAGACAACGGCGTGCCGTTCTACGTCGCGCTGCCGTCGCCGACGATCGACTGGACGGTGAACGACGGCGTGAAGGAGATCCCGATCGAGGAGCGCTCGCCCGACGAGGTCTCGCTCGTCGCCGGCCGCGACGAAGACGGCTCCGTCCGCTCCGTCCGCATCTCGCCCGAGGCGACGCCCGCGGCCAACCCCGCCTTCGATGTGACGCCCGCGCGCCTCGTCACCGGGCTCATCACCGAGCGCGGCGTGGCGAAGGCCTCGGCCGAGGGGCTGGCGAAACTCTTCCCCGATCGCGCCCGCTGACAGGCCCTACGGCTTCTCCTCGCCGCTATAGGTCTTGAGTGCCGTCGCGACCTGCATGGCGAAGCGCGCCGAGGCGACCGGCAAGGTGCGGCCCCGCATCTGGCCGAGGATGAGGTTGCCGGGCGGCAGGTCCCGCTCCGAGATCGGCCGGAACACCAGTTGCGGATCTCCGAACCCGGTCAAGCCGATCGGGATCTGGAAGCCGATCACCCGCTCCTGCAGCACATAGTGGCGGATCAGTTCGAAGCTCTCCGTCTCGACCAGAGGGTCTACACGACGCGAGCCGCGCCGCGCGGCGAAATCTAGCAGGTGCCGCACGCCGTATTTCGCCGAAGGCGCGATATGCGGTGTGTCGAGGCAGTCGCGCAGCCTGATCTCCGACTTGTCCGCCAGCGGGTGGTCGGCGCGCATGACGACGTTGACCGATTGCGGGATGGTCTCGATCACCTGGAAGTCGACCAGGTAGACCGGTTCGAACACCAGCGCGAGGTCGCTCGAATAGGAGGCCAGCTCCTGTTCCGCCTGGGCGCGGTCGCGGATGTTCACCGAGAAGGTCACGCCCGGATGCTCGCTGCGATAGCGCGCGATCTGCTGCGGCAGGAAGTAGGGCAGCAGCGCCTGCGAGCAGGCGATGGAAACGTGGCCGCGCCGCTCGCCGGTCAGGTCCGCGACCTGGCCCTGCACGCGGGACAGGTCGGACAGGGTCGCGCGGTAGTGGTGCAGCACCAGTTCCCCTGCCGGGTTCAGCCGCACGCCGCCCGGCAGCCGTTCGAACAGCTCCGTTCCGAACTCCTGCTCGAAGCCGTTGATGCGGCGCACCAGCGCCGAGGCGGTGATGTTCATGTCCTCGGCGGCGCGGCGCATGGAGCCGGCGCGGGCGACCGCTTCGATCAGCCGGAAATTTTGCAGATGGCGCATATCGTGGTTCCAGAGGGTGGTGCATTTTTTGCACCGCGATGGTGAATTCATAGCATTTTTCGCCAACGCAAAAAGCTGCATTCTTGGCGGGCAGGGGGCGCGGGACGATGCCCCCACGGGGCGTCAAGAACGATCGATGATCGATGAGCTGCCTTTCACGCTGGATGCGTTGCGGCGAGCCTACGCGGAGGGCCTCGAGCCCCGCGACGTTGTCACCGAGGCGTTCTGGCGGCTTGCCATAGCCAGCGATCCCGGCATCTTTATCCACGAGGCCCGCGACAGCGCGCTGGCCGCGGCCGATGCGCTCGGCGCACCGGACGGCCGCCCGCTCTGGGGAATTCCCTTCGTGGTGAAGGACAATATCGACGTGGCCGGCATGCCGACCACGGCTGCCTGTCCCGATTTCGCCTATCTTGCCGACCGGGATGCGTTCGTGGTGGCCCGCCTGCGCGAGGCAGGCGCAATCGTTCTCGGCAAGACGAACCTCGACCAGTTCGCCACCGGCCTTGTCGGCGTGCGCACGCCCTGGCCCGTGCCGCGCAACCCCATCGATCCGACGATCGTGCCCGGCGGTTCCTCCTCCGGCTCGGCAGTGGCGGTGGCGCGCGGCATTGCGTGTTTCTCGCTCGGCACCGATACGGCAGGCTCCGGCCGCGTGCCGGCGGCCCTCAATTCCATCGTCGGGCTGAAGCCCACGCTCGGTGCATATTCGGCAACGGGTGTCGTGCCCGCCTGCCGCACGCTCGACACCATCTCCGTCTTCGCGCTCACGGTCGCCGATGCGTGGGAGATACACGCCGTCGCCTCTGGCCTCGATCCGGCGGATGCCTGGTCGCGCGCCATTCCGGCGGGCGGCCTGTTCGATGCTTCGGCCGTTCGCATCGGCGTGCCGGACGAGGCGTCGCTCGAAACGTTCGGCGATGCCGTGCAGGCGGCCAGCTTCCGCGCCACCGTGGAGCGCCTGCGGACGAACGGAGCCACGATCCGCGAACTCGACTTCGCGCCGTTTTACGACGTCGCCCGGATGCTCTACGAGGGCGCCTGGCTTGCCGAGCGCGTGGCGGCGGTCGGATCCAGGCTGACCGAGAAGCCGGAGACGCTGCATCCGACGACCCGCTCGATCCTCGAACCGGGCCTGAAGCTCTCCGCCGTCGATGCGTTCGAGGGCTTCTACCGGCTGAAGGCGCTGCGGCGCGACTGCGAGGCGCTGCTTTCGGGTGTCGATGCGCTCTGCGTGCCGACCATCCCGACCTTCGTCACGCTGGACGAGATCGCGGCCGATCCGATCGGTCCGAATGCACGGCTCGGCACCTACACCAATTTCGTCAACCTGCTCGACCTGTGCGGCATCGCGGTTCCGGTGGGGGCGCGGGCGGACGGCCGGCCCGGCAGCGTCACTCTCCTCGCTGCGGCCGGCCGCGACGCCCTCTGCGCCTCGATCGCGGCATCGGTCGAGGCGGGCGCGCTGGGCGCGACCGGCTGGGTGCGTCCTTCTCCGCCGACGCTCGTCCCGGCACCTGCGGCCGGCGAGATCGCGCTCGCCGTCTGCGGCGCGCACATGTCCGGCCTGCCGCTCAACCGCGAACTCACCGAGCGGGGAGGGCGCTTCATCCGCGCCTGCAGCACCGCACCGGCCTATCGTCTGCATGCGCTGGCGGGCGGCCCGCCCTTCCGCCCCGGCCTGGTGCGCCAGGCGCGGGGCGCCGCGATTGAGCTCGAAGTGTGGGCGTTGCCGAAGGAGCGTTTCGGCGACTTCGTCGCCGGCATTCCGGCCCCGCTCGGCATCGGCACGGTGGAGCTGGAAGACGGCGCCACGGTCAAGGGCTTCCTCTGCGAGGCCGCGGGTCTCGCGGGTGCCGCCGACATCACCGAATTCGGCGGCTGGCGCGCCTATCTCGCCCGGCCGGCATCCTCGAAGACGGAGGCCGCCGCATGACGGTGACCCGCCGATCCACCATCCGGAAGATGGCACGGGCTTTGCCTTCTTTCCTTCGACAGAACGACCGCCGCCGGCGGCCGCGCTCAACCCCTAGCCGCTGGAGCCTCGCATGAACAGTTTCTCGCTCAATCGTCGTTCCCTGCTCAAGGCCGGTGCGGCCGGCCTCGCCGCCTCCGCGCTTCCCTTCGGCCTCGCCCGGGCCCAGGCCCCCGTCATCCTCGGCGCCGTCTATGTCGGCCCGCGCGACGACTTCGGATGGAACCAGGCGCACGCGGTCGCCATGGACATCCTCAAGCAGGTGCCGGGCGTCACCGTCGTCGAAGAGGAGAACGTGCCCGAGACGGACGCCGTCTCCAAGTCGATGGAATCCATGATCAATCTCGACGGCGCGAACCTGATCCTCGCCACGTCCTTCGGCTACTACAAGCCGTTCGTCGTCGAGTCGGCCAAGAAATATCCGAACGTCCAGTTCCGCCACGCCGCTCCGCTGTGGAACAAGGACACCGATCCGGCCAACGCCGGTTCCTATTTCTGCTACCTCAACCAGGCGCATTACGTCGACGGCGTCGCCGCCGGCCTCTCCACCAAGTCCAACAAGATCGGCTTCGTCGCCGCCAAGCCGATCCCGTCGGTCCTCTCCAACGTCAACTCGGTGCTGCTCGGCGCGAAAAGCGTCAATCCGAACGCCACGGTACAGGTGATCTTCACCGGTGAATGGTCACTGCCCGTTCGCGAGGCAGAAGCCGCGAATGCGCTCATCGACGCGGGCTGCGATGTCATCACCTGCCACGTCGACGGTCCGAAGGTGGTGATCGAGACCGCCGAGGGGCGCGGCGTGAAGAGCTGCGGTCACAATGCCAGCCAGGCGCCGCTCGCGCCGAAGGGCTTCATCACCGGCGCCGAATACAAGTGGGAGACGATCTACAAGATCTACGCCGACGCGCTCTCCAAGGGCGAGGCGCTGCCGAACTTCATCGCCGGCGGCTACCACAACGACATGCTGCGCAACACCGCCTTCGGCGCGGGCGCCACGCCCGAGGCGATCAAGGCCGCCGAGGCCGCGATCGAAGGCCTCAAGGCCCAGAAGCCGATCTATGTCGGCCCGCTCAAGGACAACACCGGCAAGGTCGTCATCGAGGGCACCAAGGACAACTACGATCCCGAGCTCGACGGGATGAGCTACCTGCTCGAAGGCGTCGTCGGCTCGACGACGTGATGTGAACGGCAAGGGCGGCGGCACGAGCCGCCGCTCCTCTCAGCCAACGGCGAAGGATTCGCGCTCATGTCGACACGCCCACTCCGTACCCCTCCCCGCAAGGGGGAGGGGAAATCTCAGAGGCCGGCGACCCCCTCCCCCTTGCAGGGAGGGGTCCGAAGGACGGGTGGGGATGTGGGGGCAACTGGCGACATCGACGGAGCCCTCCCATGACCGCCGTCGTCTCTCCCGCCCCCGTCGCATCCACCGGCTTCTCCCCGCGCGCCATAGCCTCGATCGAGGCGATCCTGATCCCGGTCGGCGCGCTGGTCGTCTCCGCGATCCTGTTCTCGCTGTTCCTTCTCGCGCTCGGAAAGAGCCCGCTCACATTCTTCTCGCTCGTCTGGACCGGCGGCTTCGGTTCCGCCTTCTCGATCCAGAACTCGCTGCAGCGCGCAGCGCCGCTCATTCTCACCGGCCTCGCCTTCGCCATCCCCGCGCGCATCGGGCTGACGCTGCTCGGTGCGGAAGGCGCGCTGGTGCTCGGCGGTTTCGCCTCCGCCGCGATCGCGATCCCGCTCGTCACCTTCGGCTGGCCGGCCTTCATCGGCTTGCCGATCATGGCGCTCGCCGCCATGGCGATCGGCGCGGTGTGGATCGGCCTCGCCGGATGGCTGCGCCACTATCGCGGCGTCAACGAGACGATCTCCTCGCTGCTCCTCGGCTACATCGCCATCGCGATCATGAACTTCTTCGTCGAGGGTCTGCTGCGCGATCCGGCCTCGGCCAACAAGCCGTCCACCATGCCGATCGGCGACGCCTACCGGATCGGCTCCATTCCCGGCACTTCCGTCCACTGGGGCCTTGCCGCCGGCCTGGTCCTGGCCGTCCTGCTCTATATCCTGATGAGCCGCACCACTTTCGGCTTCGCCGCCCGCATGACCGGCGGCAATGTGCGGGCCGCGCAGGCGCAAGGCCTCCCGGTCGGCTTCCTCGTCGTCGCCTGCTGCGCCATCGCGGGCGCCTGCGCCGGGCTCGCCGGCTTCTACGAGGTGGCCGCCATCCACGGCCAGGCCAATGCCTCTCTCGTCGCCGGCTACGGTTTCACCGGCATCCTCGTCGCCTTCCTCGCCCGGCAGAACCCGCTCGCCATCGTCCCGGTCGCGATCATGTTCGGCGCGCTCGATGCCGCCGGCGGCCTCGTCCAGCGCCGCATGGCGATGCCCGACGCCACCGTGCTCGTCCTCCAGGGCATCATCTTCGTCGTGCTGCTCGTGTCGGAGACCTTCTACGGCCGCATCCCCTTCCTTCAGCCCAGGAAAACCGGAGACCGCACATGAGCGACTCGGGCCTGTTCATCGTCCTCATCGCCATGGTCGGCGGCGCGATCCGCGTCTCGACGCCGTTCATGTTCGTGGCGCTCGGCGAGTGCCTCACCGAAAAGTCCGGCCGCATCAATCTCGGTCTCGAAGGCAATCTCGTGCTCGGCGCCATGGTCGCCTATGCCGGTTCCTACACCACCGGCAGCCCTTGGCTCGGCGTACTGTTTGCCGGGCTTGCCGGCCTCGTCCTCGGCGCCATGCACGGCTATATCTGCAAGCTGCCCAAGGTGAACGACATCGCCGTCGGCATCGCCTTCATGTCCTTCGGCACCGGCCTCGCCTTCTTCTTCGGCAAGCCGTACATCCAGCCCACCGCGCCGCGTCTGGAGGCGATCCCGCTCGGCTGGTGGTCGTCAAATCCCTCGATCGCGCAGGCGCTACAGGTCAATCCGCTGTTCTTCGTCGGCATCGCGCTCGCCGTCTTCATGTGGTGGGCGCTCGCCAATACCCGCTGGGGCCTGATCGTGCGCATGACCGGCGACAGCGCCGCCTCGGCCCGCGCCATGGGCGTGTCGATCGATCTCGTGCGCCTGCTCGCCACGGCTGCCGGCGGTTTCCTTGCCGGCGTCGGCGGCGCGTTCCTGTCGCTCTATTATCCGGGCAGCTGGAACGAGGGCTTGTCCTCCGGTCAGGGCCTCATGGCGGTGGCGCTGGTCATCTTCGCGCGGTGGGACCCGATCCGCTGCGTCTATGCCGCGCTGCTGTTCGGCGCCGCCGGCGCGATCGGACCGTCTCTGCAGTCGATCGGCATCAGCCAGGGCTACTACTTCTTCAACGCCGCCCCCTACATCCTGACCCTTTTCATCATGATCGCCTCCGCGCGGTCGAAGAGCGCGGCCCGCGAGGTGCCGGGCGAACTGTCTCTCGCCAAGTGAGGACCAGATGAGCCTTGTCGACGAACGCATCGAAGCCGCCCGCGTGCCGAATGCCGTCACGGTCGCGTCCGATCCCTATCCCTGGCCGTTCGACGGCGATCTCGGCCCGCACAACACCGCGCTGGTCGTCATCGACATGCAGACCGATTTCTGCGCGCCCGGCGGCTATGTCGACGTGATGGGCTACGACATCTCGCTCACCCGTGCGCCCATCAAGCCGATCCAGTCGGTGCTGAAGGCGATGCGGGCCAAGGGCTATCCGATCATCCACACCCGCGAGGGCCACAAGCCCGACCTCTCCGACCTGCCCGCCAACAAGCGCTGGCGCTCGCAGCGCATCGGCGCCGGCATCGGCGACCAGGGCCCGTGCGGGCGCATCCTGGTGCGCGGCGAGCCGGGCTGGGAGATCATCCCGGAACTCGCGCCCGAGCCCGGCGAGATGATCATCGACAAGCCCGGCAAGGGCACGTTCATCGCCACCGATTTCGAACTGGTGCTGCGGATGAAGAACATCCGCAACATCGTCTTCACCGGCGTCACCACCGACGTCTGTGTGCACACCACCATGCGCGACGCCAACGATCGCGGCTACGAGTGCCTGCTCCTCGAAGACTGCTGCGCGGCGACCAAGGTGTCGAACCATCTCGCTGCTATCGACATGATCAAGATGCAAGGCGGCGTGTTCGGCGCGGTGGCGACGTCGGCCGCCTTCCTGGAGGCGCTGCCATGAACGCGCCCGCCACGATTGCCGGCGCGATGCCGCTGCAGGCCGGCCCGGCGCTCCAGACCATCGGCATGACCAAGGTCTTCGGCGCCTTTACCGCGCTCGACGACGTGTCGATCAACGTCAATGCCGGCTCCTTCCACGCCCTGCTCGGCGAGAACGGCGCCGGCAAGTCGACGCTGGTGAAGTGCATCATGGGCTTCTACAACGCCACGCGGGGCTCGGTGCTGCTCGACGGGCAGGAGAAGTCGATCCGGAGCCCGCGCGACGCGCGCGACCTCGGCATCGGCATGGTCTACCAGCAGTTCACGTTGGTTCCCTGCCTGACCGCCGCCGAGAACCTCGTCATTTCCCGCGCCGACGCGCCCGCCGTCTTCGACTGGAAGAAGGAGAAGCCGCGGCTCGAGGAGTTCATGGACCGGATGCCGTTCCGTGTGCGGCTCAACGAGCAGGTCTCCTCGCTTTCGGCCGGCGAGAAGCAGAAGCTCGAGATCCTCAAGCTGCTCTACCTCGAACAGCGCTTCATGATCCTGGACGAGCCCACCTCGGTGCTCACTCCCGGCGAAGCGGACGAGGTGCTCGGCCTGCTCGGCGAGATGGCGCGGCGCGGCGAGGTCACGGTGCTGATGATCTCCCACAAGTTCCGCGAGGTGAAGGCATTCTGCGACTCGTTCTCCGTGCTCCGCCGCGGCAAGCTCACCGGCACGGGCGACGCACAGGCTGCGACCGTCGCCGAAATGAGCCGGATGATGATCGGCGACACCGAGGTGCGCGAGCGCGCCGAGCGGGCGTCGCGCAATGACACGCACGCCGTGCTCGACCTCGCCGGCCTCGTCGCCGAGGACGTGGAGGGCAGGCGCGTCGTCAACGCGCTCAATCTCAAGGTCAATGCCGGCGAGATCGTCGGCATCGCCGGCGTGTCCGGCAATGGCCAGAGCGCGCTGGTCGAGGTGCTCGCCGGCCAGAAGGAACTCGTCGACGGCGGCATCTTCATCAACGGCAAGCCGTTCGAGCCGAAGCGCAAGGACTTCGACCGCTTCAAGGTGTTCGGCCTGCCGGAGGAACCGCTCAAGAACGCCACCGCGCCGCGGATGAGCGTGGCGGAGAACATCGCCTTCCGTTCCTTCGACAAGCCGCCGATCGCCAGCCTCGGCTGGTGGCTGTCGCCCGGCCCGATGAAGAAGAAGGCGGAGGAGCTGATCGCGAAATACCGCGTCAAGACCACCTCGCCCGACTCGCCGATCGAGGCGCTGTCCGGCGGCAACGTCCAGCGCGCGGTGCTGGCGCGCGAGCTCTCCGGCGACGTCGACGTGCTGATCGTCGCCAACCCCTGCTTCGGCCTCGACTTCGCTTCGGTGGCGGAGATCCGCGGCCAGATCATGGAACAGCGCAACCGGGGTGCCGCGGTGCTGCTGGTCAGCGAGGACCTCGACGAGATCCTCGAACTCTCCGACCGGGTCGCGGTGATGTCCGGCGGCACCATCAACTACGTCTCGCCCATCGGCGAGACCGACCGCAACATGATCGGCCAGCACATGGCGGGGCATTGAGAATGCAGCTTTCTGCGAATTTCACCCCCACCCGTCCTTCGGACCCCTCCCCGCAAGGGGGAGGGGGGCGCCGACGTCGAAGAATCCCCCTCCCCCTTGCGGGGAGGGGTCCGAAGGACGGGTGGGGGTATGACCTATGATCGCCGTCCCCGCCCGCCCCTACGACTTCACCCTCGACCCCTCCAAGGTCGCGCTCGTCGTCATCGACATGCAGCGCGATTTCATCGAGCCGGGCGGTTTTGGCGACACGCTCGGCAACGACGTGGCGCGCCTGACCGCCATCGTGCCCACCGTCGCCGCGCTGATCGATCTCTTCCGCAGGCACAAGCTCCCGATCGTCCACACCCGCGAAGCGCACAAGCCGGATCTCTCCGACTGCCCGCCCGCCAAGCGCCTGCGCGGCAAGCCGGGCCTACGCATCGGCGACGAGGGTGCGATGGGCCGTATCCTGATCGCCGGCGAGCCGGGCAATCAGATCCTGCCCGAACTCGCGCCGCTGCCCGGCGAGATCGCCGTCGACAAGCCGGGCAAGGGCATGTTCTGGGCGACCGGCCTGCACGAGACGTTGACGGAAAAGGGCATCACCCAGCTCGTCTTCGCCGGTGTGACGACCGAGGTCTGCGTCCAGACCTCGATGCGCGAGGCCAACGACCGCGGCTACGAATGCCTTTTGATCGAGGATGCGACCGAGAGCTATTTCCCTCAGTTCAAGGCCGGGGCGATCGAGATGATCGTCGCCCAGGGCGGCATCGTCGGCTGGGTGACGCCGCTGTCGGCGCTGGAGGCCGCCTTCGAGGGGGCGCTTGTCGATGGCTGAGCAGAGGCTCCGCTCTTGGCGCGGCAGAGCCGGGGCCGTCGCGCGCACGGTCTCACCCGGGATCGGCTGACCATGACCGTCGACGATCCCGAGACGCTGGCCGAGATCAGCGCGATCTTCCATGCCTACGAGGCAGCTCTGCTTGCCAACGACACCGCGACGCTGGACGCCATGTTCCTGCACACCTGCGCGACGGTGCGATACGGCGTCGCCGAGGTGCAGTACGGCATCGACGAGGTGCGCGCCTTTCGCTCCGTCCAGCAGCCCTTCGAGCGCACCCTGTCGCGCACGCTGATCACCACCTATGGCCGCGACACGGCGATCGCCTCGACGCTGTTCCACCGTCCGGATTTCCCCGGCCAGGTCGGCCGCCAGATGCAGACCTGGATCCGCACCCCTGACGGCTGGCGGGTGGCCGCCGCCCATGTCAGCATGATGGACGAGGCCGGCTGAGCGACACACCGTCCCCATATGGTAGACGCGCGCCCTCTTGCGCGCGGCGGCGAGACGCCCGACATGGGGGCGACACAAGATTCCTCGCCGACCGGGTTCACCTTCTCCACCGAAGCAGCCCGCATGGGCCGCATCAGCAGGAGATTCACGTGAAGAAGATCGGCTTCCTTTCCTTCGGCCATTGGTCGCCTTCGCCTCAGTCCGGAACCCGCTCGGCATCCGACGCGCTGCTGCAGTCGATCGACCTCGCGGTCGCGGCGGAAGAGCTCGGCGCGGACGGCGCCTATTTCCGCGTCCACCATTTCGCCCGCCAGCTCGCCTCGCCCTTTCCGTTGCTCGCGGCCGCCGGCGCCAAGACGAGCCGCATCGAGCTCGGCACCGCCGTCATCGACATGCGCTACGAGAACCCGCTCTACATGGCCGAGGACGCCGGTGCTGCCGACCTCATTGCCGGCGGTCGCCTGCAGCTCGGCATCAGCCGCGGCTCGCCGGAGCAGGTCATCGACGGCTGGCGCTATTTCGGCTACGGGCCGGCCGAAGGCCAGAGCGATGCCGACATGGCGCGCCAGCACACCGAAGTGCTGCTGAACGTCCTGCAGGGCAAAGGCTTCGCGCAACCCAATCCCAGCCCGATGTTCCCCAATCCTCCCGGCCTGCTGCGCCTTGAGCCGCACTCCGAGGGGCTTCTCGACCGGATCTGGTGGGGTGCGGCGACCAACGCCACCGCCGTCTGGGCGGCGAAGCTCGGAATGAACCTGCAAAGCTCGACCTTGAAGTTCGACGAGAGCGGCAAACCGTTCCACATCCAGCAAGCCGAGCAAATCCG
The DNA here is from genome assembly GCF_900177325.1 of Mesorhizobium australicum. NCBI lineage: Bacteria > Pseudomonadati > Pseudomonadota > Alphaproteobacteria > Hyphomicrobiales > Phyllobacteriaceae > Mesorhizobium > Mesorhizobium australicum. The sequence goes on along the minus strand of NZ_FXBL01000004.1, from coordinate 4,928,672 downwards.
CGCCTATCGTGAGGCCTGGAAGGAGGCGGGACACGCGCGCGAGCCGCGCGTCTCCGTCAGCCGCTCGATCTTCGCGCTCGTCAACGACCAGGACCGCGCCTATTTCGGCAGCGGCCGGCCCGAGCAGGACCAGTTCGGCTATATCGAGGCCGATACGCGTGCCGTGTTCGGCCGGGGCTACACGGGCGAGCCCGAGAAACTGGTGAAGCTGCTCGCGGAGGACGAGGCGATCGCCGAAGCCGACACGCTACTGCTCACCGTGCCGAACCAGCTCGGCGTCGAGTACAACGCCCACGTCATCGACGCGATCCTGAAACACGTCGCGCCGGAACTTGGGTGGCGCTGAGGGCGGGAACTGCGTCTCTCTCCCCGTTTACGGGAAGAGATGTCCGGCAGGACAGTGAGGGGCGGCGCCAACTTTCGAGAGTTCGCGCCATGCCCCTCATCCGCCCTTCGGGCACCTTTTCCCCGTGAACAGGGAGAAGGAGAGGCGTGGCACTCGCTCCCTACGTCCCCGCCTTGATGATCCTGAAATCCGGCAGCTCGCGCAGCCCGAGTTCCGGCCCTGCCGGCGAATAGACCACGAACAGCTGCATCGGCCCGTCGCCGGTGTTCAGCGTCGAGTGGAACCGGCTCTCCGGCACGTAGACCGTGCAGCCCGGCCCGACCTTGCGCATCACCGGATTGCCGTTCTCGTCCTCGACCATCTGCTCGCCGTTGCCGGAGATCACGAAGATGATCTCCTCGGCGCCCGGATGGTTGTGGCGCGAATGGCCCTGGCCGCTCGGCAGGTCGACCACGCCGCCTGAGAAGCGTTGCGCGCCGTTCACCTCCGGCGCCACCGTCAGCGCCAGCCTGCCCCAGTCGAAGCCGAAAGCGTCGACATCCTTCGGATAGACGAAATATCCGTCCGCACCCTTCAGCATCCTGAACTCCTCCCTGAATGCGTAGCCTATGTGCGCCGCTTCAGCGGCAGCGTCTTGAATTCGGCCGTCTGGTTGCGGATGGCGATCTCCGCCGGCAGCCGCTCCATCGAGCTCGCGCCGTAGAAGCCGTGGATCTCCTCGCAATGGTCGAGGATGTAGCGCGCATCGTCCGGCATCGAGATCGGCCCGCCGTGGCAGAGCACGATCACGTCCTTGCGCACGCCGCGCGCCGCCGCCGCGATCGCGTCGATCTCCGCCACGCACTGGTCGAGCGTCTTGGCCGACGACGCGCCGATCGAGCCGCCGGTGGTCACGCCCATATGCGCCACGACGATGTCCGCGCCGGCCTTCGTCATCGCCACCGCCTCGTCCGGATTGAACACATAGGGCGTCGTCAACAGGTCGAGCTCATGCGCCGCCGCGATCATGTCGACCTCGAGGCCGTAGCCCATGCCGGTCTCCTCGAAGCTCTGCCGCATCGAGCCGTCGAACAGGCCGATGGTCGGGAAGTTCTGCACGCCGGAAAAGCCCATCGCCTTCAGCTCCGCCAGGAACTGCGGCATCAGGATGAACGGATCTGTGCCGTTGACGCCGGCCAGTACCGGCGTCTGCTTCACCACCGGCAACACCTCGACCGCCATCTCCTTCACGATCTCATTGGCATTGCCGTAGGCGAGCAGCCCGGCAGCCGAGCCGCGGCCGGCCATGCGGTAGCGGCCGGAATTGTAGATGATGATCAGGTCGATCCCGCCGGCCTCCTCGGCCTTGGCCGACAGGCCCGTGCCCGCGCCGCCGCCGACGATCGGCCGGCCTTGCGCGATCATCGTCCTGAACTTCTCGAGGATCGTCTTGCGGGGAATGGCGGGCATCTTTGTCTCGTCAGTTGGAAATGGACAGGAACGCCTCTGCGGCGGCATGCGCAAAGGCGGGGTCGTTGATGTGCAGCGGCAGGCGGATGATCCGGCGCTGCGCGGTCTGCGTCACCGTCCGCTCGATCGCGTCGAACAGCGCCGCGTCGGCCGTCGGGTCGAAGAATGCGCCGCCCTCGATGTCCAGCGCCGACACGCCCTTCTCCGGGATCAGGAAGCGCACCTCGCCCTCGCAGGCGTTCAGCCGGCCGCCGATCCACTCGCCGATCTGGCGGCATTCCTCGGCGGTGGTTCTCATCAGCGTCACGTTCGGATTGTGCCTGTAGAGGTTCCGCCCCTTGAAGGCCGTGGGCACCGTGTCGACGGCCCAGAAGTTCACCATGTCCAATGCGCCAACGGAGCCGACATAAGGCAGGCGAGTGCGCGCGATCGCGCCGAAGCGGTCCTCCGTCGCCGGCAGGACGCCGCCGAACAGCAGGTCGCAGACTTCGGTCGTCGTGATGTCCAGCACGCCCGCCAGCAGGCCGGAGTCCGCCAGCTTCTCCATCGTCCGCCCGCCCGTGCCGGTGGCGTGGAACACCATGCAGTCGTAGTCGGCCTTCAGCCTGTCCACGATCGCCATGACGCAGGTCGTGGTGACGCCGAACATGGTGAGCCCGAGCGACGGCTTGCCTTCGCCCGCGACGGCCGGGGTGCGTGCCATGCCGGCGACCGCCTGGGCTGCGTTGTGCAGGATGACGCGCGAAAGGCCGTTCAGCCCCGCCATGTCCGTGACCGACGGCATGAAGGCGATGTCCGAGACGTCGACATAGGGCGACACGTCGCCGGAGGCGAGCGTCGAAACCATCAGCTTCGGCACGCCATAGGGCAGGGCGCGCATGCCGGCGGTGACGATCGAGGTCCCTCCGCCGCCGCCGAGCCCGATCACCGCGGCCACATCGTCACGCGCAGCCAGGAAGCGCGCGAAGGCTTGGCCCATCGCCGCCACCGCCGTGCCGCGGTCGCTCAGGCCGAGCACGGCCGACGCTCCTGCGGGATGAAAGGCGGCGACCTCGGCAGCCGTCATGTCGACGGCCGTCGCGGGCTCTCTCGTGCCGACGTCGATTTCGGCCACGGCAAGCCCCTGCGCGCGGATCAGGCCCGCGAGATAGGCAAGCTCCTCGCCTTTGGTGTCGTACGTGCCGACGACATGGACGCGTTTCAATTTTCCTCCCCTGCGGACTTCTCCGTTCCGCCTGTCCGGCCTATTCTTTTGCAGCCGTATTAGATGCCATTGCAGAAATGTGAGACGCGAGTATCATATTGACATGAACGTCTCACGTCAATCGACCGAACTTGTGGAAGAAGCCGAACGCGGGCCGCGCGCGCGGACCCGCCGTCTGATGCTGGAAACCGCGACCCGGTTGATGCAGGCCGGCGTCACGCCCTCGGTCAGCGAGGTCGCGGAGGCGGCCGAAGTGTCGCGGGCGACGGCCTATCGCTACTTTCCCAGTCAGGCGGCGCTGGTGGAGGCCGTGGTCGACGAGGCCCTCGGGCCGATCCTCGCCTGGCAGTCCGCCTCGACCGATCCGCAGGCGCGCGTCGCCGACCTGTTTGGCACGTCGCTGCCGCGCATCGACGGCTTCGAGGCGACATTCCGCGCGGCGCTGAAACTGGCGCTGGACGAGTGGGCGCAGCGCAAGGCGGGCGCGGCGCCGAGCGAACCGCCGTTCCGGCGCGGCCATCGCGTCGATCTCCTGCGCGAGGCGCTCGTTCCGCTGCGCGGCAGCCTGCCGGCGGCGAAGGTCGAGCGGCTGGCGCAGGCGCTGTCGCTGATCTTCGGCGTCGAGGCGCTGGTGGTGCTCAAGGACATGTGGGGTCTGGATGCGGGCTCCACGGAGGATGTCGTCCGCTGGGCCGCGACCGCACTCGTGCGCGCCGCGATCGAGGAAGGCTGATCCCGGCGCCGGCTTTCGTCAGCCGCTCAACTGCGCCTTCAGCCCGTCCAGCGCTTTCTCCGTCGCGATGCGGCCGGCCTCGATCGCTTCGCCGGCGCGGTGGAAATCCATCAGCCTGATATGGGCGACCTGCGGCGAGATCATCGCATGCGGTGGTTCGCCCGCCAGTCGCGAGCGGGTGATGCGGTCCTGCATGATGTTCAGCGCATTCGCCAGCACGTCGAAATAGCCGGGCGATTTCGGCCCGCTCGCCAGCAACTGCGGCAATATCCGCGCCGCCTGTTCCCGGAGCGGGCCGGGCATCTGCGCGACCATCTCCATCAGCCTGCCGCGCTGCGCCGCCGAGGCCTCCTCCGCGGCGGCCGGCGAGAGGCCCGCCGCGCGCTTGGCCAGCATGCCGTCACCCAGCCCCACCGCGATGATGAAGTCGGCGCCCAGCGCCCGGGCCGTCGACACCGGCACCTGGTTGACCAGGCCGCCGTCGGCCAGCCATTTGCCGTCGACCAGCGTCGGGCTGAAGATGCCCGGCAGGCCGATCGAGGCGCGGATCGCCGCGTCGACCGGGCCGGTCTCGAGCCAAATCTCGCGCCCGTCGGCGAGGTCCGTCGCCACCGCGGCATATTTTACCGGCAGGTCTTCGATGGGTGTGTCGATGCCGAGGTCGCGCAGCAGGCGCTGCACCCGCGTGCCGTCGATCAGCCCGCCATTGGCGACCTTCACATCAAGCAGGCTCGCGATCGTGCGCCAGTCCACCGCCTGCGCCCACGCCTTCAGCTCTGCAAGACGCCCGCAGGCATAGGCAGCACCCACCAGCGCCCCGATCGACGTTCCGGCGATGACCTTCGGCTCGATGCCGGCCCCGACCAGCGTCTCCAGCACCCCGATATGCGACCAGCCGCGCGCCGCCCCACCGCCCAGTGCCAGTCCGACCCTGTATCTCGTCATCGGCTCGTCTCCACGGACCGATACTCGCGCGTCCACTCTTCGCCGCCAAGACCGAATCCCAGCCTCGCCGTCCCGTTCTGACACTGCGCTGTCGTCCCGGTCCGTTCCATCTGCGGTTGGCGCATGTCGGTCATGTTCCGCGCCGGGCGAACCGGCGCGGAAGACATGTCTGGATCAGGCGGTCCAGCCGGAGATGGCCTTGGCGTCGAGGAACTCCTCGATGCCCCAGTGGCCGCCCTCGCGGGCGCGGCCCGATGCCTTGACGCCGCCGAAGAAGGCCTGTGGGCCGCGCGACTTGCCGTTCATTTCCACCATGCCGGCGCGCAGGCGCCGCGCGAGACGGTTGGCGCGGCCGTCATCACCGGTCTGCACGTAGTTGGTCAGGCCATACTGCGTGTCGTTGGCGATCGAGACGGCTTCATCCTCGCTGTCGAACGGCAGGATCGAGAGCACGGGCCCGAAGATCTCCTCCTTCTCGATCCGCATGCCCGGAACCACGTCGGCGAAGACCGTCGGCCGCACGAAGTAGCCGCGGTTCAGGTCGCTCGGACGGCCGGGACCGCCGGCGACGAGGCGTGCGCCTTCCTCGATGCCCGAGGAGATCAGCTCCTGGATCTTCTCGAACTGCGTCGCGGAGACGACCGGGCCGATATGCGGGCCGGCCTGGTGCGCGGAGGCGACCTGCGTTGCCTCGGCCACCTGGCGGGCGATCTCCACCGCCTCGTCGTAGAAGGGACGCTCGACCAGCATGCGGGTCGGCGCGTTGCAGGACTGGCCGGAATTGTTGAAGACGTGCTTGACGCCGCGCTCGACCGCCTTGGCGCCGGCGTCGGCGAAGACGAGGTTCGCACCCTTGCCGCCGAGTTCGAGGCAGACCTTCTTCAGGCTGTCCGCGGCGGCCTTGGTGATGGCGATGCCCGCCCGGGTCGAACCGGTGAAGGAGACCATGTCAACATCCGGATGCGTCGACAGCCGCGTTCCCACGCCCAGCCCGTCACCGTTGACGAGGTTGAACACGCCGGCAGGCGCGCCGGCCTCGTCGACGATCTCGGCAAACAGCATCGACGACAGCGGTGCGATCTCGGAGGGCTTCAGCACCATGGTGCAGCCGGCGAGGAGCGCCGGGATCACCTTCAGCGCGACCTGGTTCATCGGCCAGTTCCACGGGGTAATCAGCGCCGCGACGCCGACCGGCTCGTACGCGACCATCGACTGAGGCGAGCGGTTACCGGCAGGACGCACGAACTCGAACTCCTCGAAGGCGTCGATGAAGTTCTGGATGTGCCAGGTTCCGGCGCCCACCTGCGAGGTCCGCGCCAGGTCGATCGGCGCGCCCATCTCCAGGCTGATCGCCGCCGCCATGTCGTCCGCGCGGCGCTGGTAGATTTCGAGGATGCGCTTCACCAGCGCCAGCCGCTCGGACGGCTCGGTCGCGCTCCACGACGCAAATGCCGCCTTGGCGGCGGCGACGGCCTTGTCGGTGTCGGCGGTGGTTCCGAGCACGATCGTGGCGCATGCCTCCTCGGTCGACGGATCGATGACGTCCAACGCCGTCCCGCCGCTCGAGTCGATCCACTTTCCGTCGATGTAGAACTGGCGCTTTTCGATCATGTCTCAATCCTGCGTGTTGTGTGCCGCGACGGCCCGAAGCTTTTAAGGCCGGCCGGTTTCCTTTTCCAGCCGACAAAGACGGCCGGGTGAGCGGATGTCGAGATAGGATGGCCAGCCGGTCCTGAACAGGGTCACACTGCATCTGGACTAAGTCCAACGCGAGCCTTCGTCCAATTCACAGGGAACGAACGCTTCAGCCACAGCGAACCGGCACCGCTTTCAGAGCGTCGACCCACGGCCTATGAGGCCGGCCAGGGCGGGACCGGTGGCGGCGAATTTTTCCGCACGCCGGCGGACTCCCATCGACGAGAACGAGGCGCGTTCGGTGTTCAGGTCCGGAGACCATCGCCGGGCGACCTCGCCTCGGACCTGGCGGATACGGTCAGCAGGTCCGCATCCTGTCCCAGCCGCGGCGCGGGCGCCAGCGACGGGCGCTCTGCCCCTTCCTGGCGGAAGGCGGGGCCGAAGGCGAGCGGCTCGCCGTCGACCGGGATGCCCGGCGTCCTCGGATAGAGGTCGCGCAGGAATTCCTGCAGGTCGCGCACGCGCGCGGCCGGAACGTTCGCCGCATTGAGCCGGGTTTCCAGCTCCGTCGCGCTGGCGGCTGCGAAGGCGGCGCGAAGCGCGGCGCGCAACTCGTCTGTCGCAACGTTCGCCAGGAAGGCTTCGCTACCGAGGCCAGCGGGGATGTAGGGCGGACCGGCGAGTTCCGGCCGCCCGAGCAGCCGGCACAGCGCCTCGAACTGGCCCATCGTGTTGGCCGCGACCGAGATGTGCCCGTCCGACGTAGCGAAGGTCTCCGCGCCCGGGCTGCCGACGAAGCCGCGATTGCCCACCCGTCCCGGCGGCTGGCCGCTGGCCAGCACCTGCGCGGCGGGGCCGGACATCAGCGAGATCGCCGAATCGATCATCGAGACGTCGATCGTGATCGGGCCGTTGTCGCCGCGCAGCCGGCGCACGACCGCGGCCAGGATCGCCTCCGCGGCGCTGATGCCGGTGGCGATGTCGATCACCGGGAAGCCCACCTTCATCGGCTCCAGGTCCTCCCCGCCGCCTTGCATCATCATCATCCCGGTGGCGGCCTGGACGACATGGTCGTAGGCGCCTCGGCTGGCGTTCTCGCCGGTCTGGCCCCAGCCGGAAATCGAGCAATAGATGACGTCGGGCCGCACGGCCCTGATGTCCTCCGGCCCGAGGCCGAGCCGCCTCGCGACGCCGGGGCGGAAATTCTCGACGAAGATGTCCCCGCTTTTCGCGAGATCGAGGATGGCCCGGCGTCCGGCCGGATCGGCCAGGTCGACCGCCACCGACTTCTTGCCGGCATTGAGGGCGCGAAAGCCGGGCGGGAGGCCGTCGAGCTCCGGCTGCAGGGCGAGCGCGCGCATGGCGTCGCCGCTGCCCGGACGCTCCACTTTGACGACCTCGGCGCCGAGGCAGCGCAGGTGATGCGTCGCGCACGGGCCGGCCAGCACGTGGGTCAGGTCGATCACCCGATATCCTTCAAGCGGCAGCATCGTCTTCTCCCCGGCTTTCATTTCCATGCGATGCGGACGATCGCGGTTTGTTTACCGACCGCGTTCCGATCCGGTACGTCCGACGCGCTGTGCCGCCGAGAAGCGCGCGCCGCTCCTCCGGCCGGTGCTCTCCCGCGAGGACCTTGTAGGCGTTCCACAGCGTTCGATAGCCGATCGACGTGCTGTCGACCGGAAAGTTGCTTTCGAACATGCACCGTTCGGCGCCGAAGAGGCGGATCGCATGGCGGAAATAGGCGCCGCGCTCGGCGAGGAATTCCTCTGACGACGGCGGCCGATCACGCAGGTGCGCGTCGTATCCGGTGACGATGGAGGCCAGGCCGCCGAGCTTCATCACCAGGTTGGGCAGGTCCGCGAGTTGCTCGACCTCCCTGGTCCATGCGTCGAAGACGGAATCGCCGGGCCGGGCCGGCCCGCCATAACCGATGGGCGCTCCGGTGTGGTTGACGACGATCGTGGTGCCGGGCGCCTGGCGGGCCGTCTCTACCAGGACGCCGAGCTGGAAATGGAACAGGAACGCGTCGAAGGCGAGACCGCGCTCGCCGAGGCTCGCGAGGCCACGCCGGAAATCGGCATCGGCGTAGAGGCCGGGCGGGGCCGCGCCGGCGAGCAGGCGGGCCGACGGATCGTCCAGGCGCGCCCCACCCTGCCGCACGCCGCGTACGAGCCCTCCGCCCTCCGCCGCGTAAGCATCGAGGACCGTTCCCAGATCCGGATCGCGGAGATCGGCATGGCAGACCGCCGCGCCGACACGGATCTGGCCCCGCAGGTCGATCAGCCGGTCCGCCATCTCCGCAGCGAACACGGCTTCGCCGACCGGCTTCAGGCGTGAAGGACCCCCGGCGCGGTAGCCGGAGCCGCATTCAATATAAACGCAGTGGGACACATGGTGCCCGGAGCCGGTATCGCGCAGCAGTTCGGGCAACAGATAGCGGCTCGTCCGGAGCGGCGTCGGCCCGCCCGCCGGATCGGGAAAATCCCGCTCGTCCCACAGATGGAGATGAGCGTCGACGACCTCCCAGCTGGGCTCGATCGTGTCTTCCTGGCCAAGAGCCCACCATGCGTTGCGCCGGCCCATCCGACGAACCCATGTCTGCCGTTCGGTCGGCGTCATGCTTCAAAAAACCTCGAGACTTGCCATCCTGCCCGTACCGCTCTCCTCCCTTTGCAGGGGCGGCTGGCGAAGAATACGGTGACTGGCGCTATCACCGATAGTTAAATATCCTGACGGCGGCATTAGATATCACTAATATCGGACATCACATGGACCTCCGGCAGATTCGCTATTTCGTCGCCGCCTACGAGACGGGGTCCCTCAGCGCCGCCGCCGGGCGGCTCAACTGCACGGCGCCGGGAGTGAGCCAGCAGATGAGTTCGCTGGAAGCCAGGCTCGGGACGCGCCTGTTCGAGCGCACGTCACGGGGGGTAGATCCGACCGCTGCCGGAAATCGCTTCTACATTCGCTGCCTTGCGGTGCTGAAGGCGGTCTCGGAGGCGGAGATCGAGCTGCAGGACTTCAAGATCGGCTTGAGCGGCTCGATCTCGGCCGGCTTTGCACCCGGCCTCGCCCGCTCCGTCCTGCCGCAGGTGCTCGCACGCTTCACGCGCGAATTCCCGCGCATCGATATCGAGATCGCCAGCGGCACGGCCGACGTTCTGGTTTCGGAGACCTCCGCCGGCGGACTGGACTTCTATGTCGGCCAGTTCACGCAGGAACATCTCGGTGTGATGGCGACGCATGTCGGAAGGTATCCCGTCTCGCTGCTGTCCGGTGCGCGGCGCGGCCTGGCGCCGATGCAGCCTGTCAGGCTGAAGAACCTCGCACCGCTGAAGCTGTCCGTGCCCTCGGGCACCAACAGCCTGCGGCCAAGGATCGAGGAGGCGATTCGCAGCGGCGAGATCGTCGTCGAGCGCACGATCTCGATCGACAGCTTGTCGGCCGGCTTCCACTTCGTCAGTCAGACCGACTGGTCGTCGATCCTGCCGTTCTGGATCGGCTTGCAGGAACTCGGCAACGACCGGCTGACGATCAATCCGATCGAGCAGCCGGCGCTGCACGTCGACGTCGCGCTCATCGTGCCGACCCGGCGGCCGATGACGCGACCGTCGCAACTCTTCTACGACTACTTCCGCCAGGAACTGCAGAGAATGGACGAGGAATGGCGGCGGATCGTCAGCCCTGCCTTAAGCGCGGATTACGGATCGGTTTAGAAGAAATAAGTGCCGCTAAAGCATCCGCAGGCCTAGTTTCCTTCTGGAGGATGCGCGGCGCGACGTCTGGGAACGAGCCCGTCCGCGTGATCGCGGGCGGCGAGAGGCTCGCGCCGGGTGAGGATAGTAGTATCCGGGAGGAAGCAATGACATTCAAGAACCTGTTCGCGGCGGCGGCGCTGTTGCTGGCCAGCGGTGCCATGCCGTCCGCGACGGCCGCGGCGGCCGATCTCGAACTCAAGATGCAGTTCGCGTCCCCGGACGGGACCCCATGGAACGCGATGGACCGGCGTTTCGCCGCGCAACTGGAGGCGATCACCGATGGACGGGCGAAGGTGACCTTCTTCCCGCCCAACTCGGTCACGCCGTTCAAGGACTGGCTGCAGGCGACGGGGTCCGGCCTGCTCGACATCGGCTTCGTCTGGCATCCGGTCCTGCCGGGCAAGTTCCCGCAGATGGAACTGCTCGCGCTGCCCGGCCTGTCGAAGAACCAGACCGTGGCCAGCACCGTCTATTGGCGCCTGCGCGAGAAGTATCCGGCTCTCGGCGAGCTGTTCACCGAACAGGACAATGTCGTGGAACTGGCGACCTTCGTGGCGATGGGCGCGCACATCCATTCCAAGGCACCGGTCGCCACGCTCGCCGATCTGAAAGGCAAGGTCTTCGCCGCGCAGGATTCCGCCGGCGTCGAGGTTCTGGAGAAACTGGGTGCGAGCGCCAGCGTGATGCTCGGTCCCGACGCCTATCTCGCACTGCAGCGCGGCGCGGTCGACGGCGTGCTCTGCGCCTGGGGCTGGGTCAACAATTTCAAGCTCAACGAGGTGACGACCTACCACACGCTGGTGAACCTCAATCCAGGCACCTACAGCACGGTGATGAACAAGGACGCCTACGACAAGCTGACCGACGGCGAGAAGAAGCACCTGGCGGACCTGTTGCCGGTCTACTTCTTCTACAACACCACGGACGGCGCGGCGGCGGCCATGGGAAGCATCCCGCCGGAGAACATCCTGACGCTTTCCGCGGACGACCAGGCCGCGCTTGCGACGACGATGCGCCCGATGTGGGACGCCTGGGTTGAGAAGGCGAACGCGAAGGGCATGCCGGGCCAGGAGATCCTGGACGAGGCGGTTCGGCTGCTCAAGCTCTACGACCAGAACTAGGGCGAAAGCCGTTCGCTTCGCCGGCTCGTCACAGCGCGCGGGCCGGCCCTGTCCATCTCTCGCCGCGCGAGTTCACACGCCCGTGGCAAGAAAAAGGGGCCAGACAAGGCTAATGACATGCAGTCGACCGAAATAATGATGCCACCTGTCGCCGACACGCCGGTCCCGCTTGCCGCACGCGTCCTCGATTGGCCGAGCCGCGCCGTCCGTTTCCTCGGCGGCGCGGCACTCGCGGCGATCATGGTGTTGACCGCGGCCGACGTGATCCTGCGAAACCTGTTCTCCACGGTCGTGCCCGGCGGCATGGAGACGACCGGACTTCTGATGATCTTCGTCGCGCTCTCGACGTTGAGCCTCGTCGAGCTCGACAAGGGCCACATCCGTGTCGACGTGCTGCTCAACGCAGTGCCGGACTTCGTCAGGCTGCCGCTGACGGCTGGCGGCCTGTTCCTGACGCTGGCGACCATCTGCCTCACCGCCCTGCAGGTCTACAGGCAGTCGCTCTATCAGGCCGGCAACGACATCATGACTGGTGTGCTTGGCGTCCCCGAATGGCCGTTTGCCCTCGCAGCGGCCGTGTTCATGGCCCTCTTTGCCCTGGCGCTCCTGCGCAATCTCGTAAGCGCCGCGGCGGACGTCGCGCGCATGCACGACACGCGGTCGCTGGCGATCCTCGGCGTTTTCGCGGCCGTGGCCGTGGCGATCCTATGGTTCTCCTTCCGGCCTGCCGACCTGCCTGTCAACATCCCTCGCGAGATGCGCGGCATGGCGTGCATCGTGTTATGCTTCGTCCTGATCTTCCTCGGCGTCCACATCGCCGCCGCAATGGCGATAAGCGCCGTGCTCGGAATCAGCCTTTTGATCGGTCCGGCAGCGAGTCTCACCAGCCTCGGCACGACGACGCTCGACGTGGTCAGGGATCCGACATGGAGCGCGGTGCCGCTGTTCACCTGGATGGGTTTGATCGTCGTCGCCTCGGGCTTCGCCGAAGGCCTCTACAGGGCCGCCTACAAATGGATCGGACACCTGCCGGGCGGGCTCGCCTCGGCCAGCACCGTCGCCTGCGCCGGCCTGTCCTCGATCGTCGGCGACACGCTGTCCGGCGTCTACAGCATGGGCTCGATCGCCCTGCCGCAGATGAAGGCCTATGGCTACGACATGAAGCTTGCGGCGGCCTCGATCGCCTGCGCGGCAACCATCGGCGTTATGATCCCGCCCTCGATCGCCTTCATCGTCTATGGCATGATCACCGAAGTCTCCATCGGCAAGCTCTTCCTGGCCGGGGTGCTGCCCGGCATCCTCTTCGCCGTCATTCTGATCGCCATGATCACGGTGCGCGCGATCATCGATCCCGCGCTCGCGCCTCGGTGCGAGCGGAGCGGCTGGCAGGAGCGCTTCTCGGCCAGCGTCGAGACATGGCCGATCCTCGTCCTGATCCTCATGGTTCTCGGCGGCATCTATTCCGGCATCGTCACCACCAACGAAGCGGCAGGCGTCGGCGTGCTGGGTGCGCTTCTCATCTCCGCCGCGATGGGACGGCTGAACCGCCGCTCGCTGTGGAACTCCATCGAACGGACGCTCCGCCTGTCCACCGCCATCATCATCATTTTCATGTTCGCGACGGTCTTCAGCCGCTTCATCGCCATCAGCGGGCTGACGGCGCAGCTGGCGCAGCTCATCGTCGATTTCGACCTCGGCAAATACCAGCTTCTCGGCGCGATCCTCGCCTTCTACGTGCTGATCGGCATGTTCATGAACGCCCTGCCGGCCCTGGTGCTGACCGTGCCGCTGTTCTTCCCCCTTGCCATCAACGCCGGCTTCGATCCGATCTGGTTCGGCGTCATCTGCGTCATCATGGTCGAGCTCGGCGTGGTCACGCCGCCGATCGGCGTCAACGTCTTCGCCATCGCGGCTATGACCAAGGACGTGTCGATGTACCAGATCTTCCGCGGCGTCTTCCCGTTCTGGTTCGCCTTCCTGGCGCTGGTCGGGCTGATCACGCTGTTTCCGCAGATCGCGCTCTTCCTGCCCTCGTTGATGTAGGGGGGCGACGATGACACGTTCGCGGCCGGGACACACATCGGGACTCGTGAATACCGCCGGGTCCGAGCAGGCAGGTGCAGTCGTCGACGCCGATGTCGATGCCGACGCTGCGCTAGAATCTGAGCCGCCGCCGGCGGCGCCACATAGGCTGGGAGGGCCGAAATGAGAAAATGGATCACAGGAACAGCACTTGTCGCCGCAGTCGCGCTGGGGCTCGCCGGGTCTCCGGCCTGGGCGCAGGGCAGTGGGACATTCAAATATGCGGAGCAGGTGAAGCTCATCACCATGGACCCGCAGCAGCAGAGCGGCAGCGGCGTGCCCTTCCTGCGGCCCGTCTATGAATCCCTGTTCGAAAAGGGACCCAAAGGCGAGGTCCAGCCGCTTCTGGCCACCGGCTACAAGGTGGACGGACTGGACGTCATGATTACGCTCCGCGAAGGCGTCACGTTCTCGAACGGCGAGCCGTTCAATGCCGAGGCCGCGGCCGCGAACATAAGCCGGGGCGTGAAGCTCGGCATCATCGAGGGCCTCAAGACCGTCGAGTCCGCCTCGGCGGCGGATGAGCATACGCTGAAGATCAAGCTCAAGGAGTTCGATCCGGCCATCATCGACAGTCTCTGCTACACGGGCGGCATGATGATCGCGCCCGCCGCGATGGCCGATCCGGCTCTCGACCGCAATCCGGTCGGCACGGGTCCCTATGTCTACAAGAAGGAAGAATCGCGCGAAGGCGAAGTGCGTGTCTACGTGCCGAACCCGACCTACTGGGACAAGGACAAGATCGGCCTCGCGCGCTACGAGGTCTGGGAGATCCCGGACGACACCGCGCGCCTCAACGCGCTGAAGACCGGCCAGATCGACGCTGGCAACTGGCTTGCCAATCCGCAGTCGGCGATCATCGACCGCACCCCCGATCTCAAGCTCATCCGCGGCACCGGGGGGCTGAACTACCATATCATCATATCGGATCGCGAGGGCACCGTGATCCCGGCCTTCGCCGACATCAACGTGCGCAAGGCGATGGCCTTCGCGATCGACCGGACGGCCTTCGGCAAGGCGGTTCAGTTCGGTCTCGCCGTCGATTCCTACCAGCCGTACGGCGAGGGCCACTGGGCCTACGATCCCGCCCTGGAGGGTGTCTACGCCTACGATGTCGACAAGGCGCGTGAATACATGGCCAAGTCCAAGTTCCCGGATGGATTCAGCTTCGACATGCCGTCGATCCCGCTCTACCAGTCTCGGCTCGAGGCGCTTGCCGGCTTCTTCAAGGAGATCGGCATCACGATGAACATCGTTCCACAGGAACCCGGAACGCTGGCACGCGTCAGCCGCACCACGAACTATCCGGCGACCAACCTGGTCTGGCAAACCAACACGGATCCGAAGTTCCTGGCCCTGCGCTACATCTACGAGAACGCCAACTACAATCCCTTCAAGGCCAAGCCGAGTGAGGAGCTGCTGGCTCTGGCGAAGGCCGGCCTCGAATCGGTCGAGACCGAGGTTCGCGCGCCGGTCTACAAGAAGATGGCCGCCAGGCTGGCGGACGAGGCCTTCCTGATCTTCGTCGCCAGCTCGCCGATCCTCATCGGCGTCAGCGAGAAGACGGCCAGCAATCCAACGGTGGTCTATCGCTACGGCGAGGATTCGATCAATCTGCGCGGCTTGAAGGCCAACGACTGACGATCGGATCCCATGCTCAGGCTTATCGTACAGCGGCTGGCTGCGCTGGTGCCGCTCCTGTTCATCGTCTCGGTGCTGACGTTCTCGTTTACGTCCATGCTGCCGAGCGATCCGGTGGACCTGATCATCGGCGACACCGGCACGCAGGAGCAGTATGAGATGGTGCGCGAGCGGCTCGGGCTCAACGAGCCCGTGGTCGTGCGCTATTTCCAGTGGCTGGGTCGCGCCGTTCAGGGCGACCTGGGCACCTCCTTCTTCAACAGCGTCAGCGTCTCGTCGGCCGTGATGCAGCGGCTTCCTGTGACGCTCTCGCTGACAGCCGTCTCCGCCCTGATCGCCGTCCTGGTCGGCATCGCGGCGGGGGTGGCCGCCGCATTGAGGCCGCGTTCGTGGGTCGACAGGCTGGCCACGGTCGGGGCCACCATCGGACAGGCGATCCCGAACTTCTGGTTCGGTCTCCTGCTCGTTGCGATCTTCGCGGTGAACCTGCGCCTCTTTCCCGCGACCGGCTTCACGCCGATCTCCACGTCGCCCTGGGAATGGCTGCGCAGCGTCACCCTGCCGGCATTGGCGCTGGGTCTGTCGTCCAGCGCGGCCATCGCGCGCCAGGTCCGGTCGGCGATGGTCGGCGTGCTGCAGCAGGACTACATCCGCGCTGCCCGCGCGCAGGGCCTGTCGTCGCGACGGGTGATCCTGCGGCATGCGCTCACCAATGCCATGGTTCCGGTCGTCGCCATCCTGTCCTTCCAGATCACCGTGCTGCTCGGCGGCGCGCTGATCGTGGAACAGGTCTTCGCCATCAACGGCCTCGGCACCCTCGCCATCACGGCGGTGCGCCAGCAGGACATCCCGATGATCCAGGGGCTCGTCCTGGTCATGGTCGGCCTCGTGGTGCTGGTCCAGCTCGCCACCGACATCGTCTACGGCTTCCTCAACCCCAAGGCCCGTCCGTCTTGAGCACCCCGTCCAATCAAACCCCGGCGACGCGTCCGCGGCGGTCGCGACGGCTGGTCGGCGGCTCCTTCGCGATCGTCGCAGTCGCGGGTGGGGTCCTCGCCCTGCTCGTATTTCTTGCGATCTTCGCCGATGTGATCGTCCCCTACGATCCGCTCAAGCAGAACCTGATCCAGTCGTTGCAGGGCCCCTCGGCGCAGCACTGGCTCGGCACCGACGACCTCGGTCGCGATGTCTTGTCGCGCCTCATCTACGGCTGCCGGATCGCGGTCATCGCCGCCGCCGAGGGCACCTCGATCGCCGTGCTGATCGGCGTGCCGCTCGGCCTCTTCATCGGCTATCGCGGCGGCTGGTGGGACTGGATCGTCATGCGCATTGTCGAGGCGATCGTCGCGATCCCCGGCATCATGGTCGCGATCGTCATCCTCACCCTCCTCGGCACGGGGCTGCACAAGGCGATGGTGGCGCTCGGCATCCTGTTCTCGACCTCCTTCTTGCGGCTGGCGCGCGGCGTGGTGCTGGCCGAGCGCGAGGAGGTCTACGTGCGCTCGGCCCGCGTCATCGGCGCGTCGGACGGCCGCATCCTCCTGCGCCACATCTTCCCGAACATCGCCCCGCCGCTGATCGTACAGATCACGCTGACCGTCGGCGCCGTGCTGCTGGCCGAGGCCGGGCTCTCGTTCATCGGGCTGGGCGTGCAGCCGCCGGATGCGAGCTGGGGCACGATGCTCAGCACCGCCGCCGCCTTCATGGATCTGCACTGGTTCCTCGCCATTCCGCCCGGCATCGCCATCATCGCGACGGTTCTGTCGGTCAACCTGATCGGCGACGTGATCCGCGATTCGATCGGTCGCGGCGTCGCCGTCGCGGCAAAGCCGCAGGCACCGGCCCCGCGCGCCGTGGCGGCGGTCGCCGACTTCGTCCCGGACAGCCCGCTTCCGCCCCCGCGCCCCGACGAGGTTCTGCGCGTCGAGGGCCTGCAGGTGGCGCTGTCCTCCGCTGAAGGAGAGGGACTGCCCCTCATCTCCAACCTCTCCCTCTCCATCGCGAAAGGCGAGACGCTGGGCCTCGTCGGCGAATCCGGCAGCGGCAAGACCCTGACCGGGCTCGCCATCCTCGGGCTGACCAGCGTTGCGCTGCGCACGACGCGCGGCTCGATCATCCTGAACGGCAGGGACCTGCGCGCGCTGTCGCCGCGCCAGATGGAGGAGGTCCGCGGCAACGAGGTCGCGATGGTGTTCCAGGATCCGACCACCAGCCTCAACCCCGCCTTCACCGTCGGCAGCCAGATCGCCGAGGTGCTGCGCGCCAAGAAGAACCTGTCGCAGAAGGCGGCGTGGGAGCAGACGGTCGCGCTGATCGACCGCGTCGGCATCCCGCGGCCGCAGGAGCGGGCTCGCGCCTTCCCGCACGAGCTTTCCGGCGGCATGGCGCAGCGCATCGCGATCGCCAGGGCGCTGAGTTGCAACCCCTCGCTGCTGATCGCCGACGAGCCCACCACCGCGCTCGACGTGACTGTGCAGCAGGAAATCCTCGACCTTTTCCGCGACCTGCAGGAAGAGTTCGGCATGGCGATCCTCTTCGTCACGCACGATCTCGCGGTCGCCGCCGACATCTGCGACCGCATCAGCGTCATGTATGCGGGCGAGATGGTCGAGATGGCCGAGGTCGGCCAGTTGTTCGCCAGGCCGCGCCATCCCTATACGCGCGGCCTCCTGACGGCGATGCCGCACGCCTCCGACCGCAATCCGCCGCTGCCCACCATTCGCGGCAGCGTGCCCCGCCCCGGCGCCTGGCCGGTGGGTTGCCGCTTCTCGAACCGCTGCGACTTCAGGATCGCAGCCTGCGACCGGCATATTCCGCTCACGGGTGCCGACCGGTTGGTCCGCTGCATCCGTGCCGAGGAGCTTGTGCTGGAGGCCGCGTCGTGAGCGAGGAAGCGCTGCTGGAAATCCGCGATCTCGACGTCACCTACTGGCGGCGTTCCCTGTTCGGGCTCAAGGGCAGGGCGTTCCAGGCCGTCAGGGGCGCGAACCTGTCGATCCGGGCCGGCGAGACGCTCGGCCTCGTCGGCGAATCCGGCTCCGGCAAGTCCTCCATCGCCAACACCGTGCTCGGCCTCGTTCCGGCCAATGGCGGATCGATCCGCTTCGGCGACGTCGAGCTCACCTCGATGAACACGCGCTATCCGCCGGCCGTGCGCAGTCAGATCCAGGCGGTGTTCCAGGACCCTTATTCCTCGCTCAACCCATCGATGACCGTCGAGGACATCGTCACCGAGCCGTTGCGCGTCCACACGACGATGAGCAGGGCCGAGCGGCGGGCCCGCGCCATCGAGCTGCTCCGGCTGGTCTCGCTGTCCGAGGAGCATCTCGAGCGTCATCCGCACCAGTTCTCCGGCGGCCAGCGCCAGCGTATCGCCATCGCCTCCGCGCTGGCGCTGACGCCGAAGCTCATCGTGCTCGACGAGCCGGTCAGCGCGCTGGACGTGTCCACCCAGAACCAGATCATCAACCTGCTCTACGAGCGCCGCGATGCGCTCGGCATCGCCTATCTGCTGATCGCCCACGACCTCGCGCTGGTCCACCACATCTCGGACCGGATCGCGGTGATGTATCTCGGGCACATCGTCGAGGAAGGTCCGTCGGACCGGGTCTACCGCTCTCCGGCCCATCCCTACACAAAGGCGCTGCTCGATGCGGTGCCGCTGCTCGATCCCGAGGCCCAGCGCAGGCGAAGGGCAACCCGCAAGGCCGCGCCGGTGAAGGAGGCTCCCCGCGTTGCGACGCAGGGCTGTCCCTACCGCAACCGATGCCCCTTCGTCATGCCGCGCTGCGCCGAGGAGATGCCGCCTGCCTATCCGGTCGAGGGCGGCGGCACGGCGGCCTGCTTCCTTCTCGACCGCACCGCCTCGCCTGGCGGCCCCGCAAACCGGAGTGTGCCCGCATGAGCGGCGTCTATGTGAGCGACATTCCCGCCGGAGATGTCCGCGAGGCCGACGACGTGATCGCCGGCGCGCCCGGCATCGGGCCGGGCCTCACCTGCCGCTGGCCGTCCGGCCGCGCGCCGCTGGCCTTCGTCCTGTTCTGCCACGGTCTGGGCTCGAACGGCCGCGAATATGCCAATCTCGCGCGCCACTGGGCTCGCCACGGCTATCTGGTGATCCAGCCGACCTTTTCCGATGCGATCGGGCGCGTGGCCCGGGCCGAGCCGGCGCTCGGCCTGGACCCGGACGCCGATCTCTCCCGCTGGTGGCAGATGCCGGACATCTGGCCGCGCATGCACGAGATCCTGCACGCGCCGGAACGCTGGCTGGACAGGGTGGCGACAGTGGGCCGGGTGATGGACAGTCTCGATCGGGTGTTCGAGGCCACGAGCGGCCGGCCGGACCAGCCTGTCCGTGGCGCCATCGCAGGCCATTCCTTCGGCGCCTACACCGCGCAGCTCCTCGCCGGCGCGGAGATCAACCTGCTGGAGGGGCAGGCACGCCGCTTCCGCGACGACCGCTTCGCCGCGGCCATCCTGCTCAGCGGCCAGGGCCGCGACCAGCAGGGCCTGCGCGACGGCTCGTGGGACGGCATGGAGGGTCCCGTCCTCACCGTCACCGGCACGCTCGACCGTGGCGCCAAGGGCGGCGATTGGCGCTGGAAGTCGGAACCCTACGACCTCGCCCCCGCCGGCGACAAATACCTCGCCGTCCTCGACGAGGCCGACCACTACCTCGGCGGCTTCTCGGACAACGGCGTCCAGCCCCAGGTCCCCGCCCAGCAAGCGGCCCTGCGCCAGCTTACCCTCGCTTTCCTCGACGCCCATGTCAGGAACATTCCCACGGCACGCCGATGGCTCGCCTCCATCGACACGACGATCGGCCCCTGCCGCCTGGCCTTCAGCAGAAAGTAGCCTTCCTTCTCCGCCAACGCGGCCTCACGACCGCATTGGAGATCGGTCGCTGGGCCGCGGCAACTATCGCGATGTGACGAGACGCTCCAGCTTGCCCAGCGTCTGCATGCCCAGTTCGATCGCGCCGAAGCCTTTCGCCTCCTCGAACTCGGCCTTCGTGCTCATCACCATGCCCAGCGTCACCTTCGTCGCTTCGCCCTCGCTCTCGAACGAGGCCCAGGCGTCGGCGTGTTTCGGTCCGTTCTCGCCCCACAGCAGCGTGTAGGCGAGCCTCTCCTCCGGGCGGATCTCGATATAGCGATGGTGGTTCGGGAACACCGTGCCGTCGGGCCCGATCATGTCGAACACCCACTCGCCGCCCGTGCGCAGGTCGATCCGCTTCGTCCGGCAGGAAAACCCGTCCGGCCCCCACCATTGCGGCAGCGTCTCGGCGTTCACCCAGGTGTTCCAGACGATCGACCGCGGCGCCCGTATGACGCGCTGGATTACCATGGTGCGCTCGGCGACGCCGCCGAGATTGTCCAGCCCCCCGTCGAATCCCTGCCGGTAGCCGGCCTCCATGTCCTTCGCCAGCGAGGAAAGCTGCACGGTCACGACCACCCGGCTGCGCTCGTTTGTGCCGGAGAAATCCGCTGTCACCAGCGCCGCCGATTGCGTCACGCCTTCGGACGAGATCACCTCGCAGTTCACGCTGCGAAGCGCGGGTTCCAAGGCAAGCCAGCCGCATTCGCAGCGCGTGTCGGGCTCGCCCGCGACCTTGCAGAGCGAGACTTCGCGCCCGCCCACCCTGGTGTCGGCCTCGAGGAACTCCACGACGACCGAAGGCGAGGGAGAGGACCAGACCGCCCGCGCGGCTGGCGCCGTCCAGACCTGCCACAGCGCCGACAAGGGCGCGGCCACGTCCCGTTCGAAGGTCAGCGTCGCAAAGCGGCCGTCCGCCTGGTCGCGGGCCGCGGGCTTGCGCTGCGGGTTCAGTTTCGATGTCATTCCGTGCGCTCCTTCATTGCCTTCATCGCAAGTGCCTCCAGCCGGTCGAGCCGGCCTTCCCAGATCGCCCGCTGCTCGTCGAGCCATGTCCGCACCGGATCCAGCGCCTCCGGCACGATGGCGCAGGTGCGCACCCGCCCGTCCTTGGACGTGGCGATCAGCCCCGCCTCCTCCAGCACCGAAAGGTGCCGCATCACCGTCGGCAGGCGCAGCCCCGTCGGACCGGACAGATCCGTAACCCGGGCCGGCCTCTCCGCCAGCCGGGTCAGGATCGACCGGCGGGTGGGATCGGCCAGCGCATGGAAGAGCAGCGAGAGTTCCGGCTGATGCTTAGTCATATTGCTAACTATCATCAGGGTGCGGAACGCGCAAGGAAAAGTTTGCCGCTTTGCTAAGTATCATCGAGCCGGCAAGGCGGATGGATGAGTCGGCAGGCCCTCCGATGCTCGATTGGCTCCAGAGCGATGACCTCTCACCGCCATTGAAAAGCAGATATTTCCGAGATGTGCCGCGAGAGCCCGACGCGAGCCCGACTTGCGGGTGTTCTCCAATGCCGCGAAAATCGGATTCGCCTGACTTCGAAGGACGGACCCGTGAAGATAATGTGCCTGAACGGCTGGGGTGGAAAGCTGCACGGAAAGCTGTTGCCCTATGTCGAAATCAGCGATCCCGACGTCCTATGCCTTCAGGAAGTCATTCACAGTCCAGAGTCCGAGAAGGACTGGCTGACCTATCGCGATGGCGATCACGTGCTGCCGCAGCGCGCCAACTTCTTTCGCGATGTCTCGACTGCCTTGCCCGGTCATGTCGCAATCTTCTGTCCGGCGGCGCAGGGCGTTCTCTGGGACGGAGATCGACCGGTCCCCTCGCAATGGGGGCTGGCTACGTTCGTGCGTCGATCCTTCCCTATCGTCGGTCAGATTCAGGGTTTTGTTCACAAGGGCTTTTCGCCGGTCGGCTATGGCGATCATCCGCGATCCCGCAGCGCCCATGGCGTCAGGGTCTATGATTACGCTGCCGAGCGGGCCGTCAGCATCACGCATATGCACGGACTGCGCGATCTGAACGGCAAGATGGATACCCCCGAACGTGCCGCGCAGGCACGAAGGTTGCTCGATCTTTCCCGGCAGATTTCAGAGCCGGGTGACGTGGTGGTGGTCTGCGGCGACTTCAATGTCGAACCAGGCAGTGAAACGCTCGCGATCCTCGCCGATGCCGGACTGCACGAACTGGTGACAGGGCGCGGTATCGAGACCACCCGAAGCACTCAATACCGGAAGCCGGGCCGGTTCGCGGACTATATGCTTGTGAATCGCGTGGAAGCAGTGAAGTCGTTCGACGTCATTCGCGATCCGGAAGTCTCGGATCACTGTCCCCTGGTTCTCCGGCTATAGCCAAAACGTCGGAACGGCCGCCCACCCTTCGCGATCGAAGGTCGGCCTTGTCCGCACGGCTATCGTCCCATGTGAAGGCCACATATGCCCGCTTCAAGCGCCCCCGTTCGCTGTGGGCGCCGGCAACATGGAATGCCTGTGAGGCCATTTCCTTCGCAGAATAGATGCTGTGTTTTGCGCTGCGGTGAAGTCTGTCCATAGCAGCAAGTCTGGCACTAAACTGTTCAGGCTGCCAACTGAACAGGCGCAGTGCGGCTCTCTGCCCCAGAGCAGCATAGAGACGGTGGTCGTATCTCCGGACAGGTGGGCAAGGGGAGGCCGTCAGCCGCCCTTGATCAGGCCCAGCCGGATCAGGCTCTCGGCGGAGGCGACGATAGCCTCCTCGCACGGACGCGGCGTCCAGCCGAGCAAGCGTATGGCTTTTTCACTGGTGGCATTCAGATTGAGCCCCAATAGTGGGATGGCCCCTCTCAACGCAGGATCTTTGAGCGCGCCGAGGCGCACCACCGTGTTGGGCAGAACCTGCGTCGATACCTTGTCTGCGGCCGACCCCATACGCGCTTTCAGCACCTTGGCCACGTCAGCCAACCACATGCTTTCGCCGGCGATCGCCAGGAAGCGCTCCCCCTTGGCGGTCTCGTGGGTCATGGCGCGCAAATGCAGGTCGGCCACATCTCGTACGTCGACAAAGCCTGAATTGATCTTGGGGTTCCCCGGCTGACCATCCATGATGTTCTTAATCAGGCGAATGGAGTGGGAATAGTCGGCACCGAGCACCGGCCCCAGCACCGCGACCGGATTGACAGCTGACAGTTCCAAGCCCTGTCCTTCATGGGCAATGAAGTCCCAGGCCGCCCGCTCTGACAATGTTTTTGATTTCTGATAGGGCCAGATATTCTTGCTTGTCAGGTCGCTCCAATCAGTCTCGTTGAAGGGACGCGTCATTGGCCCGTGCCCGGCACAGATCGCACCAAAGGCGGACGTCAGCACAACACGCCTGACCCCGGCATCGCGCGCGGCGCGCAGCACTCGCAAATTGCCATCGACCGCAGGCTTGATCCACTCCTCTTCGCTCGTTTGATTGCCCGTCGGTGTTGGAGAAGCCCCGTGCATCACATAAGTGCATCCGGCGGTCGCCTCCGCCCAACCAGCGTCGGCGGAGAGATCGGCGGTCACAAACGACAGGCGATCGCCCGGTTCCGCGCCGCCCACCTTGAGGTGGGCGCGCACTTCCGCTTCCCGCGATAGCGAACGGACAGTCGTTCGCACACGATAGCCGGCGTCCAGCAGCGCCAGGATGCAGTATTGGGCTATGAACCCGGTTCCGCCCGTTACCAGTACCAGTTCTTCACGCACGCAGATCTCCTGGGTCACTTGACCATCGAAATGACAATGATTTGATGAGTTAGGGCCAGAAAGGCGGATCATGAATGCTTAATCGTCCGCACTACTTGCGTGAAAGTACGAAAATGCAGGCCGACCCCTTTTCCGACATCCTCAAACTCACGAATGTGGCGTCCCTCGTAACGGGAGGTTTCACAGCGGGAGGTCCGTGGGCGATCCGTTTTCCGGCGCCCGACAAGATCAAGTTCTTCGCCATCGTGAAAGGCCACTGCTGGGTCAGCATCGACGGCGAGACGAAACCGGCCCGGTTTGAAACCGGAGACGTGGGCCTTCTGACGGCGAGACGGTCTTTCGTTCTATCTAGCGATCCGAGCATTGCCCCGGTTGACGCGATGCCTCTGTTTTCCGGCACCGGCAAGTCGACGACGCAGCTTGGTGATGGCCAGGACTTCGCGCATATCGGTGGCCATGTACTGCTCGATCCAGTGAGCGGACGGCTGCTGGCGAACGTTCTGCCAGCCTGGATTCACGTACCAGCTACCTCGCCGCAAGCGACGGCTTTTCGGTACCTTCTCGACCAGCTTGTCGAGGAACGGGAGGCGGAATTCCCCGGCACGCAACTCGCCTCGGCGCATCTCGCCCAACTTCTGTTCATTCAGATTTTGCGGGCGCATCTGAAGACCGCAGCTCCCATATCGGCAAGCTGGCTGCGCGCACTGGGCGATTCGCGCATTACCCCAGCCCTCCGGCTGATGCATGGCGATCCGGGCCGTGCTTGGCATCTGGAGGAACTCGCCCGAGCGTGCGCGATGTCACGAACGACGTTCGCTTCCTATTTCAAGATGGTCGCGGGTGTTGCACCGCTAACCTATCTTACCGAATGGCGTATGCGCCTTGCCGAGCGCGCCTTGCGGGACAAGGCCGCTCCAGTGGCGGCTATCGGCCAATCGCTCGGCTATGCTTCCGAGAGCGCTTTCAGCAATGCCTTCAAGCGCGTGACTGGCCATTCACCCAGGGCATACCGAAACCACATGCCCCCCTTCGTTGAGAGAAACGTAGGGTAGTTTCGCGTATTACCGGGTTATTCTGCCTGGTAGGGCGTGCGAAAGCCTGTCCCTTAGACCGACCGCCTAGCAACCATCTATCTGAACGATGACTAGGGCGATACCCTGTCAATGTATCCGGCGAATGGCGGAGAGGGAGGGATTCGAACCCCCGATGAGCTTACACCCATGCCGCATTTCGAGTGCGGTGCATTCGACCACTCTGCCACCTCTCCGGATCGCGTGGTCGCGCCAGAAGGCGCGGCAGACACATAGCTAAGCAACGCCGCCGAAACAAGACGCAAATCGCGCATTTTCATCGCTGCGGCACTTGTCGAGCACGATGCGAGAAGAAGGCGCCGACATGCAAAAAGGGCGCCTCCCGGCGCCCTTCCTCAATCGATGCATCGCAGCGCAGCCTTTACTGCGGCTGCGGCTCCATGCCGCCTTCGGGCTCGGGGCCCTTCTTGCGGCGGCCGCCGCCGGTGGCGCCGGCCTTGGGTACCGCAGAGCCGCGCGAGGGCGGAGTGTCGTCGCCGAGGTCGCGCGCCGGCTTCTCGCCCTTGATCAACTGGCGGATCTCGTCGCCCGACAGCGTCTCGTATTCCAGCAGCCCCTCGGCGATCGCAGTCCATTCCTTCTTGTGCTTGGTCAGGATGCGCTTGGCCTCGACATAGGCGTCGTCGATCATGCGGCGCACCTCGGCGTCGATGATCTGCGCCGTCTCTTCCGAGACGTTCTGGGTGCGCGCCACCGAATGGCCGAGGAAGACCTCCTCCTGGTTGTCGCCATAGGCGACATGGCCGAGCTTGTCGGAGAAGCCCCAGCGGGTGACCATGGCGCGGGCCAGCTTCGTCGCCTGCTCGATGTCGGAGGCGGCGCCGCTCGTGATGTTTTCCTTGCCGAACTTGATCTCCTCGGCAACGCGGCCGCCCATCATGATGACAAGCCGCGAGATCATCCACTTGTAGCTCATCGAGTAGCGGTCGCCCTCGGGCAGCTGCATGACCATGCCGAGCGCACGGCCGCGCGGGATGATGGTCGCCTTGTGCAGCGGATCGGCGGACGGCACGTGCAGCGCGGTGATGGCGTGGCCGGCCTCGTGATAGGCGGTCAGCTCCTTCTCGGCCTGCGTCATGGCGTTGGAGCGACGCTCCGCACCCATCATGATCTTGTCCTTGGCGTCCTCGAACTCGGCCATGGTGACCAGCCGCTTGTTGCGGCGCGCCGCCATCAGCGCAGCCTCGTTGACGAGGTTCATCAGGTCGGCGCCGGAGAAGCCGGGCGTGCCGCGGGCGAGCACCTTGAGGTCGACGTTCGGCGCCAGCGGCACGTTGCGCACATGCACCTTGAGGATCTTCTCGCGGCCGATGATGTCCGGGTTCGGCACCACCACCTGGCGGTCGAAGCGGCCCGGGCGCAGCAGCGCGGGGTCCAGCACGTCGGGACGGTTGGTCGCGGCGATCAGGATGATGCCCTCATTGGCCTCGAAGCCGTCCATCTCGACAAGCAGCTGGTTCAGCGTCTGCTCGCGCTCGTCATTGCCGCCGCCAAGGCCGGCGCCGCGATGGCGGCCGACCGCGTCGATCTCGTCGATGAAGATGATGCAGGGCGCGTTCTTCTTCGCCTGCTCGAACATGTCGCGGACGCGGGAAGCACCCACGCCGACGAACATCTCGACGAAGTCGGAGCCCGAAATGGTGAAGAAGGGCACGTTCGCCTCGCCGGCGACGGCGCGGGCGATGAGGGTCTTACCCGTGCCGGGAGGGCCGACGAGCAGCACGCCGCGCGGGATCTTGCCGCCGAGGCGCTGGAACTTCTGCGGATCGCGCAGGAACTCGACGATCTCCTCCAGGTCCTGCTTGGCCTCGTCGACGCCGGCAACGTCCTGGAAGGTGACGCGGCCGTGCGCCTCGGTCAGCAGCTTGGCCTTGGACTTGCCGAAGCCCATGGCGCGGCCGGAGCCGGACTGCATCTGGCGCATGAAGAAGATCCAGACGCCCAGGATCAGAAGCATTGGCAGCCAGCCGATCAGCATCGAGAAGATCGAGCCGGAGCCGTCGTTCTCGGGCCGTGCATTGATGGTGACGTTCTTGCCTTCGAGGCGCGAGACCAGCGTGGTGTCGCCCGGCGAATAGGTCTGGAAGCCGCTGGAGCTGTCGGAATAGGTGCCGCTGATGCGGTCGCCCGCGATCGTCACCGATTTCACGCGGCCCGAATCGACGTCCTGGAGGAATTCGGAATAGGCCACCTCGCGCGAAACGCCGCGCTGCTGCGGGTTCTGCTGGAACAGGTTGAACAGCGCGATCAGCAGCACGGCGATGATCGCCCAGAGCGCGAGGTTGCGATAATTCGGATTCATCTCGTGTCCCGCTGGCGTCGCAGAACCTGACGCCCGTCAGAGTGGGTATTGTTGATGCCTAACATAGGTAGGCCCGCACACCTTGCCAAGCACGCTGCTACCATTGGGTTAAGCTTCCGGTGCAGTGTGGCCGGCATAAGGCGGCGGGGGCGGCAATTCGCCGCCGACAAGCTTCATCAGCGCCCGCGCGGGCGCAAGGTCGAACGCGGGCATGATCCGCGCGAAGGGCGCCACGAGAGGCACGGCGAAAGGCCGGCCGAGCGAAGGGGATATGCCGGGCGCGGCTGGGTCAAAACTAAGTGAGCGCTCTGAAATCTCTGCGGAGGGGGCACCCCCACCCGTCCTTCGGACCCCTCCCCGCAAGGGGGAGGGGGGCGCCGGCGTTGCGTTCCCCCTGGCACGGTTGGGGACCAGTGCCGGAGTCTCAGAATCCCCCTCCCCCTTGCGGGGAGGGGTAAGGGGTGGGGGTAGATCCATATTCCTCTGCCCGTCGAGCAGACCGAGGCATTCCTCGCCGCGGAACATTGCCGGGCGGGCGGCAGCTGCCGCGCGGGCCAGCGCCGGCGGTACGCCATCCACCACGTCCTCGCGCCGGCCTGAGCGTCCCGCCGGGCCGATCGTCTCGCCCTCGACATTGCCGAGCCGGAACCGCCCGTCCCAGATCTGCCCGTCCAGCGCGGGGCCCGGTTCCGGCAGGCCGCGCGGCTCGCGATAAATGAAGACCGCCTCGCCGCGCCGCTCGACGGTCGCGCGCGCCAGTGAGGCGCGGAAGGCCGGCTCGGCGAAGCGGTCGAGCAGGGTGGCCGTCCTCGGCTCGTCAGGCAGGTGCTCGCCGCCGCCGGCCGTCGCCAGCAGCAGCCTCAGCGCATAGGTCGCGGTGTCGCGCGGCGCGGAGAGGAACGTGCCCACGGCGAGGCGGATCAGGCCAGGGGCGGGGAGGGCGCAGGCCGCGATCAGCGCCGCGGCCGCCTCGCCCAGCCGCTCGCGCTCCCGCGCGCCCTGCCGCGCCGTCTCGATCGCCTGCGCGAACGCGGTCGGGTCGGCCAGCCTGCGCCGCACGCGCACGCGCTCATAAGCTGCGTCCTCGTTGGTCGGGTCGTCGACCCAGCGGATGCCCTCGGCCCGCAGATAGTCCCTGAGTGCTGCCCTGCGCGTCGTCAGCAGCGGCCGCACCAGCCACAGCCAGCCGTCCAGCAGAGTCGCGGGCGCCATGCCGGCGAGCCCGCGGCCTTCGCCGCGCGTCGCGCGCATCGCCACCGTCTCGGCTTGGTCGTCCTCGGTGTGGCCGGTGACAAGCAGCGTCGCGCCGACATCGTCCGCCGCCTCCGCCAGCAGGCGGTAGCGCGCGTCCCTGGCCGCCGCCGACAGGCCGGTGATGGGCTTGTCGCCATGCCAGGTGCGGATCAGGTGACGGACGCCGAGCGCGGCGCAGAATGCGCCGACCTCCTCGGCCTCGCGCTTCGAATCCGACCGCAGGGCGTGGTCGACGGTGACCGCGACGATCCGTGCGCGCGCAATGTGCCGCGCGAGCAGATGCAATAACGCGATCGAGTCGCCGCCGCCGGAGACGGCGACCAAAACGGCCGGCGATGTGGTGAAGTCGATGCCTGAAAACAGGCGGTCCGGGGCGAGGCCGGCCGGATCGGGTCCGGAGGCGGCGGTCAGCACCCGGCGAGCGCGCGTTCCTGCTTCACCCGCTCCTTGAAGGAGCTCGAGCTGTTCGGATAGCGCTGGTTGATCTTGGTGAAGGTGGCGCAGGCGACGTCGCGCTGGTTGAGCGCGGAAAGCGACACGCCGAGCTTCAGAAGCATGTCGGGCGACTTGCGGGCGTTGGGATAGGAGCGGTTGGCGTCGACGAACACCTCGGCCGCGTCGCGGTAGCGCTGCTGGCCGAGCAGCGATTCGCCCAGCCAGTAGCGGGCGTCGGCGGTCTGCGCGTCGGAGGGGAATTTTTCGATGTGCTGGCGGAAGCCCGCTTCCGCCGTGCCGTAGTCGCCGGACAGGATCGCCTCGTAGGAGTTGCGGTACAGCTCCTGCGGGTCGCTGGAGGAGGGCGAGACGGCGGCGACGGTGGCGCCGTCCGTGTCGGCCTGCGCCTCGTTCACGGCGTCCGGGTCGAGCGTGCCGCCGACCACGTTGCCGTCCTTGTCGAAGACAATCGAGCCGAGCGGCTTCTCCGGCGCGCCGGGGCCGGCAGCGGGCGCCTGAGCGATCGAGGGCGACGGCGCCGACGGCGGCGGCAGGGCGCCCTCGGTCACCTCCGCCACGTTCCGGCGCGGCTCGGTCGACGGGGCGGTGCTGCCGGCGTCGGACTTCTTCTGCTCCAGCTCCTGCAGGCGGAAGTCAACGTCCTCCTGCATCTTGCGCATCTGCTCCTGCATCTGGAGAATCTGGAAGTTCATCTCCTCGACCCGGCCGTTGAGCTGGCGGATCTGCTCCTCGAGGCCGACCACGCGCGGGTCGCTTGCCTGGGCGAGCTGGTAGACCGGCTCGGCAGGCGTCTCGCTGGAGCGCAGCGGCAGGAAGCCGCTGACGGCAGCCGGGAACACGTCGAAGGGCGAATCGTCGACGATCTCGGTGGCGGCTGCGTCGTCGTCGGCCGCATCGGCTGGCGTCATGGCCGCGAGCGGCAGCGCAAGCGCGCCAAGGACAAGGGAAAGCAATCTCATAGGCGGTCTGACCTGGGCGTGTCTGGACTTGTGAAGGAGAAAACGCGAGCGCTCCCCTTCGTTCGGCGGATAAATGGCCGGTAGAGTTCGGCCAAATTTTGTTTACAGCGCCCGCTCGAATGCGAAAAGCGGCCACGAGGGCCGCTAGTCGGGAAATTTCCGCCGGTGTTGCGCGGAAGTCAGCTTTGGAGGCTGTCTCAGCTTCCCTGGCCGCCCAGAACGGTGACAGCGCGGCGGTTCTGCGTCTGGCACGAGGCGTCGTCGCACAGCGCCACCGGCTTTTCCTTGCCGTAGGAGATGGTGCGCATGCGGCTGGCCTGGACGCCCTGCGAGGCGAGGTAGTCGCGGGTGGCGGCGGCGCGGCGGGCGCCGAGCGCGATGTTGTATTCGCGCGTGCCGCGTTCGTCGGCATGGCCTTCGACAGTGATCTTGTAGTTGGAGTAGCGGTTCAGCCACTGCGCCTGCTTGGCCAGCGTCTGCTGCGCGTCGGCGCGGATCACCGAGGAATCGGTGTCGAAGAAGATGCGGTCGCCGACGTTCAGCGTGAAGTCCTGCGAGGAGCCCGGAGCTGCGTTGTTGCCGGCGTTGAGGCCGAGGTCGGCGGCCGAGTTCGGCGCCTTCTTCGAGGCGCAGCCGGTGACCGCAAGGGCTGCGATCAGCGCGATGGCGACGGGGTTCGTGGTGAGTGCTGCGATACGGCGCATCCGCGCGGCTCCTTCGCAAATTTACTGTTTTCGTTGATCCCTGAGTAACCACATCTGGGTTAACCGGCGTTCAACGAACATGGTTAATGAAACGTCACCCGGCCCCTCGATCGGTTCGATGCTGGTATGACGAGATTGGCGCGCCGCGGTGGCCGCAATGCGGCGAAACCGCGGCTTTTCAGCCTTTCCGCTACTCGCGCAGTGGCGACCAGGCAGGATCCGAGGCGAAGTTCGGCGTCGGGATCTGCTGCTCGTTGCGGCCGGTCAGGTCGACCGAGAACAGCTTCGGCCCGCCCGAGCCCGCCGCCTGGCGGAAGAACATCACGACGCGGCCGTTGGGCGCCCAGGTCGGGCCTTCCTGCAGGTTGCCGGTCGAGAGAATCCGCTCGCCCGAGCCGTCCGGGCGCATCACGCCGATCTGGAACTCGCCGCCGGTCTGCTTGGTGAAGGCGATCAGGTCGCCGCGCGGCGACCAGACGGGGGTCGAATACTTGCCGCCGCCGAAGGAGATGCGGTTCGGGTTCGAGCCGTCCGAGCCCATCACATAGAGCTGTTCGGAGCCGGCGCGGTCGGAGGTGAAGACGATCTGCGACCCGTCGGGCGAATAGGATGGCGAGGTGTCGATGGCGTTCGAGGTCGTCAGCCGCGTCATCTGCCGGTTGCGCAGGTCCATGGTGAACAGGTTCGACACGCCGTTCATCTCGAGGCTCAGGATCACGCGCTGGCCGTCGGGCGAGAAGCGAGGCGAGAAGCTCATCGCGTTCGAGCCGCCCAGCGCCTCGCGCTGCCCCGTCTCGATCTGCAGCAGGTAGACGCTCGGCTGCGCGCCCGAGTTCGGATAGGACATGTAGGTGATTTCCTGCCGGATCGGCGAGAAGCGCGGCGTCAGCTCGATCTCGCGTCCGTCGGACAGGTAGCGCAGGTTGGCGCCGTCCTGGTCCATGATCGCCAGCCGCTTCTTGCGCGCATTGCGCGGGCCGGATTCGTCGACGAACACCACGCGGGTGTCGAAATAGCCCTTCTCGCCGGTCAGCCGCTCGTAGATGGCGTCGGCGATGATGTGCGCCACGCGGCGCGAATTGCTCTTGGTGGCGAAGAACTGCTCGCCGGCGAGCTGCTGGCCGCCGAACGTGTCCCACAGCCGGAACTCGGCGCGCAGGCGCCCGTCCGCCTCCTCGGTGACGCGGCCGGTCACCAGCGCCTGGGCGTTGATCACCTTCCAGTCTTCGAAGCGGGGGGCGGCGTCTGGATTGGAGATCTTCTCGATGAAGGCGGCCTTGTCGATCGGCGCGAACAGGCCGGAGCGCTGCAGGTCGGCGGCGATGATGCCCGAGATCTCGGCGCCGAGCGCATTGCCCGACAGGAAGTCGGTCACGGCGATCGGCAGCGGCTCGATCGTGCCCTTGTTGACGTCGATCTCGAGTTGCGCGCTGGCGCTTGTCACCATGGCGGGAAGGGTGGCGCCGGCAAGCGCCATCGCAACGATCAGTGGCTTGAGGATAGATTTCATCATCTCTCGCTTCTGCTGTCCGATCAGAACATGTCGCTGGGATCGAAGTTCACGACGACTTCGGCCCACGTCTCGTATTTGTCGGCGGGAAGGTTGAACGGCGCGCATTTGGAGACGGCGCGCACGGCGGATTCGGCGGCGGTCCGGCCCGGACCCGAGGAGGCGCCGCCGCGGATGACCTCCGGGCGCGCCTCGAGCTCGCCCGAGCGGTCGAGGCGGAAGCGCACCGACACCTTCAGGAGCTCGGCGTCGTCGACGCCGGCCGGGATGCTCCAGCAGCTGGCGAGGCGCTGGCGCAGCGCGTCCATTTCGCTCGCCGACAGCTTCTGCGCGCTGCTCGGCCGGTCGGTGCCGAGCGATGCGGTCTGTTCCGACCGCTTGGCGCCGCCGCCGGCCGGCTTTTCCTTGGTCACCAGCGCCTTCGCCTGGTCGAGGATC
Organism: Mesorhizobium australicum; assembly: GCF_900177325.1. Lineage (NCBI taxonomy): Bacteria > Pseudomonadati > Pseudomonadota > Alphaproteobacteria > Hyphomicrobiales > Phyllobacteriaceae > Mesorhizobium > Mesorhizobium australicum. Next base: position 4,896,450 of record NZ_FXBL01000004.1, on the reverse strand, counting down.
GATTCCAGGTCCTGGTCGGTCGAGGCGGTCTTGTCCTCGGTCGGCTTGGTCGGCTTCTTCTCTTCCGCCTTGGCGACCTCGCGCTTCGGCGGCTGCGGCCGCGACTCGGGCTTCGGCAGCTGGTCGGGGAACTCCATCGCCGGCGCGGTCTCGGTCGACGCGACCGTCTCCGGCACCGGGTCGGGGGTGGGAACCGGCTCGGGCTTCGGCTGCGGCGCCTCCGCCACCTTTTCCGGCTGCGGCGCGGGCTTGGGCTCCGGCTTCGCCTCGACGGGCTTTGGTTCCGGTTTCGGCTCGGGCTTGGGAGCCGGTTCCGGCTTCGGCGCCGACGCCGTGTCGATCTTGCGCGGCGAGGCCTCGGGCTTCGGCACGTCGTCCAGGTCGATGTCGTTGTTGCCGATCGTCTTGGCATCCGGCACGGTGTGCGGACGCTCCGTCTGTTTCGGGGCCGGCTTTTCGGCCTTGGGCGCCTTCTTGTCGCCCTGCTGCAACTGCGTCAGTTCCTCGATCGACACCATGTCGATCGGTATGGCCTGCACGTCGCCCACGTCATGCGCCGCCGGCGCCTTCAGCGTGACGAGGCCGAAGGCGATCAGTGCCGCATGCAAGACCAGCGATGTGGACAGCCCTGCCTTCATCGGTGGGGACTATTCCTGTTCCTGGAGCGTGATCAGGCCGAGGTTCTTGAACCCGGCGGCGGAGATGCGGGCCATCACCTGCATCACGGTGCCGTATTGCGAGGCCTTGTCGGCGCGCACGTAGATGCGCTCCTCGTAGCCGGTCTTCGAGATCGCCTCGAGCTTCGGCACGACCTCCTCGATCGGGATCTCCGTCTCCTGCAGGTAGATCTGCCCCTTGTCGTTGACCGAGACGGTGATCGGCTGCGTCTCCGCGTTCAGCGGCTTGGCCTGCGTTTCCGGCAGGTCGATCGGCACGCCGACGGTCATCATCGGCGCGGCGACCATGAAGATGATCAGTAGCACCAGCATGACGTCGACCATCGGCGTGACGTTGATTTCCGACATCGGCGCGCGCGCGCCGCGCCTGCGCCCCCCGCGTCTACCGCCACCGCCGTTCGCGGCCCCAGCTGACATTCCCATGATCGTCTCCTGTCAGCCGTTGCGTCAGGCCGCCTTCTGGCCGACCTTCTCATCGATCTGTCGCGAGAGTATGGCGGAGAACTCGTCCGCGAACCCTTCCATGCGCGCGCCGATCTTGCCGGCGTCGGCCGTCAGCTTGTTGTAGGCGATGACGGCGGGAATGGCGGCGAGCAGGCCGATGGCGGTGGCCAGCAGCGCCTCGGCGATGCCGGGTGCCACGACCGCGAGCGAGGTCGACTTCGAGCCGGCGATCGCCTGGAACGAGGTCATGATGCCGACGACGGTGCCGAACAGGCCGATGAACGGGCCCGCCGAGCCGACCGAGGCGAGGAAGCCGAGGCGGCTCTCCAGCCGCTCCATCTCGCGCGACAGCGCCAGATCCATCGCCTTGTCGATGCGCATCTGCAGGCCCATCGGCGTGCGCGCGCCCTTCTCGAAGCTCTTCTTCCACTCGCGCATGGCGGCGACGAAGATCGCGCTCATGCCCGTCGTCTTGCGCTCCGACAGGGTGCGGTAGAGTTCTTCCAGCGACTGGCCCGACCAGAACACCTGTTCGAAGCGGTTCAGCGCCGAGCGCATGCGGCCGTAGGCGATGATCTTGTCGATGATGATCGCCCAGGTCCACACCGAGGCGGCGATCAGGCCGATCATCACCAGTTTGACGACCCAGCCGGCCTGCCAGAAGAGTTCCCAGATCGAGAGTTCGCCGCCAGAGGTTGCGAGAGGCAAAGTTTCCATGAAGTGACTGTCCCAGAAAGACGGGCCTTGCAGCGGCTAGCCCACGCGCACCGTCCCAAATCGTCCTGTCCCGACCGCAGGGTTTCCGCCCCCGACCGCCGGAAATGCCCCGAATGCGCCAGATGGCGCCTTTTCGTGAGCAATTTTGGTCAAAGGAAGGCGCAGCGAATTCGCTCCGATTTCCCTTTGGTTCTTAATGGACCGTTATGGTTAAGGAGAGGTTAGGATGGGGCGTCGCGCGGATGAGCGAGGCACATCCCCTGCGTCATTCCGGGGCCGCGCAGCGGAACCCGGAATCCAGGTCGCCACCTCGGCAAGTCGCACGCTGTCGCTCGTGACGAAGCTGGAGAAGGCCGGATGCGCGGCGTTTCACGCGGCGGCGTCTGCCCTCTGGCTTCCGGGTTCCGCTGCGCAGCCCCGGAAAGACGACCACCTTGGACCGTCGCTGCACTGGAAAAGAATGGACATCCGAGGTAGCGGAGCATCGGGCCCACCCATTGGGAGCTTCATTCCCCCTTGAGAAGGCGGGCTCATGTCCAGAAATGCGTCCGTCACCATGTGACGTAGTAATCTTGTCCTTCCGCTGTCCCGACGATGTGATTTCCGCCGGATGCTCTGAGGTCGCTCAGATACTGCTTGTTGACCGTGACGGCTCCTGCCGATCCCAGGTGATTGCCGTTCTTTTGCACGTCGACGATGTAGGAACGGAACCCGAGTGCCTCGACGTCCACGGCGCGCTGAACATTCAGCGTGCCGTTGGCGACTGCTTGCTGGAAACCTTCATCGTCTTCGTAGATTCGTGACAGCCAACTCATCACCTTGTCCTCGAAATTCACCCCCTCAAGTTGAGCTTGGGGGCGGACAGACGCGCTGTCTGCGCCCAGTCGAGCGGTCAGGTCGGCGATCTGCAGGAGTGCGTCGCCGACGAGCGGCGTTACGTTTCCACCCGGACTCGGGCCGACTCCGGCGGCTGTCTTCGACGCGAATACGTGACGCGTTTCTGCTCGCCCGGCAAGCAATACGAGAGCGGTGCGTGTGCTGGAAACTGTGTTGATCGAGAGCACATGACACTCCATTCAACGTATACGTGTGTCGCTACTAATGTCTGCCGGGCGTTAAGATTCTGTTTTCGGCTGCCGGGCGAGGTCGCACAGACGGGCCCACTTGTCCTCCGTCCCACCACCGCCTGCGGCGGTCCCCTCTCCATACCCGCGCCCCCTCCACCATGCTGCGCATGGTCCCCCTCCCCCGTGAACGGGGGAGGATCAGGCGCGACCGCGCGGCCGGCATATCCTCCCCTGCGAAGCGGGGGGGCCGTAGGACGGGCTAGACAAGTGGCTCGCCCCCCAAGGACCACGCGAAGCGTGGTGGAGGGGGCGCGTGCCCGGCACGAGACCATGGGCTGGGCGTGCCGGGGGGGCGGGCCTCATTCCACCTGCCCCGTCGTTTCAGGGCGCGGCGTCTCCCCAAACGCGACATGAAAGGTCAGGTGGACCTTTCATAGTGGTCGAACGCCCGGCCATAATGAACGACAGGGCAGGCGGGCGCGACCCATTGGCGGAGGAATGCGGCAACCGCAGAGCCAAGGGCCGGCACCGGCGAAGCAGTGGACAGTCCGCCTGAAGCAGGTCCGTTACTACATGAAAGTCTCAGACAGAAAACGACCCATCGCGGTCGTTCGGACTGCCGCCGCCAATCTAGGCTTGGCATTCGAAAGACGTCTGAATTTCGGCTTGAACGTGGCCGTTAGCAGTCAGTCCGTTTTCGGGATCGCGACGAGCATGGTGAATCTAGCCTCCGGACGTATCGCGCTTGAGCGCTAGCCCGGCAGTGCAAATCCGCAGTTTGGAAGCCTATTCCAAGCTTGAGCAAATTTGCTAGAAATCCGTACAACAGTTCGTTCCTGCAAGAGATAAGGACGTGACAAAAACTTCAACGATTGTACCCTCCACCTTCAACACGACGGTGCGCCTGATTGATGGGTCGGCTTTACAACTGCCCGTATCTTCGTCTGCTCCGTTGTTCGTGGTCGGGCCAAATGGTGCTGGCAAATCCGGCCTTATATCTACGCTATTCCGCCTCAATCACGCCGATGCCGTTCGTATTTCCGCTCACCGTCAAACGTGGATGGAAAGCAATGCGGTTCCATTCTCACCACAGGACAAGATTAGAAATGAACAACACACTAGGGGTCAAGATAGTCAGCCCGATGCACGTTGGAAAGAGTGGAATTCCGGTGTTCGATCAGGGTTGGTGATTGCCGACCTAATTGAGTCGGACAATAAGCTCTCACGCCAACTCGCAGACGCATACCGATCAGGCAACGAGGTGGAGGCTGTCAAGCTCGCAGCGGAACCCCAGCCACTTGCCGAAATCACTGAGTTATTTGCAGGGTCGGGCATTTCTATCAAACTGGAAATTGGAGAGAACAGCACTATCATTGCTAGCAAAAATGGAGGAACGCCTTACAGCATAGCGCTGCTGTCAGATGGCGAGCGAGCCGCATTGCTGATTGCGGGAACGATTCTGACCGCAAAAAAGGGTGCTCTAATACTTGTCGATGAACCGGAGCGCCACCTCCACGCTTCGATCGTGACGCCACTGCTTTTGCAGCTTTTCGGTAAGCGTCCAGACTGCACTTTCGTTGTTTCTACCCATGAACTCAGTTTGCCAGTTGGCATGCCGACCGCGAAAACCGTTTTGGTTCGCGATTCCAAGGCGGAAGGCAATGATGTCACTGCATGGGACCTAGATGTGCTTGAACCAGGCATTGAGGTCGATGATGCCACCAAGGAGGCTATCATCGGTTCGCGTCGAAAGATGCTCTTCATCGAAGGCACTTCTACCAGCCTCGACAAACCGCTCTATGAATTGCTGTTCCCCGGCGTATCTATCTTCCCGCGTCAGAGCTGCCGAGATGTTGAGCACGCCGTTGTCAGCGTGCGCGACGCTGAGGCGGTCACTTGGGTGCAGGCATTCGGTATAGTCGATCAAGATCAGATTTCGCCGGCTCAGCGCTCTTCTCTTATCGCAAAGGGGATTTACCCACTCTCCGTATACTCAGTCGAGTCCCTCTACTACAGCCCCACGATCATCGCCGCCGTCGCCCAGCGGCAATGTGACGTGGTCGGGGAGGACCCAGCGCACGTGATGCAAACCGCCAGCGCGAATCTCGTTGCTGCGATTGCCTCCGAGGTTGACCGGCTAGCCGCGCGGATGACGGAGCAGGCTGTCAAAGATAAGATTAGCATGCAAATGCCTGACTGGAAGACAATCCAACGCGGCCAGAACGTCAATATCACTGTCGACGCACAGGCGATGTACCAAGCCGAAAAAGCACAATTACAGTCCTGGATTGCCGCGAAAGATGTTGAGAAGATCGTGGGGCGCTATCCAATTCGCGAGACGATGGCGCTAGCCGCCGTTGTGAACGCTCTTCAGTTCAAGAGCCGGGGCCAGTACGAAGCCGCTGTTCGTAAATTGGCTAGTGATAACGAGTCAATCAGGGCAACCCTGATCGGACACTTTGGCGGACTTGTAGCTGCGCTAGCCTAGAAAATGGAGTTTCGGAAAGATAATGTTGAACAACGTAACGGCCAGTCTGCAATGTGCATAAAGGCTGTGGATGGTCAGGTGTGATCAACCATATCGATAAATGGTAGGAACTGGGGTCGCGCTGGGAAGCCGAGGACAGCCGATGTGGGGCCGCCTTCCCGTCGGAGGCGGCACCCACGTGAAACGACCCCTATCGCAGCTCTCCAGTCCACCAGCGGTCAGGCGGTTCCCACCCATCCCCTCGTCCAGCGTCTACCTCCCCCGCAAGCGGCACCGTGCATCGATTTCCGCCCGTTTCCCGCTAACCCCTTGTTCCCGTTAGCGCCCGAAATTTTTCCATCCCCACCCTGCCAGCATGCCCGAAACTACATCCGGTCAAACGGGAGCCGGAGATGGGCTGGAGGGCAAAGGCGGGGAGGCAACAGGCGCACAAGGCGAGGATCGTCATGCGCCTGTTCTCGATCGCCGACATGGCCGAACAGGCCGCCGGCCGCTCGTTCTGGGTCCGCTGGTGCGTGCTGTGGGCCGCCTGGCAGGCGAATGCGCTGCTGAGCGCCTACGTCGCTGGCACGCTCCGCAGCTTCGCACGCAGACCCTGGACGCCGGTCATGATGCCGGCAGGCTTCGGCAGCAATCCCTTCGATGCGGAGGACCTTGCAGATTCGCTCAGGGCATTCGGGCTCTACATGCAGGCCATCGCGGCATACCTGTGCCGCCTGTCGTTCCTGCACCGTGGGCAGGCCTCCGACGAGGCCGGCAACGAGGGCGGGGCGATCCATGGCCTGGGCGCGTTCATCGAAAGACTTGCAATCGCCGCCGCCGTGCCGGTCGAACCCCCCGACACGTCCTGAGCGCCTTCAGACGCAGTCTGTCCCGCTTCCGCCCGCGCAAAGCCTGCACGGGCGACGCCTTCGCGCGGACAAAGGTGAACTATCCTTGGCCCTGGCCCCCGCGCGGCGTCATCCTCGGGCTTGTCCCGAGGATCTGCTGTCGCTGGCGAGTTTCCATCACTGTTGAAGCGCTCATGCGCCGCAGATCCTCGGGGTGAGGTGGCGGTTCGCCCATCGGGCGAATTGCAAGGTCCAGTGGACCTTGCAAAGCCAATCGAACGCCCGAAGGACAGGCCCGAGGATGACGAAAGCGCGTGCCTCGTGGACGCCGCGTCTCCGTGGAAGCCGCCGCGCCGCTCAGCCCTGAGGCATGAACGCCTCGACCCATTCCTTCGGAAACCGCCGCGGCCGGCCGTTTTCGGAGACGATCGCCGCCTCGATCTTGGCTTCGACCAGCACCTGGCCGTCGCGCGACAGTTTCTGCGCCATGAAGATGCGCGCGCCGGAGACGTTTTCGGTGATCGTGTCGATCGTCAGCACGTCGTCGATCTTGGCCGAGCCCTTGAAGTCGATCTCCATGCGGCGCACCACCCAGACCAGCTTCTCGCCGTGCTTGCCGTCGGCGAGCTCGGTGTGGTGCACGCCCGCCAGCCGCAGGAAGTCGGAGCGGCCGCGCTCGAAGAATTCGAGATAGCGCGCATGGTAGACCACGCCGGAGAAATCCGTGTCGGCGTAGTAGACCCGCACCACGTGGCGGTGGCCCGTGGCCGTCAGCACGCCCGCGAGGGGGATTGCGTCGGGCGCGCCCGATTCACCATGATCGGCCATTCGACTTTCCTTTCCCTGCGCCGCCTGACAAAGACGGAGCGAACCGGAGGCGGACCGGATGCCATTTCTCGTGCGGACGATCAAGCGGGCGCTGACGGCGGCGGCCGTGGCGCTGGCATTCGCCGCGCCCGCCGCCGCCGCCACCTTCGAGGCACATCGCGGCATCAACCTCGACATCTGGACGACCTGGCCCGACGAAAGCCGCTGGAGCGAACGCGACGCGATCCTGCCCTTTCCGGAATGGCGCAAGTCCGTCACCGAGGCCGACCTCGCGGCGCTGAAGGCGGCGGGCCTCGATTTCGTGCGCATGCCGGTCGATCCCTCGCCGTTCCTGTCCTCGGAAACGGACGGGCTGCGCGACGACCTGTTCGCCTCGGTGCTCGAGTCGGCCCGCATGGCCAATGCCGCCGGCCTCAAGGTGATCGTCGACCTGCACCTGATGCCCGCCGGCTCCAACCGGTCCATCGGCATGGGCCAGGTGATGCAGGACCCGGCCCTGTTCGACCGCTATGTCGAGCTGGTCCGCCGGATGGGCCGCACGCTGGCGAAGGAAGACCCCTCGCGCCTCGCCTTCGAGCTGATGAACGAGCCGACGCTTGCCTGCCAGGGCGCTGAGCAACGGGACTGGGAGGACCGGCTGACGCGCATCTTCGCCGCCGCGCGGGCGTCGGCCACCCGGCTGACGCTGGTCCTGTCCGGAAGCTGCTGGGGCACGGCGGAGGGCCTTGCGGCGCTCGACCCGAAGATCGTGCCCGACGCCAACGTCATCTGGAGCTTCCACTCCTACGCGCCGTTCCTGCTGACGCATCAGGGCGCGACCTGGGCGGGCGATTTCATCCCCCACGTCACCGGGCTTCCCTATCCGCTCGACGCCCTGCCGAAGGCCGATCTCGACGCGGCGGTCGAGACCATCCGCGCCACCATCCGCCGCGACGCGCCCTGGGCGCGGCGGTCGGGCATGCTCGCCTATCTCGACGAGCAGCTCGCTGCCCTCGACACGCCGGACAAGCTCGCGGCGGCGCTGGCGCAACCCTTCGAGCTCGTCGAGCGATGGGCCGAAAAGAACGGCGTGCCGCCCGCCCAGATCATCCTCGGCGAGTTCGGCATGATCCGCCAGGAATACGGCACCCGGACCGTCGTGCCGGCGCGCTACCGGGCGGCCTACCTGCACGACATGATCTCGCTGGCCGAAAAGCGCGGCTACGCCTGGTCGATGTGGGGCTACGGCGGCGCCTTCGGCGTCGTCGAGGAATTCGACGGCCGCAAGGCCGAGCCGGACGTGATGGACATGATCCGCGGGCTCGGACGTGGCGGCTGAGAACGGTCTTTTCCGGGTCCAAGTTTGTCTGGCGGCGAGGAGGGCTAATAGCGCTACAGGCAGCCGTGCTCGTGCTCGAAGCCGGTTGCTTCCGCCAAGCTATCAGCGGAGTCGAACGCTACGACGACGTAGTGCTTGATCTGGCAGGGAAAGCGGTCGGCTTCGCGAACGTAGACGTCCTTTCCGAGCTCGATCTCGCTGCGGTAGCGCCAGGCAGTCGTCTCGGTCGCCCGCTCGAATCCGGCCTTCAAAATCGAACGTTCGACGCTCTGTCGATCGGCGTGGTTCTGAAGCGGCTCGGGCGTCAACGGCACTGGCGTTCCCCAGACGGTCGACTGAGACATTATCCGCTGAGTGAGAGAGTTTGCGAGAAGCTCCGGACGGGCGGTCATCCAGATAACTGCTGATAGGACGGCGATCGCAAGTCCGGTTGCGCTCAGCAACAGGATCCGTCGAAACCCCATCACTCGTCCTCGAACAGCGTCGACTGGACAAACGTCTCCCGCGGCGCCTCCAGTCCCAGATGCCGCCAGGCGATCGCGGTCAGCACCCGTCCGCGCGGGGTGCGCTGGAGGAAGCCCTGCTGGATCAGATAGGGCTCGATGATGTCCTCGATCGCATCGCGCGGCTCGGACAGCCCCGCGGCGATCGTCTCGACGCCCACCGGCCCGCCGCCGAAATTGCGGGCGATCATCGAGAGATAGCGCCGGTCGAGCGCGTCGAGGCCGAGGCTGTCCACTTCGAGCCGCGTCAGCGCCTCGTCGGCGATCCGCCGCGTCACCTCGCCGGAGCCGGCCACCGTGGCGAAATCTCGGACGCGCCTCAAGAGCCGGCCTGCGATGCGCGGCGTGCCGCGGGCGCGTCTGGCGATCTCCAGCGCGCCGTCGTCGCTCATCGGCAGGCCGAGGATGCGCGCCCCACGCCGCACGATCAGCTCCAGCTCCTCGACCGTATAGAAGTTGAGCCGGACCGGGATGCCGAACCGGTCGCGCAGCGGATTGGTGATCAGGCCGAGGCGCGTCGTCGCCGCGACCAGCGTGAACTTCGCCAGGTCGATCTTCACCGAGCGCGCCGCCGGGCCCTCGCCGATGATCAGGTCGAGCTGGTAGTCCTCCATCGCCGGATAGAGGATCTCCTCCACCGCCGGGTTCAGCCGGTGGATCTCGTCGATGAACAGGACGTCGCGGTCCTCCAGATTGGTCAGCAGCGCCGCGAGGTCGCCCGCCTTGGCGATCACGGGGCCGGATGTCGAGCGGAAGTTGACGCCCATCTCGCGCGCCATGATCTGCGCCAGCGTCGTCTTGCCGAGCCCCGGCGGCCCGACGAAGAGCACATGGTCCAGCGCCTCGCCGCGCCCCTTGGCGGCCTCCACGAACACCTTGAGATTGGCGCGCGCCGCCGCTTGGCCGACGAACTCGTCGAGCGTCTGCGGCCGCAGCGTCCCGTCCGCGTCCTCACCGCGTTTGTCGCCCGAGACGAGGCGGGGGGAGAGGGTCATGCGAGGAGTTCCATGGCGGGGACCGCCTTTGCGGCACGTGTGTCGAAGGTGACCGTCGCAGAGCAGCCGGCGCGTCGGGCGCAATAGGAGATCAGATGATCGGCAAGCTCGCCGCGATCCGCATCGGCAATTATCGTCGACAGCTCGTCTTCATCCTCGAACGCCAGCTCCCTCGTCTCGAGCAGCGTCGTCACGAGCGAGAGAATTTCGCTTCGGCTGCGGCCGTAGCGCTGGCGCAGCGTCCACACGAATTCCACCAGGACGATCAGGCTGATGAAGGCGGGATCCTCCGGGGTTCGTGAGCCGAGGAAGCCGCTCGCCTTTGCAAACTGGTTCTCGTCGTCGCGCATGACGAAGCGAAGGAGTATGTTGGTGTCCAGCGCCTTCACGTCTTCTTCCCGTGGAGATCGTTCCACTCCCGAACGATCCGTTTGTCATCCTCGGCCAGAGCTTCCCCGATCGCCTCATCTAAGTCCTCGATCGCGGCGCCCGCGCCGACGGTCGGCGTGCCCAATATGCCGGCGAGATCGGCGATGTTCCTGTTCTTCGGCCGCGCGACCAGTTCGCCATCTCGAACCGAGATATAGAGCTGCGTGCCCGTCGCGAGCTTCAGCTCGTCGCGAACGTCCTTCGGGATCGTGAGCTGTCCTTTCGAGGACATGGTAGCAATAAATCCCATGGTCCGACTCCAACCAATTCTCCTTACTCGTGTAGAGTAGTAAGGAGCACGATCCATAACAATCCTATCGCGCCAATTCCTTCAGCCCGAGCCGGATCAGCTTGGCCGAATCCGCTCCCTCGCCGGCGGACTTGACCGCGTTCGCCACGGCCGTCGCGGCCACGTCGCGCGAGTAGCCGAGGTTGACCAGCGCCGAGACGGCGTCAGCGACCGGTGCCGCTGCAACCCCTTCGCCGAGCTCCTGCATCAGGCCGATCGTGCCGCTCGGCGCGCCGGAGAAGGCGGGCGCCTTGTTCTTCAGTTCGATGACGATGCGCTCGGCGACCTTCTTGCCGACGCCCGGCGCGCGCGAGACCATCGCGATGTCCTTCAGCGCGATCGCATTGGCGAGGTCGGAGGGCGACAGCGTCGACAGGATCGCCAGCGCCACCTTGGCGCCGACGCCCTGCACGTTGCTGAGCAGCAGCAGGAACCATTCGCGTTCCAATGCCGAACCGAACCCGTAGAGCCGGATCATGTCCTCGCGTACATAGGTCTCGATGTGCAGGATGACCGCCTCCCCTGGAGAGGGGAGCGCGGCCAGCGTGCGGGTCGAGCAGTAGGCGACGTAGCCGACGCCGTGCACGTCGACGATGCAGTGGTCCTCGCCGATCTCGTCCACCACGCCCTTGAGCTTGCCGATCACGTCAGGTGCTCCTGATTCTCGCATGGACGATTCCGCCACCGGCGGGGTCCCCCATCGCCTTGCACGAGGCCTGGAACAAGTCAAGAACGCGGTCATCGGAGACCGCTTGCTCGAGAGAGGGTTTCTCAACAAGTGGGTGCTACTGTGTTGCGGATTCTCGAGGAATGAACATGCAATCAAGCGCGGCATTGAGCATCGGGTTGCCGGTGGTCCTGTGCATCGTCATGCTGGGCTTGGGGCTGTCGCTCAAGCTCGACGATTTTCGCCGCGTCCTGCAGCAGCCGCAGGCGGTGCTGATCGGACTGTTCTGCCAGATCATCATCCTGCCGATCATCTGCTACGGCCTGACCTACGCATCCGGACTTCCGCCGGCGATCGCGGTGGGAATGATGCTGCTGGCCGCCAGTCCCGGCGGCACGTCCGCGACGCTCTACACGCATCTCGCGCGAGGCGACGTGGCGCTCAGCATCACCTTGACCGCCCTGACGTCCGTCCTGTCCATCGTCATGGTGCCGTTCATTGCCAACTTCGCGCTCGCCCGGTTCTATGGCGAAGCGTCGGCGGTATATCTGGAACTGAGCCTGGTGGCGCAGATCTTCGTCATCGCGGTGGTTCCAGCCATGATCGGCGTGCTTGTCCAGAGCCGCTACCCGGTCCTCGCACGGCGCCTCGATCGCCCGGTCAAGTTGCTTGCGACGCTGTTCCTCGCAGCCATCGTCATCTTCGCGCTGGTCAGCCAGTGGGGGCTCGTCGTGACCTGGGGCGTCACGATCCTCACCGTGGTCCTGCCTTTCAACCTGATGAGCCTGGCAGTCGGCTATCTCGTCCCGCGGCTGTTCCGGATCGAGTATCGCCAGGCAATCGCCCTGGCCATGTCGATCGGCGTGCACAATGCCGCGCTGGTGATCGCGATCGCCCTCTCGGAGCAGATGCTCAACAATCCCGAGATGGCCATACCGCCCGCCGCCTACGGGCTGCTTGCTTACATCACCAGTGGCGTGCTGGTCTGGGTGGTGAACCGGCGTCAGGCGGTTGCGGCCAAGCGGTCGCCGGACTGACGTCACCTCAGGTCAAGGCTGCGATGCGATAGGCGGCGCTCTGGCGGTGATGCGCGTGGCAGATCGCGATCGCCAACGCGTCGGCGGCGTCGTCGCTCTCGAACGTCGCCTTGGGCAGCAGCACGCGCACCATCATGCGGATCTGCGCCTTGTCGCCATGTCCGACGCCGATCACCGATTTCTTGACCGCGTTGGGCGCGTATTCGGCCACTCGCAGCCCGGCGCGCGCCGGCACCAGCATGGCGATGCCCCGCGCCTGGCCGAGCTTCAGCGTCGAAGCGGGATTGGCGTTGACGAAGGTCTGCTCGACCGCGGCTTCCTCGGGCGCATACTGGCCGATGATCGCGTAGATGCCGTCATGGAGCTGGCACAGCCGGGCAGCCAGGTCTTCCCTGTCGTCGGACGTGACGGTGCCGGAGGCGACGAAACGCAGCGCATTTCCCTGGCTCTCGACGACGCCCCATCCGGTGCGTCGAAGCCCGGGGTCAAGCCCGATGATACGAATCGCCTCTGCCATGCATCCATCCTTACCGCTGTGGGGACGTCATGCCAGCGGAAAGTGAACAAACGGGAAACATCTGTCTGTGTCAAAGGACTTCGGCGAGGTGGCGCGTGCGTCTTGCGCGCGGGCCGTCTACAGGTTGCGTGCAGCGAGAGGTGCCCATGCAATTGCCATCGTTCGACGGCCTGTTTCTGATCCTCGCCGTGACGGTGCTCGTCGCCGGCTTCGCCCGCGGTCTGTCAGGCTTCGGCACCGGCCTCATCGTCGCGCCGGTCGCGGGAGCTCTCTACGGACCAAAAGCCGCATTCGTGATTCTCGTCATCATCGATTCCCTGCCGACGATCCCGGTCACGATCCCAGCCCTGCGGATAGCCGTCTGGCGCGACGTGCTGCCGGCAGTCGCGGGGCTGATGCTGTTCATCCCGGCGGGGGTCTTCATCCTGACCATCGCCGACCCGGTTGTCCTGCGATGGTTCATCTGCATCGCAATCCTTCTGTGCGCCGTGGCCTTGTGGCGCGGCTGGCGATATCGGGGCGAGCGCACCCCGCCAAAGTCTTTCGGCGTCGGCGCGATGGCCGGCGTGCTGTCCGGGATCGCCCAGATTCCGGGTCCGCCAGTGCTGGTCTACTGGCTGGCGTCGCCTTTGCCGTCGGCGATCATTCGCTCCAACCTTCTGTCGCTATTCTTCATTTCGGAACTGATGTCCTTCGCGACCGCGTGGACGTCCGGCCTGTTCGAGGCTCCCGTCGTCGCCATCGCATTGGGCGCTACGCCGGTCTATTTTGCCGGGCTGCTTGCCGGCTGGGCCGCGCACGGCCGTACGAGTGATGCGCACTACAGGCAGATTACGCTGTCGCTGGTGGTTCTGTCTGCGTTCCTGGCGCTGCCGTGGTCGGACATCGCGTCCGCTGCCGGGCTTTGACCGTTCAGCCGCGTGCGAAAGCCGTGTTCAGGAGCATGATCTGGTCGGAGACCGGATTCGATGTGCGCGGCGGCTGTGCGATCACGGCCGCGGGTGCGCCGTAGATCTCCTCGTCCATGCGGCGGATGAGCGACTGGAGCTTCAGCGAGCGATGGACGAGCGCGACGAAATCGCCCGGAAGCTCGGGCCAGCCCGGCGCATTGTCCTGGGCAGAGGCCGTGTCCAGCCGCACCTTGGATTTCTCCGAGGCGACCTGATCGCGCGTCATCTCGCCGGAATTGGCCGCGCGCTGCAGCAGCAGCCAGGAGGCGATCTGCATCAGGCGGGTGGTGAGCCGCATCGATTCGGCGGCATAGAGCGTCGCGGCGATGCGCGACAGGCGCTTCGCCTCGACCCGGCCCTGGCCGTCGAGATATTCGGCCGCCTGTTCGACCAACCCCATGCCTTCATTGTAGAGCGGCTTGAAGGACGGCGAGAAAATCCTGCGCTCTGCGAGCCTTATGGTCTTGGCCCCCTCCGCGCCAGCGTCATTCATCGTTACGAACCCCTGCACACCCTGACGGGACCCTCCGACTCAGCGTCAGGATCCGCGTACCCACCCCTATACGGCACCGCGGGCGGAGGATGCTCCGGCCGCGTCGCGAACGCAAGCGCATGTTTAACAAACGGTTAACGCGCGTTCGGGCGGCAAAAAAAGAGCCGCGGTAAAGCGGCTCTCAGGAGTTAACAGGGAGGCGTCAAACAGGGTGGCTCCAACCACCCGGCAAGAATCCAGATCACTGGATGAACATAGTAAACATCCGTAAAGCCTAATGGACGGTTAACGCCCGGCGTTTCTGCGCGAAACGTTTGCGGCTGCATCCCGAAGTATCACCCGCGTAACCATGTCCCACGCCGCGCCGACAAGCGGCCGATACCTGCCCGGTGGTAGGTCGCCGCCGCTCCGGAGCGTCGGCAATGACCGGCGACGGACCATGCAACGTTTTTCAAGGTGCTGAGATGGACTGGTATTCGATCGTCAAATTCGGACATGTGATCTGCGCGCTCATCTGGGTCGGCGGCGGCTTTGCGATGATGCTCAACGGCGTGTTCGCCGTCAGGGCAGGGGATGCGGAGGGCACCATGCGCGCGATCCGCCTGTCGTCGGACCTCGGCGGAAGGCTGATGGTTCCGGCCTCGATGCTGACTCTCCTCTTCGGCCTGGTCCTGTGCTGGTTCTGGGTCGGCTTCACCGACCTGTGGATCGTCATCGGTCTTGGCGGCTACGCTGCGACCTTCCTGATCGGGCTGTTCTATTTCAAGCCGACATCGGAGCGCGTGGCGGCGATGGTCGAGCGCGACGGCATCACCCCTGCCGCGCTGGCCGACGGCAAGGCAATGCTCAGGGTCGCGCGGTTCGACTATGCGGTCATGATCGTGGTGGTCGCCGACATGGTGTTGAAGCCGACCTTCGGCGACACGGTCCTGCTCACGGCCATGGCGGTCGTGCTGCTGGCCGGAGCGGCGGTGGCCTTCGCCCCTTGGGGCGAGACGGCGCCGTCGGAAGCCTGACCGAGCGTCCGGCGCCGGCCCGTGCGGGCCGGCGTCAGCCCGCTTTCGCCATATCGCGCAGCCGGAACTTCTGGATCTTGCCGGTCGAGGTCTTGGGGATCTCCGAGAAGATCACCGCCTTCGGCACCTTGAACCGGGCGAGCAGGCCGCGGCAATGATCGAGGATCTCGGCTTCGGTGGCCGTCCTGCCCGGCTTCAGCTCGACATAGGCCACCGGAACCTCGCCCCACTTGTCGTCATGGCGGGCCACGACGCCGCAGGAGGCGACGGCCGGGTGCTTGTAGAGCGCGTCCTCGACCTCGATCGAGGAGATGTTCTCGCCGCCGGAGATGATGATGTCCTTGGAGCGGTCCTTGAGCTGGATGTAGCCGTCCGGATGCATCACGCCCAGGTCGCCGGAATGGAACCAGCCGCCTTCGAAGGCCTCGTCGGTGGCCGCCTTGTTCTTCAGGTAGCCCTTCATGACGATGTTGCCGCGGAACATGACCTCGCCGATCGTCTCGCCGTCGGCGGGCGTCGGCTGCATGGTCTCCGGGTCGAGCACGGTCAGCCCTTCGAGAGCGGCATAGCGCACGCCCTGGCGCGCCTTCTTCGCCGCGCGGCCGTTCTTGTCCAGCGCGTCCCATTCGGAATGCCATTCGTTCACCACCGCCGGGCCGTAGGTCTCGGTCAGGCCGTAGAGATGCGTCACCGCGAAGCCGGCGTCGGCCATGCCCGCCAGCACGGCCTCGGGCGGCGGTGCTGCGGCGGTGTTGAAGGTCACCGTCTGCGGGAAGTCGCGCTTCTGCTCATCCGGCGCGTTGATCAGCGTCGACATGACGATCGGGGCGCCGCACAGATGCGTCACGCCATGGTCGGCGATGGCGTCGTACATCGCCTTGGCGCGCACCCAGCGCAGGCAGACATGGGTGCCCGCGGTCACCGCCAGCGTCCAGGGAAAGCACCAGCCGTTGCAGTGGAACATCGGCAGCGTCCAGAGATAGACGCAGTGCCTGGCCATAGCGGCGTGGATGGTGTTCGCATAAGCCATCAACGCCGCGCCACGATGATGGTAGACCACGCCCTTCGGGTTGCCGGTGGTGCCCGACGTATAGTTGAGCGCAATCGAGTCCCATTCGTCGTCGGGCATCGACCACGCGAACTCCTCGCTGCCTTCAGCGACGAAGGCTTCGTAGTCGATCGAACCAATCCGGTCGCCCTTCGGATAAGGAGCATCCGCGGCGTATTCCGGATCGTCATAGTCGATGACCAGCGGCTTCACCTTGGCGAGCTTCAGCGCGTCGGCGACAATGGCCGAGAATTCGCGGTCGACAATCAGGATTTTCGTCTCGGCGTGGTCGAGCTGGAAAGCGACGATCGCCGCGTCGAGGCGGGTGTTGAGCGAATGAAGCACCGCCTTCACCATCGGCACGCCGAAATGGCATTCGAGCATCGGCGGCGTGTTGGACAGCATCACTGTCACGGTGTCGCCCTTGCCGATGCCCCGTTTCGACAGCGCGTCCGCCAGCTTCAGCGAGCGGCGCCAGAAGTCGCGGTAGCTGGTGCGCGAGCTGCCGTGGATGATCGCGACGTGATCTGGATAGGTCCGCGCCGCTCGCTCCAGATAGGTCAGCGGCGTCAGCGGCTGGTGGTTCGCCTGGTTGCGATCGAGACCCTGCTCGTAAGGGTTCTTCATGTTGTCCTCCCGCAGTCCTTCCTCAGGCTAAAGCACAAAGTCCGCCGGCCGTCATCATGGTAGAATTGCCGATACGCCGTCCCATACGAGCTTGGCTGCGATCAGCGCCATCACACCGTAGGTGAAGGGATAGAACACGTCCGGCCGCATCCTGCGCACGACCCAGGCTCCCGCCAGCGTCGCGAGCGGCGCCAGCGGCATCAAGAGCAGCGAGGTCGCGAGATTGGTCCGGTCGAACTGGCCGAGGGCGAAATAGGGCACGAGCTTCACCACATTCATGAAGGCGAAGAAGTAGACGCCGGTACTGGTGAACACGCGCGGGTCGAGCCGCAGCGGCAACGTGTAGACCTGGAAGGGCGGCCCGCCGGCATGCGCCACGAAGCTCGTATAGCCGGAGACGACGCCCCAGAACGCGCCCTTTGCCGCGTTCGGCTGCTGGCGGATGTGCCCGGTGCGGCGCGCCAGCGTGTAGAGCCAGCGGCCGACGAAGACGATCGCGACGACGCCGAGCATGAGGCGCACCATGCCGGCGGAGACGATCGCGGCAGTGAGCCAGCCAAGCCCGATGCCGACCAGCGAGCCGGGGATGGTCTGGGCGAGAATCGTCCGGTCGTAGCCGCCGCGCCAGGTCCAGAGCGACACCGCATCCATCAGGAGGAGGATCGGCAGCAGGATCGCCGCCGCCTGGACCGGCGATGTCGCCAGCGCCATCATCGGCACGCCGATGAAGCCGGCGGCGCCGCCCAGCCCGCCCTTGGACAGCCCGACGAGGATGACCGCCGGGACGGCGACGGCGTAGAAGATCGGGTCGGAGATCAGGGGAATCATCGCGCGGTCCGGGGCCAGAGGTCCGCAATAACCATGGCCGCCGCCTTTGGCGAGAGATGCTGTCTATCGGACGCCGTCTCGTCTATGCCAAAATCCAAACATGATCGCCGCCCATAGCGGGCGCACATCCGGAGCCCGCATGACCGACGAACTGCCGAACCGCTGCCGCCTCGTTCTCATTGCCGACCCGAAGAAGGGCGGCGGGATGGAGGCACCGCGCGTCCTCGACGCGCTGTCCGGCGGCGACGTCGCCTCGCTGATCCTTGTCGGAGGCGCCGTCGAGGATGCGGAGTTCCAGAAATACTGCGAGGCGATCGTTCCCGACGCGCAGGCGAGGGGGGTGGCCGTGCTGATTTCCGGCGACAGCCGCATCGTCGGCCGCGTCGGTGCCGACGGTATCCACCTGGAGACTGGCAAGGCGGAGATCGACGCGGCGGTGCGCAAGCATGACGGACGGCTGATCGTCGGCGCGGGTGGGGCCAAGACGCGCCACGACGCGCTCGAGCTCGGCGAGGCGCAGCCGGATTACATCTTCTTCGGCCGTTTCGGCTTCGACGCCGATCCCGCGCCGCATCCGCGCAACCTCGACCTGTCGCGGTGGTGGGCGGAGATCGTCAACGTGCCGTGCATCGCGCAGGGCGGATCGGAGATCGCCTCCGCCGAGGCCGTGGCCGCGACCGGGGCGGAGTTCGTCGCCCTGTCGTCCGCGATCTTCAACGGGACGATGAAGCCCTCCGAGGCGGTCGCGGCGGTGAACGAACTGCTCGACCGCACCGCTCCGAGGTTCGAGGAAGAATGAGACGAACGACGCCCGCCCTGCTTCTTGCCGCGCTGATCGCGTCGCCTCTGTCGGCTGCCGCGCAGGAGCCGAAGCCGTCGCAGGAACCCACCGACGCGATCGCTGCGCCCGCCAAGCCTGACGAGCCGGCGCCGGCCGCGAACGCCGTCGCGCCGGTGACACCGGTCACGCCGCCCGCGCCGACCGAGTCGTCGCCCCAGGCGTCACCGCCGCCGAGCCCCGCCGCGCCGACGGAAGCTGCGCGGCCGGGCATCGATCCGAACCGCTTCGGCGAGCGGCTGCCGGACAATGTGTTCGGAGCGTTCCAGCGCGGCGAATACATCACGGCCTTCAACCTGGCGCTGCCGCGCGCGCAGGCCGGTGATCCGGCGGCCATGACGCTGGTCGCCGAGATCTTTGCGCGCGGGCTCGGCGTGCCGAAGGACGAGAAGAAGGCGGTTGAGTGGTATGAGAAGGCGGCGCACGCGGGCGTGTCCGAGGCGAAGTTCCAATATGCGCTGATCCTGCTCGACGGGCGGCTGGTCAAGCGCGACGTGCCGCGGGCGCGGGAACTGATGCAGGCGGCGGCCGACGAAGGCAACCGGCTGGCGCAGTTCAACCTGGCGCAGATCATCATCGACCGCGAGCCCGGCCCGGCGGGCCAGCTCAAGGCGGTTGAATACTACATGAAGGCCGCCGAGGCAGGGCTGGCCGACGCGCAATATGCCGTCGCGCAGATCTACGCCAACGGTGCTGGCGGCATCACGCAGGACCTGCCAGAGGCGCGCAAGTGGCTGATACTTGCCGCGCGGCAGGGCTTCGACACAGCGCAGGTGGACCTCGCGACGTGGCTGGTCGAGGGCAAGGGCGGCGCGCGCGACATGAAGGCCGGCTTCGGCTGGATGCACCGCGCGGCGCAGGGCGGCAATGTCGCGGCGCAGAACCGGCTCGCCAAGCTCTATGTCGAGGGGCTCGGAGTCGAGCCGGACATCATCGAAGGAACCGCCTGGTATATCCGCGCCCGCCGCGCCGGCCTCTCCGACTACTACATGGACGACGTGATGAACGGGCTGACCGACGAAGAGCAGAAGAAGGCGATCGAGCGGGCGAACCGCCTCAGATAGCTTGCCTGTCGTGCCGATTTGTGGTCTTGGGGCGCCGAAACAGGCGGCTCCCGCTCTTCCCGAACATCCGGAACACGTTTTATGGCCAAGATCAGCGGCAGCGAAATCCGTCCAGGCACGGTGATCGAGCATGACGGCGGGCTCTGGGCCGCGGTGAAGACCAACACCGTCAAGCCCGGCAAGGGCGGCGCCTACAACCAGGTCGAGCTCAAGAACCTCATCAACGGCACCAAGCTCAACGAGCGCTTCCGCTCGGCCGAGACCGTGGAACAGGTGCAGCTCGAGCTGAAGGACTTCTCCTTCCTCTACGAGGAGGGCGACGCGCTGGTGTTCATGGATACCGAGTCCTACGAGCAGCTCGAACTCGCCAAGGATTTCGTCGGCGACCGCGCCGCCTTCCTGCAGGACGGGATGATGGTGACGGTGCAGCTTTACGAGGAAAGGCCGATCGGCATCGCGCTGCCCGACCACGTGACGCTGACGGTCACCGAAGCCGATCCGGTGGTGCGGGGCCAGACGGCCGCCTCGTCCTACAAGCCCGCGGTTTTGGAGAACGGCATCCGCGTGCTTGTTCCGCCCTTCATCGAGGCCGGCGAGCGTATCCTCGTCGACACCAACGAAATCAGCTACATGCGCAGGGCCGACTAGGATCGGCCAGCCCTCCCGCCTCGCGCGGAGGGCGGACAACGGAGCAGATTATGCCGCGTTCGGCGATCATCAACGTCATGGTTCAGGCCGCCACCAAGGCCGGCCGCTCGCTTTCACGCGATTTCGGCGAGGTGCAGAACCTGCAGGTCTCGCTGAAGGGACCCGGCGACTTCGTCAGCCAGGCCGACAAGCGCGCCGAAGAGATCATCCACACCGAGCTGTCGCGCTCGCGGCCTGACTATTCGTTCCTGATGGAGGAGAGCGGCGAGGTGGTCGGCTCCGACAGCCAGCATCGCTTCATCATCGATCCGCTCGACGGCACAACCAACTTCCTGCACGGCATCCCGATCTTCGCCGTGTCGATCGGGCTTGAACGGCAGGGGCAGATCGTTGCCGGTGTGATCTACAATCCGGCGATGGACGAGCTTTACACCGCCGAGCGCGGCGGCGGCGCGTTCCTGAACGACCGGCGCCTGCGCGTCGGCGCACGGCGCAAGCTTGCCGACAGCGTCATCGGTACAGGCATCCCGCATCTCGGCCGCGGCCATCACGGCAATTTTCTGATCGAGATGCGCCACGTGATGGGCGAGGTCGCCGGCGTGCGGCGGATGGGTGCCGCGGCGCTCGACCTTGCCTATGTGGCGGCCGGCCGGCTCGACGGTTTCTGGGAAACGGGCCTGCAGCCCTGGGACATGGCGGCCGGCATCCTGATGATCCGCGAGGCCGGCGGCTTCGTCTCCGACGGCGACGGCGGCACCGACATGCTGGAGAAGGGTTCGATCGTCGCCGGCAACGAGATCATCCAGAAGACGCTGCTGCAGACCATCCGCAAGCCGCTGCCGCGCACGACCTGACCTGCTTCACATCGGCGCACCGGCCGATCCTGCAACCAATCCGTCATGTTGGCATGCCATGCTCGGCCGCATGAGTGATCTCGCGCGCCCGCATTTCATGAATTTCAGGGTTCCTTCGAAGGCCGAACTGATCGCCGACGGCGTCGTCCATGCCGTCGGCATCCTGATTGCGATCGCCGTCGGGGCGGCCCTGCTCGCGCTCTCCGCCGGCCGCACCGGAACGGGCGAATACGTCTCGCTGATCTTCTATCTCGCTTCGCTGCTCACCGTGCTCGGCGTCTCCTGCGCCTACAATCTCTGGCCGCATTCGCCGGTGAAGTGGGTGCTGCGGCGCGCGGACCATGCTGGGATTTACCTCCTGATCGCCGGAACCTACACGCCCTTCCTCATGAACGTCTCCGATCCGCTCGTGTCGGGCACGATGATGGGAATTGTCTGGGGAGGGGCCGCGATCGGCATGGCGGTCAAGCTCTTCCTGCCGGGGCGATTCGACGGCCTTGCGATCGTCTTCTACCTCGCCATCGGCTGGAGCGGCGCGATCATGCTGCGCTCGCTGGCCGATATACTGCCGACGACCACGATCTGGCTGATCGCCGCCGGCGGGGCCGCCTATTCCTGCGGCGTCATCTTCTTCGTCTGGCGCAACCTGCGTTTCCAAAGCGCTGTCTGGCACGCTTTTGTGGTCACTGGAGCCACGCTGCATCTGGCCGCGATGACCGATTTCATGGTGGTGACGCGGTTCTGAAGGCGGGAGGACATTCCCCGCCTTTCAATTATGTCACAATTCCGGTTAGATTCGTGATCAAGATCGGACCCAGGAAAACGCAGAGGCGCGGCGATGGCATTGTTCAAATCTGCCGATATTGACGGTTTGGGCAGTGCATACGATCCCCAGAAACTCTCCTCTCCCCAGGTCTTCCTCCTGTCGATGCTGGTGTTCCTGGCGATCGCTGGCTTCGTCGCCGCGATCCTTTACCGGCAGATCTCGGCCGCATTCGTCACCAATCCCGGCCTGAACGGCCTCATCCTAGGCGTGCTCACCGTCGGCATACTGCTCGCCTTCGTGCAGGTCGGCCGGCTGTTTCGCGAAGTGAAGTGGGTGAATTCGTTCCGCGCCGGCAGCGAGACCACCGAGCCTGTTCTGCTCGCGCCGATGAAAGCGCTGTTGAGCCGCTCGTCCGCGATGACGCTCACCACCAACTCGATGCGGTCGATCCTTGATTCCATCGCGACCCGGCTGGACGAGAGCCGCGACATTTCGCGTTACCTGATCGGCCTGCTGGTGTTCCTCGGCCTGCTCGGCACGTTCTGGGGCCTGCTCGGCACAATCGGCTCGATCGGCCAGACGATCCAGTCGCTCGACCCTGGCTCGGGCGATGCGAACGATGTGCTCAATTCGCTGAAGGCGGGCCTGTCGGCGCCGCTGTCTGGCATGGGCACCGCGTTTTCATCCTCGCTGTTCGGTCTCGCCGGTTCGCTCATCCTCGGCTTCCTCGACCTGCAGGCCGGCCGCGCGCAGACGCGCTTCTACACCGAGCTCGAGAACTGGCTCTCCACGGTGACCGACCTCGGCTCGGACTTCGCCATCGATCCGTCGAAGGCCGGCACGTCCGACGAGATCCGCGCGCTGTCCGAGCGTCTGCGGATGATCCAGGAATCCGGCGGTTCGAACCAGCGCGTGGCGACCGCGATGGCGAGCCTCGCCGAGGGCATCTCCGGCCTCGTCAAGAACATGCGCAACGAGCAGCAGATGATGCGCGACTGGATCGAAGCCCAGTCCGACGAGCAGAAGCGCCTGCGCGAGACGCTGGAGCGTGTTGCCGCCGGCCTCGACAAGCGGAAAGCCAACTGAGATGGCGCTGGCGCGCGGCCGCCGCGAGCGGCGGACGATCGACTACTGGCCGGGCTTCGTCGATGCGTTGTCGACGCTGCTGCTCGCGATCATGTTCCTGCTGTCGGTCTTCGTGCTGGCGCAGTTCCTGCTCAGCCGCGAGATCAGTGGCAAGGACGAGGTGCTCGACCGGCTCAATTCGCAGATCAACGAGCTGACCCAGCTCCTGGCGCTCGAACGCTCCAACACGCAGGACGCGGAAGATTCGCTCGCAGGGCTGCGCGCCTCGCTCGAAAGCATACAGAGCGAGCGCGACCGGCTGCAGCAGCTGCTCGACCGTGGTGCCGGAGCGGGCGCGGTGGCCGACCAGAAGATCGGCGAACTGTCGGGGCAGCTGGAAAGCGAGAAGCAGATCAGCCAGCGGGCGCTGTCGCAGGTTGAGTTGCTCAACCAGCAGATCGCGGCGCTGCGCAAGCAGATCGGGGCGCTCGAGGCCGCGCTCGAGGTCTCGGAGCAGCGCGACCGCGAATCCAACACCAAGATCGCCGACCTCGGCCGCCGCCTCAACGTGGCGCTCGCCCAGCGCGTGCAGGAGCTCAACCGGTATCGCTCCGATTTCTTCGGGCGGCTGCGCGAGATCTTGTCCGACCGCGAGAACATCCGCATCGTCGGCGACCGCTTCGTCTTCCAGTCGGAAGTGCTCTTTCCGTCGGGTTCCGACGTGATCAATCCGGCGGGGCAGGACGAGATGAAGAAGCTCGCCGATGCGATCATCGAGCTGCAGCGCGAGATCCCGCCCGAGATCAACTGGGTGCTCAGGGTCGACGGGCATACCGACAATGTCCAGCTCTCCGGCACCGGCCGCTTCCGCGACAACTGGGAACTGTCCAGTGCGCGCGCAACCTCCGTCGTCAAGTTCCTGATCGCCAACGGCGTGCCGGCGAACCGGCTCGTCGCGGCCGGTTTCGGCGAGTTCCAGCCGCTCGACGCCGCCGATACCCAGGAAGCGCGCGACCGTAACCGGCGCATCGAGCTGAAGCTGACGGAACGTTGATCAAGCGTTGTTGGCGAGCTGGGTGCGGGTGAACCGCCATCGGACGAGCCCGAACTCCGACGGTTTGAAGGTCAGCACGATCTGGCGTGCGCGGCGCGGTCCGGCGATGCCGGCGAAGAACAGCGATTCCTCGATCTTCGGCACGACCTCCTCGCAGGAGAAGACCCAGAAGTCCGATCTTTCCCCGCCCAGCACGAAGCGGTCGGCCGAGTCGCGGTAGAGTTCGGTGTCAGGGTGGATGTGGAAGCGGATTGCCACCGTGTCGCGGTCGCCGCGGACAGGCGTGCCGCCCTGGCGGAAGAAACGGTCCGCGCCGTCGAGGACGGAGCCGCTGCGCGACAGCGTCAATTCGCGTTCGTGGAAGATGCCGAAGCGGGCGACGTAGCCGTTATGGCTGGCGACGAAGCTTTGGGAGTCGGCCGTGTCACGGCGCTCGCACGGCACCTTGGTCGGCCCGCCGATGAGCGGCGTGCCGATCTGGCGATGGACCTCCGGCGGGAAGCTGAAACGCGCCGAGGACGTATCGTTGATGGTGGCGGTCGAGTGTGCCGCCGTCGCGCGCGCCAACGGCCGGTAGTCGTCGGGGCCGTAGGCGTCGACGCCCGAATTGACGATGTATTGCTGCCGCGCCGACGACAGTTCGAACGACAGGCAGCCTGCATGCGCCTGGTGCGAGACCTCGAAGGGAGGCGCGATGCCGGTGTCAGCGATGACGGTCGTGCCACCCATCGCAAGCCGCTCGTAGCCGGAATAGGGCGCATGCAGCAGCGGCGCGCCCGCCGTGTCGTCGTGGCGCAGGATCGCGGCCAGCCTGTCGGCGATGGTCGGTCCCATGCCGTTGAAACGGGCCAGCCCGCCGTCGCTGTGTCTGAAGAAACGCAGCGCCGGCAGCATCCGGTCGATCGCGCCCATCAGCGCCGCCGGCGGGGCCTCGGCTTGGTTTGCATAGGTCTGGCGCAGCGGCAGAAGGTCGGCCAGCAGTTCGAGCAGCGCCATCGGATTGCGCGAGATATGCCCGCCGTCCGGCAGGATCTGCCGGTCGAGTTCTTCTGCCAGGTGGCGGGTCGCGCTGCGCAGCACGGAGCCCGGAACCGGCAGCGACAGGGCGGCGAAGGTGAGCGCGATGCGCGCGCGCAGCAGCTCCTCTCCGTCGGCCATGTAGCGGGCGACGAACTTCAGATAGCGCACCTGCACGGCGAGCGATTTGAGATAGGAGCGGTAGAAGGCGAACTCCGCCCCTTCCAGCACGACCGTCGAGTGCTGCAGCCACGAGATGATTCGCCGGGCCGTCACCGCCGGGTCCCAGGCCGGTTCGGTGATGCGGCCGCCATACATGGCGATCCAGTCGGTGGCGAGCGCGCGCGCATTCGCGGAGGCTAGCTCGGTGCCCGCCTCGCGCATGTGGCGCAGCCAGCGGAAGCTGTGCAGCGATCGCTGCCATTCACGCGACGCGCCGACCACCTGGAAGGGAGAGGCGCCTCCGGTCTCGATCATCTGCCCGGCAAGCGGGTAGCGGCCGTGATAGATGTCGTCGGCGATCTGTGGGTCGGGAAGGCGCAGGTCCGGTGGCGCGAC
Organism: Mesorhizobium australicum; assembly: GCF_900177325.1. Taxonomy (NCBI): domain Bacteria; kingdom Pseudomonadati; phylum Pseudomonadota; class Alphaproteobacteria; order Hyphomicrobiales; family Phyllobacteriaceae; genus Mesorhizobium; species Mesorhizobium australicum. The sequence continues at coordinate 4,870,818 of NZ_FXBL01000004.1, read as the reverse complement.
GAGGATGCGCTCCGGCGTGCGGCCGGAAAAACGCCAGCGATAGGCCGGCCCCGCGGCGAGCCGCCGGCCGAATCGTCGCCAGTACGCACGGGCGACGTAAGCCCAAAGGGCCGGACTCTGTCCCCTTTCGAGCGCCAATATGTATGCCTTCCTCACCGCCCCAACGGGCGAAAATACCTGATTCAATACTTTGTGCGAGCCGTAACGTTCAAAAAGCGATGGACAACCCGGCCGGGGGGCAGAAGTTGCGTCGCGCCAGCACGGCTGGCGGCGGGGCCTTATGGTTGATGGTTCCTTAAGGATCAAGGCGATAGGCTGCCTTCTCCTGTTGGTTCACCGGTGCGAGCATAGTGTGAAACGCCCGATCCTCATTGCCGTTCTTGCTGCGCTGTCGACCGCCGGCCCGCTTGTGGCGCAGGCCGAGGCGCCGGCGGAGCTGGAGGTGCGGCAGGCGCAGACGCGCGGCGAATACGAGCGCATCACCAGCGAACTCAGCCTTTCCGACAGCCGGCAGAAGACGCTGTCGGACGAGATCGCGCGGCTGCGGAAAGACAACGCCTCGATCACCTCCGCCCTGATCCAGGCCGCCAAGACGGAAAAGAAGCTCTCCGAAGACGTGGCGGCGATGGAAGACAGGCTCGCCGAACTGAAGGACCAGCAGGCCGCGATCCGCGCCTCGCTGTCCGAGCGCCGCGAGGTCCTGGCCGAGGTGCTGGGCGCCCTGCAGCGGATGGGCTTGAACCCGCCGCCCGCCATTCTCGTCCGGCCGGAGGACGCGCTGGCCTCTGTGCGCAGTTCGATCCTTCTCGGCGCGGTGGTGCCGGAACTGCGCGAGCAGACGACGGTGCTTCTCGCCGACCTCACCGAGCTGGCGCGGCTCGGCGAGACCGTCGCCACCGAGCGCGAACGGCTCGTCTCGACCATCGCGGAGCAGGCCGAGAGCCGCACGCGGCTGTCACTTTTGCTTGAAGAGAAGCGGAAGCTGCAGGAGGGCTCGGAGCAGACGCTTCGAAACGAACAGCTTCGCGCCGCCGATCTCGCGGCCAAGGCCGGCAACCTGAAGGACCTGATCGCCTCGCTGGAAGCAGGCATCGAAGCCGCCCGCAAGGCCGAGGAAGAGGCGAGACTGGCCGAGGAGGAGAGGGCGCGGAAAGAGGCCAGAGACGCCGAACGCCGCGTTCCCGAGCGGAATCGCCTGGTGGAGGCGGCACCCTTCCCCGCCTTGCAGGGCACCCTCGCCCTGCCGGTCGCCGGCAAGAAGATCCGAGCCTTCGGGCATGTCGACGAGGCCGGAGTGACCGCGTTCGGCGACACGGTAAGGACACAATCGGGCGCAATCGTCACAGCGCCGTCAGACGCCACGGTTTTGTATGCCGGTCCGTTTCGTTCCTATGGCCAACTCTTGATCCTCGATGCCGGCGGCGGCTATCATGTCGTTCTGGCGGGGCTGGGCAGAATCAGCGTTTCGCAGGGTCAACCGGTACTGGCGGGAGAGCCTGTGGGCGCAATGGGCGAGACGCGGGTCGCAAGCATGTCCGCGGAAGGCAGTGTGAATGCGCAGCCGGAACTCTATATTGAGTTCCGCAAGGACCAAAAACCCGTCGATCCCGCCCCGTGGTGGCAGGCTCGCAGATGATCTGGAAGGGCAGGCAATGATTCGTAAGGTGTCGCTTCTGTTCGCGGGTGCGCTGATGGGCGCTTCCGCCATGAGCCTGGTCTATGGCGCACCCGGCTCCAGCGCGAATGCCGCCGGTTCGTCCGAGACCTATCGCCAGCTTGCCATCTTCGGCGACATCTTCGAGCGGGTGCGCGCGCAGTATGTGACGCCGCCCGAGGAGAAGAAGCTGGTCGAGAGCGCCATCAACGGCATGCTCTCCTCGCTCGATCCGCATTCGTCCTATCTCAATCCGGACGCCGCCAAGGACATGCGCGTCCAGACCCGCGGCGAGTTCGGCGGCCTCGGCATCGAGGTCACGATGGAGAACGAGCTGGTGAAGGTCATCTCGCCGATCGAGGACACGCCGGCCGCCCGTGCGGGCGTGCTGTCGGGCGATCTGATCTCGCAGATCGACGGCCAGGAAGTCCGCGGCCTGACGCTTGAGGAGGCGGTCGACAAGATGCGCGGCCAGGTCAACACGCCGATCGACCTGACGATCGTGCGCGAGGGCGCTACCGAGCCGATCAAGGTCACGATCATCCGCGAGACGATCAAGGTCCGCGCGGTGCGCTACCGTGTCGAGAACGATGTCGGCTACATCAAGATCAACTCCTTCACCGAGAAGACCTTCGGCGACCTTCAGGCCGCGATCCAGTCGATTCGCGACAAGGCCCCGGCCGCAGGCGTGAAGGGCTACGTGCTCGACCTGCGCCTCAACCCGGGCGGCCTGCTCGACCAGGCGATCAGCGTGTCGGACGCCTTCCTCGACAAGGGCGAGATCGTCTCGACGCGCGGCCGCGACCCGGAAAAGACCGAGCGCTACGACAGCCGGCCGGGCGACCTGATCGACGGCAAGCCGCTCATCGTGCTGGTGAACGGCGGATCGGCCTCGGCCTCCGAGATCGTCGCTGGCGCGCTGCAGGATCATCGCCGCGCGACCATCCTTGGCACCCAGACCTTCGGCAAGGGCTCCGTGCAAAGCGTGATCCCCCTGCCCGAGAACGGTGCGCTGAAGCTCACGACGGCGCTCTACTACACGCCGTCCGGCTCCTCGATCCAGGGCAAGGGCATCACGCCCGACGTGAAGGTCGAGCAGCCTCTGCCGGAGGAACTGCAGGGCAAGGATCTGTCCCGCGGCGAATCGGACCTTCCGGGCCACATCAAGGGCAACCAGGAGGGCGAGGAAGGTTCGGGCTCCGCCGCCTATGTCCCGCCGGATCCGAAGGACGACATCCAGCTCAACTACGCGCTGGACCTGATCCACGGCACCAAGACCGACGCGGCCTTCCCGGCCAATCCCGCCAAGGCGGTGATGAACCAGTAATACGGCCCGGCCGGCGGAGCGATCCGCCGGCCGGCCTCTCCCTGCGTGTCGCCGGCGTTTCTCGGCATATCATCGAGACATCCGCTGGAGCGTCCCCTGAACAGCAGCATCGAGCAGCCGCTTGGCCAGACTGGTCCGGCCCGCAAGGGTGGATTCGGTGCGCGCCGCGTGCCGCTCGGCGTGCTGACGCTCGGCGTCGGAGCGCTCGCCGCCTCGACCTTCATCGCGATGCAGGGAAGCGGGCTCAGGATGCCCGTGCACGAGACGATATCCGTGCCGGAGGTTGCCGCGGCGCCCGTCGAGCCGGCGCCGGTGAAGACGACCCCTCCGCCGAAGCCCAGGACGGACGGTCCGGCGATCATCAAGGTCCAGCCGGAGGCGGCCCCCTCGAGCGGGACGATCGTCATCCGCGATCCCGCCGCGCTTGAGCGCAATCCGCGCACAGCGCACCTGCCCGATCGTGACCTGATCGAGGACAGCCCGACCGGCCCGCTGCCGGTTCGCGCGATCGACGGACGGCGGCCTTTCGACGTCTATGCCGGGGCCTGGTCCGGATCGCGCGGCGCCAAGGTGGCGATCGTCATCGGCGGCATGGGTCTGTCGCAGACGGGAACGCAGGCTGCGATCAATGCGCTGCCGCCCGAGGTGACGCTCGGCTTCGCCTCGGCTGGCAACAGCCTGTCGCGCTGGATGCAGACGGCGCGGCAGCGCGGCCACGAGATCGTCATGCAGGTGCCGATGGAACCGTTCGACTATCCGTCGGTCGATCCCGGGCGCGATCCGCTCACTGTCGACGCCGATCCGCAGGAGAACATCGATCACCTCCACCGGGCCCTGTCGCGAACCACCAACTACACCGGTATCATGAACTACATGGGCGGACGTTTCGTCACCGAGCGCGAGGCGATGACGCCTGTCATGCAGGAACTCGGCAAGCGCGGGCTGATGTATCTCGACGACGGCTCCAGCGCCCGCAGCGTCGCGCCCGAGCTTGCGCTAGGCAGCGGCGTGCCGTTCGCGGCCGGCGATGCGACGATCGACGGCGTGCGCGCGCGCGGCGACATCCTGAAGAAGCTCGACCAGCTCGAGGCGACGGCGCGCGCGAAGGGCTCGGCGATCGGCATCGGCTCAGCCTTCGACGTGACGGTCGAGGCGGTCACGATCTGGGTGGCCGAGGCGAAGAAACGGGGCATCGAGATCGTCCCGGTCTCGGCCCTGGCGAACGATCCGGAAGGTGGACGCTGATATGGCGAAGAAGAAGATCGATCCGGAAACGCTGCCGTACCGGCCCTGCGTCGGCATCATGGTGCTGAATCGGGAGGGGCTGGTCTGGGCCGGGCGGCGCATCGCGGAGCCGGACAGCGAGATGTCGGGCGCGGTCAAGCTCTGGCAGATGCCGCAGGGCGGCATCGACAAGGGCGAGGACCCGCTGCCGGCTGCCTACCGCGAGCTTTACGAGGAGACCGGCATGAAGTCGGTCTCGCTGCTGGGCGAGGCGCCGGGCTGGTTCAACTACGACCTGCCGCGCGAGGTCCTCGGCATCGCGCTCAAGGGCAAATATCGCGGCCAGACGCAGAAATGGTTCGCCTTCCGCTTTGAGGGCGACGAAAGCGAGATCGAGATCGATCCGCCGCCGGGCGGCCACACGGCTGAGTTCGACCGCTGGGAATGGAAGCCGATGGAGGAGCTTCCCGACCTGATCGTCCCGTTCAAGCGAGCGATCTACGAACAGGTTGTTTCGGCGTTCCGGCACCTGGCCAGATAGGCGGGTGATTTTTGCTTGCATGACGAATGCGATCGCCCCACATTGGCGGTGTGTTCAACGAACTGGAAGGAGGTGATCCGATGTCGAGTGTTGTCGTTTCCAAGCGCGTGGCCTCGGCGGATTGCCCTTTCGGGAAGCAGCCTTCCTGAACTGGCGCATGATGCGCGGCCGGTGACGGTGTCACCGCCAGGGTCGCGCCCGCGGACGAAACACGGAAAGGCCTCCCTCGCGGGAGGCCTTTTCTTTTTGCTTTATGTGGATCCAGTTCAGGCGGCGGCGCTTATGCGAAAGTCGTTCCCTTCGTCTTCGTCGGCCTTTCGGCCGGCGGCGGGCTGGGACGTTTCCTCATAGGTCCAGACCTCGAACTTGCTGAGGACATGCGCGCCGAAGGTGTGGACCAGCGGCACGTCGGTCGCATCGCGACCGCGGGCGACCACGACCCGGCCCGTGCGCGGCTTGTTGTGGCGAGGGTCGAACGTATACCACCTGCCGCCGACATAGGCCTCGACCCAGGCGCTGAAGTCCATCGGGGCGGGGTCTGCCGGCACGTTGATGTCGCCGAGATAGCCGTTGACGTAGCGGGCGGGGATGTTCATCGCGCGGCAGAAGGCGATCGCGAGATGGGCGAAATCGCGGCACACGCCCACGCGCTCCTCATGCGCCTGCGCGGCCGTGCGGGTCGAGCGAGCGTAGCCGTAGCCGAAGGACAGCCGGTCGTGCACATAGTCCACGATTGCCTGGACGCGCTCCCAGCCGGGCCTGGTCTGGCCGAACAGGTTCCAGGCGAGCGTAGAGAGATGGTCGGTCTCGCAGTAGCGGCTGCCAAGCAGGTAGCCAATGCATTCGGTGGGAAGCTCGGCCACCGGCGTTTCCTGCGCGTCCGGCGCCACGGGATCCAGAAGGCCGCTGTCCTCGACCACCGCGTCATATCGCATGGTGAACCTGCCCGCGGGCGCGACGAACCTGCGACAGCGATTGCCGTAGGCGTCGACATAGGTCTGCGTATTGACCATCGGCGTTGGCAGGAAGCCGGCCTCCCAGCGGATGTCCTGTCTGCGGTCCGAGTGAATTTCCAGGGCCGTCACGACAGGCGTGTCCTGCGGCAGATCGAGGGCTAGTTCGTAGCCGAGACGAATGAGCATTGGTGGCACCGATGTCTAGAAGGAACTGGTTGCATCTCAACGCCCAATCCTGGAATCGGTTCCAGCGCCCGGCTCAGAAGTCGGTGGCGATGCCTTTCACTTCCCAGTCCCCGTAGCGCACCGGCTCCTCGCCGCCGCGCCCACCGATTTCCTTCGGCGGCGCCGGCTTGCGGCGGGCGGCTTTTCTGCGCGCCTCGGCCTCGGCCAGCGCGCGCTGGGCCGCGGGCGAAAGCTCGCGCGGCGCGGGCGGCGGTGTCTCGGCTTCGTCGGCCATCGTCTGCTCCCGATATTGAAGTGGCTCAGCGCCTCCACCATCATATATAGCGTTATCAGCGCCGGAGACAGTGTCGTCGCCGGCAACCGGAGACCTCGATGAACCTGATCCGCACTGCGATGCTGCTCGCCGTCATGACGGCGCTGTTCATGGCCGTCGGCTATGCGATTGGCGGCTCGGGCGGCATGATGATTGCCTTCCTGATCGCAGCCGGCATGAACATCTTCAGCTACTGGAACTCGGACAAGATGGTGCTGAGGATGCACCACGCCGTCGAGATCGACGAGCGCAACGCGCCGGAATTGTTCGAGATCGTGCGTGGCCTGTCGCAGAATGCCGGCCTGCCGATGCCGAAGGTTTATCTCATCCAGAACGACCAGCCCAACGCGTTTGCGACGGGACGCAATCCGCAGAACGCGGCGGTGGCGGCCACCACCGGCCTGCTGGAGCGCCTCTCCTACGAGGAGGTGGCGGGCGTGATGGCGCACGAGCTGGCGCATATCCAGAATCGCGACACGCTGACGATGACCATCACCGCGACGCTCGCCGGCGCGATCTCGATGCTCGGCAATTTCGCCTTCTTCTTCGGCGGCAACCGCGACAACAACAATCCGCTCGGCGGCATCGGCGTGCTGATCGCGATGATTGTGGCGCCGCTGGCTGCGGCCGTCGTGCAGATGGCGATCAGCCGCACGCGTGAATATTCGGCCGACCGGCGCGGCGCGGAAATCTGCGAGCATCCGCTGTGGCTCGCCTCGGCGCTCGGCAAGATCGCGGGTGCCGCGCAGCGCATCCACAACCCGGATGCCGAGCGCGCGCCCGCGACCGCCCACATGTTCATCATCAATCCGCTGTCGGGCGAGCGGATGGACAATCTCTTCTCCACCCACCCGAACACGGAGAACCGTATCGCGGCACTCCGGAAGATGGCGGCCGAGTTCGAGGCCCAGCCGGCGCCGCAGCCTCAGGCGCGCGCTGGGCGGCCCGCGCGGACCAGCCAGGCGCCTGCCGATCCGCCGAGGGCCGAGGAGCCGAAGGCTGCCCGCCCCACCTCCGGCCCGTGGGGAGCGCCCTCGCAGGAGCCGAAGGAGCCCGAGGCGCAGACGCCGCCAGAGGCGCCGAAGTCGAATCCCTGGGGCCGCAATCCGACCGGACCGCGCAAGGGCCCGTGGTCGTGACGTCGCCCGCGCGGGCGAAGCGGAAGGCCCCTTCGAAAACTGGCAGGGCAGTGCCGGCGGCATCCGCGCCCGGCCTTGCTGCTCGCCTTGCGGCGACGCGGCTTCTGGCGGCGGTCGTTGAGGCCAGGACGCCGCTCGACGGCATGACGGATGGCCAGCACGGCCATCCGCAATACCGCGCGCTCGACGAGCGCGACCGTGGACTGGTACGGGCGATCCTCGTCTCGGCGCTGCGTCACCGCAAGACGATCGAGGCGATGATTGCCGAACGTCTGGACCGGCCGCTGCCTGCCAATGCACACACGCTGTCGCATATCCTGCACGTGGCGCTGGCGCAGATGCTCTTCCTTGACGTGCCCGACAGCGCGGCGGTCGATCTCGCGGTAGAGCAGGCCAAGGCCGATCCGCGCACGCAGCGCTTCGCCTCGCTGGTCAACGCGGTCCTGCGCGGGATCGGGCGCGACAAGGAACAGGCGCTGCCGCGCCTTCTGTCCGCCACGCGCGACGCGCCCGACTGGTTCGTGCGGCGGATGGAAGCGGCCTATGGTGCCGCCCAGACCGACGCGATCCTCGCCGCGCACCGGCTCGAGCCGCCGATCGACTTCACGGTGAAGAATGACGCCGCCGGCTGGGCAGAGAAGTTTGGCGGCATCGTCCTACCCACGGGCTCGGTCCGCCTCGCCGGGCTCGACCGCGCCGTGTCGGACCTGCCGGGCTATGCCGAAGGCTCCTGGTGGGTGCAGGACGCCGCCGCGGCCCTGCCGGCGAAGCTGATGGGGGATGTGGCCGGCAAGCGCGTCGCCGACCTGTGCGCCGCGCCCGGCGGCAAGACGGCGCAGCTCGCGGTAGCCGGTGCGAAGGTCACGGCTGTGGAGATTTCAGCCAACCGGCTGAAGCGCCTGGCAACGAATCTTGCCCGCCTGGGGCTCGAAGCCGAGCTGGTGTCGGCCGACCTCACGACGTTTGAGCCGGCGGAACAATTCGAGGCAGTCCTGCTCGATGCGCCGTGCTCCTCGACCGGCACGGTCAGGCGTCATCCGGACGTGCTGTGGACCAAGACGGAAGCGGACATCGCCAAGCTCGCCGAAGTGCAGCGCGCCCTGCTCGGGCATGCCGCGCGTCTCGTCAAGACCGGCGGGACGCTGGTCTTCTCCAACTGCTCGCTCGATCCGCTGGAGGGCGAAAATCTCGTCCGCGCATTCCTCGCCGAAACGCCTGATCTGTCGCTCGACCCGATCCGACCCGACGAGATCGCTGGCATTGCCGGATTCGTAACGCCCGATGGCTTCCTGCGTACCACGCCGGCCGGACTGCCGATGGAGACCGCCCAACTTTCCGGCCTCGACGGCTTCTTCGCCGCGCGCCTGAGGAAGCTCTGATCCGCGCTCAGGCGCGGTGGTAGGGATGCCCCGACAGGATGGTCGCCGCGCGATAGAGCTGTTCGGCGAGCATGACGCGCACGATCTGGTGCGGCCAGGTCATCGCGCCGAAGGAGAGGACGAGGGAAGCGGTCTTCCTGAGATCCGGGTCATGCCCGTCCGCCCCGCCGATCGCGAACAGGAGCGAGCGCGCACCGCCGTCGCGCAACTCGCCGATGCGGGCGGCGAAGGCTTCGGAGCCGATGGATTTTCCGGTTTCGTCGAGGAGAATCAGGGCGGAGCCCTGGGATGCCGCGCCGAGCGCGCGGCCTTCTTCCTGCTTGCGCAGCGCCGCGGTCTGGGCGCGGCTTTCGGCAATCTCGGCGACACCGGCCCATTCGAGCCCGATGGCCGGTCCTGCCTTGGCGAAGCGGTCGAAATAACGGGCGGCGAGATCCCGCTCCGGGCCCGCTTTCATGCGGCCGACGGCATGAACTCCAATCCGCATCGACAGTCGAAGCTACGGTTCAGTGAACCGTCTCTTCCTCCAGGTCCGGCGCCATCCACATCTTCTCGAGGTTGTAGAACTCGCGCACCTCGGGCCTGAAGACGTGGACGATGATGTCGCCCGCATCGATCAGCACCCAGTCGGCGCCCGGAAGTCCCTCGACCTTCGCAGTGCCGAAACCGCCATCCTTCAACGCTTTAAGAAGGTGGTCGGCGACGGCCGCGACATGACGGTTCGACCGGCCGGACGCGATCACCATGTGGTCGCCCAGACTGGACTTGCCCTGAATGTCGATGGAGATGATGTTTTCGGCCTTGGAGTCATCGAGACTGTCAAGGACTGTCCGCAAGGCCGGGGAGGCGCTGTTGTCGCTGTTCCCGACCGTCGAAGGCATGGTTTCAGCCTTCTTCCGCAGTTCCGTTCTCAGGTTCGTTCCTTTCCCGACGGGATTGCAAATCAGTGTTCGTCCCGCGCGAACACACTGAAGATAGGCAGAGTCCCTTGACAGTTTCAAGACGCGCCGCGTCAGGTTTGTCGCGCCGGCTACTGCTCCGCCGGAGGAACGGGAAGCGGGGTCTGCGCCGACAGCGGCGTGAATGCGCCGGTCTCGTCGGCCGGAACGCGCGGGGAGCGGATGACCCGCCATATCGTGAAGGCGCAGAAGAGCGCGGCGATGACGATCGCGACGATCATGAACGAGGCCGTGCCGAACGCCGCCGTCAGCGCCGTGCCGAGGCCGGGCACGATGAAACCCGACACCGACCAGAGGAACAGCATCGTGCCCGACAGCCGGACCAGTTCCTCCTTCGAGGCGCGGTCGTTGGCATGGGCCGAGGAGAGCGAATAGATCGACTCGCTGGCGCCGCTCCAGACCAGATAGATCGCGATCATCAGGCCGAGAGACCCGCCGTCGAAGCGGCTTGCCGCCAGGCCAGCGACGACGACGAGTGCGGCGGCGACGATCAGCACGTAGCGCCTGTCGGTGCGGTCTGAGATCCAGCCGAACGGGATCTGAAAGACGAGCGTGCCGAGCGGCATGGCGAACATCAGCGCCGCCACTTCCCGCTGCGAGTAGCCGCTGGCCGTGGCGTGGATCGGCGCGAAGCCAGCGATCATCATCGACAGGCCGCCGACGGCCAGCATGCCGGCGACGCCGACCGGCGAGATGCGCCACGCCTCCCGAACCGCCACCGCCGCGCCTTGCGGCGGTGGCGGCTGGCGCAACTGCGTCAGGCCGACCGGCAGGATCGATGCGGCGGTGAAGGCGACACCAGCGATCGGCGCCATTGGCGTCGAGATATCGAGGAATCCCATCAGGTAAGAGCCGACGCCGAGGCCGACGATGTAGCTGACATAGAAGATCGCCATCACGCGGCCGCGGATCGTGTTGCCGACCGCATCGTTGAGCCAGCTTTGCGCCACCACGAACATGCCGCAGATGGCGAAGCCGTAGAGCGCGCGGGCGACGATCCAGACAACCGGGTCGACCGCCATGCCGACCAGCGCGTTGGAGAGCACGATCAGCGCCGAGAACACCATGTAGGCGCGCGCATGGCCGACCCGCCTCACCAGCCAGGCCGTGAGCAGGCAGCCGGCGATGCCGCCGGCCGAGAGGGCGGTGAGGATCAGGCCGGCCCATGTCGGGGCATATCCCTCCGCGCCGAGCCGGACCGGGATATAGGCGAACATCAGCCCGTTGCCGATGGCGGCGAGCGCCATGGCAAGGATCACGCCGGCGACCCCGGCGACCGGTGTTTCCGCGTCGCCGCGGGCAGGGGCGGATGCTGCTGTCATGGGGTGAGTGTGGCGGCCGGAGAGCCGCCCCGCCGCGCCAAAAACGACATCGCCCGGTGGCGCGCGGCTGGACCGGCGGAAGTTCCGTCCTGGTTCAAGCCTTCACCAGACCGTCGCGGATGGCCGTGGAGGAGAGCGTCGAGCGCGGGCCGTGGATGAAGGTCCAGGCCGGCGCCGGTGTGCGGGCGAGCAGCGGCGCGTCGTCCTCGTCGCGGCGGGCGTAGTCGAAGGTCTTCGCCATCTTCGACGACAGGAAGGCCAGCGTGGCGCCCGGACGGTCGATGACCGCGATCGGGAAGGTCATCGCGATCGCCTGCCAGCGCTGCCAGCGGTGGAAGTCGCGCAGCGAATCCGCGCCCATGATCCAGACGAAGTTCACGCCGGGATTGCGCGCCTTGACCAGCGCCAGCGTGTCGGCCGTGTAGCGGACGTGATAGCTCGCCTCGAAGGCGGTGACCTTGATCTTCGGATCGTCGGTGATCTTCTCGGAAAGCCGGATGCGCTCTTCCAGCGGCTTCAGCTCGCGCCCGATTTTCAGCGGATTGCCGGGGGTCACGATCCACCAGAGCTGGTCCAGCTCCAGCCGCCGCATGGCGATCTCGGCGACCAGAACGTGCCCGGCATGCGGCGGGTTGAACGACCCGCCGAACAGGCCGACCGCCATGCCCTTCTCGACATGCGGCATGCGAAGGTAGCGGGCTGGGACGGCCCAGTCCGATGTCACGCCCGCACCTGGCCCGAGCCGCGGACGCGGTATTTGAACGAGGTGAGCTGCTCGACGCCGACCGGGCCGCGCGCATGCATCTTGCCGGTGGCGATGCCGATCTCCGCGCCCATGCCGAACTCGCCGCCATCGGCGAACTGGGTCGAGGCGTTGTGCAGCAGGATGGCGGAATCGATCTCGTTGAAGAAGCGCTGCACCGCCGCCGGGTCCTCCGCGACGATCGCCTCGGTGTGGTGCGAGGAATAGGTCTCGATATGGTCGATCGCGCCGCCGACGCCGTCCACCAGCGTCACGGAGATGATCGCGTCGAGATATTCCGTCGTCCAGTCGGCGTCGGTCGCCGCCTCCGCCTGCGGATAGAGCGTCAATACCTCGGCGCTGGCGCGGATGGCGCAGCCGGCTTTGGCAAGGGCGTTCAGGATCGGCACGAGATGCGTGTTCGCCACGGCGCGGTCGACGAGCAGCGTCTCGGCCGAGCCGCAGATGCCGGTGCGGCGCATCTTGGCGTTGACGGCGATCTTCACCGCCATGTCGAGATCGGCCGACTTGTCGATGTAGAGATGGCAGATACCTTCGAGATGCGCGAAGACCGGCACGCGCGCCTCGTTCTGCACGCGCGCGACGAGGCTCTTGCCCCCACGCGGCACGATCACGTCGAGATTGCCGTCGAGACCCTTCAGCATCTCGCCCACCGCGGCGCGGTCCGTCACCGGCACGAGCTGGATCGCGGCCTCGGGCAGGCCTTCGGCCTTCAGCCCTTCGACCAGGCAGGCGTGGATCGCGGCGGACGAGTTGGCCGAATCCGAGCCGGCGCGCAGGATCACCGGATTGCCGGCCTTGAAGCACAGCGCGCCGGCGTCAGCCGTCACGTTCGGCCGGCTCTCGAAGATGACACCGACGACGCCGAGCGGCGTGCGCACGCGCTCGATCTTCAGCCCGTTCGGCCGATCCCAGGCCGCGATCACCTCGCCGACAGGGTCCTTCAGGTCGGCGATCTCGCGGATGCCCGTGATGATCGCGGCGATGCGCGCCGGATCGAGCTTGAGCCGGTCCATCATCGCGGGCGACAGCTTCGATTCCACGCCGTTCGCCAGGTCGATCGCGTTGGCTTCGAGGATCGTCTTCTCGTTCGCCACGATCGCATCGGCCATGGCGCGGAGTGCTGCGTTCTTTCGCTCGGTGCTGGCGATCGCCAGCGGCCGCGCGGCGGCGCGGGCGTCGCGGCCGATCTGCGCCATGAGCCGGGCGATGTCCTGTCCGGACGTCTCTGCTTTCGTCAGCATTCAGCCCTCCATCCGCTGGGCGACCGTGCGGGAGACCACCAGGTCGTCGCGATGCACCATCGCCGAGCGCGGCTCGTAGCCGAGCGCGTCGGCGATCTCCGTCGTCTTCAGCCCGGCGATCCTTACGGCATCCGCCGCGTCATAGGCAACAAGGCCGCGCGCGACCTCGCGGCCCTCGGGGTCCAGGATCGCCACCGTGTCGCCGCGGGCAAAGTCGCCCGAGACGAGCTTGACGCCCGCCGGCAGCAGCGACTTGCCCGACAGAAGTGCGGTGATTGCACCGGCGTCGACGGTCAGCCGTCCAGCCGGTTCGAGCTGTCCCGCGATCCAGCTCTTGTAGCCGCGCACAGGGTTGTGCGCCGGGGCGAACCAGGTGCATGTCTCGCCGCGGTCGATTGCCGAAAGCGGGTTCATCCGGTCGCCTTGCGTGATGATCATCGCGGTGCCGGCGGCGGTTGCGATCTTGCCGGCATCGATTTTGGTGCGCATGCCTCCGCGCGAGAGTTCCGAGGCTGCGCCCCCGGCCATCGCGTCGATCTCCGGCGTGATCCGCTCCACGAGCGGGATGTGCTTCGCATCCGGATTGAAGGCGGGCGGGGCGGTGTAGAGGCCGTCTATGTCGGAGAGCAGGACCAGCAGGTCGCCGCCCATCATTGTGGCGACGCGCGCGGCCAGCCGGTCGTTGTCGCCGTAGCGGATCTCGCTCGTCGCGACCGTGTCGTTCTCGTTGATCACCGGCACCGCCTTGAGCTTCAGCAGCGTGCCGATCGTCGCGCGGGCGTTGAGATAGCGCCGGCGCTCCTCCGTGTCGCCGAGCGTCACCAGAACCTGGCCGGATTTCAGCCCGTGCCGCGCCAGCTCCTCGGACCAGGCCCGCGCCAGCGCGATCTGGCCGACGGCCGCCGCCGCCTGGCTCTCCTCCAGCTTCAGGACGCGCTTGCCGAGCCCGAGGATGGTGCGGCCGAGCGCTATGGCGCCGGACGAGACGACCAGCACCTCAGTTCCCTGCGCCCACAGCCCGGCAATGTCGGCGACCAGCGAAGCCAGCCACTCGGCCTTCAGGCCCTTCGAGCGGTCGACAAGCAGCGCGGAGCCGATCTTGACGGTGATGCGGCGGTGCGAGGCGAGGGAGCTGATCATGGAAGAGGCCGGAAGATGAAGCGATATCGGAAGCGCGGAGCGGTCAGAGCGACCAGCGGTCGTCCGGCGCCGGTGGCTCCTCCGCTCGCCTCGCATCCTCGACATGCACCATCAGCGCCCGCAGCACTTCCTCTACGCCCTCGCGGGTAACGGCGGACATCAGCAGAGGCGCATGCCCGGCGGCGCGCTTCAGGCTCGCCACCTTCTTCTTGCGCGCATCGGCGTCGAGCGTGTCGACCTGCGACAGCACCACGACCTCCGGCTTCTCGTCGAGCCCGTGGCCATAGGCCTCCAGTTCGCCGCGGACGGTCTTGTAGGCCTTGGCCGGGCTTTCCTCCTGCGCGGAGACGAGATGGAGCAGAACACGGGTGCGTTCGACATGGCCGAGGAAACGGTCGCCGATGCCCACGCCCTCATGTGCGCCTTCGATCAGACCCGGAATGTCGGCGATGACGAATTCGCGCGCATCGACCCGCGCCACGCCGAGGCCGGGATGCAGCGTCGTGAAGGGATAGTCCGCGATCTTGGGCTTCGCGGCCGTCACCGAGGCGAGGAAGGTCGACTTGCCGGCGTTGGGCAGGCCGACGATGCCCGCGTCGGCGATCAGCTTCAGGCGCAGCCAGATCGTCATCTCCTGGCCCGGCAGGCCGGGATTGGCGCGGCGAGGCGCCTGGTTGGTCGAGGTCTTGAAATGCGTATTGCCGAAACCGCCATTGCCGCCTTCGGCGATCTTGAAGCGCTGGCCGACCTCGGTCAGGTCGGCGATCAGCGTCTCGTTGTCCTCTTCATAGACCTGCGTTCCCGCGGGCACCTTGAGGATCACGTCGGCGCCCTTGCCGCCGGCCATGTTGCGGCCCATGCCGTGCATGCCGGTCTTGGCGCGGAAATGCTGCTGGTAGCGGTAGTCGATGAGCGTGTTGAGGCCGTCCACCGCCTCGATCCATACGTCGCCGCCGCGCCCGCCGTCGCCGCCGTCCGGCCCGCCGAACTCGATGAATTTCTCGCGACGGAACGACACCGATCCGGCGCCGCCGTCGCCGGATTTTATGTAGACTTTCGCCTGGTCGAGGAACTTCATCTTGCTTCAATCTGTCGGGAAAGGCGCGGTTGCGCCTCTCCTAGTTGGTTTCGTCGCCAAAGGGAACCATGCGGCTCCCTCAGGCGCTCATCAGGCGCGTCATTCCCGGGCTCCAGGCCCTCAGCCCGATCCATGTGCGCCGGTCGAGCCGGTAGCGCTCCACCGGCACCTGGCCGGCGACGATCGAGTTCAGCATGCCCTGTCCTGCATACTGGAAACCGCATTTGTGGATCACCCGGCGCGAGGCCGGATTGATGACACGGCAGGAGACGTTGAGCGCGTCGATGACCGTCGTCCGGAAGGCGACGTCTACCAGCGCCTGCGCCGCCTCGGTTGCGTAGCCGTGCCCCCAGAACGGCTCGCCGATCCAGTAGCCGAGCTCCAGCCCTCGGTCGGTGGGGTTGAGCCCGGCGCAGCCGATGAAGGCGCCATTGTCGGCGAGCGTCAGCGCGTGGACGCAGCCGAAGCGGCGTTCGGCTGCGGCGGCGATGAAGGCGCGGGCCTCCGCCTCGCCATAGGGGTGCGGCATGCGGGCGAGCATCTCCGCGACCCTGCGGTTGTTGGCGAGGCCCGCCAGGTCCGGCAGGTCGTCGACGTGCGGCGGGCGCATGACCAGCCGGTCCGTGACGAGCACCGGACAATCTATCGGCGTTTCAGGTTCTTCCCCGATGAGTTCCATGACCATCGTTCCCTCTCCATCCGATGCCGGCTCAGGCCGCGCTCTTCTCGACCCGGCCGAGACCGGCGCGCCATGAGGCGGCCGACAGGCGCGTGGTCACGACCTGGGCGCCGTCGCCCCTGGAACGCGAATAGACGTCCCTCAGGCCGGTGATGGCGAAGCCGAGCTTCTCCTGCACGCGCAGCGAGGCGGGGTTGTCGGTCAGCGCCGCCGACTCGATCGCCCAGATCGGCGTCGTGTCGAAGGCGTGCGCGATCAGCGCGCCCGCGGCCTCGGTCATGTAGCCGTGGCCGTGTACGTGCTCGGCGAGCCAGTAGCCCAGGCGCGGCTGCGGCCCACCGCCCTCGATCGCGACGACGCCGACGAGTTGCTCGCGGTGGATCGTGTAGACATGACTGTCGGCATCGGCCGAGACGTGCTCGATCCATTCTTCCGCGTCTTTGACGAAGTAAGGGTAGGGCACCTGGGTCAGCATGCGGGCCACGTTCCAGTTCGACAGGCCGGCGGCGATCTGCTCGGCGTCGAGCATGGTCGGCTTGCGAAGCGTCAGGCGCTTGGTGACGAGGATGTGCATGATGGATCTCCAGGCAAAGAAAAAGGGGAGATGGCGACCCATCTCCCCTGTTCTCGCTTCTGGACTATCCAGACACCGGTCCCCGGGAGGGGTCGCCGGTGTGGTGTGTCGCGGAACCGGCTACTCCGCTGCGTCCTGAATCGGGTTTACCGACACGTAGGTTCGGCCATTGGCTTTTTTCTGGAAGGCGACGGCGCCGGCTTGCGTAGCAAACAGGGTATGGTCCGTGCCCATGCCGACGTTGACGCCGGGGTGCATCTTGGTGCCGCGCTGACGAACGATGATGTTGCCGGCGAGAACTGCCTCGCCGCCGAACTTCTTCACGCCCAGACGCTTCGATTCGGAGTCGCGACCGTTGCGCGACGAACCGCCAGCTTTCTTGTGTGCCATCTTAGTCTCCTTAGCGTCCCGAAGGACGTCTCAAACCCTTGGAGGCGCTTCGTTGCGCCCCTCATACATTGATTTGGCTTACTTCGCCAGTTCCTTCGCCTGATCGCGCCAATCGCGGATCTGGTCGGCCGAGAACGGCATGTTCGCATCGATCGTCTCGATGTCGGCGTCGCTCAGCTTCGCGATCTGCTTGAAGGTCGTGATGCCCTGCTCGTTGAGCTGGCCGGCAGCCACCGGGCCGATGCCCTTGATCACAGTCAGGTCGTCCGCCTTGCCCTTCGGCGCGGTGAACAGGGTCGCGACCGGAGCAGCGGCTTCCGCCTTGGCCTCGGCCTTCGCTGCGGCCTTCTTCGCCGGCTTCGCGCCACCCGTCAGGATCTCGGTGATCTTGACCGTGGTCAGCAGCTGGCGATGGCCGCGCTTGCGGCGCGAGTTCTGGCGGCGGCGCTTCTTGAAGGCGATGACGGTCTTGGCATGGCCCTGCTCCAGGACCTCGGCCGCCACGACCGCGCCGTCCACGAAGGGAGCGCCGATCGTCACGTTTTCACCTTCACCGTGCGCCAGCACGAAGCCGATTTCAACGATGTCGCCGACTTCGCCGGCGACCTTCTCGATCTTCAACACATCATTGGCGGCGACGCGATACTGCTTGCCGCCCGTTTTGATGACTGCGAACATTTTGATGCCTTTCGCTTGTTCGGTCGGCTCTCGAGCGTTAACGCCCGGTCCGTCTTTTTGTCAGTCTGCGGGGTCCAAAAGCCAACCGGCGCGGGAAGCCCCCACGCCGGATGCGGGGGTCGGTTACCCGAAGGTACCACGTGAGTCAAGGCAAGCGGCGGGGTTTTCGGGCTTTCGTCCATCGATTGACACCCGGTGCAGCTCTGACGCATCGTTCCCGCATTGCCGGGAGTGATCGTCATGCAACGCCTTCTTACATTTGCCTCTTTTGCCCTCGCGCTTTCCGCCTCGACGGCGATCGCCGCCGACATCGTCGTCGAAGCCGGTGAAGGAGCCAACGAGCGCCTGATCGAGGCGCTGATCTCGGCCCAGCCGGGCGACGTGGTGAAGATCGGGCCCGGCATGTTCGAGCTGATGGAGGGGCTCTCGCTCGACGTGGACGACGTGAAGGTGCAGGGCGCCGGGGCCGGACAGACGGTGCTGTCCTTCAAGGGCCAGACCGGCGCCGGTGAGGGCCTGCTCGTCACCTCCGACCGCGTGGTGCTGGAAGACTTCGCCGTCGAAGACACCAAGGGCGACGGCGTGAAGTCCAAGGGCTCCGACCAGATCACCTTCCGCAATATCTCCGTCGTCTGGACCGGCGGGCCGAAGGCCGAGAACGGCGCCTACGGCGTCTACCCGGTCTCGTCGAAGAACGTGCTGATCGACGGCGTGTTTGTGTCCGGCGCGTCCGATGCCGGCATCTATGTCGGACAGAGCGAGGACATCATCGTCCGCAACAGCCGCGCCGAATACAATGTCGCCGGCATCGAGATCGAGAACTCCAAGCGCGCCGACGTGTTCAAGAACACCGTCACCCACAACACCGGCGGCATTCTCGTCTTCGACCTGCCGAACCTTCCCGTGCAGGGCGGGCAGGACGTGCGGGTGTTCGACAATGACGTGGTGGAGAACGACACGCCGAACTTCGCGCCCAAGGGCAACATCGTCGGCATCGTGCCAAAGGGCATGGGCGTCATGGTCATGGCCAACCGCAACGTGCATGTCTTCGGCAACCGCTTCGACAAGAACGGCACGACGCATGTGCTGATCGCCGCCTATCCGAACGACTATGACGACGACAATTACATGTTCGTGCCGCGCGGCGTCTTCATCCACGGCAACACCTATGGCGAGGGCGGCTTCGCCCCGGACGGCGAGGTCGGCAAGATCATCACCGACGTCTCCGGCACGCTGGTGCCGGACATCATCTGGGACGGCGTGACCCGCATTCCGGAATATTTCTCCTGGGTGAACGCGGAGGACCAGATCTATATCGACGAGGCCGAAGGCACGACCTTCGCCAACCTCAAGATGATCTCGCAGATGCTGCTGCCATGGACCACCTCGCCCGACACCGACATCGCCGGCTACAAGGGCTCGCTCCCCGAGCCTGCGCCGGTAAAGCTGCCGCAGGACAGCGGGTCGTAAGGGTCCCGGGGCTTATGGGCTTGCGCTCTGTCACGCCCCCCTCTGCCCTGCCGGCCATCTCCCCCAGATGGCCGGCAGGCCAGAGGGGCGCGCGACGGATGGTTGCGGCCGTGATTGCAGCCGCTTTCGCTTTGACTTCAGCGCCGGCCCATGCCGTCTCCCCCGACGCGATCCTCGCCGCGAAGCCGCCCAAACTCCTCTCCGAATTCGCCTTCTTCGCCGACGGCGCGAAACAGGCGCCTGCGGAGGGCGTGATCCCCTATCACCTCGCCACGCCGCTCTTTTCCGACTTCGCCGAGAAATATCGCTTCGTCCATGTGCCGGCGGGCCAGTCGGCGACCTACGATCCGAACGAGGCGTTCGAGTTTCCGGTCGGCACGGCGCTGATCAAGACCTTCGCCTTCCCCGCGGACCTGCGCGCGCCCGACAAGGACGTGCGGCTGATCGAGACGCGTGTGCTGGTCAGGCAGCAGGCCGGCTGGCAGGCCTGGGCCTATGTCTGGAACGCCGAGCAGACCGAGGCCGAGCTCAAGATCGCCGGAGCTAAAGTAGACATTGCCGTGACGGGCAGGGACGGCGCGCCGCTCTCCTTCAACTATGCCGTGCCCAACAAGAACCAGTGCAAGGGCTGTCATGCGCTCGACGGCGAGGTCGTGCCGCTCGGGCCCAAGGCGCGCAACCTCAACGTCGAGCATCCCTATGCGTCCGGCGCCGAAAACCAGCTCGCGCACTGGGCGTCCGCCGGCATCCTGTCGGGCGCGCCTGCGCCTGCCGATGCGCCGTCGGTTCCCGTCTGGGGAGATGCGGTCGCTCCGACCGAGGCCCGCGCCCGCGCCTGGCTCGACACCAATTGCGCCCACTGCCACCGTCGCGAGGGGCCGGCGTCCAATTCCGGCCTCTATCTGACCTGGGGCGAGACGGACCGCGTGGCGATGGGCGTCGGCAAGCGGCCGGTTGCGGCCGGGCGCGGCAGCGGCGATCGCGCCTTCGACATCGATCCTGGGCATCCGGACAATTCGATCCTCCTCTACCGGGTCGAGAGCACGGAGCCGGGCGTGATGATGCCGGAACTCGGACGCACGCAAACGGATCCGGAAGCGGTCGCGCTCTTGCGCAAATGGATCGAAGAAATGCGTTAACCCCTGGCTGCTAGGCTCCCGGGGTTGCGCTGGCCATGTCATGGGAGCGTAACACGGGCTCACACAATGTGATGCCAGGGACAGACCCATGTATGGCACAACGATGTCAAAAGCGGGAATCGCGGCGGGGTAGTCGACGAGCATGACCAGGCGTTATTTCGGCACGGACGGGATCCGGGGACGGGCCAACAGTTTTCCGATGACGGCGGAAGTCGCCATGAAGGTCGGGATGGCGGCGGGCACGTCGTTCCAGCGCGGCTCGCATCGCCATCGCGTCGTGATCGGCAAGGACACGCGCCTCTCCGGCTATATGCTCGAGAACGCGATGGTCGCCGGCTTCTGCGCCGCCGGCATGGACGTCTTCCTGCTTGGGCCGGTGCCGACACCGGCCGTCGCCATGCTGTCGCGCTCGCTGCGCGCCGATCTCGGCGTCATGATCTCGGCCTCGCACAACGCCTACCACGACAACGGCATCAAGCTGTTCGGCCCGGACGGCTACAAGCTGTCGGACGAGATCGAGCTTCGCATCGAATCCCTCATCGAGACGGACCTCACCGCCTCGCTCGCCGATTCCGACACGATCGGCCGCGCCAAGCGCATCGACGGCGTGCACGACCGCTATATCGAGTTCGCCAAGCGCACCCTGCCGCGTTCCATGTCGCTGGCCGGCATGCGCGTGGTGATCGACTGCGCCAATGGCGCCGCCTACAAGGTCGCGCCCGCTGCTCTGTGGGAGCTCGGCGCGGAAGTCGTGACCATCAATGCCGAGCCGAACGGCATGAACATCAACCACGAATGCGGCTCGACGCATCCGATGGGCCTGTCGAAGAAGGTACACGAGGTGCGCGCCGACATCGGCATTGCGCTCGACGGCGACGCCGACCGTATGGTCATCGTCGACGAGAACGGCACGCTGATCGACGGCGACCAGATCATGGCGCTGATCGCCGAAGCCTGGCACCAGAGCGGCCGGCTTGCCGGCGGCGGCGTGGTCGCCACCGTCATGTCCAATCTCGGGCTGGAGCGCTATCTCGGCGACCTCGGTCTTTCGCTCCATCGCACCAAGGTCGGCGACCGCTACGTGGTCGAGCACATGCGCGCGCACGGCTTCAATGTCGGCGGCGAGCAGTCGGGCCATATCGTCCTGTCCGACTTCGCCACCACTGGCGACGGTCTCGTCTCCGCGCTCCAGGTGCTCGCCTGCATCAAGCGCGCGGGCAAACCCGCCAGCGAAGTCTGCCGCAAGTTCGAGCCGGTCCCGCAGGTGCTCAAGAATGTCCGCTTCAACGGCGGCAAGCCGCTCGAGAGCGACCCGGTCAAGGCAATGATCGAGGACGCGCGCGTGCGCCTCGGCAAGTCCGGCCGCCTCGTGATCCGTCCGTCCGGCACCGAGCCGCTGATCCGCGTCATGGCGGAAGCCGACGACCGCGGCCTCGTCGAGACGGTGGTCAACGACATCGTCGGGGCGATCTCGTCGATCCGCACCGCCGCCTGATTCTCTTTCGACGTCGAAGTTTCCGGACGCCCGCGCCCCCTGCGCGGGCGTTTTGCTTTGTGGATTTCGCAATGATCGCGTCCGGAATCATGGTTAAGCCGCAGGGTTAATCCGCCCTTAACCTTTCCACTTCATTATCCAAACCCGGGACTAGGTCTATCCGCTGGCGTCGCGCCTTGGATCGAGAGGGTGAAGGTTATGCTCACACAGGTGAAGAAGACGCTGTTCGGCGCCGCGGTCATGGCGGCTGGCGTCGTGCCGGCATTGGCAGCCGATATCTATGAGCCTCCGGTCTATGCGCCGGAGCCGGTCTATACGCAGCCCGAGCCCGAGCCGGTCGACTACGGTGGCTGGTATATCCGCGGCGACCTCGACTACCACGCCACGAAGTTCCGTGGCGGCAACTACATCACCTACGGCCCGCCTCCGGGCACCGGCGCCTTCGACTCGGGCGACATCGACTCCTCCTGGTCCGTCGGCGGCGGCGTCGGCTACCAGGTCAGCAGATATCTGCGCACCGATCTCACCCTCGACTGGATGGGCAAGGCCGACTTCAACGGCTCGACATCCGGCTTCTGCGGAGGCGTGCCCTGCACGTCGGTCGACACCTCGTCCTACAGCGCACTCCTGCTGCTGGCCAATGCCTACGCCGAATTCGGCACCTGGCACGGCATCACGCCCTATGTCGGCGCCGGTATCGGTGGCGCATATGTAAAGTGGGATACGCTGCGCAACACGGCCGGTGGCATCACCACCGACCACGAGGGTTCGGCCAACTGGCGTTTCGCCTGGGCGCTCATGGCCGGTGCGTCCTACTGCCTGACCAACGACCTCAAGCTCGATGTCGGCTATCGCTACGCCAATATCGGCGGCGGCCGCATGTTCGAATATGCCAGCGGCGTTGCTCCCGGCTTCGACAAGGGCTTCCATATCCACGAGGGCCGCGTCGGCTTGCGCTACCAGTTCGGTGGCCGCAGCTCCTGCTACGAGCCCGAGCCGGTCGCCTACGAGCCGCCGGTGGAACCGCCGGTCTACAAGTAAGCCTCCTCCACTTTGTTCTTGCGCCGCCCGGGTCACTCCGGGCGGTTCTTTTTTGTGCCGGCGACATCGTCTGAAAGGTTTATGTCCATGGTTAACCGGCATTTAACCAAGATGGTTAACAGTGGGCCAACACAGAAGGCCGTGACCCGATCGGCCTGAATCCCGGAGTTGGACCCCATGCGACTGTCCTTGCGCGCCGCCCTGCCGATCGTGCTCGTCGGATTGGCCCCGTTCCCCGCCGCACTCGCGGCGGACTACGACCCGCCGATGGTGATCGACACGCCGGAGGAATATGTGCCGGTCGAAGTGGGCAATGGGTGGTACTTGCGCGGCGACGTTACCTACACCCTCAACGACCCATCATACAATTTTACGCTGTTCGGACAGACGGCGAAAATCGATCGGTTCGGCGGTGGCCTGGGCGTCGGCTATCAGTTTACCGATTGGCTGCGCAGCGACGTGACGCTGAACTATGTTGGTGGAAGACGCTACGACTATGATGACGGCTTTGATGCGGGCTCGGCCAAGCAGCAGGTGTGGAGCGGGCTGGTCAATGCCTATGTGGATCTCGGCACCTATGTCGGCGTGACGCCATATGTGGGCGCCGGCGCCGGAATGGTCTATTCCAAGCATAGCGTCAACATAGATCCGGGCCCGCCGGATGGCGTCTACACCTCGGCCGACGACCAATACGCATTCGCCTATGCGCTGATGGCCGGCGTGGCCTACAGGGTCAGCGACAATATCTCTGTCGATCTCGGCTATCAGTATTTCTCCTCGCCGTCGGCCGAATACCTGAACGCCGACACCTTCTCGATGGACAAGGGCATCGACTATCACCAGATCAAGCTCGGCCTGCGCTACGACCTCTGGTAGGCGGCGGCGGAGCTGTCACGAAACAGGGCGGGCTTCGGCCCGCCCTTTGCGTTTGCGCCTCGTGTGTCGCAGTGGCGCAACGAGGACAGGAAAAGTCGGCAGGGCGATATTTTCGTCTTGACGACGCAAGGCGATCCCAATATCGCCACGCGTGGGCCACCCCTCCCCAACGAGCGGGCTTACTATCTGGAAGGATAGACCACGATGACGACGACCGTCCCCACGCCGGCAGTGCGCCCGGCCAATCCCAATTTCTCCTCCGGACCCTGTGCGAAGCGACCCGGCTGGTCGCTTGAAGCGCTTGTGAACGCCGCGCTCGGCCGTTCCCACCGCGCCAAGATCGGCAAGGACAAGCTGGCGCTCGCGATCGAGCTCACCCGCGAGGTCCTGCAGGTTCCCGCCGACTACCGCATCGGCATTGTTCCCGCTTCCGACACCGGCGCGGTCGAGATGGCGCTCTGGTCGCTGCTCGGCCAGCGCGGCGTCGACATGGTCGCCTGGGAGAGCTTCGGCTCTGGCTGGGTGACCGACGTGGTCAAGCAGCTCAAGCTCGCCGATGTGCGCATGATCGAAGCCGGCTACGGCAAGCTGCCCGACCTCGCGCAGATCGATTTCGACCGCGACGTGGTCTTCACCTGGAACGGCACGACCTCGGGCGTGCGCGTGCCGAACGGCGACTTCATCCCGGCCGATCGGCAGGGCCTCACCATCTGCGACGCGACCTCGGCTGCTTTCGCGCAGCGCCTCGATTTCGCCAAGCTCGATGTCGTGACCTTCTCCTGGCAGAAAGTGCTGGGCGGCGAGGGCGCACACGGCATGCTGATCCTCAGCCCGCGCGCCGTTGAACGGCTGGAGACCTACAAGCCCGCCTGGCCGCTGCCGAAAATCTTCCGCCTCACCTCCGGCGGCAAGCTGATCGAGGGCGTCTTCAAGGGCGAGACGATCAACACGCCGTCCATGCTCTGCGTCGAGGACTATCTCGACGCACTCCAGTGGGCCAAGGGCATCGGCGGTCTCGACGCGCTGGTTGCGCGTGCCGACGCCAACGCGGCCGTCATCGACCGCTTCGTCCAGGCATCGCCATGGCTCGGCCACCTGGCTACGGATGCCGCGAGCCGCTCGAACACCTCGGTGTGCCTCACGATCGTTGATCCCGAGGTCACCGCGCTCGACGTGAAGGCACAGGAAGCCTTCGCCAAGGCGATCGTGTCTGCGCTCGACAAGTCGGGTGTTGCCTACGACATCGGCCACTATCGAGACGCGCCGGTCGGCTTCCGCATCTGGTGCGGCGCGACCGTCGAGACCTCCGATCTCGAAGCGCTGATGCCCTGGCTCGACTGGGCGTTCGCGCAGCAGAAGGCGGCGCTCAAGGCCGCTGCCTGATCCATTCGGCGGCGCAGTTCGCCTGCGCCCCTCATCTCAAACTTGATCGACTCTTTCTGAAGGAGGCAACCCATGCCCCGCGTTCTCGTTTCCGACAAACTTTCCCCCACGGCCGTGCAGATCTTCAAGGATCGCGGCGTCGAGGTCGACTACCTGCCGGATCTCGGCAAGGACAAGGACAAGCTGCTCGAAGTGATCGGCCAGTATGACGGGCTGGCCATCCGCTCGGCCACCAAGGTCACCGAGAAGCTGATCAATGCCGCGACCAATCTCAAGGTCATCGGCCGCGCCGGCATCGGCGTCGACAATGTCGACATCCCGGCCGCCAGCCGCAAGGGCATCATCGTGATGAACACGCCCTTCGGCAATTCGATCACGACCGCCGAGCATGCGATCGCGATGATGTTCGCGCTTGCCCGCGAGCTGCCCGAGGCCAGCGCCTCGACCAAGGCCGGCAAGTGGGAGAAGAACCGCTTCATGGGCGTCGAGATCACCGGCAAGACGCTGGGCGTCGTCGGCTGCGGCAACATCGGCTCGATCGT
Organism: Mesorhizobium australicum; assembly: GCF_900177325.1. Classification (NCBI taxonomy): domain Bacteria; kingdom Pseudomonadati; phylum Pseudomonadota; class Alphaproteobacteria; order Hyphomicrobiales; family Phyllobacteriaceae; genus Mesorhizobium; species Mesorhizobium australicum. Next base: position 4,845,326 of record NZ_FXBL01000004.1, on the reverse strand, counting down.
AGCCACGCGCGGCGTCGGCCTCAAGATGCATGTCATCGCCTTCGACCCGTTCCTTTCCGACAGCCGCGCCCAGGAACTCGGCGTCGAGAAGGTGGAGCTCGACGAACTGCTCGCCCGGGCCGATTTCATCACGCTGCACACACCCATGACCGACAAGACCAGGGGCATGATCAACGCGGACGCGATCGCCAAGATGAAGAAGGGCGTGCGCATCATCAACTGCGCCCGCGGCGGCCTGATCGTGGAGCAGGACCTGCTCGAAGGCCTGAAGAGCGGCAAGGTCGCGGGTGCCGCGCTCGACGTGTTCGAGGTCGAGCCGGCCACCGAGAGCCCGTTCTTCGGCCTGGAGAACGTCATCGCTACGCCGCATCTTGGCGCGTCCACCAGCGAGGCGCAGGAGAACGTCGCGCTGCAGGTCGCCGAGCAGATGTCGGACTACCTGATCAAGGGCGCGGTCTCCAACGCCATCAACATGCCGTCGATCACGGCCGAGGAAGCGCCGAAGCTGAAGCCGTTCGTCAAGCTGGCGGAAGTGCTCGGCGCCTTCGTCGGCCAGGTGACCGAGGAGCCGATCAAGGAGGTCGAGATCCTGTTCGACGGCGTCACCGCCTCGATGAACACCCGTGCGCTGATCTCCGCCGCGCTCGCCGGCCTCATCCGGCCGCAGGTGTCCGATGTCAACATGGTCTCTGCGCCGATCATGGTGAAGGAACGCGGCATCGTGCTCTCCGAGGTCAAGCGCGACAAGTCGGGGGTCTTCGACGGCTACATCAAGCTGACGGTGACGACGGAGAAGCAGACGCGCTCCATCGCGGGCACCGTCTTCTCGGACGGCAAGCCGCGCTTCATCCAGATCAAGGGCATCAATCTGGACGCCGAGGTCGGGCAGCACATGCTCTACACGACCAATCCGGATGCGCCCGGCATCATCGGCCTGCTCGGCACGATCTGCGGCCAGAACGGCGTCAACATCGCCAACTTCCAGCTCGGCCGCAACAAGCCCGGCGGCGACGCGATCGCGCTGCTTTATCTCGATGCCCCGTTCCCCGAGAAGGTGCTGGCGGAGCTCAGGGCCAACCCCAAGATCGCCTCGGCCAAGCCGCTCAAGTTCGACGTCGCGGCGGCCTGACGGACACCTAGCTTCCGTTTTTGAAGGCGCGGCGATGGCCGCGCCTCTCTGGCTTTGCGGGATTCAGCCAGGATCGCCCAGCCAACCGGATCGCTATGCGATCAGACCTGCCACGGGTTCATCAGCGTAATGCCAAGGCCCTCGAAATCCTTGATGTTCCGCGTCGCCAGGGTTGCGCCACGCGCGAGACTAATGCCCGCAATCTGCGTATCTCGCGACCCGATGTTGAGGCCGTCGCGAATCCGCATTCCCGCGACATGAGCCGCTCGCTCCGCTGCTTCCCGGTCAAAAGGTAATATCCGATCGGGGAATATCTTCGCGGCAAGAGTGTCCAGCCGTGTGTGCAGGTCGCGCTTCCTCTTTCCTTCCGGCAGTAGATTTATACCGGACCGCGACTCGAAGATGTTCACGGCGGTGGTCCAGATTGATGTATTCGGCTGCTGGTCGAGCCAGATGACGACGGCGCGGTTCAGATCCGGCGCCATCAATGCTGAGAGAACATTCGTATCGAGAACGATCATTCGTCGAACTTGGCGTAGCGGATGGGTTCATCCGGAAACTCCGGCAGAGGTTCGTCATTGTCCGGAACATCCTTGAACAGGTTCGCGATCTGCGTTCCAAGTCCGGGCTGTTTTGGCTCGACGCGCAGCAGTTCGGCACGCAAGATGGTGCGCGCTTCCTCTTCCATGCTGACGCCGTGCCGTTTGGCGCGCCTGCGCAGGTTTTCCTTCACGTCTTCGTCGAGGCGGCGGATCAGGAGTTGTGCCAACGGTCTTCTCCGACTGTGATATCATGATATCACCACTCGGCCTGCCCGTCTATCCGTGCGCTCGACGCCCACTCCATTCGGCAATACCGATGCCGCCCATCACCAGGACGATCGCCACCGCATGATAGGCTTCGAAAGCCTCGCCGAGCAGGGCGATCGCCAGCAGGGTTCCGAAGATCGGCACGAGGTTGATGAAAAGCCCTGCGCGGTTCGGGCCGATCAGCTCGACGCCGCGCATGTAGAAGGCCTGCGCCAGCAGCGACGGGAAGATCACCGTATAGGCTCCCACCGCCCAGCCCGCCGCGTCCGGCCAGATCCCGGCACCAGTTGCGAACTCGACGATGACGAAGGGCACCGAGGCGATGGCCGCAGACCCGGTCAGCGCCAGCATCATCGTCTGCCAGTGTATGTCCGGCTTGAAGCGCAGCATCACGGTGTAACCGCCGTAGAACAGGATCGCGAGCAGCATCAGGGCATCGCCCTGGTTGAGGTCGAGCGACAGGAGGCGGTGTGGATCTCCATGGCTTGCGACAACGATCACGCCGACCACAGACAGGATGAAACCCGCCACCTGCAGCCAGGTGACGCGGGTGCCGAACAGCAGGAAGTTGGCGATGAAGATCACCATCGGGATCGCCGCGTGTTCGATCGAGACGTTGACGGCGGTCGTGTAGAGCAGCGCGCTGTAGAAGGCCAGATTGTAGGCCGTGAATCCCACGGCGCCGAGAAGGAACAGGGTCAGCATCGACGACCGCGCCTTCGTCCAGTCGCGCTTGAGCTGCGGCCAGGCGAAGGGCAGCAGCAGCGCGAAGGCGAATGTCCATCTGAGGCCGGTGAGCAGCATCGGCGAGATATGGCCGACCGCGACCTTTCCGGCGATGGCGTTGCCGCCCCAGAAAAGCGTGGTGAGTGTCAGGAGGATATAGGCGGCGTGCTGCATCGGTGTTTCCGGGCCCCGCCTATCCGCGATCGATCCGAATGGCAATGATCCACCCGCCCTCAGATGCTGCGCCCACCTCGACAAGTTTCGCCGGATTGCGGCAAAGAAGGGTCGCGCGCGCGGACACTTGCCGCTATAGAAGCCACGAAAAACGCCGCGTCAGGCGTGCGCATCCTAGGAAGGCAACATGGCAAACGTGGTGGTCGTCGGCTCTCAGTGGGGCGACGAGGGCAAGGGCAAGATCGTCGACTGGCTCGCGGACAGGGCGGATGTGGTCGTCCGCTTTCACGGCGGCCACAATGCCGGCCACACTCTGGTGATCGACGGCGTCAGCTACAAGCTGGCGCTGCTGCCGTCCGGCCTCGTCCAGGGCAAGCTGTCGGTCATAGGCAACGGCGTCGTGGTCGACCCGCATCACTTTGTCCAGGAAGTAGAAAAGCTCCGCGCCCAGGGCGTGACGATCACGCCCGAGATTCTGCGCATTGCCGACAATGCCCCGCTGATTCTGTCGCTGCACCGCGAGCTCGACGGCATCCGCGAAGATTCCAATTCCGGCCTCAAGATCGGCACGACGCGGCGCGGCATCGGCCCTGCCTATGAGGACAAGGTCGGCCGCAGGTCGATCCGCCTGGTCGATCTGGCGGAGCCGGAGACGCTCATGCTCAAGATCGAGCGCCTGCTGACCCACCATAATGCGTTGCGTCGCGGCATGGGACTCGAGGAAATTTCCGCCGACGCGATCCATGAGGAACTGACCTCCATCGCGGGCGAGATCCTGCCCTACATGGACCAGGTCTGGCGCGTCCTGGACGAAAAGCGCCGCGCCGGTGCTCGCATCCTGTTCGAAGGTGCGCAGGGCGCCCTGCTCGACAACGATCACGGCACCTACCCCTTCGTCACCTCCTCCAACACGGTTGCGGGGCAGGCCGCCGCCGGTTCGGGGCTGGGGCCGACGGCGATCGGCTATGTCCTCGGCATCACCAAGGCCTACACGACGCGCGTCGGCGAGGGGCCGTTCCCCTGCGAGCTTGATGACGAAGTGGGCCGCCATCTGGCGACCGTCGGCCGCGAGGTCGGCGTCAATACCGGGAGGCCGCGCCGCTGCGGCTGGTTCGACGCCGTGCTGGTGCGCCAGACCGTCAAGACGTCCGGCATCACGGGCATCGCGCTGACGAAGCTCGACGTGCTGGACGGCCTCAAGGAGATCAAGATCTGCGTCGCCTACGAACTCGACGGGCGCAGAGTCGATTATCTGCCGGCGTCGATGCGCGCGCAGGCGGCGGTCACGCCGATCTACGAGACCTTCGAGGGATGGTCCGAGACCACGGCCGGCGCGCGGACCTGGTCCGAACTGCCGGCTCAGGCGATCAAGTATGTCCGTCGTATCGAGGAACTGATCGGCGCGCCGGTTGCCTTGCTGTCAACAAGTCCGGAACGTGACGACACAATTCTTGTGACAGATCCGTTTGAAGATTAGAGCATTTGTGACAATCATCGCCCTGCGCACCATCATCTGGACAAAAAGAGGGGCCAGAGGGGCCACGCTCGGCAAAGTGGAAGTATCCTGAATGGCAGATTTCGTCGCGGTTCTGAAGAAGACGCTCGACGGCCTGGGCGACAACAGCCCGGAGATGCGCGCGCGTGTCTACGACAAGGCCCGTGCGACGATCTCCGCGAAGCTTGCCGCCATCACGCCGCCACCTGCGCCAATCGTTATCGAGCGGCAGAAGGCGGCTCTCGAACAGGCCATCAAGACTGTGGAGGCGGAGTATGCCGCTCCTCCTCCCTCGCCCGTGGACGATCTCGACGAGGTCATGAACACCCTCGAGGCGACGGTCAAGGTCGCGCCTCCTCCGCCGTCGAGGCCGCAGCCCGATGCGCCGGTCGTCTCTCGGGAGCCGCCGAAGGCGAGCCCTCCCGTGGCCGCGTCGGCTCCGGACGCGGAGGACGAAATCGCGCCGGCATCGCCTTCACGCGCCGAGGATCGGCTGGCGTCGGAATCGCTTGCCGGCATGCCGCCGCGCAAGGCGTCGCGCGGCCGGCTGGGCCTCGCGGTGGCCGGGCTGATTGTGCTCGTTTTCGCGGGCGCGGCCGGATATGCCGTCTGGCTCAACCGCACCGAGGTTTCGCAGATGCTGGGCCTCGGCACGCCGGCGTCGCAACCCGCGCCACAGGGCGAGGCGTCAGCGCCCGCGACCTCTGCGACGCCGGAGCCGGCGCAGGATGTCGCCAAGGCTGAGCCGGAAGCGCCTGCGCCCGCGGTAGAGCAGCCTGCCGTCCAGAAATTCACCCAGAAACTGAACGCGGACGGGACCGAGACCGATCAGGGCCCCGCTGGCGGCGCGCCGGGCGTGGGTGAGGGGACGTCGGTCGCGGCGCTCACCGTCCAGCCCCCGGCCGCGGCGCCTGCCACGCCGCCCGCGGCGGACCAGACCCCCGCGGCTCCCGAAACGCCTGCTGGCGCCGAGACCGCGCAGGCGACCCCGCCTGCGGCCGAGGCGCCTCCGGCAGAGCAGCCTGCCGCCGTTCCGGTCGGCCAGCGCGCGATCTTCTACGAAGAACGTACCAGCGCGAGCGGCGGGTCCGCCGAGGCAGGAAACACGGTCTGGTCGCTCGTGCAGGAGTCGCCCGGCGACGGCCTGCCCGCCGAGCCCGCGATCCGCGCCGATGCGACGATCCCCGGCAAGGACATCCAGCTTCGGCTGACGATTCGCCGCAACGGCGACAAGACGCTGCCGGCCAGCCATATCGTCGAACTGATTTTCCTCACGCCGGACAATTTCGAGGGTGGGACGATCGATAACCTGCTGCGCATGACGATGAAGGAGACCGAGGAGGCGACCGGCAATCCGCTGCTCGGCGTGCCGGCGAAGATCGGCGACGGCTTCTTTCTGATCGCGCTGTCGGACGGCAAGGCGGAGAACGACGCGAACATGCAGCTTTTCCGCCGCATGAAGTGGGTCGACATCCCGATCGTCTACCGTTCTGGCCGCCGGGCGCTGATGACGCTTGAGCGCGGTGTTCCGGGCGACAAGGTCTTCGAAGAAGCCCTGAAGGCGTGGAGCCAGCCGAACGGCTGATCCTGGCAGCAACCCGAATGAAAAAACGGCGCGGAGTGGAAGCTCCGCGCCGTTTGCTTTTCAGAAGATCGTACCGTCAGTGCGCGGGCGCCGCCTCGACGGTGCGCAGCGCCTGCATCTGCCGCTTGGCCGCGGCCTTGACCGCATCCTGCACCTTCTCGAAGGCGCGCACCTCGATCTGCCGCACGCGCTCGCGCGAAATGTCGAACTCGGCCGACAGCTCCTCGAGCGTCATCGGCTCGTCGGCGAGGCGGCGCGCCTCGAAGATGCGGCGCTCGCGGTCGTTGAGGACCGACAGGGCGCCCGCCAGCATCGACCGGCGATTGTCCAACTCGTCCTGCTCGACCAGCATCTCTTCCTGGTTGGCATGGTCGTCGACCAGCCAGTCCTGCCATTCGCCCGATTCGCCTTCCGAAGCCCGGATCGGCGCGTTGAGCGATGCGTCGCCGGAGAGGCGGCGGTTCATCGAAACCACCTCTTCCTGGGACACGTTGAGGCGGGTGGCGATCTCCTGGACCTGCTCGGGATTGAGGTCACCGTCGTCCAGAGCCTGGATCTTGCTCTTCACCTTGCGCAGGTTGAAGAACAGCCGCTTCTGGTTCGCGGTGGTGCCCATCTTCACGAGGCTCCACGAGCGCAGGATGTATTCCTGGATCGACGCCTTGATCCACCACATGGCGTAGGTCGCCAGGCGGAAACCGCGTTCCGGCTCGAATTTCTTCACGGCCTGCATCAGGCCGACATTGCCTTCCGAGATCACTTCGCCGATCGGCAGGCCGTAGCCGCGATAGCCCATCGCGATCTTCGCGACGAGACGCAGATGGCTCGTCACCAGCTTGTGCGCGGCGTTGGTGTCGCCGTGCTCGGCATAGCGCTTGGCGAGCATGTATTCCTCTTCCGGCAGCAGCATCGGAAAGCGGCGGATCTCCTCGAGATACCGCGAAAGACCGCCTTCGCCGGAAACGATGCTTGGTAGTGTCTGGGCCATGTAGCGCCCTCCCTCTCTAAGAATGGCGCCCCCTGATCTAGGCAGGCGCTCCCTCCGCGAGCCAAAACGCGCCCTGCGGACGTCACCCTTATATAGGAACGATCAAGGCAATTACATGGTCTCTTTTGGAAACCTACTCACTGTCACGCACAAGTGAACAATGGCGTAACCGGACGCCGTTTCCCGCGATCGGACAGGTCTCACCACCGCGTCTTTTCGCCCGGCGCGGCGGGCTCGATCGCCAGCGCATGCACGCTGCCCGCCAGCTCGTCCGCCAGGAGCGTGTTGACCGCACGATGACGCTCGACCCGGCTCATCGTCGCGAAGGCCGGGGAGACGATCCGCACGCGAAAATGGGTCTCTCCCGTTCCGTCGAAGACCTCGTGGTGGCCGGATGCGGCGTGGTGGTGACCCGCGTGCAAATGGCTCTCGTTGAGGACGGACAGCCGCTCCGGCGCGAAGGCCGCGTTGAGCTTCGTTTCGATCGTCTTCTGCATGGACATCGTGCACCTCCAGGACCATATAGGGGACGAAGCCCCGACATCGAGGTCCGATTCACGCGATAGGTCCAATGCCTCGCGAAAGTCAATTCTTGTATCCATCGGCGAAGCACCCATAATCCGCGAATGAGCGCCTATTCGAAATATTTCGAACGCATCAAGGTTCGACCTGACTCCAAGGACGGGGCGGAGACGGCTACGCATGCACCCAGGTGCCAGTGGGACGGCTGCAACGAGGCCGGCACGCACAAGGCGCCGGTCGGACGCATGCGCGAAGGCGAGTATTTCCGCTTCTGCATCGATCACGTGCGGGAATACAACAAGGGCTACAACTACTTCTCCGGCCTGCGCGACACCGACATCGCCCGCTTCCAGAAGGAGGCGTTGACGGGTCACAGGCCGACCTGGACGATGGGCGTCAATGCGAGCGCGCGGTCGGTTCCGGAGTTCGCGGCGAAGCGGTCCGGCCGCGCCGGCTACTACAACCGGGTGCGCGACCCCTTCAACCTGTTCGGCGGTACAGGCGGCTACCAGCCGCCGGAGCGCTCGCGCAAGGCGCGCCCGCTTGAGGCCAAGGCGCTTGAAACGCTTGGACTTGCCGCAAATGCGACTGGCGAAGCCATAAAGGCGCGATATAAACAGCTTGTGAAGCAGCACCATCCGGACGCCAACGGCGGCAACCGGGGTTCTGAAGATCGATTTCGGGACGTGATCCAGGCATACCGGCTCTTGAAACAGTCTGGCTTCTGCTGACCACGGATCGTCCGTTCCGAAGCCGGGCAACATTTTGGACTCCGGTGTTTCCACCGGGTCCCGATTTGGTCTAAAGACAGCCCGAAAATTCGGTTTGAAAGGCTGCGCGGGGCGTTCTCGCCGCTCGCGCTGGAGGCATGATGAACAGGGTCGATCGCGACATTGCCAACTTGCCGGACACGACGGTGCCGGTCCAACAGACATTCGGCTTCGATTCCAAGATGGTCGTGCCGGCCTACTCTATCGCCACCGAGCACGTGCCGGACGTCGATCCCGACTACATCTTCGACGAGGCGACGACGCTTGCCATCCTCGCCGGCTTCGCCTTCAATCGCCGCGTGATGGTCTCCGGCTATCACGGCACCGGCAAGTCGACCCATATCGAGCAGGTCGCCGCCCGCCTCAACTGGCCCTGCGTGCGCGTCAACCTCGACAGCCATGTCAGCCGTATCGATCTCGTCGGCAAAGATGCGATCGTGGTCAAGGAAGGCATGCAGGTCACCGAGTTCCGTGACGGTATTCTGCCCTGGGCCTACCAGCACAATGTCGCGCTCGTCTTCGACGAATACGATGCCGGCCGTCCGGACGTGATGTTCGTCATCCAGCGCGTGCTCGAATCCTCGGGCCGCCTGACCCTGCTCGACCAGAGCCGCGTCATCCGGCCGCATCCGGCCTTCCGCCTGTTCGCCACGGCCAATACGGTCGGCCTCGGCGACACGACCGGCCTCTACCACGGCACGCAGCAGATCAACCAGGCGCAGATGGACCGCTGGTCGATCGTCACGACGCTGAACTACCTGCCGCACGACAACGAGGTGGCGATCGTGCTCGCCAAGGCGAAGCATTTCCGCACCGACAAGGGCCGCGATACCGTCAACAAGATGGTCCGCGTCGCCGACATGACGCGCCAGGCCTTCATCAACGGCGACCTGTCGACGGTCATGAGCCCGCGCACGGTCATCACCTGGGCCGAGAATGCCGAGATCTTCGGCAATGTCGGCATGGCCTTCAGGCTCACCTTCCTCAACAAGTGCGACGAACTCGAGCGCACCGTGGTCGCCGAGTTCTACCAGCGCGCCTTCGGCGAAGAGCTGAAGGAAAGCGCGGTCAACGTGGTGCTGGGGTAGTTCGGGACGAAGCTTGGGAGCCTGGCTTGGGCAAGACGGTCGAGCGCATGCGGGCCAATCCGAAGGCGGATTGGCAGATCGTCGATGTCGAGAAGGCCTGCAGGGAAGCCGGCGTTGCATGTATGAAGCCGTCCGGCGGCTCGCACTTCAAGATAGGTAATGCGGGTGGCGGCCGGAGGTTGACGATTCCCGCACGACGGCCCATCAAGCCCGTGTATATTTCCCTTCTGGTGCGCTTCCTTGATGAGGAGGGCGTGAAATGACCACTCAGACCGGTATCCTGACCTCCGACGGGCGCGAGTTCGATCCCACGTTGTACCGGGTACATCTGCGGCCGCTTTCCGGTGACGAGGGTGGCGGCTGGCTTGCCACGCTACCCGATCTTCCCGGATGCACCGGTGACGGCGGAACGGAGATCGAGGCGATCGAAGATGTCCGTCGCGCTGCACTGGAATGGGCGGATGCGGCGACGCGTGATGGCGATCCGGTACCGCCGCCGACGCGCAACGCCATTGCCGCCGAATAGTTGACGATCGAGAGAGCGATGGCCGGACCCGGCGACAATACGAGGGGCAAACCCAAGGCCGCCAATGACGGCGAGGTGATGAAGCGCGCCATCTCGGTATGCATGCGCGCCATCTCCGGCGACCCGACGCTGGAAGTCAGCTTCGCCAAGGACAAGCCGGCGCTGGCCGCGAACCGGGCAAGGCTCCCCGAGATCGGCAAGAAGCCGTCCAGGGCCGATATCGCGGTGACGCGCGGCCTCGGCGATTCGATGGCGTTGCGCCGCGCCTGCCACGATACGGCGATGCATGCGCGGCTCGCGCCCGATGGCAAGCAGGCCCGTGCGGTGTTCGACGCGGTCGAGCAGGCGCGTGTCGAGGCGATCGGCGCCCGCGCCATGACCGGCGTCGGCGACAACCTCGCCTACATGCTCGAAGACCGGTTCCTGAAGGCCAATCTCGCCGGCGTCACCGACCGCGCGGACGCGCCGCTGGAGGATGCCATCGCGCTCATGGTGCGCGAGCGGCTCACCGGCCGGCCGGTCCCGGCGAGCGGCGAGAAGGTCGTGTCGCTGTGGCGCGACTGGATCACCGAGAAGGCCGGTGAGGATTTTGCAGGACTGGAGGAGGCACTGGAAGACCAGAATGCCTTCGCCCGCGTCGTGCGCGACATGCTCGTCTCGATGGAGATGGCCGACGAGTTGGGTGAGGACCAGCAGTCCGAGGACAGCCAGGACGACGAGGACCAGCCCGAGGGCGAGGAGCAGAGCGAGGAAGGCGGCGAGGACGATTCCGGCGGCGAGCAGTCGCAGAGCGAAGAGACCGAATCCTCCGGCGAGGAGCAGGAAGCCGGTGAGATGGAGGCCGCCGACGCGACCTCCGAGGACCAGTCCGACGACGACACCGAATCGGAAACGCCGGGCGAATCGCGCCGGCCCGATCCCTCGCTGACCAACCTGCCGCCCGACTTCGACTACAAGGTCTTTACCACCCAGTTCGACGAGACCGTCGGTGCGGAGGATCTCTGCGACGAGGAGGAGCTCGACCGGCTGCGCGCGTTCCTCGACAAGCAGCTCGCAAACCTGTCCGGCGTCGTCGGCCGTCTCGCCAACCGGCTGCAGCGCCGCCTGATGGCGCAGCAGAACCGCTCCTGGGACTTCGACCTGGAAGAAGGCTACCTTGATCCGGCGCGCCTCGTGCGCGTCGTCATCGATCCGATGCAGCCGCTCTCGTTCAAGCAGGAGCGCGACACCAAGTTCCGCGACACGGTCGTCACGCTGCTCCTCGACAACTCCGGTTCGATGCGTGGCCGGCCGATCACGGTCGCCGCCACCTGCGCCGACATCCTCGCGCGCACTCTGGAGCGCTGCGGCGTTTCAGTCGAGATCCTCGGCTTCACCACCAAGGCGTGGAAGGGCGGACAGGCGAGGGAGAAGTGGCTGAAGGACGGCAAGCCGCCGGCGCCCGGGCGTCTCAACGACCTGCGCCACATCATCTACAAGTCGGCGGACGCGCCCTGGCGGCGGGCTCGGCGCAATCTCGGCCTGATGATGCGCGAGGGCCTGCTCAAGGAGAATATCGACGGCGAGGCGCTCTTGTGGGCGCACCAGCGGCTGATCGCCCGGCCGGAGCAGCGCAAGATCCTGATGATGATCTCCGACGGCGCGCCGGTCGACGATTCCACGCTTTCCGTCAATCCGGGCAATTATCTGGAGCGCCACTTGCGCGCGGTCATCGACCTGATCGAGACGCGCTCGCCGGTCGAACTGCTCGCCATCGGCATCGGTCATGACGTGACACGCTACTACCGCCGCGCGGTGACCATCGTCGACGCCGAGGAGCTTGCCGGCGCGATGACCGAACAGCTTGCCTCGCTGTTCTCCGAAGAGACGGTCCGCGAGGTCCGCCGCATGCCGGGCGCGCCGCGCCGGCGCGGTCGCGCCGCGTGATCGGCTTGCGTCCGATCGCACGGCTCGCCTCGGCGCTGGCGTTGACGCTGGCGGCGCTGCTCACGCCGTCTTCTCTCGGCGCCGACGCCAATGTCGAGCGGATGGAGATCCGTACGCGACAGATCACCCAGTTCCGCATCGGCGCGTCGGAAAGGCGCTTCGGCGCGCTGGAGTTCGTCGGCGGGCTGGAGATGAGCTCGCGCGGCCGCAATTTCGGATCGATGTCCGCGTTCCGGTTCCGCAAACCCGGTTCCGATTTCATCGGCGTTGCCGACACCGGCTTCTGGTTCTTCGGCCGGATGGAGCATGACGCAGAGGGGCGGCCGTCGGGCGTCTCCGACTTCCGCATGGTCGAGATGGTCGATGCCGCAGGCAAGCCGATCGGCGAGAAGTGGCACACCGATGCCGAGGGCCTCGCCATAAAGGGCGACATCGCGACGGTCAGCTTCGAGCGCGGTCACCGCGTCTCCGAGTTCCGCATCGACCCCGACAACATGCGCGTCGCGCTGCGCGACCTCGATTTCGTCATCCCGTCGCAGGAGCTGCGCCAGAACCGCGGCATGGAGACGATCGCGCACGCCCATCCGCAAGGCATTCATGAGGGCGGGCGCGTCGTGGTCTCGGAAAAGAGCCTCGACAAGGACGGCAACATCTTCGCGGCGATCATCGAGGGGCCGGACAAGGGCATCTTCAAGGTCAAGCGCAACGGAGAGTTCGACGTCACCGACGGCGCGTTCCTGCCTAATGGCGACCTTCTCCTGCTGGAGCGCTCGTTCTCGATCGCGCGCGGCGTCGCGATGCGGCTCAGGCGCATCTATGGCGAGTCGGTGCGCAAGGGCGAGCTCGCCGACGGGCCGGTGCTCCTGGAAGCCGACATGAGCTACCAGATCGACAATATGGAGGGGATCGACGTCTGGCGGCGCGACGACGGCGCGCTGATCGTGTCGCTGATGTCCGACGACAACCACTCCATCCTTCAGCGCAACGTCTACCTGGAATTCGTCCTGCGCGGAGAGTAAGGCGGATGCGCCACGGCTCGCTTATGCCGCGGCAGGCTGGGCCCAGCGCCACGCGATCATCCGGTAGGGGATGAGCGCGAAGACGGCGATCAGCAGCTTCACCGTAAGATCTCCAAGCGCCCAGGACATCCAGCGCGCCACCTCCACGCTGCCGACGCCGAGCAGGGGAGCTGCCTCGAGCGCGAAGCTGTCGTCCGGGCCCACGAAGGCGAAGACGCTGGCGAAGGCAACCGAGAAGAACACGGCCGTGTCGAGGATCGAGCCGGCGAGCGTGCCGATGATCGGCGCCCGCCACCAGGACTGGCGGCGCAGCCAGTTGAACACGGTGACGTCGAGCAGCTGCGCTGCGAGGAAGGCGAGGCCGGAGGCGGTCGCGATCCGCACCAGCCGGTCGGCGGCTGTCTCGAACTCGATCAGGCCCCAGCGGAACAGCAGTGGCGGGAAGAGGATCGAGCAGGTTACAGCCAGCGCGAAGCCGAAGAAGACGACGCGCCGCGCCATTGCCGGTCCGTGGCGGCGGTTGGCGAGGTCGGTGACCAGAAAGGCGAAGGGATAGGTGAACGCGCCCCAGGTCAGGATGTCGGCGAGCGAGACGCCCCCGAGATGCCCCTGGACGGGAAACTGGACGAGCACGTTGGACGCCACGACGACGATCGCCATCGCGGCCACGAAAGGCACGTATTTCGACACGGGAACCATTTTTTTATCCTGGGTGATGGCACCAGCTGAAAGGCCGCCCGAAGGCGGCCCGGGCAAGCGCGGATCAGGCCGCTTCGGAGGCCTGCTCCGCGAGCTTCTTGGCAACCTGCTTCTTCAACAGCCGCGCGCGCTGCGACAGATCGTCCGCGGACGACTTGACCAGGAAGGCGTCGAGGCCGCCGCGATGCTCGACCGAGCGCAGAGCATTCGCCGAGATGCGCAAGCGAACCGTCTGGTTCAGCGCCTCGGAGATCAGCGACACGCGCACCAGGTTCGGCAGGAAGCGGCGCTTGGTCTTGTTGTTGGCGTGGCTGACATTATTGCCGTACTGCACGCCCTTGCCGGTGAGTTCGCATTCGCGGGACATCGTTCTTACCCTTGTTCTTCATCCGGGCCATATCGACATGAGCGCACCAAATCGGGGCGGCGCGCGGTCGATGTCAGGCGGCCTCTTGGAAAGTCGGCGTTCCCATAGTGGCATTTGCCGGAAGCGTCAAGTTGTCGGCCGACAATGGCCGATATTTCATACATCCGGTCGGCTCGTGTGTCCGGAGCGACCTCGGTTCAATCCGTCTTCCGCTCGATCAGATCCCAGAGATTGCCGTAGAGATCCTCGAAGACCGCCACCGTCCCGTAGGCCTGATGACGCGGCTCCTCCCGGAAGGTGACGCCCGCCTCAGTCATCCGCGCATGGTCGCGCGCGAAGTCGTCCGTATGCAGGAAGAAGCCGACGCGGCCGCCGGTCTGGCCGCCGATCCGCGGACGCTGCTCGTCCGTCGAGGCCTCCGCCAGGAGAAGAGGGGTCGTGTCCATGCCCGGTGCGACCAGCACCCAGCGCTTGCCGCCGCCGAGCGGCGTGTCCTCGACCAGCCGGAAGTCGAGCGCGTCGCGGAACCAGGCAATCGCCTCGTCATAGTCGCGGACGAGGAAGGTGACCGCGCCGATGCGCCTGCCGCTCATGGCCGTACGATGTCGTATTGGCCGATCAGCCGGCCGGCGGGCAGGTCGTAGATCAGGATCGCCTCGCCCTGCGGATCGAGCGCGACATGGAGCGACAGGCGGCCTGCCGAGAGGCTCTGCGAGAGCACGCGGGCACCCGCCGGAACCACCAGCGGCGCCCTGGTCGTCTCGCCGAGCGGCGGTGCCGACGCCTCCGCCGGTGTCTCGACGCTGTTCCAGTTCCTGTAGACAACGGCCAGGATCACAACCATAACCGCGAAGAACAGGATGCCCAGATTGATCGCCATGAAGCGCACCATCTTCTGCCGCACGCGCTCGGCGGCCGGGTCGAGCGGCTTCTCGTCCTGCTCCAGATCCGTATTGCGTCCCGCCATGTTTAGTCTTGCCCGGTCCCGTCGATGATGAATGCCCCTGATAGCGAAGCGGGCTCGCCAAGGAAAGCGTATCACGCCGGACCCGACGCCGCGGGCCAGCGGCTCGACCAGTGGCTGGCCGGCGTCGCCGGGCCCGACCTGTCGCGCAGCCGCGTCCAGGCGCTGATCAAGGCCGGCGCCGTCACCGTGTCCGGCGCGACCGTCGGCGAGCCGAAGCACAAGCTGGCGGGCGGCGAGGACGTCGTTATCGACATGCCCGCGCCTGCGCCAGCCGAGCCGCGGGGCGAGGACATCGCGCTCGACATCCTCTACGAGGACGACCAGCTCATCGTCATCGACAAGCCGGCCGGCCTCGTCGTCCATCAGGGCGCAGGCAACTGGACCGGCACGCTGGTCAACGCGCTGATCCATCACTGCGGCGCGTCGCTGTCCGGCATTGGCGGGGTGGCGCGGCCCGGCATCGTCCACCGTCTCGATAAGGACACGAGCGGCGTCATGGTCGCCGCCAAGACCGACCTCGCCCACCGCGAACTGTCCGATGCCTTTGCCGACCACGGGCAGGAGGGCGATCTCGAGCGCGCCTATCTCGCCGTCGTCTGGGGCGTCCCGTCGCGCAAGTCGGGCATGATCGACGCGCATCTCGGCCGCTCGACCAAGGACCGCACCCGCCAGGCTGTCGTGCCGGAGACCCGGCCGGATGCTCGCCATGCGATCACCCATTTCGAGGTCTTGGAGACATTCGGCGCGAAGCGGCCCGACGGTCCGGTCGCGAGCTTGGTCGAATGCCGGCTGGAGACAGGCCGCACGCACCAGATCCGCGTTCACATGGCCCATATCGGCCATCCGCTGGTCGGCGACCGCGACTACGGCGCCGGCTTCCGGACCAAGTCCAATCGCCTTCCCGACGATGTGCGCCAGGTGGTCGACGCCTTTCCGCGCCAGGCGCTGCATGCCGGCCTGCTCGCCTTCGCCCACCCGGTCAGCGGCGAGGTGATGGAGTTCGAGGCGCCACTGCCCGCCGACATGCAGGCGCTGATCGCCGCGCTGCGTACGCTGTGAAGCAACGGCCGGGTCAGGGAATGCCCCAGCGTCCTAGATCATCCGGGATCATCTGCGACAGGCGCTTCACGTCCTGGAAGATGTTCCTCAGATAGTCCCTCTCCGCCTTCCGGACGCCTGCGATCAGGAATTCGACCTTGCGCATCGTGATTCCGCTGTACTGCCTTTACAACCGCAGGCAGCTGGTATTCCCATGCCCGCCTGCTTTGAAATCTGGACGGCGACTGTTTTCGCTGGCCGGACGGTTCTATCCGGCTCTGCCGGCGGGGCTTGGCATTTCGAGGAGAAGCATCGTGAGAAGCGGATATCCGGGCCGCGCTTCGGGCGAGCGTGTGGTGGCTGGCATGGGCGGCGAAATCGAGATGATCCGGTCTCCTGAGGGGCGGTTACAGGCGTGATGCAGTATCCGCATATCGTCGCCGTCGGCGGCCTCGGCGGCAGCGGGACGCGCGTCGTCGCGCGCATGCTGCAGATGCTCGACATCTATATCGGCGATTCGCTCAATTCCAAGCTGGACAACCTCTGGTTCACGCTCCTGTTCAAGCGGCCGGCCTGGTTCCGGGCAATGCCTCAACCGGACGAATTCTTCTTCGCGTTGAATCTCTTCCGGCGCGCGATGGAGGAGGGGCTGACGGACAACCTGCCGAACGGGGCGGAAGCCCGTTTGCGCACGATCATGCGCGAGGCGGAGGAGGTGGGCTTCTTTCTCGGCGTGACGCCGGCCGTGCTGACAGAGCTTTTCCACTCCCGGCGATACGATCGCCAGCTGTTTCGCGGCTGGGGATGGAAAGAGCCGAACACGCATGTGTTCCTGCCGCAGGTCGCCGCGGCGATACCGAACCTGAAATATGTCCATGTCATCCGCAACGGCCTCGACATGGCGTTCAGCAAAAACCAGCAGCAGCGCGCCAATTGGGGCGCAGTGATCGGCAATGCGGACGTGCACACCGTTCCGCTGACGCCCAGCGTGGCGCTGGACTTCTGGATCACTGCCAACCGCAGGGCGGTCGAGATCGGGCGGGTGATCGGCCCCGACAGGTTCCATCTCCTCAACTATGATCGGCTTTGCGCCAGTCCGGGCGGGGAGATCCGCGGCCTGCTCGATTTCCTCGGCATTTCCGCTCCCGGTGCCGACCCCGTGCCGCTCGCAGAGCTCGTCGCCCCTGTCTCTGTCGGCCGCTTCAGAAGCCATCCGGACCATGGATTCACAGCCGCGCAGATTCAGGCTGTGCGCGATCTGGGCTTTGCAGACGCAGTCGACTGAACATGGGGTTGTGTCCGAAACTCTGCGCAGCTAGTAAAAAAACAGCTTCTCGAAAGTAGAGTAAGCTACTAAGGTGACGCTACGTCAGTCCTTGGGGTGAGATTTTAAAGGGGGGCAGGATGTCCGTTTCATCGCGTCTGATGCGCATTGCAGCCGCTGTAGGCATTGCCGGAGCCGCTGTCGGCTCCAGCGTGCCGGCGCATGCGGGATACGAGCCGTTCATCGGCGAAATGATGCTGGTGGGGTATAATTTCTGCCCGCGCTACTTTGCCCAGGCGAACGGCCAACTCCTTCCGATCGCGCAGAACACCGCGCTTTTCTCGCTTCTGGGAACGATGTTTGGCGGCGATGGCCGGACGACGTTTGCTCTTCCCGATCTGAGGGGCCGCGCCCCCATCGGCCAGGGACAGGGGCCGGGGCTCTCAAATTATATTGTCGGTCAGACGGGCGGGCAGGAGAGCTTCACGCTCACCACCGCCCAGATGCCTGCGCACAATCACGTCGTAAACGTGACGAACGCCATTGCGGACAAGGCGGGCCCCGGCGACAAGTTCCTGGCTTCCGGCGCCAACAACCTCAACCTGTATTCCGAGTCGGCGCCCAACCGCACCATGAACTCCGCCATGATCGGGATCACCGGCAACGGGCAGCCCGTCGGCCATCGCGGCCCATATCTCACGATGACCTGGTGCATCGCGCTCCAGGGCATCTTCCCGTCACGCGATTGACGATTTGCGTGGTGCTTATGAAGCCATGGGCGCACGGTGTGGCTCATGATCGGTAGGGGGTGAAGATGTTGGGATCTCGTTGTTTCAGGGCTGCCGTCGCAGCGCTTGCAATTGGAGCGCTCGCTTCAACGGTCGATCCGCGGCAGGCGTTTGCCGATTCCAGCCCTTACGTCGGCGAGGTGATCATCGTTCCTTACAATTTCTGTCCGTCAGGCTGGGCGGAGGCGAACGGAGGGTTGCTGTCGATCAGCCAGAACGATGTGCTGTTCGCCTTGTACGGCACGACGTTCGGCGGCGATGGCGTGAGCACGTTTGGTCTGCCCGACCTTCGCGGACGGTTGCCTATCCACGCTGGTACCGGACCAGGGTTGTCGACCTATGTAATAGGCCAGATGGGTGGGACTGAATCGATCACGCTCACCGTCGGCAATCTTCCGCCTCACAGCCACCAGGTGCTGGCGACGAACAATTTCGCCGACAAGGCCGGTCCCGGCGGCAAATACCTCGCCTCGGGTAATGCCGGGCAGTTCTGGTACAGCGAGAGCGCGGCCAACAGGATCATGAAGACGGAGATGCTGGGATTGACCGGCAATAACCTCCCGGTCGAAGTTCAGGACCCCTACCTGACGATGCGGGCCTGCGTGTCCCTCTACGGGCTTTGGCCGTCACAGTTCTGAGCGTTCAGGGGATCGATCGGAACCGTCCGGTCTTCGGATTGAAGACGTAGGGCCGGTCGGAGACGAGCAGCACCGTCGCGTCTGGCAGCAATCCCAGTTGAACGGCGCCGACAAGGTTCTCGGCGATCTCCGCCGGCACTGCGATCGGCGTGAATGCCCGCTGGACGGGATCGTAGATTTCCAGATTGGCCCCCGGCCCATCGCTGGCGATCAGGCACCGGCCATCCTCCAGCGTGAGCGTCTTTGCGCCTGTGCTGTGCGCGTGGGTCGCCCTGGCGGGCAGCGATTGTGTCTTCTGGGCCGCCGGGTCGTAGATTTCCGCCTGGCGGGCGAGGTCGGGGTTTCCGGCGACGGGCTTTCCCCCGGCGATCAGCACGGAGCCATCCTTCAGACCGCAGGTCACGATGCCGTCCTTGCGCATCGACAGCAGGCCCGCCGTCTTCCACTGGCCGCTCGCCACCTCGTAGCGCTCGACCTTGTCGGTCGCGCCGGCCATGCCGCCGCCGGTATCGCCGCCGATGGCCAGGACGTCGCCCGACGGCAGCATCTGCAGCGTCGCGCCGGCGCGCGCGGTGCGCATGCGCCCGGTGGGCGTGATCTTGCCGCTTGCCTGGTCGAGCAGGTCGCTCTGGTCGGTAGGCTGACCGGCGCAGTCGTCGAACCCGCCGGCGAGCAGGATCCTGTTGTCCTTCAGCACGATCTGGCCCCGCCTGCTGAGGTCGGCGCCGTTGGCTCCCGAAGCGACGGCGGCGGAGATGAAGGGCTCCGTCGTCTCTTCCGATGCAGCGGCCGGCCGGCAGCCGTCCTGCTGTGCGGCGGGTTGCTGTTGCCTCGGCTCTTCGGTGGTGGTCATCGGCATGGTCGGCGCGGCCGCGGCGCCGACGCCCACCTCGGTCGCCTGGCCGCCCGCACCGGAGCGTCCCAGCACGACGAGATGCTCCATGCGCGGTACCGGGCTGGCCGGCTGGTAGGTGGCGACGAAGTTGCGGCCAGCAAGCAGGTCGCCGGCGATGGCGTCGAGCGATCCCCTATGCCTGCCGGAGATCACCTCCGTGGCGGCCGAACGGTCGCGCCACTCGACCGAGACGCCGGCCTCGGTGAAGACGCGGCCGAACACCTGCTCGCGCGGAACCATGCTGTAAGAGAGTTCGTAGGCGCCCGATTCCCGGTGGAAGACGAGGTTGACGGGCGACGACTTCACCACTTTGGGCGGCAGGTCCGGCCTCGTCTCGCCCGGACCCGTCTGCGCGCCGGATGCGCCGGGCAGGATAGAAAGGGCGAAGAAGGCGAGGGCACCTGCCAGATACCGCGGCATCGATCCATTCCCCCGGTTTTGTCTCGCGACGGCGATATGGTGATCCCGACAGGATTCGAACCTGTGACCCTCAGATTAGGAATCTGATGCTCTATCCTACTGAGCTACGGGACCACGCGGAGAGACACATAGCCGCTTCCGGCGCGTGCGCCAAGAAGGGATCGGCGCGAGGCAGTGGCCTAGCGCGCCGGTAGCGCCTGCTCCGCCAACCGCACCCAGTAGCTGATGCCGTGCGGGATCGCCTCGTCGTTGAAGTCGTAGGCCGGATGGTGCAGGCCGGCGGAGTTGCCGTTGCCGATGAAGATGAAGGCGCCCGGCCGGGCTTCCAGCATGTAGGAGAAGTCTTCGCCGCCCATCACCGGCGGTGTCGCCGCCTCGACGTTGGGTTCGCCGGCAACCTCTCGCGCCACCTCGGTTGCGAAGGCGGCCTGCTGCGGATCGTTGACGGTGACGGGATAGTTCGAATCGTAGTCGATGTGCACCTTCGCCGCGTGCGCGGCCGCCACGCCCTCGCAGATCTCGCGGATGCGCCGTTCGGCGATCGCCGCCATCTCCTTCTTCAGCGTCCGCACCGTCCCGGCGATCTCGACCTTTTCGGGGATGATGTTGTAGGCGTCGCCGGCGTGGAACTTGGTCACCGAGACGACCAGCGCCTCGATCGGATCGGCGGTGCGCGACACGATGGTCTGCAGCGCGCCGACCATCGCCGCCCCGGCCACGATCGGGTCGACCGAGACGTGCGGCATCGCCGCATGGCCGCCGCGTCCCGACACCGTGATGGTGAACTCGGCCGTCGCGGCCATGATCGGGCCGGGCCGGATCGCAAACCTGCCCACCGGCATGCCGGGCATGTTGTGCATGCCGAAGACGCGGGTGATGCCGAAACGGTCCATCATGCCGTCCTTGACCATCTCGTTGCCGCCGCCGCCGCCTTCCTCGGCCGGCTGGAAGATGACCGCAACCCGCCCGGCGAAATTGCGCGTCTCGGCGAGATATTTCGCCGCGCCCAGCAGCATGGCGGTGTGGCCGTCATGGCCGCAGGCGTGCATCTTGCCCGGCGTGGTCGAGGCATAGGGCTTGCCGGTGATCTCGTTGAGCGGCAGGGCGTCCATATCGGCGCGCAGCCCGATCGTCTCGCCCGGACCGAGCCGGCCTTGGATGATGCCGACCACACCCGTCTTGCCGAGGCCGGTCACGATCTCGTCGCAACCGAATTCCTCCAGCCGCTGCTTCACGAACGCCGCTGTCTTGAAGACGTCGAACTGCAGTTCGGGGTTTCGGTGGATCTCCTGCCGCCAGGCGGCGACCTCGTCCTGGAGTTCGGCGGCACGGTTGAGGATCGGCATATCGATTTCGTCTCCGGCGGCGTGGCAGCCTGGCGCAAGCGATTGACATCGCCGCGGCCAGGCGGCCCTTTGCCATCTTGGCGTCACATAGGCTAACTAGTCCGCACTAACACCCTGATCCAGGCGGCGCGTCCCATTGCCGCCGAAGCTTAAGGACACCAGGTAAGAACCTGCAAGGGGCGAGTTCCGCGAATGAGACGACCGAACGGATTCCTGTGGGCAGCGACAGTGGCGTCGATCGTTTTCGGCGCCGCGATGCCGGCCGACGCCGGTCCGTCGCTGCTGCTTGACGCGAACACCGGCGCGGTGCTCGACAGCGAGCAGGCCTTCCAGCGCTGGTATCCCGCCTCGCTGACCAAGCTGATGACCGCCTACGTGGCGTTCCGCGCGATCCAGCTCGGCGAGGTGACCCTCGAGTCGCCGGTGCGAATCAGCGAGAGGGCGACGAAGGAGCCGCCCAGCAAGATGGGTTATCCCGCCGGCACGGTGCTCACCCTCGACGCCGCGCTCAAGATCATCATGGTCAAGTCCGCCAACGACGTCGCCACCGCGATCGGCGAGAGCCTCGGCGGCTCGCAGGAGGCGTTCGCCGCGCGCATGAACAGCGAGGCGAAGCGGCTCGGCATGACGAACTCCAATTTCGTCAACCCGCATGGCCTGCACGACGACCGCCAGTACACCACGGCGCACGATCTCGCCGTGCTGGCGCTCGCGCTGCGCGCCCAATTCCCGCAATACGCCTCCTACTTCACCATCGAGGCGCTGGGCTCGGGCAAGGACGTGATCGAGAACCACAACACGCTGATCGGCCGCTTCACCGGGGCCGACGGCATGAAGACGGGCTACACCTGCCCGGCGGGCTACAACCTCGTCGCCTCGGCGACGCGCAACGGCCGCACCATGCTCGCGGTGGTGATCGGCGCCACCTCAGTCGCCACTCGCGCCGACAAGGCGGCCGATCTTCTCGCCAAGGGCTTCTCGCTGCCGCCGGCCCAGAGCCCGAAGCTCTGGGAGGTCAAGGCCAATCCCGGCGAGGAGACCGCGCCGGCGATCAATATGCGCGACACGGTCTGCACCAAGGCCGCAGCCAAGGAGCGTCTCGACGCGCTGGACGAAAAGGGCCAGCTCGTATTTCATTCCGCGCATCTGACCGGCGGCGAGCCGCCGACGCCGCGGGTCACCGCCATCTCGATCGGCAATGCCACCGGTCCCGCCTCCCCCTTCATGCCGAAGTTCGAGCGGCCGGCGATGGTCGGCAACATCCCGGTGCCGCTGCCGCGCCCGGACTACACGCCCCCGGTCGAGGAAAGCGCGCAGGCGCCGTCCAACGGCGTGACGCAGTAGGACGCATATGAACCTGCCACTCCCCGTTTCCGTGCTCACCGGCTTCCTCGGATCCGGCAAGACGACCCTGCTCAACCGGCTCCTCAGGGATCCCGCGCTCGTCGACACCGCCGTCATCGTCAACGAGTTCGGCGAAGTGGCGATCGACCATCTTCTCGTCGAGAGCTCGAGCGACGGGGTGATCGAGCTCTCCGGCGGCTGCATCTGCTGCACCGTTCGCGGCGATCTGGTCGACACGTTGGCGGGCATCGTCGACAGTATCCAGACCGGGCGCACGCCGTCGCTCAAGCGCGTGATCATCGAGACAACGGGGCTCGCTGATCCGGTCCCCGTCCTGCTCTCGCTGATGGGGCATCCGGCGCTGATGCAGGCGTTCCGGCTCGACGGCGTGATCGCCACGGTCGATGCCATCAATGGCCTTGCCACGATCGACCGCCACGCCGAGGCCGCGCGCCAGATCGCAGTGGCCGACCGGATCGTGCTGACCAAGACGGACATGGCCGAGCCTCCGGCTGACCTGCTCGCGACGATCCGGCGCCTCAACCCCGGTGCGCCGATCGTGCCGTCGGCGGTGATGGCAAGCGTCGCGGACCTGTTCAACTGCGGCCTCTACGATCCCGCCACCAAGACCGCCGATGTCGGCCGCTGGCTGCGCGACGAGGCGATCCACCAGGCCGATCATCATGACCACGATCACGATCATGGCCATCATCATCACCATGATCACGACCATCACCGCCACGACCATATCCGCAGCTTCTCGCTCGTCCACGACCGGCCGGTGCCTTATTCGGCGATCGAGACCTTCCTCGATCTGCTCCGCTCCACCCAGGGCGAGCGCCTGCTGCGCATGAAGGGCGTGATCGAGCTGGCGGAGGATCCGTCGCGTCCGCTGGTCATCCACGGCGTCCAGTCGATGCTGCATCCGCCGGCGCGGCTGCCGTTCTGGCCGGAAGGGCCGCGCGGCGTGCGTCTCGTCGTCATCGGCGACGGCCTGCCGGAAGACTATGTGCGGCGGCTGTTTTCGGCCATCACCGGGCAGGTCGCCATCGGCGTGCCCGACCGCGCGGCGATCGAGGACAATCCGCTGGCGATCGCCGGCTTCAGGGCCTGATCGGGCGAGCCGGTCGCCGGCTCACCAGGAAACGGTGCCCGTAGTCCGCCTTCTGCGTCTCGATCAGCTCGTGGCCCGTTTCGTTGCAGAAGGCCGGGATGTCGATCGCGGCCAGCGGGTCAGTCGTCTCCAGCCAGATACGCGCGCCCGGGCGCATCTTCGACAACCTCTTGCGGGCCTTGAGCACGGGGAGGGGGCAGTTCAGTCCCCTGAGGTCGTAGACCGTGATTGGACGGCTCATCAGCCGCCGAACAGGTTCCGGATGCGCTTGCGAACCGCCGTCACGCTGCTTTCGGGCTCGGCCGCGGCCTGCTCGACCTTGGCTTCGGCGGTAGCCTCCGGCTTCGGTGCCTTCCTGGCCTCTTCCAGCGCGATGCGCTTGGCTTCGGCGTCCGCCTTGGCGCGTTCGGCGGCAAGCTTCTTTTCTTCCTCGGCGCGTTTCTTGGCGGCTTCGGCCGCCTCGATTGCCGCCATCTTGCGGCCGAGCGGCGAGTCGATGCGACCCATGGTCGAGGATGCTACGACGCGGCCGTCCTTCTGCATCGACGGCGGCTCCATCGGCACGCGCTCGCCACGCGACCGCTTCTTGCTCCAGTCGGCGACAAGGCTGGCTTCCTTCACGCCCAGGATGGAGGCCTTCGGCGGCGGTGCGGACTTGGTGAGAGCTGCCGAAAACGCCGCTGTCTCTTTTGACTGGTGCGACTGGAACGCAGTCGCCAGCGTGTCGGGCATCGTCGCGGCCGGGCACGCAGCGGTGGGCGAGAAGGCCGTCTGCCCGTCGGTCAAACGGTTGAAGACATAGCGCTTTTCGCACACGTCCACCTTCGGCGGCAGATTGGTGATCTCGAAGTGGTCGTAGCCTTCCTTCAGCATCTTCCAGAATTCGAAGTTCGGATCGTCCTTGTAGCGGGCCATGTTGGCGCCCGTCATGCGGAAGGGGAAAGCCTGGAGCTGGAACGCCGTCTGGCCGCCGGCGAAGGCGTCGCGCGCGAAGGCGTACACCTCCTGCATCTGCGCATCGGTCAACGAATAGCAGCCCGACGACGAGCAGGCGCCGTGCACCATCAGGTGCGAGCCGGTACGGCCCTGCGCGCGGTCATAGGCGTTCGGATAGCCGGTGTTGAAAGCGAGGTAATAATTGGAATTCGGGTTCATCTGCCCCGGACCGACGGCATAGAAGCCCTCCGGCGCCTGGCGGTCGCCCTCGGTGAACTTCGGGCCGAGCTTTCCGGACCATTTGCAGATGTTGTAGCTGGTGACGAGGTCGTAGCGGCCGTTCGACTTCTGCTTCCAGACCTCGAGGACGTTCTCTTCCTTGAAGATACGCACCATGATCGGTGAATTCTTCTGCATGCCCTTTGACCGCACGAGTTCGGTCATCTTCGTGGAGAGGGCGCGTTCGGATTTCGGCGCGATCTCCTCGAGCGAACCGTTGCAGCCCGCCACTGCGAGCAAGGCAATGAGCGCACCGGCGCGGAATAGGCTAGAACTCATCACTCGGCGCTGTCTTTCGTCCCGCTGATTATCCCCGACAACGAACGACCTTTGCGTATGTCTTCCGTCGGATCACCCTGACGCTAGTCCGGTTAACCTTGAAAAATCATTACCGCAAGCGTTGCGCGTCCCCGTGAACCCTCAAGTCACGCAGAGTTCATTCAGCGCAACCGAGCGGCGAATTTATGGCGCGCGCTGCCTGAAAACGTCGTCAGAGATTACGGCCGATCGCCAGGAATTTCTCCCGGCGCTGCTCGCGGTAGTCCGCGTTGGATTGCCGCAGTTCGGCGAGCGCGGAGGCGATTCGGTCGCCCGTCGCGTTGATGACGGTCTCCGGTGCGCGATGCGCGCCGCCCAGCGGCTCGGGGATGATTCCGTCGATCACCTTCATGTCGAGGAGATCCTGGGCGGTAATCTTCATGTTGGTCGCGGCATCCTTCGCCCGGGTCGAATCGTGCCACAGGATCGAGGCCGCGCCCTCCGGCGAGATGACCGAATAGATCGAGTGCTCCAGCATGTAGACGCGATTTGCTGTGGCGATCGCGATCGCTCCGCCCGAACCGCCTTCGCCGATGACGACCGAGACGCTCGGGCTGCGCAGGTTGAGGCAGGCGGCGGTCGAGCGCGCGATCGCCTCGGCCTGCCCGCGCTCCTCGGCGTTGATGCCCGGATAGGCGCCGGCCGTGTCGACCAGCGTCACCACCGGCACCTTGAACCGGTCGGCGAGTTCCATGATGCGCACGGCCTTGCGGTAGCCCTCGGGCCGCGCCATGCCGAAATTGTGCTTCAGGCGCGATTTGGTGTCTGCGCCCTTCTCCTGGCCCAGGATCGCGACCGGTTCGCCGCGGAAGCGGGCGAAGCCGCCGATGATGGCATGGTCGTCGCCGAAGCTGCGATCGCCGGCCAGCGGCGTGAAATCCGTGAACAGGGTCCGCACGTAGTCCAGGCAGTGCGGACGGTCGGGATGGCGGGCCACCTGCGCCTTCTGCCAGGGCGTCAGCGCCTTGTAGAGATCGCGCAGCAGATCCTGCGACCGCTTCTCCAGCCGGGCGATCTCGTCGGCGAAGTCGACGCTGCCGTCAGCCGACAGCTTCCGCAACTCGGCGATCTTCGCTTCGATGTCGGCAAGCTGCTTTTCGAAATCGAGATAATTAAACATACGTTCGCGAACCACGCGCCGGAAACAGGTAGGATAGGCGGCGCATCGCCCCCAGATGGGGTCTGCGGCGCGCGAAATCGAGCCTCCACATACCGTCGCGCATCCTAATCGGCAAGCGGGTGATGGTCGTGCACCAGCCGCACGAGCCTTTCCTCCAGTACATGCGTATAGATTTGCGTCGTGGATATGTCGGAATGGCCGAGCAATTCCTGCACCGCTCGCAGGTCCGCGCCGTTCTGCAGCAGGTGGCTGGCGAAGGCGTGGCGGATCACATGCGGCGAGACGCGATTGGCGCCGATCCCCGCGCCGGCGGCAAGCGTCTTCAGGTCGCGGGCGAAAACCTGCCGGGGCAGGTAGCCCTGCTCCGAATGCGAGGGGAAAAGCCAGGGGCTCTCGGCAAGCTTCGGCTCGGCGTTGCGCAGCGCCAGCCAGTCGCGCATCGCCGCGCGCGCCTTTGGCGACAGCGGCACCATGCGTTCCTTGCCGCCTTTGCCGCGGATGATGAAGAAGCGTTCGTCGCGTGTCGCGACGCCGACCGGCAGCGAGACGAGCTCGGAGACGCGAAGCCCGGTGGCGTAGAGAACCTCCACCAGCGCCAGCATGCGCACCGTGCCGGTCTCGCCGGTCGTCGCCGCTTCCGCCGCCCGGTCGAGCAGCCGCCCGGTTTCCGCCTCGCTCAGCACTTTCGGCAGCGGGCGGGCCTTGCGCGGGCTGTCCACCGGGCCCGAGGGATCGTCCGCTCGCAGGCCCTCCGAATAGAGGAACTTGTAGAACTGGCGCAGCGTCGACAGCTTGCGCGCCTGGCTCGATGCCGCGAAGCCGCGTTGCGCGATGCCGTCGAGATAGCCGCGGATCGCCGCCGACGAGGCCCCGGCCAGGCCGCCAGGCTCGCCCGAGAGGTGTTCGCGCGCGTCGTCGAGATCGCGGCGATAGGAGGCCAGCGTGTTCTCGGCCGCGCCGCGCTCGGCGCTCATCATCTCCAGGAACGACTCGACCAGCGATGCGCTGTTCATCCGCTTTCGCCCGTCATTTGTCGCGCATCAGGCGTTCGACCGGCACGCGCTCGGTCATCTCGCCCTTGTTCGGCCTGACGAAGAAGACCAGCGCATGCATCGCGCCGTAGACGATCCCGACGATGAGCGCGATGACCGTCAGAAGCCTGAAGAGTGTCGGCATTACCCCGATCTGCCCTGATTGTCCTGTCGTCCGCCCCTGTCCGTTATGGGACGACGCCTGTGTCAATTCAAGACGCCGGCGCAGGACCGGCCCTGCTTGACGCGCTAGGCCTTTTGATGTCGATACGCCCCGACACTGGCAATTGCCCGGAAAATCCGATGGTTCAGGAAATGGAGACGCTGGATTCCGCGCATGCCGGCCTGAAAGACAGGCTCGGCGGGCGTTCGGTCGTCTTCGTCGGGCTGATGGGGGCGGGCAAGACGGCGATCGGGCGCAAGCTGGCGCAGGCGCTTGGGCTTGCCTTCGTCGACAGTGACCACGAGATCGAGACCGTGTCGCGCATGACGATCCCCGAACTGTTCGAGCGCTACGGCGAACCTGAGTTCCGCGCGCTGGAGGAGCGCGTCGTCGGCCGCCTCGTCAAGGATGGCCCGCAGGTGGTCTCCACCGGCGGCGGCGCCTTCATGAACGCGCATACCCGGGAGGCGATCGTCCGCGACGGCATCTCCATCTGGCTCAAGGCCGACCTCGACACGCTGATGACCCGCGTCGCCAAGAAGCCCAACCGGCCGCTGCTCAAGGCGCCAGACCCGCGCGCGGTGATGGAGCGCCTGATGGCCGAGCGCTATCCCGTCTACGGGCTCGCCGACATCACGGTCACGACCCGCGACGTGCGGCGCGAGGAGATCATGGCCGAGGTGCTCGAGGCCCTGTCGTCCTGGCTTGACCGCGAGGAGCAGTCGAAGGAGGGTGCCGCATGAATGCGATGGGCGCGACCGGCGTGCCCGAGGTCGTCACCGTCGGCCTCGGCGAGCGCAGCTACCACATCCTCATCGGCAAGGGCCTGATCGAGCGCGCCGGAACCGAGATCGCCGCGCGGCTGCCCGGCGTGCGTGCGGCCATCGTCACCGACGGCAACGTCGCGGCCGCCTGGCTTCCCGCGCTGACCGACAGCCTGTCCAAGGCCGGCATCGAGACGGTGGCGATCACGCTTCCGCCGGGCGAGAAGACCAAGAGCTTCGAGCATCTCGAACAGGTGGTCGACGGCGTGCTTGGCGCCAGGCTCGAGCGGCGCGACGCCGTCATTGCGCTCGGCGGCGGCGTGATCGGCGACCTCACCGGCTTCGCGGCGGGCATCGTCCGGCGCGGCATGAACTTCGTCCAGGTGCCGACCTCGCTTCTGGCGCAGGTCGATTCCTCCGTCGGCGGCAAGACCGGCATCAACACGCCGCGCGGCAAGAACCTGGTCGGCGTGTTCATGCAGCCGAAGCTGGTGATCGCCGACACCGGCACGCTCGATACGCTCTCCGAGCGAGAGTTCCGCGCCGGCTATGCCGAGGTGGCGAAATACGGCCTGATCGACCGGCCCGACTTCTTCGCCTGGCTGGAGGCCAACTGGCAGGAGGTCTTCTCCGGCGGACCCGCCCGCACCCGGGCAATCGCCGTGTCCTGCCAGGCCAAGGCCGATGTGGTCGCCCGCGACGAGTTCGAGACCGGCGACCGGGCGCTGCTCAACCTCGGCCACACCTTCGGCCACGCGCTCGAAGCCGCGACCGCCTACGATTCCGCCCGCCTCGTCCATGGCGAGGGCGTGGCGATCGGCATGGCGCTGGCGCACCGCTTCTCGGCGCGGATGAACCTCGCCAGCCTCGACGACGCCGAGCGAGTCGAGCGGCACCTGCGCGACGTCGGGCTGCCGTGGCGGATGTCCGACGTGCCGGGCGAGCTCCCCGGCGCCGAGCGGCTTCTGGAATACATCTCGCAGGACAAGAAGGTATCGCGCGGCGCGCTCACCTTCATCCTGACGCGCGGCATCGGGCAGTCCTTCATCGCCAAGGACGTGCCGGCCTCCGAAGTCCTTTCCTTTCTCAGGGAGAACCTTTTGTGACGATCGACACGACGCTCCTTGTCACCGGTGGGGCGATCCTGTTCCTTATTGTCCTGTCCTTTTTCTTTTCCGGCACCGAGACGGGAATGACCGCCGCGTCGCGGGCTCGTCTCCATGCGCTGTCGGCTGGCGGCGACACCCGCGCCCGGCATGTCGAGCAACTCATTGAGCGCAAGGACCGGCTGGTCAGCGCGCTCTTGATCGGCAACAACCTCGTCAACATCCTTGCCTCCGCGCTCGCGACGAGCCTGCTTCTGACCATCTTCGGCGACGCCGGCGTCATCTACGCAACCATCGGCATGACCGTGCTCCTGGTGATCTTCTCCGAGATCCTGCCAAAATCGTGGGCCCTGGCGCGCCCCGAGCAGTTCGCGCTTTTCGTCTCGCCCTTCGCCCGCTTCATCGTGTTCCTGTTCGGGCCTCTTTCAATTCTCGCCAATGGCGCCGTCCGCGGTCTGCTGCGGGTGTTCGGCATCAACCTGTCCAGCGACACGTCGCTCCTGTCGGCGCATGACGAACTGCGCGGCACGCTGGAAGTGCTGCATCGCGAGGGCGCGTTCATCAAGGCCGACCGCGACCGCGTCGGCGGCCTGCTCGACCTCGCGGAGCTCGAAGTCTCCGACATCATGGTGCACCGCACGTCGATCCGCGCCGTCGACGGCGACGCGCCGCCGGCAACCGTCGTGGCGGAGGTGCTGCGGAGCCCCTATACGCGGATCCCGGTCTGGCGCGGCTCAATCGACAACATCGTCGGCGTCATCCACGCCAAGGACCTGCTGCGGGCGCTGCACGAGGTTCAGCACGATTTCTCCCGCATCGACATCATGAAGGTCGCGTCGAAGCCCTGGTTCGTCCCCGACACGACCTCGCTGCAGGACCAGCTCAACGCCTTCCTGCGCCGCAAGGCGCACATCGCGATCGTGGTCGACGAATATGGCGAGGTCGAAGGCCTCGTCACGCTGGAAGACATCATCGAGGAGATCGTCGGCGAGATCGCCGACGAGCACGACATCGACATGCAGGGGGTGCGCCAGCAGCCGGACGGATCGGTCATCGTCGACGGAACGGTGCCGATCCGCGACCTCAACCGGGCGCTCGACTGGAACCTGCCGGACGACGAGGCGGTGACGGTCGCCGGCCTCGTCATCCACGAGGCGCAGACCATTCCCGAGGAGAAGCAGGCCTTTACCTTCCACGGCAAGCGCTTCGTGGTGCTGAAGCGCGAGAGGAACCGCATCGTGCGCCTGCGCGTGAAGTCGACCTGAGGGTCGCTTCCACGCCCTTGGATTTCAGGGCATATCGACAATCGCATCCATGCCCTCGCCGGCTCGCGGCGAAGCTTGGCTAAGGCGCGGATTTCACGACGGAAATCCGGGCAGACTCGGCGCGGGGGTTCGCCAAGTTCAGTCGCATCACGCGCTGCATATCTAGGGCGTTTTGCACAACCCATTGCATTATAAAGATAAATATGTTCTTATTGAATGAACATTCAATAAGAACGGGGGCTTTCATGAACCGCCATGCGGGCAATGTGGCTATTCCGAACGACTGGGACCGCAGTGGCCTTCCGGGCTGGACCTATCACAGTCCGGCGCTCCTCGAACTGGAGAAGGAGCACCTGTTTCGCACCCACTGGCAGATCGTCGGCCACGTGTCCGACGTGCCGAACCCCGGCGACTACCTGGCGATGGACGTGGTCGGCGAGCGCGCGCTCGTCGTGCGCGGCAAGGACGGGGTCGTGCGCTCCTTCCTCAACATGTGCCGGCATCGGGGCAGCAGAGTCGTCGCCGACAACCAGGGCAACTGCCGCAACGCGCTGGTCTGCCCGTTCCACGGCTGGGTCTACAATCTCGACGGCACGCTGCGTGGCGCCGCGCGGCCGCGTTCCTTCCCCGATCTCGACAGGCATGAATTCGGCCTGAAGCAGCTCGACCTCGAAATCTGGATGGGGCTCATCTTCATCCGCTTCCGCCCCGGTCCGCAGCCTTACGTCGCCGAGCTGATGCGGCGGCACGAGGCCGAAATCGCGCCTTACCGAGTAGAGGAGATGGTGCCCTCCTGGGGCATCTGGTCGAGCGTGTCGAACGTCAACTGGAAGTCGGTGCGTGACGTCGACAACGAGGGCTATCACGTTGCGATGGCCCATCCGGCGCTGCAGGATCTCTACGGTTCGACCTATTACGACGAGCCGTTCGTCAACGGCGTCTCGCGCTCCTTCGCCACCTACAATCCGCATGCCGGCCGACGCTGGAGCGTGCGCAACTACGTCAAGATCGCGCCGCAGCCGGAGCGCCTGCCCGAACCGCTTCGTCGTGCCTGGATCTATTACGGTCTGTTCCCGAATATGGTGATCGCGATGACGCCGGAGACGGTCCAGTTCTACCAGGAATTTCCGCTCTCCACCGGCCAGACGCTGCTGCGCGGTGCGATCTACCGCTATGCCGACGAGAGCCGCGAGCAGGCCGCCGCGCGCTATCTTGCCTTCCGCATCGATCGCGACACGATGGCGGAGGACGTGCAACTGTCCGAATGGTCGAACGAGTCGATGACATCGAACGGCTTCGAAGGATTCTACCTGTCGGACCTCGAATACGGCGTGCGCACCCACCACGACCATATCCGCGCCGTCCTGCCGGTGGTCAATCTCGAATCGGCGCCCGAGGAAAAGGACGTCTGGGGGCTGAACGAGGCGCTGCTCTCGCAACGTTGATCGGGTGGCATGCCGGCGGGCGCGACCTCGCCCGCCGGCGTGAACGTCCTGGTCAAGCGCGGTCGTCGGCTCCCGGCGCCCGCTTGCGTCCCGTGAACATCGCCCGAACGAGATTTTCCCGATGCTCGATGCTGGCGAGAGCGACGCCCGCCACATGCAGCACGATCAGTCCAAGCGTGCCCCAGGCAGCGGTCTCGTGCATTCCCTCGACCCATTCGACGCCCCAATAGGCATCGGTGGTCATCATGTATCCCGTCGTCGCGATGACGCCGATCGCCGCGAGCAGGGCGAGAATCATCGCCGCTCCGGCTGGATTGTGACCGAGATAGCGCGGTGCGGAAAACCGTGCCGTTGCACCGATAAAGCGAGCCACCTCAACCGGCGATCGGACGAAGGTCGAGAAGCGCGCATGCCGACTGCCGATGAGGCCCCACAGGATGCGCGCGGCCACGAGGCCGGCGATGACGTAGCCGGCGGTTTCGTGCGGGCCCTGCCACTCGTCTCCAGTCAGGAAGGCGAAGACGAACAGGGCGACCAGAGCCCAGTGGAAAACCCGCACGAACGGATCCCACACCTTGACCGTGGTCGGCGGCATCGCGCCGCCGGCATCCGGTCTCATCGGTTCCGCGCTCATCAGTCGTCGAGCTTGGTTTCGACGACCTCGGCAGTCACCGGGTTGAAATAGGCCTCGACGCGCTTGCCGTCCTTGTCGAGCGCGTAGACCTCGTAGCAGCCGTCCTCGATCTTCACCTGGCGCACCTTGTAGCCCATCGCGGTTGCCTTGGCCTCGACGTCCTTCAGGCTCATCCAGCTGGACTGGGGAGCGTTGCCGCAGGACGGTGAGGCGAGGGCGGCCGAGGCCACGAACGGGGTGGCGGCGAGGGTGAGGATGAAAGCGAGCTTGTTCATGTCTGTCTCCTTCTCAATTCGGGCTTCTGCCCTTCGACGCCGCCTTTCTCGCAGGCTCGCGATGACAGACCGCTGAGCGGGGATGTCAGCGATTTGTCATCCGCGGATGTGCTAGGAAACGCGCATGCGTGTCCCTCTCGCCGCCTGCTTCGCGGTCCTCATTGCCGGCATCTCGCCCGCGCTCGCCGACAAGGGCGGCGACGACGACCGCAGGACGATCGAGCGGGCGCGGGAGCGCGGCGAGGTGCTGCCGCTTGCCCGCATCATCGAACTCCTGCGCGTGCATGGTCTCACGGGCGACGTGCTCGAGGTCGAGCTGGAGAACGATGACGCCGGCCTGGTCTACGAGATCTATCTTCTCGGCCCCGACGGACGCCGCCTCGAGATCAAGGTCGACCCCGCGACCGGACGCATCCTCGACACGGGGCACGATTGAGATGCGCGTGCTGCTCGTCGAGGACGACCGTCTCATCCGCGAGGATGTCGCCGCCGCGCTGGAGGCCGGCGGGTTCGTGGTCGATGCGGTGGCTAACGGCGAGGACGGCTGGTTTCAGGGCGACATCGAATCCTACGGCGCCTGCGTCCTTGACCTCGGCCTGCCGGGCATGGACGGGCTTGCCATCCTCAAGCGGTGGCGCGAGGCCGGCCGCGACTTTCCGGTTCTGGTGCTGACCGCGCGGGGAACCTGGAGCGAGCGCGTCGAGGGCATAGACGCCGGCGCTGACGACTACCTGCCGAAGCCGTTCCGCATGGAAGAGCTTCTTGCGCGCCTGCGGGCCATCATCCGGCGCTCGTCGGGCCATTCCTCGGCGGTGATCCGGGTGGGCGAGGCAGAACTCGACACCCGCCAGATGCGGCTTGCCGTACGCGGCGTGCCCGTCGCGCTGTCTCCGCAGGAATATCGCCTCGTCGCATACCTCATGCTCAATCGCGGCCGCGTCGTGCCGCAGCAGGAACTGGCGGAACATCTGCAGGCTCAGCATTTCGAGCGTGAATCCAACGCGGTCGAGGTGCTGGTCGGACGCGTGCGGCGCAAGCTGCCGGCAGCGCTGATCGAGACCCGCCGCGGCTTCGGCTACCTCGTTCCGGACGAGGCGGCGTCATCGTGAGGTCGACCCGTTCGCTCCGGCTGCGCTTCTTCGCACTCGGCCTCGGCCTGCTGGCGGTCGCGCTCGTCGTCACGGGCATCGGCCTGTCCGCCCTGTTCTCGCGTCATCTGGATCGCCGCGTCGGGCAGGAACTCGACACCCATCTCCAGTCGATCGCCGGCACGCTCCGGATCGATCGGATCGGCACGCTCAGCCTCGCCCGCGAACCCGCCGATCCCCGCTTCTCGCGACCGTTCGGAGGGCTCTACTGGCAAATCGAGGATCAGACGGCCGGGGGGCGGCTGGCCTCCCGTTCGCTGTGGGATTTTGTCATCCCGCGCGGGCCGGAAGTCGCTGCCGGCGCAGAACTGACCCGCGATACGGCGGGTCCGCAGGGAACCTCCCTCCTTCTGCATGAGCGCAACCTGGTCGTGCCGGTCGACGGCGTCGACCATCGCCTGCGCGTGACGGTCGGCATCGACCGGGCCCAGCTTGCCGAGCTCCGGAGCGGCTTTGCGCGCGATACGGGCTATGTGCTGGCCGCCCTTGGATCGATGCTCGCCGCCGGCATATGGATTCAGATCGTTTCGGGCCTGCGCCCGCTCGCCGCTGTCGCTGAAGCCGTCGGCGAGGTTCGCGCGGGCAGGGCACGCCGGCTGTCGACCCGGGTGCCGCGCGAGGTCGAGCCGCTGGTCACCGAGATGAACTCGCTTCTCGACACTCAGGAACGCGAGCTTGTCCGTGCGCGCGATCGTGCCGCGGACCTGGCGCACGGCCTCAAGACCCCGCTCACCGCGATCGCCGCAGACATACGCAGGCTGCGCGAGCGCGGCGACCGTGAGATCGCAGACAATCTCGAAGCGCTGGCAGACTCGATGCGCCGGCATGTCGACCGCGAGCTCACCCGCACCCGGTTGCGCCACGGCACCAGCCGCGCCGCGACGCCGCTCGCGGACGCGGCGCGGCGAATCGCACGCGTTGTCGAGCGCATCCCGGCGGCGGAAGGCAAGACCATCACGGTGGGCGTTCCCGATACCGTCCTCCTTCCCGTCGATGGAGACGACCTCAACGAGATGCTCGGCAACCTCCTCGACAACGCTGCGCGTCATGCGCGCTCCCGCGTCCGTGTCGGATGGGAGGGCACTGCCGGGACGATCTCGCTGCTGGTCGAGGACGACGGCCCGGGGCTCGCAGAAGACGAGCGCGCGGTCGCGCTCGCGCGCGGCGGCAGGCTGGACCGTAGCGGCGCCGCCGGCCTCGGCCTCGCGATCGTTCGCGACATAACGGAAGCCTATGGCGGCTCGGTCACCCTCGGCCGCTCGGAGCTCGGCGGACTGTCGGCGAGGATAGATCTGCCGCGCCTCAGGGCCTGAATGTGGAAGCTCCGCCTGTCCTCAAGCCGATGATCCGCTTACCGGAAGGACGACGACCTTCGTGCCGACCGGAACGCGACGGTACAGATCCATGATGTCCTGGTTCAGCAGGCGAATGCACCCGGACGAAACCATGGTGCCGATCGTCCACGGCTCCACTGTGCCGTGCAGCCGGTAATACGTGTCTTCGCCATTCGTGTAGAGGTAGAGTGCGCGGGGACCGAGCGGATTGCCGTTTCCGCCGGGCAGCCCTTCCTTCAGCGGGCCGTACCGATCCGGCTCCCGCGCGATCATCGCCGGCGTCGGGCGCCAGCCCGGCCATTCGGCCTTGCGGGCGATCGTCGCCTCGCCCTGGAAATTGAACCCTTCCTGCTTGCCGACGCCGATGCCGTAGCGCATCGCACGGCCGTCCTGCATCACCAGATAGGCGTAGCGCGCGGCGGGATCGACCACGATGGTCCCGGGTTGCCTTTCGGTCTCATAGACCACGACACGGCGCAGGAATTGCGGCTTGACCCGTTTCAGGTCGATCGCCGGAACCGGAAAGGGCTCGGTGTCGATCGACGAATACATGGTCGCATAGGAGGTCTCGGCTGTCGGTCCGGGAGCGATGGACGGGCGCTGTTGCATCGAGCACCCTGCAAGCGCCAGCGACGCGCCGGCCAGTAGACTGCGTCTGGTGATCATCATTTGACTGCTGGGAACCTCGTGAAACCTGTGGCGCCGTTAGACCCGGTGGCACGCACGGTGTCCATGTGTTATGAGGTCATAGAAGCCATAGCCATCGGATATGTGAATGAATATCGCCGTCGCCTTGCGCGCGTTCGTCCGTACCGTCGAACGCGGTTCCGTCACTGCCGCTGCCCGCGATCTTTCCGTCTCGCAGCCCGCCGTCACCAAACATCTGCGCAATCTCGAGCAGCATCTCGGTGCCAGGTTGCTCGAGCGCTCCGCCCGGGTGGTCCGGCCCACGCCGCAAGGTCAGGCGCTCTACGATGCGAGCCGTTCGGCGCTGGCTGCGATCGACGCCGCGCTGGAAGGGGTGCGCCGCGACATGGGAGCGATCGAAGGCCCGCTGCGCCTCCATGCCCCCTCGTGCATTGGCGCCAGGCACCTGCACCCGATCGTGATGCGTTTCCAGAAGCTGTTTCCGGCGGTCACGATCGATCTCGTTGTGGAAAACCGTGAGGTCGACCTCGTCTACGAGAACTTCGATATCGCGGTGAAATACGGCCGCCCGGCGGGGCAGGAACTGATCGTGCGTCGCCTGGGCCTTGTCCGACGAATCCTGGTCGCCTCACCGACCTTCCTGCAGCGGAGCGGGCCCATCGAAACGGTCGAGCGTCTGTCCGAGATCGACGTGATCACCAGTTCCACCTTGCTGTCACAGCGCGACACGCTCACCCTTCAGCAAGGGGAAGCGTCGGTCGACGTCCCGGTCCGGCCGGTCCTGCGGACCAACAATGCGGAGGTGATCTCCGCGACGCTTCTCAGCGGCCACGCGGCGGGTCCCGTCCAGCGGCTTCTGGTCAACGACGAGCTGGCGGACGGGCGGCTCGTCCATATCCTGCCGGGCTATGAGGTCAGGCCGACGGAGGCGTTCCTTGCCTATCCCTCCGTCCGCTTCATGCGGCCGGTCGTTCGTGCGTTCAGCGATTTCGCCGTTCCCGCGCTTCGAGCGGTCGATGGCATCGACCGGTCGGACGCTGCCGCGTAGTCGACGCGGCGAGGGTTCTCACCCCCTCCACAGCCCTTCTCTGCGCAGGTCGTCCATCGTTCGCGAGATGCCTTCGCGCAGGATCGCGACCATGTCGTCGACCTGTTCCCGGCTGATCACCAGCGGCGGCGACATCACGCACATGTTGATCAGCGGCCGCACCAGAAGACCCAGCTCCTGGCAGTGCCGGTCGATGCGCCTGCCGACCTCGTTGTCGAGCTTCAGCGGGTTCATGCTGTCGCGGTCGGCGACGCATTCGATGCAGGCCATCAGGCCGAGGCCGCGCACCTCGCCGACCAGCGGCAGCTCCTCCAGCGTCCTCAGCCGCTGCTGGAAATAGGGTCCGACCGAACGCGCATGGTCGAGGATGCCGCCTTCCAGAAGGTCGAGATTCTTCAGCGCCACCGCGCAGCCGACCGGGTGGCTGGAATAGGTCAGCCCGTGCGCGAACATCGCGTCGGGATGGTTCGAGCGGCGCAGCGTCTCGAACAGCCGGTCCGACATCATCACGCCGCCGAGCGGGAAATAGCCGGAGGTGACGCCCTTGGCGAAGGTGATCATGTCCGGCTCGACGCCGAACACGTCCAGCGACGCGAAAACCTCGCCGACGCGCCCGAACGCCGTCACCACCTCGTCGGAGATGTAGAGGATGTCGTTGTCGCGGCAGATTTGCGCGATGCGTGGCAGGTAGTCGTCCGGCGGCACGATCACGCCCCCCGAGGCCTGGATCGGCTCGGCCACGAAGGCGCCGATCCGCTCCGCGCCGATGCGCGCCACGGTCTCGCGGAATTCCTCGACGAGAAAATCCGAAAACGCCTCGACGCTCATCCCCGCCGGCCGCCGGAACGGATTGGGCGAGGAGAGCTTGACCACCATGCCGTCGGCGCCGTCCATCCAGTCGCGGTCGCGCGGGCGGCCGTTGAGGGAGCCGGAGAGATAGGTTGAGCCGTGATAGGCGCCCTGGCGCGACAGGATCGTCTTCTTCTCCTGCCGGCCGCGCACATTGTTGTAGAACTGCATGAAGCGCAGCGCCGTCTCGACCGCGGACGAGCCGCCGGTCGTGTAGAAGACATGGTTCAGATCGCCTGGCGCGTGTGCGGCCAGCCGCTCCGACAGCGCCACCGACGGCTCGTTCATCGTGTACCAGGGCGTGTTGTAGGAGAGCTCCATCGCCTGGTCGCGCATCGCGTCCGCCAGTTCCGCGCGCCGGTGCCCGACATTGACGCACCACATGCCGGCCGGCCCGTCGATCAGCCGCTCGCCCCCGGCGCCCGTGATGTAGATGCCGTCGCCGTACGCGATATAGGTGCGCGCCTCCGCGCCGATCTGGCCCGCCGTCGGCCATGGCTGGACAAGGTGCCGGGCCGCGCGCTCCGTGGTCCCGTCGCCGGCCGCGTCCGCGGCGTCGAGCTTTTCGAGTGCGGCCATCTGCTGCTCCCGCCGAAGGGTGCCGTCAGTCACGGCACATGAAAGCAAAAACGACGGAAATCAAAAGGAAATTCGTCCTGTTTTGAATATCCGTTCAGTCAATATGGCAGAAATAGCGCTTGATTTCAATTGGGACTTGCGCATGATGCCGGAAAGCCGGTTGATAGGCGCGCGGAACCGATCCGCGCCGGGAAGAGCGAATGGCACTCACGCCCCTCTTGCGACCCATCCGTAGGCACGGAGCCAGATGATGGCTGCGGCTGCGGAAGGGGTTTCGGCAGGGCCTGCGTCCCGCGCGCGAACCGGATCCTTTCTGCAGTCGGAGGAGGCGAAGGGCTACACGCTCATCTCCGCGCCGTTCCTCTATGCGCTGGCCATGCTCGGCCTGCCGGTGGTCGTCGTCATCGCGCATTCGTTCTGGACGCAGACCTACCTCACCGTCGACCGCACCTTCACGCTGGAGAACTACCGGCAGGCGATCTTCGAGCCGATCTACCAGGACCTGCTGTTTCGCTCGCTGTGGATCTCGCTCACCGTCAGCGTGCTCACCGTCGCGCTCGCCTATCCGGTGGCCTATTTCATCTCGTTCCACGGCGGCAGGCACAAGAACATCTGGCTGTTCGTCATCACCGTGCCGTTCTGGACGAGCTATCTCCTGCGCGTCATGGCCTGGAAGGTCGTGCTCGGCTACAACGGCGTCATCAACTCGGCGCTGATGGGGCTCGGCATCACGACCGAGCCGTCGGACGCCTTCCTCTACAATTCCACCGCCGTGCTGATCACGCTCACCCATGCCTGGGTGGCCTTCGCCATCCTGCCGATCTTCGTCTCGCTGGAGAAGGTCGACCGGACGCTGATCGAGGCCGCGACCGATCTCGGCGACGGTCCCATGCGCTCCTTCCTGCGCGTCACGCTGCCGCTCTCGCTGCCCGGCGTCATCGCCGCGCTGCTGATCGTGATGATCCCGACCGTCGGCGACTACGTCACGCCGAAGATGGTCGGCGGCACCGACGGCGTCATGATCGCCAACGCCATCCAGGCGCAGTTCGGCCGCGCGATGAACAAGCCGCTCGGTGCGGCCCTCTCTGTCACCACCATGATCGCCGTCTGCCTGATGGCCGGCGGCGCAGTGCTGGCGCTGCGCGCGGCGGTGAGGGCGCTGCGATGAACCCGGCGCGCCGTTTCGCCGGAAGCTGGCTGCCGGCCTATGCCGTTCTGTTCATCCTGTTCCTCTACCTGCCGGTGCTGCTCCTGCCGGTCTTCTCGCTCAACGCGTCGCCGTCGCCGCAGTTTCCGCTCTCCGGCTTCACGCTCAAATGGTATGCCGGCCTGCCCAGGACGCCGGCGCTGCTCGACGCCGCCTGGAACAGCCTCCTGGTCGGCGTGGCAGCCGCGCTTCTATCCACCGTGCTTGGCATCTGCGCCGCCCGCGCCCTGACGCGCTACCGCTTCCGCGGCCAGCGCGCCATGCAGGGGCTGATCATGGCGCCGCTGGTCATGCCCGAGATCATCGTCGCCGTGTCGATCCTGATCATCGTGCTCGCAATCGGCATGCCGCTGACGCTCTTCACCGTCACGCTCGGCCACGTGCTCGTCTGCCTGCCCTATTCGATCTCGGTGCTCATTTCCGGCTTCGAGGGTTTCGACAGCAGCCTGGAGGAGGCCTCGGCCGATCTCGGCGAGACCTCTTTCGGCACCTTCCGGCGCGTCACGCTGCCGATGATGGCGCCGGCGATCATCTCCAGCCTGCTGGTCGGCTTCACCATCTCGCTCGACGATTTCATGATGGCCTTCTTCCTCGGCGGCAACGACGTGACGCTGCCGGTCTATATCTGGGGCCAGCTGCGCTTCGCCGCGCGGCTGCCGGGGGTGCTGGCGCTCGGCACGCTGCTTCTGGTCGCGTCCATCCTTCTTCTCACCATCGCCGAACTCATGCGTCGCCGCGCGCAGGAGCGAACCCAGACGACCGGAGGTCTGCTTGCCTGAACCCGCCGCGCGACCGATGATCGAGATCGATGCCGTGACGCGCAGCTACGGCGATTTCCACGCCCTCGACCGCGCGACGCTGACCATCCGCGAAGGCGAGTTCTTTTCTCTCCTCGGCCCCTCCGGCTGCGGCAAGACCACGTTGCTCCGGCTCATCGCCGGCTTCGACCAGCCGACCTCGGGCACGATCGCCATCGACGGCCAGCCGATGGCCGGCATCCCCGCCAATGCGCGGCCCACCAACATGGTGTTCCAGTCCTACGCCATCTTCCCGCATCTCAAGGTCGGCGAGAACGTCGCCTACGGGTTGAAGCGGATGAAACTGGGCGCGGCCGAGGAGAAGCGCCGCGTCGACGAAGCGCTGTCGATGGTCTCGCTCGCCGGCCTGCAGAACCGCGGCGCGACCGAGCTCTCCGGCGGCCAGCGGCAGCGCGTCGCGCTGGCGCGTGCGCTGGTCATGCGGCCCAAGGTGCTCCTGCTCGACGAGCCGCTCTCGGCGCTCGACAAGAAGCTGCGCGAGCAGATGCAGGTCGAACTGCGCAAGCTGCAGCAAGCTGTCGGCATCACCTTCATCCTGGTCACGCACGACCAGTACGAGGCGCTCGCCATGTCCGACCGCATCGCCGTCATGTTCGGCGGCCGTATCGCGCAGGTCTCGACGCCGAAGGAAATCTACCAGAAGCCGGTCAACCGCCAGGTCGCCGACTTCCTCGGCGGCATGAATTTTATCCGCGCCGACCTCGTCGAGGAAAACGGCGAGTCGATCGTCGTCGACACGGCCGCTTTCGGGCGGATCAAGACTGAAAAGCCGCGCGCCTTCGCCGCCAAGGGCCGCGAGGCCACCCTCGGCATCCGCCCGGAGCGCCTGCGCGTCCTGTGGGACGACGCGACCGCGAAGCACGAGATCGCCGGCACGGTGGTCGAGCGGCACTATTTCGGCGAGATCACCCATCTCGTTGTCGACGTGCCCGGCATGGAAAAGCCGCTCTCGGTCACCGAGACCAACGATTTCGGCGCCGACGACCTGCCGCTCGGGGCAAGGATCAGGCTGGGCTACGATCCCGACGCGCTGGTGGCGCTGGCGGATTGACGGGTCGGCCTACATTTTAACGTTTTGGCGAGGCATAGATAGGATCTTCTCGCCGCGGAAATGTGATCTTGCGCGCATCGCTGCGAAGTTTAGACTGCTTTGATGCGGAGTAGAAAATGTCAGGTCGCGAATCGATGAACGTTATAGCAGCGTTCACTGAGGACCAAGCTGCTCGCCTGACTGGCGTTAGCAAGCGTCAGCTCGCGTCTTGGTACAAAAGCGGTTTCTTTGTTCCGAGTATAGATTTTCATGAATCTGGACGAGCTTATAGCCGACTTTACTCATTTCGCGATCTTCTCTCACTTCGCGTGCTGAACCAGCTTCGCAATGAGACGCGAGTATCGTTCCCACACCTCCGGGAGGTCAAGGAAGAGCTTTCTCACTTGGGCGATGAAAGGTGGGTGAAGAGTATCCTCTACGTAAGAGGAAAAAAGGTCGTCATTGAACGCGAAAATGCGACCCGATATGAAGCCGGCTCTGGGCAGGAAGTACTTCAGATACCTCTAAAAATCGTCGTTAGTGGTATGCATGAGCGGATCAAGCAACTTGGTGTTCGTGACGCTGACAAGATCGGGAGTATAGAGCGCAAGCGCGGCGTTGTTCATAATCAGGCTGTAATAGCCGGCACTCGCGTGCCAGTGAGCAGCGTAAAGTCGTTTGCTGACGCAGGCTATTCCGTTGATCAAATCAAACGCGAATATCCATCTCTAACCGAGGATGACATTCGCGCTGCCATTGCCTTTGACGAGGCTGCGTGACCGGGAAACACGGCAGCTTTCGTGTCCTCTTAGATGCCGGTGTCCCGGTTTCCGTTTCAGATATTTTTCTAGCTAACCACCACACTGTGATTTTCTACGATCAGGTCCTGATGGAGCAAGCGGATGATCGACTTGTCTGTGCGACCGCTCTTGCAAATCAAGCCGTTCTCGTCGTCATAGACCGAGACTTCAATCAACTGGCTAAAAGGTACGGAGTAACTCCGCAAGGAGACCGATACGATGAGCTAAGCATCATTCGCCTCGGATGCAATGAGGTGCTTGCGTCCAAGCGACTTGCCCAGGCAATGTCTCTTATTGGTGTTGAATGGTCTTATGCTTTGGAGAAGAAAGCGCGTCGTATGTGGGTTGATATTGGACCTCATTTTATCCGTACCAACCGCTAGGAGCGTTTCAAACTACTTGAGCCCCTCCGCCACCATCCTCCCCGCCACGATCGCCCCCTCCACATAGCCCGGATACTCCGGCGAAATCTCCGAGCAGGCGAAATGCAGCGGGCCGATGCCGGCGGCAATCACCGCCTCGGCGTCCCGAGCGTTCATGTCCATGATCAGGTCGCTGTAGGCGCCGCCCGACCATTGGTCATGGGACCAGTCGCGGACCAGCATGTCCAGCGGCGCGGCGGCCTTAGATCCCAGCGCGCCGGAGAGAAAAGCGAGGAAGTCCTCGCGGATGCCATTCTCTCCCCGCTCTCGCCATTCCAGCGCGCTCGGCCCGCCGATGAAGCCGGTCAGCGCCGGCCGCTCGCGCGTGCCGGTGTCGCAGGCGAACAGTCCGGCGGGTTCGCGGAACATCACGACGCCCGACAGCCCTTTGTCGAGCCAGAAGGCGCGGCTGTAGCGGATGAACAGCTTGATCACGAAACCGCTGCGCCACACCGACAGCGCATACGCCAGAGGTGCCGGCAGGGCAGGGGCGTAGTCGAGCCGCGCGGCCATCGAGGGCGGCAGGGCGACGATCGCCGCGCGGGCCTCGATCGTTCCGGAGGGCGTGGCGACGCTCACGCCGCCTTCGCTCCAGACGATCCCGCGCGCCGGCGCCGACAGCCGCACGCGGTCGCCAAGCTCAGCCGCGAGATCCTCCGCCAGCGCATGCATCGTGCGTGCGGGAAAATGCTGCAGCTCGAACTGCTCGTTGGTGATGCGCCGGTCGTTGTCGATCATGTACCACAGCGGCACGTCGTCGATCGGCTGGCACCACAGGCCCTCCAGCATCGAGCGGAAGGCGGCCTTCTGGTTCGCATCCTCCGGCTGGCGATCCAGCCAGGCGACGACGGTGAGGCCGGCGATCGCAGGATCGTCCGGGTCCATTGCGACATAGCGGTCGCGCAGCTCCATCGCGCCCTGCCGCGCCCGGTCGAGGCTGTCTGACGGCAGCGGCGGCACCGACACGTCCCGTCCCTCGAAGGCGGGGCTGACCAGTCTGTGCCCGTGCTCGCGCAGCAGCGCCATCACGTTCGCCATGTCGTCGCAGGCGAACTGCCCGCCGGTGTCGACACGCTCGCCGAGCGCATTCACCTGCGATTCCACCCGCCCACCCACCCGGTCGCGCGCCTCCAGCACGACGACATCCTTGCCCTGCCGCGCGAACTCGCGAGCCGCGGAAAGACCGGTGAAGCCGGCGCCGATGATGATGACGTCATGCATTGGAGATCGACCCTCGCCTTCCGTCTACACCTGTTCGAGGGTGTGGGCGAGGGTGGGGACGCCGTGAATCCCCGCCGTCGCGCCCCCTCCACCACGCTTCGCGTGGTCCCTTGCCGGGGCGAGCCACTTGTCTCGCCCGTCCTTCGGACCCCCCGCTTCGCAGGGGAGGATCGGGTGCCTCGCCGCCCTCCCGTGGCTACCTTCATCAAAAGGATAAGAAGCAATGGCCGAGCGCGTAGATCCTCCCCCGTAATACGGGGGAGGGGGACCATGCGAAGCATGGTGGAGGGGGCGTGTGGGAGCCTACGTCTTGTGGTGGAGGGGGCGCGAGAGGCTGATGTCGTGCGAAGTCCGGGTCAGCCCTGAGGTGGATCGATTTCCGCCCGTTTCCCGCTAACCCCTTGTTCCCGTTGGCGCGCAAAATCTTTTCATCCACCCTTCGCGAAACTGCCCCAAACTATGTCCGGTCAAAACGGGGAGCCGGCGATGGGCTGGAGGGCGAAGGCGGGGAGGCAACAGGCGTTGAAGGCGCGGATCGTCATG
Source organism: Mesorhizobium australicum (assembly GCF_900177325.1). Lineage (NCBI taxonomy): Bacteria > Pseudomonadati > Pseudomonadota > Alphaproteobacteria > Hyphomicrobiales > Phyllobacteriaceae > Mesorhizobium > Mesorhizobium australicum. The sequence continues at coordinate 4,800,706 of NZ_FXBL01000004.1, read as the reverse complement.
CGCCTGTTCTCGATCGCCGACTCGGCCGAACGGGCTGCCGGCCGGTCGTTCTGGGTCCGCTGGTGCGTGCTGTGGGCCGCCTGGCAGGCCAATGCGCTGCTGAGCGCCTATGTCGAAGGCACGCTGCGGAGTTTCGCGCGCAGACCCTGGACGCCCGTCCCGATGCCGGCCGGCTTCGGCGGCAGTCCTCTCGACGCGGAGGACATCGCCGATTCGCTCAGGGCATTCGGCCACTACATGCGGGCCATCGCAGCGCAGCTATGCCGCCTGTCGTTCCTGCACCGTGGGCAGGCGTCCGACGAGGCCGGCAACGAGGGCGACGCGATCCATGGCCTCGGTGCGTTCATCAAGAGACTTGCCATATCCGCCGCCGTGCCGGTCGAACCCCACGATACGTCCTGAGGTGCGCCTGTCGTGCCCTTATCGCAGCATCATCGCCTATGAAATCGGCCTTCCCGTGCACGGGGAGGACAATTTCGCGCGCCGTCATTCCGGGGCCGCGCAGCGGAACCCGGAACCCAGAGCGCCGGGCAGGCAGGCCGTTCACCGACCGTCGCGCCCATGCCGGAGCGCAGATCGGGTTAATACACCAGCGTTGGCGCGCTGGATTCCGGGTTCCGCTGCGCGGACCCGGAATGACGGCGCTGACATGCCGTCGACCGCGCTCCTCATCCGCCCTTCGGACACCCATGCCTGGGCGAGCCGCTTGTCTCGCCCGTCCTTCGGACCCCCGCGAACGGGGAGAAGGAAGGACGCATAAGCCCGTACCGCCCATCCGGTTCTCTTCAATACCCCGATTTGATCTTCTCGAATTCGGCGATCATCTTGGTCTTCAGCTCCGCCGGCACGGGGGACTGGAACAGGGTCTTGTCGACGAATTTTTCCACGTCGGCATAGCCTTTCGCCTTCAGCACTTCGGGATCGACCGCCTCCATCGCCTTGGCATTGGCATGGCCGTAGCCCCAGTCGTTGACGATGTATTTGGCGACCTCCGGGTCGTCGTTGACGTCGGACAGGAACTCGTAGGCCTTGTCCGTGTTGCCGGGCGCGTCCTTCAGCATCACGTAGCCGCAGACCCAGGTCGTCAGGCCTTCGGCCGTGTCGCGATTGATGACGAAGGGCTTGCCTTCGTTGGCGAGCTGCGTGCCGGCGTCGTTCCAGGCCCAGGCGAGGTCGACCTCGCCGCCGCCCAGCGCCTGCACGATCTCCGTCGAATCGGTCCAGTAGAGGCGCACGTTCTTGTGCACCTCGCGCAGGAAGTCGGAGGCCTGCTTGAACTGCTCGTCCGTCATCGCCGTCCAGTCCTTCAGCCCGATGACGAGGCTCGCCAGCGCATAGGCGTCGTCGACATTGTCACCGATCGAGACGCGGCCCTTGAACTTCGGGTCGGCGAAGGCCTTCAGCGAGGTCACCTCCTCCCGCTTGATCTTCTCGCTGTTGTAGGTCAGCGCGGTGTTGCCCCAGTCCCAGGGCATGAACCAGGCCTTGCCGTCTGCGTCCGTGGCGAGGTTCTTCATCGCCATGATGCCGGGGTTCAGGTCGTTCCAGCCACGGATCTTCGAGGTGTCGAGCGGCTGCAGGATGCCCGCCTCGCGCCACTTCACCACGCTCTGCGAACAGGGGTGCGCGAGGTCGGTCTTGAAGCCGGCGCGAATCTTCTCGAACGCCTCGTCCTCGTCGCCGAAGAAGGTAAAGGTCGGCGAGTCGCCGTATTTCTCGACATATTTCGGATGAAAGGCCGGGTCCTCGTAGCCCGACCAGTCGAAGATGGTGAGCTCGCCATCCTCGGCGAGCGACACGGTCGACACCGACGCGGCGAGCGCGGCGGCAAGGGATGCGGTGAGCAATGTCCGTCTGCCGAATGCTGTCATGCCGAATGCTGTCATGATGGGGTTCTCCTGTCCCGTTTTCGTTCCCGTATGCTTGATCTGGGCGCCCCTTGTCCCGGGCTACGTCCGGCGCGCGCCGGACTGCGCAAAGTGCTTCGGAAAGACGATCGCCAGATGTTCGAGCGCGGCCTCATGCGCCTTCTCGCGGTTGATCTCCTCGCCGCCCATCATCAGCCGCAGCCACAGACCTTCCAGCATCGCCGCGAGGCCGAGCGCGACCTTCTCCGGATCGAAGGCGTAGCCGCCATCCTTCGCAAGTGCGGCGCAGAGCTCGACCATCGTGTTCTGGTAGGCGAGGTCGCGCGACCCGCACAGCGCCTGGTAGGTCGGCCGCGACTTCGCCTCGCCCCAGAACGCGCACCAGGCGGCGAGCTTGCGGCGCGAGCAGATCGCGCGGTCGAAGTCGGCCGCGACGACCGCCGCCAGCCGCTTCGCCGGATCGTCGCCCGCCTTGTCCAGCGCGCCGCGCCAGTGGGCGGCATATTCCTCGGACATGTGCTGGAGGGTGGCGACGAGCAGCTTTTCCTTGGACTCGAAATGGAAATTGACGATGCCGCGCGACAGACCGGCGCCGTCCGCCACGTCGGCCATCGTCGTCTCGGAATAGCCGCGCTTCGCCAGCGAATCGATCGTCGCCTCGATCAGTTGCAGCCGCCGCGTCTCCTTCGAGGCCTTGCGGCCCTTGCGTTCGCTGTCAGCTTCTCTGGGCTGTTCCGATTTCGGGCGTTCGGCGGTCTTGAGCATCTGTCTGATTATTCCGGCTTGTTTCCGCGCAGATGGGTGGGCCGGTGCTCGCCGGAGTCAAGCACCTTCTGCATCGCTTCCCAGGTCTTGATGTTCTTGCGCACATAGTCCTCGCCGACCGCGTTCGAAGCCTTCTCGAACATCGGGCCTTTGAGGTTCTCCAACTCGCCACGCGCGACCTCGCGGTACCATGGATTGCGGTCGACCGTGACGACATCACGGAAGCCGGCGCGCTCCATCGCCGCGCGGTAGCGGGCGGGCGATGCCATGGCGAAGCTCAGGCCTTCCGCCGCGATATAGGCCTTCATGTCGTCCGACGGCTCGCCGTCGTGGGAGATCATCCAGTTCGACGCGGCAAATGTGCCGCCGGGCCTCAGCACGCGGAAGATCTCGGCGAACATCGCGTCCTTGTCCGGAACGTGCAGCAGCGCGTCCTTGGAAAAGACGACGTCGAAACTCTCGTCGGGAAAGGGCAGCGCGCCCGGCGGCGCCTGCACGAACTCGACGACGTTGGCGAGCCCGCACATCGCGGCGCGGTCGATCGCGTGGCGGATCACCGGCTCCTCGATGTCGAAGCCGGTGACATGGGCCGCGCCGTGCTGCCTGAAGATATGGATCGCGATGCCGCCCGAGCCGCAGCCGATGTCGAGCACGCGCTTGCCCTTGACGTCGACGCCCTCGAGCACGCGGTCGACCTCGTCCGGACCACCGGGCGACAGCCAGCCGTCGCCCCACAGCGCTTCCAGGAAGCGGATCGCGGTGTCGTCATATTCGGGCTGGTCGTGCATGGCCCGCAACTCTCCCGCGCGGATCGGTCGACAGTATGCAAAACCCTAGCGCAGTTGGAGGAAATCGCAAGCGCTCTTGTTGAACGTTCATTCAAAATGGCTGGACAGGTGAGGATTTTCCGTGGCAGCCTTGCGAAAGACCGCGAGGGGAGACGGCTTGAAGACCTGGGACGCCATCGTGATCGGCGCGGGCCACAACGGCCTCGTCAACGCCTGCTACCTGCAGCGGGCGGGCCTCGACGTGCTGGTGGTCGAGAAGAACGACTGGGTCGGCGGCGCCGCCACAAGTCGCGAGCTCACGCCCGGCTGGCTCTATTCCAACTGCTCCTATGTCTGCTCGCTGTTTCGGCCCGAGATCATGCGCGACCTCGAACTGCCGCGCTTCGGCCTGCAGGTCATCCCCTACGAAGGCGGCGCGGTGCTTACGCAGGATGGCGACTATCTCGCTTCCTACCGCGACCACGACGCTCACCGGCGCGAGTTCGCGCGGTGGTCGCCAAGGGACGCGGGAGCCTACGAGCGCTACGCCCGCGACGTGACACGGCAGTGCCGCTTCATCCAGCCGCTCTTGATGCGCACCGCACCCGACCCGACGAGCCTCAAGCCCCGCGACCTCGGGGAGTTGCTCTATCTCGGCAAGAAATTCGGCGGGCTGACGCCGGCCGAGATGGCGCTGACGCTCCGCTTCTGGACGATGTCGATCTCGGATTTCCTCGACGAGTATTTCGAGACGCCCGTGATCAAGGCGAACCTCGCGCTCTCCGGCATCATCGGCACGGCGCTCGGGCCGATGTCGCCCGGCACGGCATACGTGCTTCTCCACCACTACATGGGCGAGGTCGACGGTTCCGTCGGCGCCTGGGGTTATGCGCGGGGCGGCATGGGCGCGGTGACCAAGGCACTGGCGGACTCCTTCAAGGCCTCGGGCGGCACCATCCGCACCGGCGCCGGCGTCGACCACGTCCTCGTCCGCGGCGGCCGCACCACCGGCGTGGTGCTGGCGAATGGCGAGGAGGTGAGCGGAAAGATCGTCATCTCCAATGCGGACGTGAAGCGCACCTTCCTCAAGCTGGTCGAGGAGAACGAACTGCCCGAGCCGTTCCTGCGGCGGGTGAAGAACTTCAAGATCCGCGGCTCGTCCGGCAAGGTGAACATAGCCCTGGATTCGATGCCGGAGTTTCCCGCCCTGCCGAAGGACTCCCCCTGCCTCAAGGGCGATATGCACTTCACCGACACGGTGGAGCGGATGGAGCGCGGCTACGACGACTGGAAGGAAGGCCGCTTCTCGGCCGATCCCTTTCTCGACATGGTCATCCCGACCACGCTCGACCCGACCATGGCGCCGGCGGGCAAGCATTTCATGTCCTGCTTCGTGCAATACGCGCCGCCGAAGATCGAGGGGCGCGACTGGACCGACGCCGACCGCGACGCCTTCGCCGAGACCGTGATTTCCCAGATAGCCGATTATTCGCCCGGCTTCCGCGACCGCATCGTTCACATGGAGGTGCGCACACCGCGTGAGATCGAGGCGGAAGTCGGCCTGACCGAAGGCAACATCTTCCAGGGCGAGCTGACTTTCGACCAGCTCCTCTTCAACCGCCCGGTGCCGGGCTACGCGCAGTACCGCTCGCCAGTTGGCGGCCTCTACATGTGCGGCTCGTCCACCCATCCCGGCGGCGGCGTCATGGGCGCGCCGGGGCGCAACGCCGCGGCCGAGATCCTGCGCGACTTGAAGCGGCCCAACCGGCAAATGAGCGACGCCCATGACGTCATCTGAGCTGTTCGACATCATCGTGATCGGCGGCGGCCACAATGGCCTCGTCGCCTCGGCCGTGCTCGCCAAAAGCGGGCGCAGGGTGCTGCTGCTGGAGGCCGACACGGAGGTCGGTGGCCCGGCGCGGACCGAAGAATTCTTCCCCGGTTACCGCGCCTCGACCGCGCATGTGCTGAATCGGCTGCATCCGGAGGTGGTCAAGGCGATCGATCTGCCGCGCCATAGCCTGACCTTCGCCCGCACGGACCTCGCGCCGACAGTCCTCATTTCCTGCGACCGCGACCCTATTATCCTCTCCGGCGGTTGGGGCGAGGCGATCGACGGCGACGTAACGGCCTCGGAAACGCAGGCCTGGCTCGCCATGCGGGCCCAGCTCTTCCGCTACGCTGCCATTCTCAAGCCCTTCCTGACCAAGCTCCCGCCGTCCCTCGGCAGCATGGCGCTGACGGAAGCGCTCAGCTTCGGCGGTATAGCCCTGGCGCTTAAGCGCCTCGGCAGGGAAGACATGCGCGACTTCCTGCGCATGATGCTGATGAACGTCCATGACGTCGCCGACGAGCACCTTTCCGACGACCGGTTGAAAGGCTTCGTCGGCTTCGAGGCCGTGCTCGGCAGCCATCTCGGTCCGCGTTCGCCGACGTCGCTGCTCGGCCTCTATTATCGGCTGACGGGTGAGGTCGCCGGCGCGGCCGGCGGACAGGTCATTCTGCAAGGTGGCATGGGCGCGGTGGTCGCGGCGATGCGCAACGCGGCGGAGGCTGGCGGCGTCACGATCCGCACCGGCGCGCCCGTCTCGCGCATCCTGGTCGAGAAGGGCCGCGCCACCGGAATCCGCCTGGAGAGCGGCGAAGAAGTCCGCGCCGATATTGTCGTCTCGGCGATCAACCCGCGCACGACGCTTGTCGATCTCGTCGGCCCGGCCGAACTCGACACCGGTTTGGTGCGCAAGGCGCTGGCGATCCGCATGAGAGGCAATGTCGCAAAGCTCTACCTCGCGCTCTCCGGCGTCCCCACATTCCGCGCGCCGCGGGAGGCGTTGGCGGGCAGGCTGGTGATCGCGCCGTCATCGGAGGCGGTGGAGCGTGCGTTCAACCCGGCGAAGTACGGCGAGTTTTCGCCCGAGCCCGTGATGGAGATCGTGCTGCCGAACCTCGCCGACCCCTCGCTTGCGCCAGCCGGCGGCTGCGTGCTCTCCGCCAACGTCCAGTTTGCGCCCTATGCGCTGAAGGGCGGGTGGGAGATCGGCAAGCCCGCTTTCCTTGCCGCAATCATGGCGGTGCTGGAACGCTATGCGCCGGGCATTGGCTCGCTTGTGAAGCATGCCGAGTTGCTCACTCCCTCTGACATCGAGGCGCGCTACCGCATGCCGGGCGGCCATTGGCATCATGGCGAGCTGCAGGTCGACCAGATGCTGGTCAACCGGCCGTTCTTTGGGGTCGAGCGATATGCGTCGCCGGTCGAGGGGCTGTGGCTCGCCTCCGCCGGTTCGCATCCGGGCGGCGGGATTTCGGGCGTGCCGGGGATGAATGCCGCGCGAGCGGCGCTGAAGGGGAGGGAATGATGATCTGTTCCCATACCCCCACGCCGTCATCCTCGGGCTTGTCCCGAGGATCTACCAACTTCGGCGAACGGGCAGTACGGTCTTCGGACACGTGGCCAGCGGCAGCAGATCCTCGGGACAAGCCCGAGGATGACGGCGTTGCCTATTCGGCAGACCAGCGGAGGGCTGCTTGAAGCTCGACCTCTCTATGACGAACGTTCTCGCCACCCGCCGCGCGGCCCAGTCCCACATCGAGCACCTGCGCCTCGAATCGCCCTTCCACCCCCGCCTCGCCGCGCTGTCGCAGCAGAACGACTGGTATTCCTGGGCCGGCTACAAGGCGCCGCATTCTCTGTGGGACGAAGAGATGGAGTATTTCGCCATCCGCTCGCAGACGGCGGTGTTCGACATCTCGCCGATGGTGAAATACCGCATCGAGGGGCCGGATGCCGAGGCATTCTGCAATCGCCTGACACTCCGCAACGTCGCCAAGCTCAAGCCGGGCAAGGTGCACTACACTGCGTGGTGCGACGACGAGGGGCATGTGCTGGACGACGGCACGCTGTTCCGCCTTTCCGCGACACGGTTCCGCCTGTGCTGCCAGGAGCGGCACCTGCCATGGCTGCTCGACAGCGTTATCGGCTTCGACGTAACCGTAAGAGAGGAGACCGAGGAGATCGCAGGGCTTGCGGTGCAGGGGCCTACCTCCTGCGCGGTGCTCAAGGATGCGGGCCTTGCTGGCATTGAGATGATGAAGCCGTTCGACATCCGCGTCTTTCCCTTCGGTGCGGGCGAGGTGACAGTCTCGCGCACCGGCTTCACCGGCGATCTCGGCTACGAGCTGTTTGTCGAGGCGGAGCTTGCGCTGGCACTCTGGGATCACCTGTTCGAGGCGGGTCAGCTGCGCGGCATCCGCGCCATCGGCTACACCGCGCTCAACCGTGCGCGCATCGAAACCGGCTTCATCGTCGCCAATGCGGATTTCATCGCGGCCGAGCATGCCGTCCGTGCCGACCGCGTGCGCATGCCCGACGAGATCGGGCTCGACTGGATGGTCGACTTCGACAAGCCGCATTTCAACGGTCGCCGCGCTATCGAGCGCGCGCGGCGCGAGGGCACGCTGAAACATGTGCTCGTCGGCCTCGAGATCGAGGGCAACGTGCCGGCCGAGCATGCGATCGTCTACCATCGCAAGACGAAGGAGGCGGGGATCGTCACGGCCGGCATCTGGTCGCCGACGGGCAAGCGCAACATTGCGATTGCCAGCCTGGAACGGCCCTTCGGGACGAAGATCGTCGACGATCTCTGGGTCGAGATCTACGCCATGCGCGAACTGCGCTACCAGAAGCTGATGAAGCGCGCTAAGATCGTCGAACGGCCCTTCGTCAAGCTCGCGCGACGCACTGCCACCCCGCCTGGGGATTTCTGATGGCGGACGACGATTCCGAACTTGCCGAGAACTGGGCGCTCGTCCGTATGCCGCTCGGCGAGGCGTGGTCCGGCCGGGCGCGCTATGCGGCGGCGATGTTCCTCTACAAGCGGGGGCTGATGAACGCCGAGACGCTGGAGGTCTACAGGCTCTGCTCCCGCCTCGACCACCAGGACCCGCTGGCGATCATCCGCGACCGGGGATGCGGCAAGTACTGGCTGGAGAAGATGGGAGTCTAGCCCTCCCCTTTCCTCCGTGAACAGTAATGGGACGCTAGGATTTCGGCGGATGCGCCACGACCTGGCGGCCGAAGTCCGGAACGTCCACTTCCTGACCGGCTTCGATGATCGAGCGGCGGACTGCGCGCGTACGAGTGAAGAGGTCGAACAGCTTCTCGCCGTCGCCCCAGCGCACCGCTTTCTGCAGATAGGCGAGGTCTTCGGAAAAGCGCGCCAGCATTTCGAGAATCGCGTCCTTGTTGTGCAGGCACACGTCCCGCCACATGGTCGGGTCGGAGGCCGCGAGGCGGGTGAAGTCGCGGAAGCCGGAGGCGGCGTATTTGATGACTTCGCCTTCCGCCACCTCTTCCAGATCGCTGGCGGTGCCGACGATGTTGTAGGCGATGATATGCGGCAGGTGCGAGACGATCGCCAGCACGCGGTCGTGGTGCTCGGCGTCCATCACGTCGACATTCGATCCGCAGGCGCGCCAGAAGGAGGACAGCTTCTCCAGTGCTGCCGGGTCGGTGCCGGGCAGAGGCGTGAAGATGCACCAGCGGTTCTCGAACAGGTCGGCAAATCCCGCGTCCGGTCCCGACTTCTCGGTCCCCGCCAGCGGATGCCCCGGGATGAAGTGCACGCCGGCCGGCACGTGCGGCGCCATCTGTGCGATGACCGAGCCCTTGGTCGAGCCGACGTCCGTCAGGATCGCGCCCTGCTTCAGGGCCGGCGCGATCTCCTCGGCCACTGCGCCGGACGAGCCGACGGGAACCGAAACGATGACGAGGTCGGCGTCGCGCACCGCCTCCTTTGCATCGGTCGAATAGCTGTCGCCGAGACCGAGCTCTTCGGCGCGCTTCAGCGTCGCCGCGCTGCGCGTGGAGATGGCGATGTGCTTCGCCAGCCCTTCGCGGCGGATGACACGCGCCAGCGACGAGCCGATCAGGCCGATGCCGACCAGCGCGATCTTCTCGAACTGCGGCTCGGTCATTTGAGGAAGTCCTTCAGCGCCGCAACGACGCCGCGATTGGCGTCCTCGGTGCCGATCGTCATGCGCAGCGCGTTGGGGAAGCCGTAGGCCGCGACCCGGCGCAGCACATAGCCGCGGGCGGTGAGATAATCGTCTGCCTTCGCGGCCGAATGCGCGTCGCCGGCCGGGAAGTGGATCAGGACGAAGTTGCCGACCGAGGGGGTGACGTTGAGACCGAGCTTCGTCAGCTCTTCCGTCGTCCAGGCCAGCCACTGCTCGTTGTGCGCGACAGACCGCTCGACGTGCGAGCGGTCGCGGATCGCGGCGATCCCGGCCTCGATCGCGGCGGCGTTGACGTTGAAGGGGCCACGCATGCGGTTCATCGCGTCGGCGATGTGGGCCGGACAGTAGGCCCAGCCGAGACGGATACCGCCCAACCCGTACACCTTGGAGAAGGTGCGGGTCATCACGACGTTTTCGGTCGAAGAGACCAGCTCGATGCCGGACTCGTAGTCGTTGCGGCGCACGAATTCGGCATAGGCCGCATCCAGCACCAGCAGCACGTTCTTCGGCAGAGCGGCGTGCAGTCGCCTTACCTCATCGAAGGGGATGTAGGTGCCGGTCGGGTTGTTCGGATTGGCGAGGAAGACGATGCGGGTCCTGTCCGTCACGGCGGCAAGGATCGCGTCTACATCGGTCGTCGCGTCCTTCTCCCGGACGGTTACAGGTACAGCGCCTGCGGCCTGGGTGTAGATCTTGTAGACGAGGAAACCATGCTCGGTGATGATCGCCTCGTCGCCCGGCGTGAGATAGGTCTGCGCCAGCAGGCCGAGTATCTCGTCCGATCCGTTCGAGCAGACGATGTTGGCGGGGTTCAGCCCGTGCACCTCGCCGATCGCTTCGCGCAGCTTCGTAGCGGCACCGTCGGGATAGAACTCCATCTTCTCGGTCAGTGCCTTAACCGCCTCCTTGGCGGCGGGCGAAGCGCCGAGCGGGTTCTCGTTGGAGGAGAGCTTGTGGAGCTTCACGCCGGCAGGGGCCGCGCTCTTGCCCGGCACGTAGGCCGCGATGTCCATCACGCCGGGTTTGGGCTCGGGACGAAGGGATGCGGACATGGCGGCTGTTCCTGTTCGAGAAGACGCGTGCCTTTAGCGGATTTTGGTGGGGTGGGGGAAGGGGGCGCGGCCGGTCGGGGCGATCGGACGCTCATTCGCCAACCTGCGGGCCTACGGCGATCCCTCGCGAAAAGGAGATATGCAACCATAGATATGTTAAATTCATCACAGACAATCTGAGATACCGGAGTTACCAAGAGGAAGGCTGGGCGGTCGGGAGTGTCGCGACGCCCGAGCGTCTGTGTTGGGGGAGACTGTCATGGCGCGGATACGCAGGGACGTGGCAAAGCTTGGCGCGGGCTGGAACCCGACGCTCGAATGGTATGCACTTGCGGTCGAGGCGCTGCTGCAGCGCCCGATCACGGACCCAACCAGCTGGACATATCTTGCCGCCATCCACGGCATGGATCCGGGCGGCTGGGTCAGCAACGGCGTCATCAGCCCGAGCGCGCCACTGCCGTCGCCATCGCAGCGGGCGACGATGTGGGACCAGTGCCAGCACGGCGGCTGGTTCTTCCTGCCGTGGCATCGCGGTTACCTCGCCGCCCTCGAGGCGGTGGTGGCGCAGACGGTCGCGGATCTCGGCGGTCCAGACGACTGGGCCCTGCCCTACTGGAACTATCTCGACGCTTCGAACCCGAACAGGGCCAATATGCCGGCGCCGTTCACCGCGGCGACCATGCCGAACGGCAGGCCAAATCCACTGGCCGCTCCGCCGCGCGTCTCGACGCAGCTCAACTTGGCGCGAATCTCGCTCGCCGCGATGAGCGAGACGCGCTTCACATCCGCACCTGGTACGCTCGGCTTCGGAGGCGGCGCGACGGGGTTCCTGCATTTCGGCGGCGCGACGGGAGCGGTGGAGCAGGATCCGCACAACATCGTGCACGTCATGATCGGCGGCTTCATGGGCGATCCCGACTATGCCGGTCTAGATCCGATCTTCTGGCTGCATCACTGCAATGTCGACCGATTGTGGGCCGCCTGGCTCACTTGGGCGGGCAACGTCCAGGAAAACGGCGCCGCCTGGACCGGCGGTCCGTTCCCGCGGCAGTTCCAGATGCCCGATCCGGCGGGCAATCTCGCCGTCTTCACGCCGGGCGACACCTTGCCGGGAGGCGCGCTTGCGCCTACGTACGACGATCTCACGGCCGGTACCGGCGGGCCGACGCTCGTGGCCGGTGTCGGAGGAGCCGCCATGCCCGCAACGCTTTCGTCCGTTCCGCCTCCGCCGTCGCAGCTTCTCGGCTCGAACGACGGCCGCGTCGTCGTGGGGGCTTCGCCCGCCGCGACGAGGGTCGCGCTAGCTCCCGAGGCCGCGAGCCCCGCCGCGCTCGCGCCGCGACGCATCTTCCTCAACCTGGAGAACATCAAAGGCACGGCGCCCAGCGGGACGCTCGCCATCTCCGTTGGCGTACCCTCGGCTGGCACGGTGCCTGCCGTGGCGCCTGCGCCGGTGAAGACGGTCTCGCTCTTCGGCCTCGCCAAGGCGACGCGCTCGGACGGGCCGCATGCCGGCAACGGGCTTGGCGCGGTAATCGACATCACCGACCTGGCGCGCCGGCTGATGGAGCGAACCGGTGCCGGGCTCGAGCAGCTCGACGTGCGGGTCGAGCAGGTGGACGGCGCGCCGGCCAGCGAGATCACGATCGAGAAGGTGACGGTGGTCAGCCAGCCCGGCGGTTGAGGAACGGCGGTGTTCTCGTTCCTGTCGACCGCATCGCCGCCGCTGCGCGGACTGGCCGTCGTGGCGGCGTCGGGCTTCGCGGCTTCCGCGCTCCTGCAGCGGCAGGACGGCCTGTCCGCGCTCTGCGGCGCGCTCGGGCGGGTTCCGTTGTCCGAACTGCCGCTCGCGCTCGGGCCGGGCTGGTCCATCTGGCCAGTCCTGGCCGAGTGGACTCTGATGGTGGCGGCGATGATGCCGCTGCTGATCGCCGATCCCGTGGACAACGTCTGGCGCTCGAGCATCGCGAGGCGTCGGTCCCGCGCACTGGCCCTGTTCGGGGCCGGCTATGTGCTGGCGTGGCTTGCAGCCGCCGTCATCCTCGTTCCAGCCGTTGTGGCGATGCTGCTCGTCCTGCCGGGTTCGGTCGCCTTGCCAGTATCCCTCGTGCTTGCTGTTCTCTGGAGTGCGTCGCCGGCAGCACAGGTGGCACGCAACCTCTGCCACCGGCGGCACCGGATCAGCGCGTTCGGTTCGCGGGCCAACCGGGAATGCCTCTCCCACGGCCTGCGCACCGGCTCCGCGTGCGTGATGACGTGCTGGCCCTGGATGCTGGTGCCGTTCACCGTCGCAGGCGGTCACGTGGCCGCGATGGCGGTGGTTGCCCTCGTATTGTTCTGCGAGAGAGTTCTCCCGGCGGGGTCCCCGCGATGGCAGGTCCCGCCGGCCTTTGAGACGCTTCGCGCGCTTCTGCCGCGTCAGAAGGTCTTGGGCAGGTTGTAGGTCGACTCCTCGATTACCTGCCAACCGTCAACCTTCCGGTTGATGAGCGCCTTCACCTTTTCGCGGTCGCGCGGACTGTTCATCGGCACGGTGGCGATGACGGTCGATTGGGTGTTGGGCGCGAGTTCGACCTCGCCGAGTTCCGGCAGCGAGGCGAGCTGCTTCTTCAGGTCTTCGGTGTCGGGGCTCGTCTGGTTGGGGGCGCGGCGCGCATAGTCCTCCAGCAGTACCAGCCTTGTCCGAAACTCGCCCATGGGATGCCTCCTGCGCGCCTGAATATAGGAGCGGCCCGTCAGGCCGGCAATCCGTAGCCCTCCTGTGCGGCCTGGGGCAGCCGCAGCACCTTGGCGCGTGCGATCAGCATCTGCACCATCGCGGCGCTGCGCAACTGGTTTCGTTCCATGGCCATGATGTTCGGGTTGCCCGACAGGAAGCGGGCGAGGATGCCGCTGACGAACGGCGCCGCCATCGAGGTGCCGGACATGATCCACCAGCCGCCGTTCGGGAATGTCGAGACGATGGCATGGCCCGGCGCGGTGAACTGCACCTGGGGGCCGTAGTTGGAGAAGGAGGCGAGGAAGATCGCCGGGTCCACCGCGGAGCGCTGGTTCGAGACATGGACGGTGAAGGCGGGGACGGCCGGAAAGGCACCGTCGCGCCCGATCGCCGTCACCGCCACGCAGTGCGGCTGTGCGGCCGGGTAGCTGACGGGAAGGCCGAAGCCATTGCCGGCTGCGGCGACGCAGACCACCCCGTGCACCCATGCGTCGTTGATCGCGTTGCGGACACCGTCCTCCCGAAGTTTCGGCCCCTCGATGCTGAGATTGACGATGTCGCATCCGTCGTCGATCGCCGCGCGGATGGAATCGATGATCTCCGGATTTTCCGCTCCCTTCGGCGCGCCACCCGTGTCGGGAAACACGCGATAGGAGATGACGCGTGCTTCCGGCGCAACGCCCGCCGGGCCGCCGTGGCCTGCCTCGGCTGCGATGATGCCGGCGACATGGGTTCCGTGGCCAGCCTCCTCGGTCCAGTCAGATCCCCAGTCGACCGGACGCCCAGATGTCGGATCCGCCCCGGCGATGAGGCAGCGCAGCAGCCCGACACTCTTTGCCAGTGCCGGATGGGCATTGTCGACGCCGGTGTCGACGACGCCGACGGTCACGTCCTTGCCGTTCTGGTGCCCGTTGACCTCTCCCGCCAGGAAGTACTGCTTGGCGTCGGCGGAAAAGACAGTACCGGCGGCGTCGACCGCGCTGATGCCGCTCGGCATGGCGCCGGCCGTGCGCGCCGTGGCACGCTGCGGCTTGCGGCCTGGCAGGTAGTATTTGGTAATCGGCAGCACGCGAAGGTCGGGATTGGCCGCCTCCAGCGCGAGCCTGCCCGCATGCGTCATCGCGACCACGGCAGGGCCGTCGGGAAATCGCTGCGACACGACTTCGAAGTCGCTGCTGCCGACTGCCTCGCCGAGCTCGTCGCTGGCCGAGCGGGCGGCCGCCACCATGGTGTTGGCGCTGAAATGCCCGTAGCGGCCGATATTGTCCGCGGCGACCTTGACGATGCCCGCACGCATGCCTGCCACCGAGGACTGCATCGTCTCGCTTGTTACTCCCGCGCCCGGCAGGACGACATAACGCCGTCTGGCCCCATATCTGCGTGCCATCCCCTTCCTCCCCACCAAGTTGTATTCGCGGAACATACAACCAGATGCGAAAGTTGAGCGTGTCGGACTTCACTTTCGCGGCAAATCTTTGCCGGAGCGCCGCTCTCCCCACGTCCGCCGGCCCCAACCCGGCGGTGACGCATGGCGGCTATGCACGATCGGACCTTCAAGAGACACCATCGTTTTGATAGCGCAGCCGCAATCCCGGACCAAAACGTGCGGCAGCAGCGGAGCGCAACCGGCGCCCAGGCCAGATTCTGCCGGCCTTCCAAGGAGCATATCCATGTCGACCATCGCGACGGCCAACGCCGGACACGCAGCGCCAGCCAATCCGCGCTCGCGCGTCATTCTCGCAAGCCTGGTCGGCACGACGATCGAGTTCTACGATTTCTACGTCTACGCCACCGCGGCAGTGCTCGTATTCCCGCACCTTTTCTTCCCGGCGGGCAATGAGACGACCGCGCTGCTTGCCTCCTTCGCGGTGTTCGGCGCCGCCATGGTGGCGCGCCCGCTCGGGGCGATCTTCTTCGGTCATCTCGGCGACCGGCGCGGCCGCAAGATCACGCTCGTCGGTGCGCTGCTCACCATGGGCATCGCGACCTTCCTGATCGGTGCGCTGCCGACCTACGAAACCGCGGGCTGGCTCGCCACGGCGCTGCTGGTGATCATGCGCCTGGCACAGGGCTTCGCGCTCGGCGGCGAGTGGAGCGGCGCGGCGCTCGTGGCGACCGAGAATGCGCCGGCCGGCAAGCGGGCGGTGTTCGGCACGTTCCCGCAGCTCGGCGCGCCGATCGGCTTCATTATCGCCAACGGGCTGTTCCTGGTCATCGCCGCGCTGATGCCGTCGGACGACCCCTCGCGGCCTTCCGAAGCCTTTCTGAACTGGGGCTGGCGCATCCCCTTCCTGTTCTCGATCGTCATGGTCGCCGTCGGCCTTTGGGTGCGGCTCAACCTCGTCGAGAGCTCGGCCTTCGAGAACACGGTCAAGAAGGGCAAGGTGCAGAAGCTGCCGCTGGCTGCCGCGTTCCGCGACCATTGGAAGGAGCTTATCCTGGGCACGCTCTACATGCTGGCGACCTACGTGCTGTTCTACCTGATGACGACCTTTTCGCTCAGCTACGGCCGCGCGGCCACCACGGCGGCGGTGCCGGGCCTCGGCTACGACTACCGGACCTTCGTGCTGATGATGATCGTTGGCGTGGTCTTCTTCGGCATCTTCACGCTGGTGTCCGGCCCCTGGGCCGACCGCTGGGGCCGCCGCAAGACGCTCATCTGGGTGACGACGGGCATCGCCCTGTTCGGCCTGTGCTGGGTGCCGCTTCTCTCGCTCGGCACACCCGGCGTGCTGGCCTGGCTGATCCTTGGCTTCACGCTGATGGGCATGACGTTCGGCCCGATGGGCGCGCTGCTGCCGGAGCTCTTCCCGGCCAATGTGCGCTATACGGGCTCGGGCGTGTCCTACAACGTCTCCTCGATCCTCGGCGCCGCAGTCGCTCCCTTCGTGGCGGTGGCGCTCTGGAGCGTGGGCGGAGGCAGCCCCTTCTGGGTGGGCGTCTACCTGTCGGTCATGGCGCTCATCACCCTGAGCGCTCTGCTGGTCGGCAAGGAGACGAGCAACGTCGACATCGATGCATGACATGGGATGCGGCGGGCCGGCTGTGCCGGTTCGCCGTCCCATTGACGCCCGCTCCGGGCGGGACTATGTGGTGCGTGAACCCGTGGTGATTTGGCCGGTCGGCTTGCAGCCACGTTAAACAAGTCGCTAAAGGGCCGTCGCAGATTGCAACCGGCTTTGCGCGACCCGCAGGCCGGTTTTTGTTTGGAGTTTGCGATGCCGATCAAGATACCCGATCAGCTTCCTGCCCGGGAAGTCCTCGTGCGCGAGGGCGTGTCCGTGATGGACGAGCGGACCGCGCTGCGCCAGGACATCCGTCCGTTGCAGATCGGGCTCCTGAACCTGATGCCCAACAAGATCCGCACCGAAACGCAGTTTGCGCGCCTGATCGGGGCGTCCCCGCTGCAGGTCGAACTGTCGCTCGTGCGCATCGGCGGCCACAAGGCTCGGAACACGTCCGAAGAACACCTGATCTCCTTCTACCAGACCTGGGAAGAGGTCGCGGAGCGCAAGTTCGATGGCTTCATCATCACCGGAGCGCCCATCGAGCTGCTGCCGTTCGAACAGGTGTCCTACTGGAACGAGCTGACCCGCATTCTCGACTGGACGAAGTCGAATGTGCACTCGTCCTTCTTCATCTGCTGGGGCGCCATGGCGGCCGCCTGGCACTTCCATCGCGTCCCGAAATATCCGCTGGACAAGAAGGCCTTCGGGGTCTTCAGGCACACCAACAATGCCCCGGCGTCGCCCTATCTCGCCGGCTTCTCGGACGATTTTGCCATTCCGGTCTCGCGCTGGACAGAGGTGAAGGCCGTCGACGTCTCCGCCGCGCCGAGCCTGGAGCTGCTGATGGAATCGGATGCGACCGGCCCATGCCTTGTCGCCGAACGGACGGGCAACCGGCTCTACATGTTCAACCACATCGAATACGACTCGACGTCGCTGAAGGAAGAATACGATCGCGACGTCGCCGCGGGCACGCCGATCGCGATACCGCACGAATACTATCCGGACGACGATCCTAGCAGGCCACCGCTCAACCGCTGGCGCTCGCATGCCCATCTACTGTTCGGTAATTGGATCAACCAGGTCTACCAGACGACCTCGTTCGATCTGGACAAGATCGGCCAGCGCCCGAGGCTCGTCACAGCTTAACCTCTGCTTCCGCGTGACGTCCGTTGCGCGGAAGCCGATTGCAGGATTTGATGCGGTCAGGCGGCTTGGGCGAGGGGCAGAGGTGCGTCCGTCCGGGCCTCGTTGGCCTCCCGGATGCATTCCTGCAGCAGGTCGAGATCGACTGGACCGTGAAGGCTCAGATGCATGTCGAGGTCGTCGAGCTCCCAGCCCAGCTCCGAAAGCTGCGCGATGATGGCGCCAATGACGCGCCGGTCGTCGAAGCGGGTGATCTGCATGCTATTCCCCGATTTGCCCGGGGGAATGCTGCGACAACATGGTTACCGATCGGTTAACGAGCTGCGTCCGGCGCCCTGCGGACTGAGAACGGGCACGAAAACGCGGCGCGAGGCGCGCCGGCTGACGGGAATTCCCTGATAGAGCCGCTTCTGCGCCTCGACGACAATCACGCCGGAAAACATCGGCCAGAAGCGCCGCCCGGCCCGCTCGAGATAGTGATGCAGGCGCAGGACCGCCCTGCGATGACTCGGCGGAAAGAACAGCGCCTCCGAGAAGAGACCGGGGGTGAAGTTCGATTCGCGCAGCGTCTTGATGAGCTGGCCGCGCGAATAGGGCCGGCCGGTGCCGAAGGGCGTGTGTTCGAGGCGGGCCCAGACGCCGCGGCGGTTCGGCACGACGACGACCAGGCGTCCGTTCGGGGCCAGCACCCGCCACATTTCCTTCAGCGTCTCGTGCGGGTCCTCGGAATGCTCGAGCGCATGGACCATCAGGATACGGTCGATCGAGGAGTCGGGCAGCGGCAGTTCCTCGTCGAACACGAGAGCGGTGGCGGACGGCCCCTGCGGCGGCCAGTTCACGGCCCCTTGCGTCGCCGGCATGAAGGCGAAGACGCGCTCGGCGTCGCTCCCGAACCGTTCCAGCCAGGGCAGCGCATAGCCGAGGCCAACCAGCCGCTCGTTGGGGACCGCAGCCCACACGGGCTCCATCGCGGCCGCGATCGACTTCTCCGCCAGCCTGCCGAGCAGGGACGAATAGAAGGCGCGAAGATCGACGATGTCGGCATGCATGGTCTGGACGGTACCCGTGTGTCGGTGATTGTTCAAGGAACGCGGGATGACATCGGCCGGTGGCCGCCCTATCTTCCGGCCATCTCCCGGAGAAGCTGCTCATGCCCCTGATGGTCGAACAATTCATGTGCCGAAGCGATAACTTCGGTGTCCTGCTGCACGACGCCTCGACCGGGCAGACCGCAGTGATCGACGCGCCCGAGGAGCGGCCGATCCTCGAGGCGATTGAGCGCACCGGCTGGCGGCCGACTGTCATCCTCACCACGCACCACCACCCCGACCATGTCGAGGCCAATCTCGCGCTGAAGGAGCGCTTCGGCCTGACGATCATCGGGCCGAAGGCGGAGGCCGCGAAGATCCCCGGGATCGACAGGACGGTGGTCGATGGCGAGAGCTTCGACTTCTCCGGCCATCCGGTCCGCGTCATCGAGACGCCCGGACACACGGCCGGCCACGTCTGCTATCACCTGCCGAAGGACGGGTTGCTCTTTGCCGGCGATACTCTTTTCGCACTCGGCTGCGGCCGTCTGTTCGAGCGCGGGCCGGCCGACATGTATCGGTCGCTGAAAAAGCTCGCCGAACTGCCGCTTGAGACAGTCGTCTATTGCGGCCACGAATACACCCTGTCCAACGCCCGCTTCGCGCTGTCGATCGACCCGACCAACTCAGCGCTGAAGGAGCGCGCGAAGGAGATCGAGGCGCTGCGCGCCGCCGACAAGCCGACGCTGCCGACGACGCTGATGGCCGAGATGTCGACCAACCCGTTCCTGCGCTGGCACGACCCGGTAATCCGCAGGAACCTGGGCATGGAAACGGCCTCCGACGAGGCGGTCTTCGCCGAAGTCAGGAAGCGGAAGGACGTGTTCTAGGATGCCTACCGCGTCGGAACGGGCGTCTCGCCGCGATAGTCGTAGAAGCCGCGGCCGGCCTTGCGCCCGAGCCAGCCAGCCTCGACATATTTCACCAGAAGCGGGCAAGGGCGGTATTTTGTGTCGGACAGGCCGTCGTGCAGCACCTGCATGATCGACAGGCAGGTGTCGAGGCCGATGAAGTCGGCGAGCTGCAGCGGTCCCATCGGATGGTTGGCGCCGAGCTTCATTGCCGTGTCGATGCCCTCGACCGTGCCCACGCCCTCATAGAGCACATAGATTGCCTCATTGATCATCGGCAGCAGGATGCGGTTGACGATGAAGGCCGGGAAGTCCTCGGCCACCGTAATCGTCTTGTCGAGAGAATGGACAAAGGCCTTCGCCGCCTCGAAGGTCTGGTCGACGGTGGCGATGCCGCGCACCAGCTCCACCAGTTTCATCACCGGCACCGGGTTCATGAAGTGGATGCCGATGAAACGCTCCGGCCGGTCCGTGCTCGCCGCCATGCGGGTGATCGAGATCGAGGAGGTGTTGGTGGCAAGCAGCGCCTCCGGGTTCAGCACCGGGCAGAGCTGCTGGAAGATCTTGCGCTTGACCGTCTCGTCCTCGGTCGCCGCCTCGATCACGAGGTCGGCGCCGGCGAGATCCTGCATCGTCTCGGCCGGCCGGATGCGGCCAACAGCGGCGTTTCGGGTCTGTTCAGGCATTTTCCCCGAGGCGACCTGGCGAGCCATATTGCCGCTGACGGTGGCGATGCCTTTCTCGATGCGGTCCTTGGAGATGTCGTAGAGGAGGACGTCGTAGCCGGCGAGTGCCGCGACATGGGCGATGCCGCCGCCCATCTGCCCGGCGCCGATGATGCCGACGGTTCCGATCTTGCCCATGTTCCTCGCCCTGTCTCCACCCGGACCCGAGTGCCCCGGGTCTTTGTGCAGTGCAAACTAAAAGGGCGGGGAGACTTCGTCTACCCCGCCCCAGAGATTTCATACCTTTGCAGGCCGGCTGTCAAAGCGCCTTTTCGAGTTCCGGCAGGATGGTGAAGAGATCGCCGACGAGGCCGTAGTCGGCGACCTGGAAGATCGGGGCCTCCTCGTCCTTGTTGATCGCGACGATGACCTTCGAGTCCTTCATGCCGGCGAGGTGCTGGATCGCGCCGGAGATGCCGACCGCGATGTAGAGCTGCGGCGCGACCACCTTACCGGTCTGACCGACCTGCCAGTCGTTCGGCGCATAGCCCGCGTCGACCGCGGCTCGGCTTGCGCCGACGGCCGCACCCAGCTTGTCGGCCACCGGCAGGATGACCTCCTGGAACTTCTCCGAGGAGCCCAGCGCGCGGCCACCCGAGATGATGATCTTGGCCGAGGTCAGCTCCGGACGGTCGCTTTCCGACAGCCGGTTCTCGACGAAGGAGGAGAGGCCCGGATCGGCCGCCGCGTTGACGCTCTCGACCGGGGCCGAGCCGCCGTCGCCTGCCGCCTGGAACGAGGCGGTGCGCACGGTGATCACCTTCTTCGGATCAGACGACTGCACCGTCTGGATCGCATTGCCGGCGTAGATCGGACGCTTGAACGTGTCGGCCGAGACCACCTCGATGATCTCGGAGATCTGCATCACGTCGAGCAGCGCAGCGACGCGCGGCATGACGTTCTTGCCCATGGTGGTCGCCGGCGCGATGATCGTGTCGTAGCCGCCCGCGAGCGCGACAACGGTGGCCGCGACCGGCTCGGCAAGGCGTTCGGCCAGCGCATCGCTCTCGGCAAGCAGCACCTTGGTTGCGCCCTTAAGCTTGGAGGCCGCATCGGCGGCTGCCTTGGCGCCCTTGCCGGCGACGAGGATGTGCACGTCCGAGCCGATCTTCAGCGCGGCGGAGAGGGCCTTCGAGGTCTGGTCCGACAGCGAAGCGTTGTCGTGTTCGGCGACGAGGAGAATTGCCATTGTTCTGATCCTTTCCTGATCGCCTCAGATGACGCCGGCGCCCTTGAGGGCCGACACGAGTTCCTGGACGGTCTTGACCTTCACGCCCGCCTTGCGGCCGCCCGGCTCCTCCGTTTTCAGCACTTTCAGCCGCGCCTTCACTTCGACGCCGAAGTCGCCGGCCGTCTTTTCGTCCAGCGGCTTCTTCTTCGCCTTCATGATGTTCGGCAGCGAGGCGTAGCGCGGCTGGTTGAGGCGCAGATCCGTCGTCACGATCGCCGGCAGCTTCACCTCGATCACCTGCAGGCCGCCGTCGACCTCGCGCGTCACCTTGGCCTTGCCATCGGCAAGCTCGACCTTCGAGGCGAACGTCGCCTGCGACCAGCCAAGCAGTGCGGCCAGCATCTGTCCGGTCTGGTTGGCGTCGTCGTCGATGGCCTGCTTGCCGAGGATGATCAGTTCCGGCTTCTCGGCATCCGCGATGCCCTTGAGGATCTTGGCCACGGACAGGGGCTCCACAGTCTCGTCGACCTTGACCAGAATGCCGCGGTCAGCACCCATCGCGAGCGCCGTGCGGATCGTCTCCTGTGCCTGTGCCGGGCCGACCGACACGACCACGATCTCTTCGACCTTGCCGGCTTCCTTCAGGCGGATCGCTTCCTCGACGCTGATTTCGTCGAACGGATTCATCGCCATCTTCACGTTGGCGAGCTCGACGCCCGAGCCGTCGCCCTTGACGCGGATCTTCACATTCGCGTCCACAACCCGCTTCACAGGCACAAGTACTTTCATGCGTCGATTTCCTCTCTGATGCGTGTCCGGCGCTGCTATCACGCAGATGGCTTGCCGGTTGGCCAATTGCCGACGTGGCGGCACTAGAAAACGGACATCAGGCCTCAAAGACCCGAAAAACGCTTGTTGCTCTAGTCGTGGGGGCCAGTCGCGTCAATAAGCAAACGACAGCCGCGAAACGGCTGTGTCGGCGCCGCCAACACATAGGGCAGCAAGGGAGTTGGCATGGCCACGACGGATCTGCCGGGGTCGGCTGACAAGAATGCTACTGCCGGCCCCAGGGCCCGCTTGGGGAAACCGGCGCAGTGGCCGGGGGCGGCAGGGTAACTTCGGCTCCGCGCGGCGTGACGATGTCCTTGTCGAAGAGCGGCACGCCCTTGCGCCGCATGAAGACGACCAGCACCGCGCCTGCGATGATGCCGCCGATATGCGCGGCCCAGGAGACCTGCTCCTCGCCCGCGGCGGCGAACATGACGAACTGGAAGGCGATCCAGAGCACGATCGGGATCCAGGCGGGGATGCGCAGCGGCAGGCGCATCAGCACCAGCACCCAGACCTTCACCCGCGGATGCAGCAGGAGATAGGCCGAGACCACGCCCGCGATCGCGCCGGAGGCGCCGATCAGCGGCACCTGCGAATTCACGTCGACGATGCCGTGCAGCCAGGCGCCGGCGATGGCGCAGAGCAGGTAGAAGATCAGGAAACGGACATGGCCGAGCGCGTCCTCGACATTGTCGCCGAACACCCACAGGAACAGCATGTTGCCGGCGAGATGCATGAAGTCGCCGTGCAGGAATGCATAGGTGACGTAGGTGAAGACGTCCGGCACGAGGATCTGGCCCGGACCGCGCTCGGCGAGGTCGTAGATCGTCGAGGGGATGTAGCCCAGCCCGATCGCCGCCGCCTGCGCGAAATTCTCGCTGGAGAAGGTGGTCATCAGCCAGACGACGACATTGGCGACGATCAGCCCGATCGTCACATACTGCATCTTGATGTGTTTCAGGCTGTTGGCGTCGTGCAGCGGAATGAACATTCAGAGCGCCCCCACGGCCCCACCGTCACCGGTTCTGTCCGGGCACCCATAACACGTCGGCCGCGCCGTTGTCATTGACCACGCGGGCGGCGACGAACAGGAAATCCGAGGCGCGGTTGAGATATTTCACGACCTCCGGATTGACGCTTTCGCCTGGCATACGGGCGAGCTCGACGGCGATCCGCTCGGCTCGGCGCACGACCGTGCGAGCGAGGTGGAGATGCGCGGAAGCCGGCGAACCGCCCGGCAGCACGAAGGAGCGGAGCGGCTGGAGGCGTGTGTTGAGCGAATCGATGTCGGTCTCGACGCGCACCACCTGCGCCGCCACGATGCGCAGCGGCTCGTAGCCGAGCGGCTTTCCCGTCTCGGGCGTGGCGAGGTCGGCGCCAAGGTCGAAGAGATCGTTCTGCATCCGGAACAGCATGGCGTCGATCTCGGAATGTTGTTCGGCGGTGTACAGCCGCGCCATTCCGATCGTCGAGTTCGCCTCGTCCACGGTGCCGTAGGCCTCGACGCGCCGGTCGTGCTTGAGCCGCCTGCCGCCGGCAGCCAATCCCGTGGTGCCGTCGTCGCCGGTGCGCGTGTAGATCTTGTTCAGCTTGACCATGATCCCCCCGGGAAGCCGCTCATTTGCGCGTGAAGTAGACCGCGAGCAGCACCAGGCACAGCGCGACGAACTGGAGGAAGACACGCGCCTGCATCAGCTTGTTGGACGTGTTCGCGTCACCGCCCTTCATCATGTTCCAGAGCCCGCGCAGAAGCACGATGACGACCGCGACCATGGCGACGATCGCGAAGATGTTGAAGACCGTGGACATCGCTCTTTCCTCTTGCCGGCACGCGCCGGCGCACGTCGCATGGCGCTTGCCGCGGCCCTTGAAGCACATTTCGGGTGCAAAGGCGGCGACGGGAAGGCCCCGCGCGGGTTGTTTCCCGAAAACCCTTCCCATATTCAACCTTGCGAGACAATCGGCGGAGAGCCATGCGAAACATCGTCGCCGCGAAACGGATCCTGTCCGACGCGATGGGCCACTTCAACACGGACGATGGCTGGTCGATGTCCAGCCATCTGGCGATTTCCGCGCTGATGGCGCTGTTTCCGTTCCTGATCTTCGCCACAGCGCTCGCGAGCTTTCTCGGCGCGGACGCCTTTGCGGATACGGCGGTGCATCTGGTCTTCGACACGTGGCCGCCGCAGATCGCCGAGCCGATCGCCAAGGAGGTGCGCAACGTACTCACCGTCCAGCGTGGCGATTTCCTGACGGTCTCCGTGATCGCCGCCGCGGTGTTCGCCTCCAACGGCATCGAAGCGCTGAGAACGTCTCTCAACCGCGCCTACCGGGTGGCAGACACGCGTTCCTTTCTCTTCCGCCGCATCCAGAGCATGGCCTTCGTCTTCATCGCCACGCTCGGCTTCCTCGCGATTTCGGTGCTGCTCGTTCTGGCGCCGCTGATCGCCGACATCGCCGAGAAGAACCTGAACTGGATCGGCCCCTACATGGGCACGATCACACTCTGGCGCTACGTGATCGCCTCCGGCGTCATCGTCTTTGGCCTGTTCGCCGTGCATCTTTGGCTGCCGGCGGGGCGACGGGGCCTGGGCGACGTCATCCCGGGCATCGTCTTCACGCTGATCGCCTGGCTGGCCGGGTCCAGTATCTTCGCCGCGTATCTCCGGCAGTTCTCGACCTATGTCTCGACCTATGCGGGCCTCGCCTCGGTGATGATCGCGGTGATCTTCCTCTACATCATCTCGGTGATCTTCATCCTCGGCGGCGAGTTCAACGCCGCGATCCGCCGCTATCTCGACGCGCGTTCACGCATCGCGGGATGAGGTGGCGAGCGCCACGCCGGCCGTCGCGACCGCCATGCCTGCGATCTGCACGAGCGTAAGCGTCTCGCCGAACAGCGGCCATGCCATCAGCGCGGTCACCGCGGGCACGAGGTAGAACAGCGATGACACCTTCGCGACCGATCCTTCGCGGATGAGATACATGAGAAGGAAAATCGCGCCGATCGACAGCACCAGCACCAGCCAGACGAGCGCGAAGACCAGTTCGCCGGTCAGCACGAAGGTGCGCGTCTCCAGCAGCAGCGACATCGCTGCCATCAGGCCGGTCGCACCGACATATTGCCAGAAGCTGCCGGTGACGAGATCAAGGCCGCCGACGAACCGCTTCTGCCAGATCGTGCCGACGCTCATCGCGACGACGCCGAACACCATTGCGCCGAGCGCGGCGGGCGTGAGCGCATCCGTCGCAGCGCCCAGCTTCGGCCAGATCACGATCACTACGCCGACGAAGCCCAGGCCGAGGCCCAGCCAGTTGCGCGTATCGACGCGCTCGCCGAGCGCCATCCCCGCGACGAGAGCGGTGATCAGCGGCTGCAGGCCGACGATGAGCGCGGAAAAGCCTGCCGTCATGCCGTGGCGGATCGCCCAGAAGGTGCCGCCGAGATAGACGCCATGCATGAGCGCGCCGGCGAAGGCGGCGTGGGCTGCGCCGCGCCAATCTGCCCGGCGCGCGCCGGTCGCGACAACGATTCCGCCGATGATGAGCATCGTCAGGCCGAAGCGCACAGCGAGAAAGGAGAAGGGTTCCGCCCAAGGCATTGCATAGCGCGCGCCGATGAAGCCCGTCGCCCAGAGCACGACGAACAGCGCTGGAACCAAGGATGTCGGCGAGGTCATAGGGGTATTCCGTTCGCGATGCCGGTCCGCTCTATGTCAACCGGCCCTCGCAGGCAAAGCGAAACGGCTGGTCCACGCCCTGGTAGCGGATCACAGCCCTTCCAGCGCCAGCGCGCGAACTTCCTTTGCGCTCATCCCGCTCTCGCGCAGTGCCCTGAGCCCCGTGTCGCGCCGACTCTTGGCGAGCTTGCGGCCGTCCTCGCCGACGATCAGGCTGTGGTGCCGATAGCGGGGCACGGGAAGGCCGAGCAGCGATTGCAGCAGGCGATGGATCGCGGTCGCATGGAAGAGATCCTGGCCGCGCACCACGTCGGTGATGCCTTGGATCGCATCGTCAACCGTCACCGAGAGGTGGTAGCTCGCCGGCGCGTCGGACCGCGACAGGATCACGTCGCCCCAGATCTCAGGGCGGGCGGTAACCTTTCCGGTCTCGCCCAGCGGTCCGGCGCCTAGTTCCGTCCAGGTGAGTTTCTCCGCGGCCGTCTCCATCGCCGCCGCCACGTCGAGGCGCCAGGCATGCGGCGCGCCGGACGCAATTCGCTTCTGCCGTTCGCGGCGGGTGAGGGCACGGTCGACGTGAGGATAGAGCGGCGCACCGTCCGGATCGCGCGGCCAGCGGCGCGACGGCGTTTCGTGTTCGGCGATGTGGTCGCGGATCTGCCCCCGGCTCATGAAGGAGGGGTAGACGACGCCCATCGCCTTCAGGCGTTCGAGCGCGGCCGCGTAGTCGACGAAATGCTCCGACTGGCGGCGCACCGGCTTTTCCCATTCGATCTTCAGCCATTCGAGATCGCGATAGATGCCGGCCTCGAACTCCGGCGTGCAGCGGGCGAGGTCGATGTCCTCGATGCGCAGCAGGAAGCGCCCGCCGGCTTCGCGCGCCAGCCGCTGGTTCAGGAGCGCCGAGCGGGCATGGCCGAGATGAAGCTCGCCATTGGGGCTCGGGGCAAAACGGAAAACGGGTGGACTCGCCACGTCTGTCCTGCTGGGTGGAATGGGACTCGAAGGCATTGCCGCCTTCGCCGGTTCATTGCTACGGCTTTTTGCGTTGGAGGAAAAGAAAGCGGATGCGGCGGATTTCCAGTGATTCCGACATCGTCGAGGCGCTCGACGCGCTCGTCGGCGCCGATCCGCGGCTGGTTGCGATCCGCGCAGCAGCGGGCGACATTCCGCTACGGCTGTCCTCGCCGGGCTTTTCGAGTCTCGTCTCGATCGTCGTCTCGCAGCAAGTGTCGCGGGCCAGCGCGGACGCGATCCTCGCCCGGCTGGTGTCGCTTATCGCGCCGCTGACTCCGCAGGCCGTACTCGGGGCCGATCCTGATCTCTTCCGCCAGGCGGGCCTGTCGCGCCCCAAGCAGGCGACGGTGCTCGCTTTGTCGCGCGCGGTGCGCGACGGGCTTGATCTCTCCGCCCTCTGCGAGGCGGACGGGGAGGCAGCGATCGCCTCGCTGAGCGCCGTTCCGGGCATCGGGCGCTGGACGGCGGAGGTCTATCTCCTGACCTGCGCCGGGCACCCGGACGTGTTCCCCGCGCGCGACGTGGCGCTCCAGTCGGCGGTGGGCGCCGCACTCGGCATCGACCCTCGTCCGGGCGAAAAGGCACTGATTGCGATCGCCGAATCATGGGCGCCGTGGCGGGCGGTCGCGGCGCGCCTGTTCTGGGCCTACTACCGCCATCTCAAGGGCCGGGAGGCCGCGCCGGCGGCCGAAACGGCGCTAAACCTAGAAAAAAACTGAACAAATGGGGCTTTGCGGCAACAGTCCAGCCACTTTCTTCGCTTCACAATCCTGTCACGTCTCGCTTACAGTATCCTCGCCGAACGCTTCGGGCCTCAGGAGAAACGCGACGTGACAGTTCATGTCTCGCCAGATGGTTTGCCGGCACTGGTGCTGAATGCGGACTACCGTCCGCTCAGCTATTACCCGCTGTCGCTCTGGTCCTGGCAGGACGCGATCAAGGCCGTGTTCCTCGATCGGGTGAACATCGTCGCCGAGTACGACCACTCCGTCTCGTCCCCGACCTTCTCGATGAAGCTGCCTTCAGTGGTCTGCCTCAAGAGCTATGTGAAGCCGTCGCGCAACCCGGCTTTCACCCGCTTCAACGTGTTCCTGCGCGATCGCTTCCAGTGCCAGTACTGCGGCTCGCCGGAGGATCTCACCTTCGACCATGTCATCCCGCGCCGCTGCGGCGGAGCGACGACCTGGGAGAACGTGGTTGCGGCGTGCTCGCCCTGCAATCTCCGCAAGGGCGGCATGCTGCCGGCGCAGGCGAAGATGTGGCCGATGCAGAAGCCTTTTCACCCGACCGTGCACGACCTGCACAACAACGGCCGGCTCTTCCCGCCCAACCATCTGCACGAAAGCTGGATGGACTATCTCTACTGGGACGTGGAGCTGGAGCCCTAGCTCCCCTCTCCCCGTTCACGGAGAGAGGAATCAGCGCCTGAACGCTGCCCTATACCCAACCGCTGCCCACAAGGCGCTCGCCAGCACGTTCCAGCCGGCGAAGGACAGGCCAAGGAATCGGCCGGCCGCCTCGTCGCAGGAAGGCGGGATCAGCGTGTTCAGCTGGTCGAGCACGCCGTTGCCACTGCCCTGCGGGGCAACGACCGCGCCGCAACTCGAGGGACCCGGCCACCAGTGCCACTCGACGCCGGAGTGATAAATCGCGAGGCCGAGGCCGACCGTCATTAGCAGCGCGCCTGCCAGAAGCAGGAGGCGGGCGACGATCGGCGGCCAGCGCAGCCAGATCGCAACCAGCGCCAGCGCCATCACCGGCACGCCTATGTAGTAAGGGATGCGCTGCTGGAGGCAGAGCATGCAGGGAATGTAGCCGCCGATATGCTCGAAGCCGAGCGCGGTGCCGACGGTCGCCGCCATGCCGAGGAGAAGGGCGAGTGCCGCCCATTTCTGGGTTTCGCCGATCGGGGAGGCAAGAGACATGGGTCGGGTCGCTCCGGCAGGGATATCGGCCGCGAGCAACGCCATGTTCGCGTCAAATGCAAGACCGCGGCGCTTCACAAGCCCGCGACTTCCGCGCGCAGTGCGAAGACCGGTTGACGGAAAGGGGCGCGAAAGTATAGTCCGCAGCCGTCGCCCCGGATTTCGTCCGGCGGCGCGCCCCCTTGGCGGAACTGGTAGACGCGCCTGACTCAAAATCAGGTTCCGAGAGGAGTGCTGGTTCGATCCCGGCAGGGGGCACCAATCGCCCATTTCCTCCATGAGTCGTTTTCGCCCATTCTGCGGGCAATTGCTCATGCTGCATGCGCTAACAGTTATGCTGCATTGCAAAATTGCAGATCAGCCATGCAGAATTGGCGCTTGTTTGAATCGGGGCCGAATCCTATCTTCGCGTTGTTGGTGATCTACCTCCTCCCAGAGAGCCAACAGAGTTGCGGTGCACCTCCTCCCGCGCCGCAATCAAATCAAGCCCGCCGCACCTCCTCCCGCGGCGGGCTTTTTTGTTGCACTGCGAAAGAAACGTTGACACCCGCTTCCGACGGGCGTTTTGTTCGCGCCGTTCCCGGACGACCAGCGGCGGAGGCTTTCCACGACCTTGCTCCAGCGCAGCGACAACTATGCCGACCTCGCCAGCCGTTTCCGCTGGCAGATTCCTGAGCGCTTCAACATCGGCGTTTCCGTATCCGATGCCTGGGCGCGCCAGGAGCCGAACCGGGTCGCGCTGATCGAATATCGCGGCGAGGAACAGCCCGGGATGCTGACCTTCGGCGCGCTGGCCGAACGCTCCAACGCCTTCGCCAATGCGCTCAAGGTACGCGGCGTGCGCCGCGGCGACCGGGTCGCGCTGCTGCTGCCGCAGGGCTTCGAGACCGCGATCGCGCATGTTGCCATCTACAAGCTCGGCGCGATCGCGGTGCCGCTGGCGTTGCTGTTCGGCGTCGAGGCGCTGGAATACCGGCTGCAGACGGCCGGCGCCAGGGCGATCGTCACAAATGCGGCGGGGCTGGCGAAGGTTTCGCGCATTAGCGCGCGGCTGCCGGATCTGGAACTGGTCGTTTCCGTCGACGGACGGGACGGCAGGGCCCTTGGCTTCGAAGCGCTCTTGGCCGGCGCCTCTACCTCTTTTCAACCGGAGGACACCACGCCGGACGATCCGGCGATGATGATCTTCACCTCCGGCACCACCGGCCCGCCCAAGGGCGCTCTGCATGGCCACCGAGTGCTGCTCGGGCACCTGCCGGGGCTGCAGATGGCCTACGAGTTCCTGCCGCAGGCGGGCGACCTGATGTGGACGCCGGCCGACTGGGCCTGGGCGGGCGGGCTGCTTAACGCACTGCTGCCGTCACTTTACCTCGGCATTCCAGTCGTCTGTGCGCGCTTCGAGAAGTTCGATCCGGAAGCCGCCCTTCTGCTCGTCGAGCGGATGAAAGTGCGCAACGCCTTCATCCCGCCGACAGCGCTGAGGATGCTGAAGTCGGTGCCGGACATTCCGACGCGCTTCTCGCATGTGCTGCGCAGCGTCGGTTCGGCGGGCGAATCGCTCGGCCGCGAGACTTGGGAATGGGCGGAAGGGGCGCTCGGGCTGCCGGTCAACGAGTTCTACGGCCAGACGGAGTGCAATGCCGTGATCGCCTCCTCGGCGCTTGTCGGCGTCAGCCGCCCCGGCACGATCGGCAAGGCCGTGCCAGGCCATACCGTCGCGATCATCGATGCGGATGGGCGGCCGATGCCGGCCGGCGAGGCGGGGCAGATCGCGGTGCTGCGGCCCGATCCGGTGATGTTCCTCGAATATTGGGACAGTCCCGAGGCGACCGCGAAAAAGTTCATAGGGGACTGGATGACCACGGGCGACCAGGGGATCATGGATGCCGACGGCTATATCCAGTTCTTCGGCCGCGACGACGATGTCATCACCTCGGCAGGCTATCGCATCGGCCCCGGCGAGATCGAGGACTGCCTCGTCGGCCATCCGTCCGTCGCGCTCGCGGCGGCCGTCGGCAAGCCCGACGCGCTGCGCACCGAGATCGTCAAGGCCTATGTCGTGCTCAAGGAGGGGGTGGAGGCGAGCGATACGCTGAAAAGCGAGATCAGTGCCTTTGTGCGCGAGCGGCTGTCGGCGCACGAATATCCGCGCGAAGTGGAGTTCGTCGATTCCATGCCGCTCACCACCACCGGCAAGGTGATACGCCGTATCTTCCGCGACCGCGCCAAGCGCGAGGCGGAGAGCGCCTGATCAGTCGCGGCCGAGAAGGACACGCAGCCGGTTGCGGATGATCCGCGCCACATTGCGGGTCTCCTGGTAGAGATGGAGCTGCTTCGTCGCCTGCCGCGCGGCGCGGTCGGCTTCCGGCGTCAGGGCCAGGACGAAGGTGCCGATCGGCTTGCGCTCGCTCCAGATGCGGCTCATCACCGGGTGGTCGGGCACGGCGCAGCTGTCGGTGGCGACGATGTTGGGATCGTCGAGATGGGTCTTCGTCACCTCGATCATCAGCAGCGTGCCGGGGGAATAGGCCGCATACTCTTCGTCATACGCCGTCTTCCAGGTGTAGGCGCAGCCGTTCTCGATGAAGACGATCAGGCAGGCGATAACCTTGCCATTCAGGGTGAGCATGTGCACGCGGCACATGTCGCGCTCTGCGAGGCCGTGCACCGCCTCGCGGGCGAAGGCGGCACGGTAGCGGTCGATTGCCATCGCCGTGCGCTGGCGGCCCTTCCAGCCGGACGCCTCCAGCGACAGGAATGCCTCGACGCCATGGCGAATCTCGTCCGGCTGGCGGGCGATCGTGTATTCGACGGCGCCGTGGTCGGCGAGGCGCCGCTTGAGGCGGCGGAACTCGCGATAGTGGTGGGCGCGCAGCGAATTCTTGAGATAGGTGTCGCCGTCGAGCGTGCTTTCGAGGAAGGGGCGTTCAACCTTCAGCGTCTCGTGGAACGACAGGTTGCGGCCGAGCGCCACCGTGCGCAGCACGTGCGCAACCGGGCCGTCGAGCCTGATGTCGGGCAGCACGAGCACCTTCGGCAGCTTGAGGCGCGGCCGCGCGAGCATGTCGAGGAAATCCTCCACCACCGAGACTGGGTCGTCGTGGTCGATCAACGGAGTGCCGAGCGGGCCGAAGGGGCTCGACCACGCGCGCATGAGCGTGACGCCGAGCGGCACCGGCGGCTTCTCGATGGAGAACGGCACGAGCAGCCGCAGGCGGCTCCTGTTCTCGTCGCCGTCGCGGATCACGGCCAGCCGCACCTCGCGATCCTCGAGCCGTGGCATGGCGGGCGCCAGGAAGCGCGGATTGAAGAAGACGTTGGGCTCGATGGTGCGGGCGCTGAGATGCTCCAGTTCCTCCACCAGCTCGAAGCCGGCCGAGGCGGCATAGATCGCCAGATGGCGCGGGCGCCTGTCCTGGGCGACAATCTGCTGGAAGGCGAGGCTCTGCGGCTCCTCGGAATAGCCGGCCAGGCCCGCGATCATCGGCCCGGCGGCGCTGCCGCTCATCTCCTCCATGATCGGTTTGGCGGCCATCAGTCGAGCTCCCCGGCGCGGCGGCGCGGCGCAAAGACGATCATCACGATGCCCAGCCGATACCAGGTGACGACCGAGAGAGCGGCTGCCTCGAATGCCATCGACACCGAGGTGGCGACCGCCGCGCCCCACAGGCCGATGCGTGGAATCAGGATCACGTTGAGCGCGACATTTAGCGCAAGTGTGAGCCCATAGACGACTGCGCAGACGTTCTGGTTGCCGCTCATGGTGAGCAGGCTTTCGGCCGGCCCGACCGACGAGCGGGCGACAACGCCCAGCACCAGCACGAAGAGGTAGGGATAGCCTTCCTCGAATCCGGGACCGAACAGAGCGAGGATGGGCTGGCCGATCGCCAGCACGAAGATGCCCATCGCCAGCGACGGCCAGAACGTCCAGTTCACGGTCTCCCGGGCAAAATCGCCGAGCTTGTCCCGCGCCCCGTGGGTGAACTGCGCATAGCGCGCCGCGACGCCGGCCTTCACCGCGAAGTAGACGAAGTGCACCAGCGCCAGCGTCTTGGCCATCGCATAGTAAATCGCGACATCGTGCGGCGGCAGGAACACGCCCACCATCAGCACGTCTGCATTGGTCAGCATGAAGGCGAAGCCCTCGATCAGGAAGATCGGCAGGGAGACCGCGATCCAGCCGCGCATGTCGGTCGTGCGCGGACCCTTCTCGATGCCGCGATCCGCCCGCGTCGTCACGGTGGCGAGCTGCCACAAGGTCGTCGCATAGGTGGCGGCGACCGCCGCGATCAGCGCCGTCCTCGCATTGGGTTCGTAACCCATCAGGAGGGCCGCGCCCATGAAGGCAATGATCAGCACGGGGCGGACGATGTAGGTCGGCGACAGCGCGGAGATGGCCCAGGCATTGGCGCGCGAGATGCCCTGCACGACGTCCGACAGGGCGATCATCGGCAGGCAGAAAATGCCAATCAGAAACGGGATGATGTAGTAGTCCTCGATCCGGTCGGCGAAGAGCAGGATGAGCCCGGCGCTGATCATCGCGATCACCGTCGAGGCAATCAGCACGAAGAGGCGGCTGGCGAGCATGACGCCGCGCAGTTCGTTCAGCTCGCCGCGCTCGCGGTATTCCGGGATGAAGCGGATGATCGAGGTGTGGAAGCCGAGGCAGGACAGGTTGCCGAGGATGATCATCGTCACCCAGACCAGCACGAAGATGCCGTATTCGAACGCGCCCATCCAGCGCGCCAGCAGCACCTGGCTGACGAAGGCGATGAATGCGCTGAGGATGCGGATGGCGAATGCGATGATCGAGACGCGACCGGCCTCAGCCCTGTCGTCGTCGGAAAAAAGCACAGCGTCCACCTTCCCCATGAGGGGGCGAGCGCGATCGGCCAGGCCGGGCGGCAACAGGCGATCGGCGGTGGTGGCCGCTGAAAAACGCAACGCTTCGAACTCCTTGCTGCGGGAGCGTTAGCAGACAGTGCTTAAAAAACGGTGGGAAGTGCAAGGCCGCCGTTCCGTTCTTCGGCCGGCCGCATCTGCCGCATTGACCGGATGGCCGCGGAACCGTTTCATGGACGGGCAGCGAGCGAGGAGGCGAGCGATGGAATCAGCGGACGAATGGCGGCACATGTCGAGCGCGCCGAAAGACGGCACGCGCATCCTCGTGACCGTGCGGCCGGTGGAGCAAGGCCCCGCCGATGTCGACGTCGCCTATTGGGCGCGCGCCGACCAGTACGGCATCGAAGGCTGGCGCGCGGCCGACTCCGCTCCCGGGGCAGTGATCGGCTACGCCGATCCGGAACTCAAATGCTGGATGCCGCTGCCCGAGGCCAATGCGGGAGAACCGGAGGCGCCGATGCCGGGGCCCTACGAGGGTGACGACATGGAGCTCGACGGCTCGGGCATCTGAGGTGATGTGCGCAACAGCCGGCGCGATCTCTTGCCAACGCGATGCCATCGGATAACTTCTTTGCGGGCGCAGGGAGGAGTTCGGCATGGGCGCTGCACTCGTGGCCGATGCGGGTCTCGTGGACAAGATCTACGAGGCATCGGTTTTGCCGGAATTCTGGCCAGGCCTACTCGGGGACATCGCCAGAAGCACCACCGGCGGGCACGCAATCATATTTGCCGCCAAGGGGCACGATGTACGCTTTGTCGCGTCTTCCGATCAGTATGCGAAGGATGCGTTGGAGTTCTTCTCACTTTATCCGGACAGTGAGCGAACCCGTCGCCTGCTGGCCGTTCAGCATGCGGGCTTCCTGACAGACTTCGACGTATTCACGCCGGAGGAACGCGAGACCCTCCCGATGTTCCGGGACTTCTTCCTTCCGCGCGGATATGGCGACGGCGCGGCGACGGCGATCCCGATGCCGAGCGGCGAGATGGTGGTCGTCCATACGGAAGGCCGCTACACCGGCGAACCGTTCAGCAGGGAGAAGGTGACGTGGCTCGATTCGCTCCGGCCACATCTGGCGCGCGCAACTCTCTTGTCGGCCCGTCTCGCGTTCGAGCGCGCGAAGACCGCCGTGGAAACGCTGGCAGGCCTCGGCCTCGCAGCCTGCGCAGTGCGGCCGTCGGGTGCGGTCTTGCTGGCAAACGCACAGTTCGACGATGCGCGATCCCTCTGGACGACGCGGGGAGGCGAGCGGATCGCCCTGCTGGACAGGCGCGCCGACGTGGTGCTTGCCGAGTCGCTGCGTCTGATCGGTTCGGTCGGTAGCGTCCGCTCGATTCCACTTCGCGGCGGAATCAGCAGCAACCCTGCCATCCTCCACGTCGTTCCGATCCGCCGCGGGGCGCATGATCTGTTCGGGCCCGCATCCGCCATCCTGGTGCTGAGCAGGCCGTCGACTTCGCCAACAGTCCAGACGCATCTCCTGCAGGCGCTGTTCGATTTGTCGCCCACCGAGGCCGCGATCGCGGCGCGTATCGCCGCCGGACAGACGGTGGGCATGATTGCGACCGCGGACAGCAAGAGCGTCGATACCGTTCGCAACCAACTCAAGAGCGTGCTCGGCAAGACCGGCTGCCGGCGTCAGGTCGATTTGGCGCGACTGTTGACGCAGATGGTGGGTGGGCAGGCATAGGGAGCGCGGCGCGTGTCCCCCGTTCCGCCTCCATTGCACGAAATTCCCCGGTTTCAGGCCTAATAGCCCAGATGGGTCACGCAAATCCGGCGCGGTTCACCATTGGATGATCTGTGGTGGCTGGCCGACGACCGCTTGCGGAGCGGGACGCGCCGGACATCCGACGCACTGAAGATCGAAAGCGCAGAAACCGCAACGAAAGGGGACATTCCATGACGCAAAAGAAGATTTCCTGTTCTGCCGCACTGGCGCTTGCTGGTTTGCTCGCCGGCGGCGCGGCGACCGATGCCGCAGCCGCCAATCAGTTCCGCGGCAATGCGTGCATCATCACGGCATCACCGGCCTGCGCCGCGCTTGGCTGGAGCGTTGGGAATTGTGCCGCGGCGAGGCTCTATCCGCCGAACTGGAACGGCAACGCCAATCGTACCGGGCTGTCCCTCTACTGGGGTTACTATGCCCAGAACTTCACCTATCCCTCGGGTTCCATGGTCGGCGCGGTGATGCGTCCGCTTCAGGCTTCCGGCATCGGCAACGGGATGTTCACCTATAGCGCCACCGGTCGCATCGCAGGGCAGGTTCCCGCCGCGCCGGCTGCTGGGACCGCGGTCTTGTCGAATACGATCTACATCAACGGATTCGAGGAGAGCTGCAACGTGACGCTCCGCTTCCAGGGCCAGCGGTACCCGCTCCCCTGAGAGCCGGAGTGAGGTGCGGCTCGCCAATCACCTCACACGAACGCGCCGTGGCAGTGCTTGAACTTCTTGCCTGAGCCGCAGGGGCAGGGTTCGTTGCGGCCGACGCGGCCCCAGGTGGTGGGGTCGTTGGGGTTGCGGTCCTCGGCGGACACCGCAACCTCCTGCGCCAGCGTCACCGTGCCGGCGCCTTCGCCGAAATCGTCCTGGCCGGTCGTGCCGTCGATGTGGTGGCCGAACATGTCCGGCACCTGCGGCGGCGGGGCTTCCGCCGCCTCACGCACCAGCTCGACGCGCATCAGCTGCGCGGTCACCGCCTGGCGCAGGTTGCCGAGCATGGCTTGGAAGAGCTCGAAGCCCTCCTGCTTGTATTCCTGCAGCGGATCGCGCTGCGCGTAGCCGCGGAAGCCGACGACGGAACGCAGATGGTCGAGGTTGACCAGGTGCTCGCGCCAGAGATGGTCGAGCGTCTGCAGCACGATCGTCTTCTCGACATAGGCCATCACGTCCGGCCCGAAGCGGTCGGCGCGGTCGGCGGCGGCCTTGTCGGCTGCCGCGGTGATGCGCTCGCGGATCGCTTCCTCGTCGATGCCTTCCTCGGCGGCCCATTCCTCCACCGGCAGGTCGAGGTTGAGATTGGTCTGCACCGCTTCGCGCAGGCCCTTCACGTCCCACTGCTCGGCATAGGCCGTCTCGGGGATGTGCTTGGTCACCATGTCGTCGATCACCTCCTGGCGCATCTCGGCCACAGTGTCGGACACGGTCTCGGCGTCCATCAGTTCGAGGCGCTGCTCGAACACCACCTTGCGCTGGTCGTTCTGGACGTCGTCGAACTTCAAGAGGTTCTTGCGGATGTCGAAGTTGCGCGCCTCGACCTTCTTCTGCGCCTTTTCCAGCGCCTTGTTGATCCAGGGATGGATAATGGCCTCATCTTCCTTGAGGCCGAGCTTCTGCAGCATGCCGTCCATGCGGTCGGAGCCGAAGATGCGCATCAGGTCGTCCTGCAGCGACAGGAAGAACTTCGACCGACCCGGATCGCCCTGACGGCCGGAACGGCCGCGGAGCTGGTTGTCGATGCGGCGCGATTCGTGGCGCTCGGTGGCGAGCACGTAGAGCCCGCCGGCGGCCAGCGCCTTTTCCTTCAGCGCCTGCACGTCGGCCTTGATCGCGGCTTCCTTCGCCTCGCGCTCGGGGCCGGCCGGCATGTCGCCCAGTTCCTCGGCGATGCGCATGTCGGCATTGCCGCCGAGCTGGATGTCGGTGCCGCGGCCGGCCATGTTGGTGGCGATGGTGATCGCGCCCGGCTTGCCGGCCTGCGCGACGATCTGCGCCTCGCTCTCATGGTGGCGGGCATTCAGCACCTGGAAGTCGGTGAAGCCGTCCTTGCGCAGGCGGTCTGCCCAAAGCTCGGACTTCTCGATGGAGACGGTGCCAACCAGTACCGGCTGGCCGCGCGCGTGGGCCTCGCGGATCTCCTTCGTGATCGCGCGGTATTTCTCCTCGACGGTGCGGTAAACCTCGTCATCCTCGTCGATGCGCTTGACCGGCAGGTTGGTCGGAATCTCGACCACGTTGAGGTTGTAGATGTTACCGAACTCTTCGGCTTCGGTGTTCGCTGTGCCGGTCATGCCGGCCAGCTTGTTGTACATGCGGAAGTAGTTCTGGAAGGTGATCGAGGCGAGCGTCTGGTTCTCGGGCTGGATCGCGACGTGTTCCTTCGCCTCCAGCGCCTGGTGAAGACCCTCGGAATAGCGGCGGCCGGGCATCATGCGGCCGGTGAATTCGTCGATGATCACGATCTCGCCGTTGCGCACGATGTAGTCGCGGTCGCGCTGGAACAGCTTGTGCGCCTTCAGCGCGTTGTTGACGTGGTGGACGATGGCGACGTTCTCGACGTCGTAGAGCGACTCGCCCTTGAGATGGCCGGCCTCGGTGAGCAGGTTCTCCAGCTTCTCGGTGCCGACCTCGGTGAAGATCGTGGTGCGCTGCTTCTCGTCGACTTCATAGTCTTCCGGGTTGAGCTGCAGCATGAAGCGGTCGACGGTGTTGTACATCTCCGAACGGTCCTCGAGCGGACCGGAGATGATGAGCGGGGTGCGCGCCTCGTCGACCAGGATCGAATCGACCTCGTCGACGATCGCGTAGTGGTGGCCGCGCTGCACCATCTGGGCGCGGTCGTATTTCATGTTGTCGCGCAGATAGTCGAAGCCGAGCTCGTTGTTGGTCGCGTAGGTGATGTCGCAGGCATAGGCGGCCTTGCGCTGCTCGTCGCTCAGGCCGTGGACGATGACGCCCGTAGTCAGGCCGAGGAAACCGTAGACGCGGCCCATCCAGCCCGAGTCGCGGGTGGCGAGGTAGTCGTTGACGGTGACGACGTGGACGCCCTTGCCTTCCAGCGCGTTGAGATAGACCGGCAGGGTCGCCACCAGCGTCTTGCCCTCGCCGGTGCGCATCTCGGCGATCGAGCCCTCGTGCAGCACCATGCCGCCGATGAGCTGGACGTCGAAGGGGCGCATGCCGAGCGCTCTGCGAGCCGCTTCACGGACAGTCGCGAAGGCAGGCACCAGGATCTGGTCGAGGGTGGCGCCATCGGCCAGCTGCTGCTTGAACTCGGCGGTCCTGCCACGGAGCTGCTCGTCGGAGAGCGCCCGCATCTCATCTTCGAGCGCGTTGATCTGCTCGACGCGAGGACGGGTGCCCTTCACACGCCGGTCATTTGCGGAGCCGAAGATCTTGCGGGCGAGGCCGCCGAGACTGACCATAACTGGTCCTTTCAACAGAGACTATCCGGCGGGCCGCCGGACCTTGGCCTGGCGGGCGCCGGCCTGCCGACAATCAAAAAAGCGTCCGGAAAACGGTTCTGGACGCCAAGTCGAAGGACAGATAAGAGGGGGCAACCCTGATGTCAACGTTGCGCCAGAGCGCGCGACGCACCGAAAATCCGCCACAAATCGGGCCTGTTTCGAAGGCGCCTCGGAGCTCTACAGGAGAACAGTTGTATGAATATCACTCTCAGGAAGCGGCCGGCCGCGCGCGTTGCTTTGGCGCTCGGCCTGCTTGCGTCGGCGACGTTCGGCGCCCTTGCGCAGGCCGACACGGTCGTCGCGACCGTCAGCGGCCAGCCGGTCACCGAGGCGGACGTGCAGATGGCGGTCAGCGAACTCGACCAGCAGTTCGCGCAGCTCACGCCTGAGCAGAAGCGGGCGGCGGCGCTGTCGGCCATCATCGAGATCAGGCTGATGGCCGAGAAGGCCAGGGCCGCCAAGCTCGACCAGGACGACGAGTTCAAGCGCAAGCTCGCCTTCCTCAACGATCGCGCCCTGCATGCGCAGGTGATCGAGAAGGAAATCTCGCCGAAGGTCACCGACGAGGACCTGAAGGCACGCTACGACAAGGAAATCGCCGCGCGGCCGCCGGTCGAGGAGGTCCATGCCCGCCACATCCTGGTGAAGACCGAGGAAGAGGCCAAGGACGTCATCAAGAGGCTCGACGAGGGCGGCGACTTCCAGGCGATCGCCAAGGAGAAGTCGGACGATCCAGGCTCGGGCGCCAATGGCGGCGACCTCGGCTTCTTCTCGAAGGGCCAGATGGTGCCGGAATTCGAAGCGGCCGCCTTCGCGCTGGAACCCGGCTCCTACACAAAGACGCCGGTGAAGAGCGAGTTCGGCTTCCACGTCATCAAGGTCGAGGAGAAGCGCACCCAGCCGCCGGTGCCGTTCGACCAGGTGAAAGACCAGATCCGCCAGCTCGTCTTCCGTGACCTCTACTTCGCCACGGTGAAGGACCTGCGCGCGGGCGCCCAGGTCGAGATCAAGGACGAGGCGCTCAAGAAGGGCGTCGAGGAGATCGAGAAGCAGGCCGGCGCGGCGGAGTAATCCGACGGCCTTTCCTTTTCCCCGTTCACGGGGGTCCGAAGGACGGGCGAGACAAGCGGCTCGCCTCGGCACAGGTGCCCGAAGGGCGGATGAGGGGCCGCGCGAGCTTTCGAAGGCTGGGCACTGCCCCTCACCGCCGTCATCAACTCTGCTGCATTTGAGCGTCCCTTAGCCTGGCATTGAGGGTCACGATGATCTTTCGCATGACAGCGGCGAGGGCGAGGATTGGCTTTTTTCCGGCGGCCAGCAGGCGTTTGTAGAAGTCCGCGAACTCGCCGCGTCCGCAGGCGGCCTGCATGGCGGGCATGTAGAGTATGGTTCGCACGGCCGGGCGGCCGCCGCGCATGCGTCGGTAGCCGACCTTCTTTCCGCTTTCGTTGGGATGCGGCGCCAGGCCTGCCAGCGCGGCGGCCTGCCTTCGGTCCATGGTGCCGAGTTCCGGCATCGCGGCGAGAAGGGCGGCGGCGGTGACTTGGCCGATGCCCGCCATGGCGGTGACGACGGCGCTCCTGTGCTTCAGCACCCCGCTGCGCATGAGCGTGCGGATTGCCTGCTCGACGCGCGCGATCTGTCGCTTCAGGACGGCCAGCACGGCTCGGAAGGTCGTGGCCAGTTCGGCTGCCCCGGGCGCCTTCGAGCGGTTCTGCTCGGCCACCTTCATAGCCACGAGGTCGTCGCGGCGGCGAACCAGCGCCTTGAGCCTTTCCTGGCGGGGGTCGGCGGCCTGCCACAGGGCGAGGCTCGCCCAGCGCTCCAGGCCATAGGCGGCCAGCTCGCGCGCATCGATGG
This sequence comes from Mesorhizobium australicum, assembly GCF_900177325.1. Classification (NCBI taxonomy): domain Bacteria; kingdom Pseudomonadati; phylum Pseudomonadota; class Alphaproteobacteria; order Hyphomicrobiales; family Phyllobacteriaceae; genus Mesorhizobium; species Mesorhizobium australicum. The sequence goes on along the minus strand of NZ_FXBL01000004.1, from coordinate 4,760,132 downwards.
CGTCGCTCTTGCCGAGCCGGCCACGCGAACGGATGAAGGCCTTGAGCTTGCGCGTGTCGGCGCGGTGTGCCGGCAGGTCGAGGCGCAGGCACTCGTCGAGCAGGACGGTCTCGTGGCCGCCGGTCGGCTCGCACACGGCGAAATCGGCGCGGCAGGCCCGCAGAAACCGGCGGATGGCGGGACGGCGGTTGTCGATGACCTCGACGGTGCGGCCATCGGAGACGGCGATCGTCTCCTTGGCGACGTCGAAGCCCAGGCAGCGGCGGGGAAGGTGGTGCAGAAGGGCCATGCTGATGCTATCCTCATCCAGGCTGGCTTGAGATTGTTTGCGGGCGTGGCGATCAGCGGCCCGATCAACTCTCCAAGCGATGGCGCGAGACGGCAGGAACCTTGATGACGACGGGTGCAAACCCGATTCCGGGACGGTTGCCTGCCGCCGGAACTGCGGGCTGTCGAAGAGCCCGCAGTTCCACCCGTATTCTAGCCCGATTCAGACAAACAATTCCGGGTCCGCGCAGCGGAGCCCGGAATCCAGAGTGCCAACGCCTGTACATTGTCCTGATCCACGCCCCGACATGGTCGCGACGGTCGGTGAACGGCTTGCTTGCCCGGCGCTCTGGGTTCCGGGTTCCGCTGCGCGGCCCCGGAATGACGGCGTGCGCGATTGTCCTCCCCGTGCAAGGGAAGGCCGATCTCATCTGCGATAGCACTGCGATCAGGGGCACGACAGGTGCTTTTCAGGACGTGTCGTGCAGTTCGACCGGTACGGAGGCGGATATGGCGAGCCTTTCGATGAACGCGCCGAGACCATGGATCGCGCCGTCCTCATTGCCGGCCTCGTCTGACGCCTGCCCCCGGTGCAGGAACGAGAGATGCAGCAGCTGCGCCGACACCGCCCGCATGTAGAGCCCGAATGCCCTGAGCGAGTCCGCGATGTCCTCGGCATCGAAAGGAGTGCTGCCGAAGCCGGCCGGCATCGGGACGGGCGACCAGGGTCTGCGCGCGAAGCTCCGGAGCGTGCCTTCGACATAGGCACTCAGCAGCGTATTGGCCTGCCAGGCGGCCCACAGCACGCACCAGCGGACCCAGAATGAGCGGCCGGCGGCCTGTTCGGCCATGTCGGCGATCGAGAACAGGCGCATGACGATCCGCGCCTTTACCGCCTGTTGCCTCCCTGCCTTCGCCCTCCAGCCCATCGCCGGCTCCTGTTTGACCGGACGTAGTGTCGGGCATGCTGGCAGGGGTGGGGATGGAAATATTTCGGGCGCGAACGGGAACAAGGAGTTAGCAGGAAACGGGCGGAAATCGATCCACCTCAGAGCTGACCCAGGCTTCGCACGACATCAGCCTCTCGCGCCCCCTCCACCACGCTTCGCGTGATCCCCCTCCCTCGTAAACGGGGGAGGATCAGGTGCCTCGCCGCCTTCCGCCCGCATCCGTCATCAAAGGAATAAAAAGCGACGGCTGAGCGCGCGGATCCTCCACTGCGAAGCGGGGGGTCCGAAGGACGGGCGAGACAAGTGGCTCGCCCCGGCAAGGGACCACGCGAAGCGTGGTGGAGTGGGCGCGCAGGCGAGGGAGGAGCCGCGAGGGCGGGAGCGGCCGAGAGTTCGCGCCGTCGTCAGGCCAGCACGCCTCTGACGACGGTGCGGATGGCGGCGCGGAGGGTGGTGTCGTCCTCGTCGAGGCGGTTGGTCAGGAGGTGGGTCCAGGCGTAGGAGGAGACGAGGTCGGCGACCATCTGCGGGTTGGTGTCGGGCCGCGCTTCGCCGCGTGCGATGGCGCGTTCGGTGATCCGGCCGGACTGGCGGCGTCGCTCGGCGTAATACTCCTCTAGCGCCCTGGCGGCCTTCGGGTCGGACTGCGCCTCGGCGATGATCGAGCGGAAGATCTCGCCGACGGGGGTGCCGTGCCACTGCGCGAACAGGCTGCGCGCGAAGACATAAAGATCCTCTTCGAGCGGGCCGTCGTCGGGAAAGACCACGTGGCGCTTCTGCCGGTGGTAGACATCCAGCAGGAGCGCTGCCTTGCTCGGCCACCAGCGGTAGATGGTCGGCTTGCCCGCGCGGGCTTTCCGCGCCACGGCCTCGATCGAGAAGCCCGCATAGCCGGATTCGAGCAGCACCGCCTCCGCGGCCTCCAGGATCGCCTCGGCGCTTTCGGGATTGCGCCTGGCGCCGATCGAGCGGCGCCCCTCCACCTCAGTGCCATCCATTCCACATAGCTCCTTCCGCAAATCCGCATAACACGTCCCTTGACGAAACGAAACGGCTCGTTTTATTTAACGGAACGTATCGTATCGATGGGGCCTTCCATGTCGCACGCAGTTTCCTCCCAGACCATTTCCTCCCAGACTGGTGCGGTCCGCTTCTCGCGGCCGCGCTTCGCCTTCCTCGTCCTGCTCGGCGTCTATCCGCTGGTCACCGGGCTGCTCTACCTGATCTTCCCGCTCACAGAGGGCTGGACGATCTGGCAGCGGACGCTGATCCTCGTGCCGATCGTGGTCACGTCGATGGTATGGGGGCTGATCCCCACGGTGCAGAAGCGCTTTCATCGCTTCATCAACCCGGTCGTGAGGCAGTGAAACCGCCGATTGGGCTTGCGCGGGCGTGATCGGTCGGGCAAACGGGCGCGACCGATCCAGCCACCGGAACACGCCATGTCGACCGCCGTTTCGCCGCTTGCACCGAAGTCCCAGCCCAAGATGCCGCCGATCGAAGGCGTGCGCATCGCCACCGCCGAGGCGGGCATCAAATACAAGGGCCGCACCGACCTGCTCGCTATGGTCTTCGACGCCGGCACGCAGGTCGCAGGCGTCTTCACCCGTTCGAAATGCCCCTCGGCGCCGGTCGATCTCTGCCGGGCGAACCTGCCGGGCGGCAGCGCCCGCATGCTGGTGGTGAATTCCGGCAACGCCAATGCGTTTACCGGCAAGAAGGGCAGGGCGACGACGGAGGCGACAGCGCAGGCCGCTTCGTCCGCCGCCGGCTGCGCCTCGTCCGAGGTCTTCCTCGCCTCGACCGGCGTGATCGGCGAGCCGCTCGACCCGGCGAAGTTCACGCATCTGCTGGCCGACATGGCCAAGCGCGCCGAGCCGGCGCTGTGGCCGGAGGCCGGTAAGGCCATCATGACCACGGACACCTATCCGAAATACGCCACGCAGACCGTGCTTCTAGGCGAGACGCTGGTGACGATCAACGGCATCGCCAAGGGCGCAGGCATGATCGCGCCCGACATGGCGACGATGCTCTCCTTCGTCGCGACCGACGCGCCGATCGCGGCGCCCGTGCTGCAGGAGCTTCTGTCGAAGGGCACGGCGAAGACGTTCAACGCCGTCACGGTGGACAGCGACACCTCGACCAGCGACACGCTGCTTCTGTTTGCGACGGGTGCGGCGGCCAAGCGCGGCGCGCCGCGCATCGACGACGCCAAGGACCCGAGGCTCCAGTCCTTCCGCCGCGCGCTGAACAAGATCCTGAAGAACCTGGCGCTGCAGGTGGTGCGCGACGGCGAGGGCGCGCGCAAGGAGGTGGAGGTGACGGTGACGGGCGCGAAATCGGCGCGCTCGGCCAAGAAGATCGCGCTGTCCATCGCCAATTCGCCGCTGGTGAAGACCGCGGTCGCCGGCGAGGACGCCAACTGGGGCCGCGTCGTGATGGCGGTCGGCAAGGCCGGCGAGCCCGCCGACCGCGACCGCCTCTCGGTCTGGTTCGGCGACATCCGCGTCGCGCATGAGGGCGAGCGCGACCCGGCCTATTCCGAGGCCGAGACCTCCGCCTACATGAAGAAGGACCGTATCCGGGTGCGCGCCGACATCGGGCTTGGGCGCGGCAAGGCGACGGTGTGGACCTGCGACCTCACCAAGGAATATGTCGCGATCAACGGCGACTACAGAAGCTGACCGGCGTGCCGCAGTTCGACGCAGACCTGCTGCCGATCGTCCGCCGCTTCGAGGCGGCCGGATTTCGCGCCTGGCCGGCCTCGTCGGTGCACTATGACGGCACGTGGGTGGTCCGGCTCACGGCGGGTCACCCGGCCAAGCGGCTGAACTCGATCAATCCGCTCGATCCGGGCGACTGCGACAACCTGACCGAGCGCATTGCGCGCGCCTCGCGCCGCTTCGAGGCCTATGGCCGGCCGACCACCTTCCGCATGTCGCCGCTCGGCGGCGCGTTCATCTCCGCCTATCTCGACCAGGAGGGGTGGAGCCGCTTCTCCGAATCCGTCGTGATGTCGATCGATCTCTCGGCCGTCGACCTCGACAATGTGCTTTCCCAGATCCCGATGAAGGACATGGCCCGCTTCATCAGCGCCGCGATGACGGTGCACGATTTCGAGCCGTCGATACGGCCGGGCCTGTCGGAGATCGTCAGCTCGATCGAGCCGGAGAGCGGGCTCTTCCTGCTGGAGGACGACGACCGGCCGGTGGCGAGCGCGATCTGCGTGCATGACGGCGACCTTGCCGGCCTGTTCGAGGTGGCGACCTTCAGCGGCGAGCGCGGCAAGGGGCACGGACGCCGCGTCGTTCTGTCGGCGCTGAAATGGGCGCGGCTGCGCGGCGCGAAGATCGGCTGGCTGCAGGTCGAGGCGAGCAACACGGTGGCGCTCTCGCTCTACAAATCCCTCGGCTTCCGCCGGGTCTACGACTACCACTACCGGCAGCCGCCGAAATGACCGGACGCCAGCGATGAGCGATACGAACCCTGCCAAGCCGCTGCTGCTGGTCGCCGCCTGCGCGCTGGTCGACGCCGACGGGCGCGTGCTGATCACCGAACGCCCGCCGGGCAAGCAGCTCGCCGGCCTGTGGGAATTTCCCGGCGGCAAGGTGGAGACGGGCGAGACGCCCGAGGAGACGGTGGTGCGCGAGCTTGCCGAAGAACTCGGCATCGAAACCAAGGTGCCATGCCTGGCGCCGCTGACCTTCGCCAGCCATGCCTATGAGAGCTTCAACCTTCTGATGCCGCTGTTCGTCTGCCGCCGCTTCTGGGGCACGCCGGTGGGCAAGGAGGGGCAGCGGCTGAAATGGGTGCGCCCGCGCGACATGCGCAATTACGAGATGCCGCCCGCCGACGCGCCGCTGATCCCGTTCCTGATCGACCTGCTGTAGCGGCCGCGGCGCGTTTCGTTAATCGATCCTTTATCCAATCGTGAGAATGCTGCCTTTCGATACCGGCGCGGACGGCGCCGGCGCATTGCGGGGGCAATCGATGAATCCGGAAGCTGAGTGGCAGTCCATCCGCGGTGATCGTCCGTCGCTGCTCGGCATTGCCGGGGTGGGCATCCTGCGCGCCGCGCTGCTGTTCGGCTCCGCCGCGGTCGCGCTGGCGGTGATCCTCGCGCCGCTCGCCGAGAGCCAGACCAAGCGCATCGTCGGTGCGGACGGGATCGACCGCATGTCGACCGGCTCGGTCAACCGCGGTGGCGGGTCGAGCTACGTCATCCGTCGCAGCGTGCTGCAGGATTCGCCGGCGGCGATCTGCATCATCCGCGACGACGGCACGCGCAGCGGCGATTGCGGCTGAACAGCCGGCTTTTCAGCATTGGTTAATGCTGTCTCGTTAACCTTTCTTAATCGGCTTCGACTAATGTGTCTGGAGAGGCTCGGCGGGGGTGTCGAAGATGTTCGTCCGGTTTTTGAAGGATCGCAGCGGCGCGACCGCAGTCGAATACGGCATGATCCTCGTCTGCCTGTCGCTGGTCATCGTCGGCGGCATCACGCATTTCGGCAACCGGATGGAAGTCCGCTTTCTCGAAATCGCCAAATTCCTCGACGACACGCCGACGCAGTAGGCGAGCCGACCAGCCTCATCCCGCCGACTCGTCTCCCAGCGCTTTCGCCAGCGACATCTTCGCCGATCCGGGCCTGAGCGGCTTCTGCTGCGAGGCGTCCGGCGCCCAGCCCGACAGCCAGATGGTTGCGAAGGTGGCGCGGATGCGCCCGTCGGGATCCGAATGCCGTTCCGCATAGATCTCGGCCGCGCGCAGGAGCAGCGCCCGGCCGGTCGGCCTGCGCAGGCGCGCCAGAAGCGGGTTCGTCGCTCCCATCGCGCGCAAGTCGCGCATCAATGCGAACATCGAATCGTAGCGCACGACCACCGTCTCGATGTCGGCCACCGGCAGCGCGAAGCCGGCGCGCTGGAGGAGGGCGCCGGCGTCCCTGACGTCGGTAAAGGGCAGGACGCGCGGGCTGGCGCCGCCCGTCAGCTCCGTTTCGGCGGCCAGCAGGCTGTCGCGCAGCTCGGCCAGCGTGCCGGCGCCCGGGAAGGCGGCGAGGAACAGGCCGTCCGGCTTCAGCGCGCGGCGCGCCTGGATCAGCAGGCCGGGCAGGTCGTTCACCTCGTGCAGCGCCATCAGCGAGGCGACGAGGTCGAGCGAGGCGGGTTCGAGCGGCAGCGTTTCGGCGACGCCGAGCAGGAGCTTGCCGGAGCCGGCGAGTGCCGGATGGGCGACGACCTCGGCGACGTCGTCCACCTTGCCGCTCGCCAAGAGAGCGCGCGCGGTCGCGCCGCCCGGCGAGAACAGCGTGGCAGCGTGGGGGAAACGGCGCGCGACCGCTGCCAGGCGATCGGCGAGATCCTCGGCTGCGCGCGTCAGCAGGAAGTCGGCGCCCGCCACGGGCAGCGCTGCCGCGCGCAGCTTGCGCCGCGTTGCGAGATCGGTGTCGATGATCGGTTCCAAGGGCGCGGTCCGGGCTTCTGGCTGGGATGGTGGGCGACTGCCCTTGCGGCAGGCCCATCGCATGCTAGCCTGTGTCCTTTCTCAGGTGGCCGATCGGATGCAGGAGATCAAGAGCCTTGCGGCACGGGCGGCGTCGATGTCGGCGCGGCTTCTGTTCCCGCCGGCCTGCGCGGGATGCCGCCGCCTCGTCAGCCAGCCAGGCGCGCTGTGCGGCGCGTGCTGGCGGGGCCTGCGCTTCCTCGAACAGCCCTGGTGCGAGGTGATGGGCACGCCGTTCAGCCACGAGATGGGGCCGGGAATGCTGTCGGCCGACGCGATCGCCTACCCGCCGCCCTTCGACCGCGCGCGGGCAGCCGTCGCCCATGGCGGCATCGCGCGGAGGATGGTGCACGGGCTGAAATATGGCGACCGCACCGACCTTGCGCCGTGGATGGCGCGCTGGATGATCAGGGCGGGGCGCGAACTGCTGCCCGACGCGGACCTGATCGTGCCGGTGCCGCTGCACCGCCTACGCTTCCTGTCGCGCCGCTTCAACCAGTCGGCGGAGCTGGCGCGGGCGATCTCGCGACTGTCGGGCGTGCCGTTCTCGCCCGACGTGCTCAACCGCGTGAAGCCGACGCGCCAGCAGGTGGGGCTGGGATTGCGCCAGCGCGAGGACAATGTGCGCGGCGCCTTCAAGGTGGCGGCGGAGCGGGAGATCGAAGTGGCCGGCCGGCGCATCCTCGTCGTGGACGATGTCTACACCACCGGCGCGACCGTTTCGGCGGTGGCGAAGGCGTTGCGTAGGGCCAAGGCGGCGCATGTCGACGTGCTGACCTTCGCGCGCGTCCTGCCGGGGGACTTCCGGCCCGAGGAAGACGACACTATATAGTCGGCATAGGCGGCGAAGGCTGGACCGGACATGGCACAGGTTACGATCTACACGCGTGATTTCTGCGGCTACTGCGCAGCGGCGAAACGGCTTTTGAAGGAGAAGGGCGTCGACTTCCAGGAGCACGACGCGACCTACTCGCCGGAGCTGCGCCAGGAGATGATCCTGCGCGCCAACGGCCGCTCGACCTTCCCGCAGATCTTCATCGGCGAGACGCATGTCGGCGGCTGCGACGATCTCTACGAGCTCGATCGCACCGGCAAGCTCGACCCGCTGCTGGCCGCCTGAGGAGCCACGACATGACCATCTTCAAGGCAGCCGCCATCCAGATGCGTTCGGGCACCTCCGTCGAGAGGAATGCCGAGACTTTCGAGAGGATGGTGCGCGAGGCGGCCGGAAATGGTGCCGTCTACATCCAGACGCCGGAGATGACCGGCGCGCTGATGCGCGACCGCGCGGCGCTCAAGGCATCGCTGAGGGACGATGCGGGTGACCTCGTCGCGTCTGCCGCGCGGCGGCTGGCGCGCGAGTTCGGCGTCCACATCCATGTCGGCTCGACGGCTATCGCCGCCGGCGACAGGATCGCCAACCGCGGGTTCCTCGTCGGTCCGGACGGCGCGGACATCGCGACCTACGACAAGATCCACATGTTCGACGTCGACCTCGACAATGGCGAGAGCTGGCGTGAATCGGCGACCTACCAGCCCGGCGGGTGCACCGTGGTGGCCGAGCTGCCCTTCGCCAATCTCGGCATGGCGGTGTGCTACGACCTGCGCTTTCCGCAGCTCTTCCGCGCTCAGGCGCTGGCCGGGGCCGAGGTGCTGACCACGCCCGCCGCCTTCACCCGCCAGACCGGCGAGGCGCACTGGCACGTGCTGTTGCGCGCCCGCGCCATCGAGAACGGCGCCTGGGTGATCTCCGCCGCGCAAGGCGGCACGCATGAGGACGGCCGAGAGACCTACGGCCATTCGCTCATCGTCGACCCGTGGGGCCGCGTCGTCGCCGAGGCCGACCACGCCGAGCCCGGCATTATCTATGCCGAGATCGACACGGCCGCCTCCGCCGAGGCGCGCAAGAAGATCCCGAACCTGAAGAATGCGCGCGAATTCTCGGTCGAAGTCGCGCGTCCCGAACCTGCCCTGAAAGCCGCATCGTGATCCGCTTCTCCCTCCACTGCGACCAGGCCCACGAATTCGAGGGCTGGTTCCGCGACAACGCCGACTACGACACGCAGTCGAAGCGCGGCTTCGTCGAGTGCCCGGTCTGCGGCTCGCACAAGGTGTCGAAGTCGCTGATGGCGCCGGCCGTCTCGACCGGCCGGAAGAAGGAAAAGATGGCGCTTGCGGCAAACGCCGAGCAGAAGAAGCTGATGGCGGCGTTGAAGGAAATGTCGAAGCAGGTGCGGGAGAATGCCGAGAACGTCGGCGACAAGTTCGCCGAGGAAGCGCGAAAGATCCACTTCGGCGAGACCGAGGCGCGCGGCATCTATGGCGAGGCAACGCCCGAGGAGGCCCGCGACCTGATCGAGGACGGGGTAGAGTTCATGCCGCTGCCGGTGTTTCCGGACGACAGGAACTAGGCTGGAGCGAGACCCAGCAGCGCTTTGCCTACGAGCGAAAGGGGCATCGCTTCGATGCCATGTCCCAGAGGGTATGCATCCTTTCCAGGATAGATAACCAATCTTCTTTCCGGATCGACGTCTTCGCAGGCAGTATGGAAGCCGCGCTCTGCCTTGGGAGCAAGGCTACGCTTGATTTCGACAGCCCACGTCGCGCCCCCGGGGAGGACGAGCAGTAGATCGATTTCAGCTCCGGCAGCAGTCCGATAGAAGTTCGGTTGAGTGCCTTCCGGGGCGGCTGCGATCAAAGTCTCGATCACGAACCCTTCCCAGCTTGGCCCAGCCACTGGATGGCCCAGGACATCATTCTCTGATCCGATACCCAGCAAGGCGTGAACCAGACCGCTGTCCCGGACATAAATTCGCGGAGATTTGACCAGCCGCTTGGTCGTATTCGCATGCCACGGTTCGAGCCTGCGCACCAGCAGCAGATCGACCAAGAGGTCAAGATAGGAGGCGATGGTCTTGCCGGTTACGCCGAGGGATCCAGCAAGTTGTGCCGCATTGAGCAGGCCCGACTGCTGGTGGGCCAGCATGGTCCAGAACCGCCTCAGCGTTTCAGCAGGTATACGGGGACCGAGAGCAGGTATGTCACGTTCGAGATAAGTACGAATGAAATCCTGGCGCCATCTCATCGATATCCTGTCGGAACTGGCGAGATAGCTGTCTGGAAATCCACCGCGGACCCACAATCTGTCGGTGTCCGGAGCGGGCACTTCCAGTCCGTCGATCGGTTGCATTTCCAGATAAGCGATCCGTCCGGCAAGGGATTCACCGGATTGTCGCAAGAGTTCCATCGAAGCGGAGCCGAGCAGCAAAAACCGGCTGAACCTGGCGCCAGCCCTGCGACCGCGGTCGATCAGTCCGCGAAGCGCCTGAAACAGGTTCGGGGCGCGATGAACTTCATCAAGTATGACGAGCTTGTCCTGATGGGCCGATAGAAAGAGCTCAGGCTCGGCGAGCTTGGCACGGTCGGCTTCCGATTCCAGATCCAGATATATGGACGGGCGAGTCTCGGCGACGGTCAGGGCCAATGTCGTCTTGCCAACCTGACGCGGGCCTAATAGTGCTACCGTCGGGTTTGTGTCGAGCAATTCGACCAGTCGAGACTCTATGCGTCGAACAATCATCCTTGCATTTATGGAGTGTCACTCCAGAATTGCAAGGATAATCGCTAGCTGGCCCGAGGCCGTTCCGCCAGCACCATGTAGTTGACGTCCATGTCCTTCGAGCGCTGCCAGCGGTCGCCGAGGGGGTTGTAGACGACGCCGGTGCGGTCGATGATGGTGAGGCCGGCCTTGCCCAGGCCGGATTCCAGTTCGTCCGGCCGCACGAGCTTGCCGAACTGGTGGGTGCCGCGCGGCAGCCAGCGCAGAACGTATTCCGCCCCGATGATGGCAAGCCCCAGCGCCTTCAGCGTGCGGTTGATCGTGGCGACGAACATCAGCCCGCCCGGCTTCACCATCTGCCCGCATTTGGCAAGGAACAGGTCGACGTCGGCGACGTGCTCGACCACCTCCATGTTCAGAATCACGTCGAACTTCTCGCCCTCGTCGGCGAGCGCCTCGGCGGTCGTGGCGCGGTAGTCGATGGTCAGGCCGCTCTCCACCCCGTGCAGCTTGGCGACTTCGATGTTGGTGGCGGATGCGTCGGCCCCGACGACCTCGGCACCCAGCCGCGCCATCGGCTCGCACAGGAGGCCGCCGCCGCAGCCGATGTCGAGGATGCGCAGGCCCTCGAAGGGGTGCGGCGCGCGCGGATCACGGCCGAATCGCTCGGCCACCTTGTCGCGAATGTAGGCGAGGCGGACCGGGTTGAACTTGTGCAGCGGGCGGAACTTGCCGTTCGGATCCCACCACTCCGCCGCCATGCGGGAGAAGCGTTCCACTTCGTCGGCGTCGATGGTCGTGCGTTGGGCTTCGGCCATGTCGTTCATCTCCCTCTTCGGCCACACAAGTCGGGCGACGAGGCTTCGATGTCAAGGCGCTTGGTTCCGTTCGGGAGAGGGATGCCGGGGCCCGTGGCGGCTCGCCGACGACACGATCGAGCGGCTGTCAGGGCCTGTCAGCTATCGCTTCGGTCAGGTTGGGGCGAGCCGCCATCCGGTCTATATCCGACGCACCAATCTGGAAGAGCCGTCGCCGATGCAGCCGATCATCTCGATCTCCAACCTGTCCAAGACCTATGCCAACGGCTTCGAAGCGCTGAAGAACGTCAGTCTCGACGTCCGCAAGGGTGAGATATTCGCTTTGCTGGGGCCGAACGGGGCCGGCAAGACGACGCTGATCAACATTGTGTGCGGTCTGGTCAATTTGGGCACGGGCAGTGTCAGGGTCGGTGGGCACGACATCGTCGGCGACTATCGCAAGACGCGCTCCATGATCGGGCTCGTGCCGCAGGAGCTTTCGATCGACGCGTTCGAGTCGGTCTTCGCCACCGTCTCCTTCAGCCGCGGGCTGTTCGGCAAGCCGGCCGATCCGGCACATATCGAGAAAGTGCTGAGGTCGCTGTCGCTCTGGGACAAGCGCAAGGAGAAGGTGATGACGCTGTCCGGCGGCATGAAGCGGCGCGTCCTGATCGCAAAGGCGCTGGCCCACGAGCCGGAGGTTCTCTTTCTCGACGAACCGACGGCCGGCGTGGACGTCGAGCTGCGCCGCGACATGTGGGCGATGGTGCGCGGCCTGCGCGACACCGGCGTCACCATCATCCTGACCACGCATTACATCGAGGAGGCGCAGGAGATGGCCGACCGCGTCGGCATCATTTCCAAGGGCGAGATCATCCTGGTCGAGGACAAGGACGTGCTGATGCGCACGCTCGGCAAGAAACAGCTACGGATCGAACTGCGCGAGCCGCTGACGGAACTACCGCCGTCTCTCTCCTCGCACGCGCTGGACCTTGCAGACGGAGGCGACGCGCTCGTCTCCACCTACGACGCCACCGCAGACCGGACAGGCATCAACGCATTGTTCCTCGACCTTGCCCGCGAAGGCATAGCGATCCGCGACCTCGAGACCCGGCAAAGCACGCTGGAAGAGATATTCGTCGGACTTCTGGAGGCCCGCACATGAACCTTCGCGCTGTCCAGGCGATCTACAGATTCGAGATGGCGCGCACTTTCCGCACCATCCTCCAGTCGATCGTTTCGCCGGTCATCTCGACCGCGCTCTATTTCGTGGTGTTCGGCGCGGCGATCGGGTCCCGCATCCCCGAGATCGGCGGAGTGAGCTACGGCGCGTTCATCGTGCCCGGGCTGATCATGATGTCGATCCTGACGCTGTCGATCTCGAATGCGTCCTTCGGCATCTATTTTCCGAAGTTCACCGGCACGATCTATGAACTGCTGTCGGCGCCTGTTTCCCATCTCGAGATCGTCACGGCCTATGTCGGCGCGGCCGCCACCAAGTCGGTGATCATCGGCCTCGTGATCCTCGCAACGGCCGCCTTCTTCGTGCCGCTCAGGATCGAGCACCCGTTTGTGATGCTGCTGTTCCTGGTGCTGACCTCGGTCTCGTTCAGCCTGTTTGGCTTCATCATCGGCATCTGGGCCGACGGATTCGAGAAGCTGCAGGTGATCCCGCTGCTCATCGTCATGCCGCTCGCTTTCCTCGGCGGGACTTTCTACTCGATCGAGATGCTGCCGCCGTTCTGGGAGGCGGTGTCGCTGTTCAACCCGGTGGTCTATCTGGTCAGCGGCTTCCGCTGGAGCTTCGTCGGGGCGGCGGACGTAAATGTCTGGACGAGCCTTGCGATGACAGTGCTCTTCCTTCTCGGCTGCCTCGCCGTCACCGGCTGGATGTTCCGCACCGGCTACAGGCTCAAGAACTGACGGGCTCCGCACGGTCCAGCCGCTCGGCGACCATTTCCTGCAACCGCCACAGGTGCCGGTCGCGGATTCCCAACATGTCCAGGTGGCTTACCGTCGCGTGGAGATATTCGGCCATCGAGCCGCGAAAGCCGCAGGCGGTCGCCAGCACGTCGGCGATTGCCTCGTCGTCGAGCGAGCCGATGTAGCGGCCGCTGTTGCGATTCATCGCAAAGGTGAGCGCCTTCAGCGGCCCGTCCGGCGTCTCGACCCGTATCCAGCGCGGCGGGAAGGCGCTCGGCACCATGCTCATCTCGCGGCGGATGAGCCGATGCATGTTGGCCTCGATCGCCGCGTCGGGCAGGCGGAAGATGACGCCGTTGCACTGGCCGCCGCGGTCGAGCGCCAGCATCAGCCCCGGCTGCTCGCGGTTGCCGCGCCAGCGATAGTCCCAACCGAGGCAGAAGCGCCGCCGCCAGCCGCGCGCCACCGCGTTGCGCTGTTCGGTGAAGTCGAAGTCGGGGTTCCAGATCAGGGAGCCGTAGGCAAAGACCCAGAAGCCGTCATTTGGCGCGCCGGCGATGATTTCCGCGACGACGCGGTCGTAGTCGGCATCGGTCGCGGGCACGAAGCCGGGCAGGAGGTGGATGCCGGGATCGGGCATTTTGCGCGTCGCTTTCGCAACATGCTCCCGGCTCAGCCGCATCTGCCGTTTCGCGTTTCCGTCCATCGCCACCCGACCATCCGAAGCCGTTCACGCGGATCATATCATCGCGTTCCGATCGCGCGCCAGACGGCCGCGCCGGGTCGCCTTGCGGATCGGAGGCGATTTGGCTAAGGAAGCCGCGCGCCGCGGTCCGGGGAGGAATGCGGCGCCCCAACCATTGAGAGCCGAGCCTGGCAGCACGGCCCCGAATCAGGACCTTTCGACCGCCATGGCGCGCATCGTGATGAAGTTCGGCGGAACCTCCGTCGCCGATCTCGACCGTATCCACAATGTGGCGCGGCACGTCAAACGCGAGGTCGACGCGGGCCACGAGGTCGCCGTCGTCGTCTCCGCCATGTCGGGCAAGACCAACGAGCTGGTCGCCTGGGTGCAGAACATGCCCAAGGTCGCGGGCTCCAACGCTCCCTTCTACGACGCGCGAGAATATGACGCCGTCGTTGCCTCCGGCGAGCAGGTGACGGCTGGGCTTCTCGCCATCGCGTTGCAGTCGATCGGCGTCGATGCGCGCTCCTGGCAGGGCTGGCAGATCCCGATCACCACCGACAGCGCGCATGGTGCGGCCCGGATCGCCGACATCGACGGTTCGAAGCTGATCCAGCGCTTCGGCCAGGGGCAGGTCGCCGTGATCGCCGGCTTCCAGGGCATCGCGCCGGACGGGCGCATCGCCACGCTCGGCCGCGGCGGCTCGGACACCAGCGCGGTGGCGATCGCCGCCGCCGTCAAGGCGGACCGCTGCGACATCTACACCGATGTCGACGGCGTCTACACGACCGACCCGCGCATCGAGCCGAAGGCGCGCCGACTTGCCAAGATCTCCTTCGAGGAGATGCTGGAGATGGCCTCGCTCGGCGCCAAGGTGCTGCAGGTGCGCTCGGTCGAGCTCGCCATGGTGCACAAGGTGCGCACCTTCGTGCGCTCCTCCTTCGAAGATCCGGATGCCCCGGGCATGGGCGATCTTCTCAACCCGCCCGGAACCCTCATTTGTGACGAGGATGAAATCGTGGAACAGCAGGTCGTCACCGGTATCGCCTACGCCAAGGACGAGGCGCAGATTTCGCTCCGCCGCGTCGCGGACCGCCCCGGCGTCGCCGGCGGCATCTTCGGGCCGCTCGCCGAAGGCGGCATCAATGTCGACATGATCGTCCAGAACATTTCCGAGGACGGCTCGCGCACCGACATGACCTTCACCGTGCCGCAGGGCGACGTCGCCAAGGCGCTCGCGATCCTCGACAAGGTGCGCGAGACGGTCGGCTTCGACGTCGTCCAGCACGACGATGGGATGTCGAAGGTGTCGGTGATCGGCATCGGGATGCGCAGCCATGCGGGCGTCGCCGCGACCGCCTTCAAGGCGCTGGCCGAGAAGGGCATCAACATCCGCGCGATCACCACGTCCGAGATCAAGATCTCCATTCTGATCGACGGGCCCTATACCGAACTCGCCGTTCGGACTTTGCATTCCGTCTACGGTCTGGATAAGCAGTAGTCTGGAAATATCGATGCGGGTCTGATCACGTCGGCGCGGGAGGCGTCCGGCGCGGTTGCCCGTTGGAGTCCTGACATGCCCGATCACGTGCCCGGCCCGCGCGCGCTTCTGAGACGGCTCCGCGAGCTGATGGCGGAGGCGCTCGACCCGCAAACGCGTCTCGACCGCATCGTGCGCGAGATCGCGAAGAACATGGTGGCGGAGGTCTGCTCGCTCTATGTGCTCAGAGCCGATTCGGTGCTCGAGCTCTATGCGACGGAAGGCCTGAACCCCGGCTCGGTGCACCTGGCGCAGCTGCGCCTCGGCCAGGGTCTCGTCGGCACGATCGCCGCCAGCGCCCGGGCGCTGAACCTCTCCGACGCACAGAACCATCCGGCCTTCGCCTATCTGCCGGAGACGGGCGAGGAGATCTACAACTCCTTCCTCGGCGTGCCGGTGCTGCGCGCCGGCCGCACGCTCGGCGTGCTGGTCGTGCAGAACAAGACCAAGCGCATCTATCGAGACGACGAGGTCGAGGCGCTCGAGACGATCGCGATGGTGATCGCCGAGATGATCGCGGCGGGCGACCTCGCGCGGCTGATCCGGCCTGGCATGGAGCTGGACCTGACCCGGCCCGCGAGCTTCAGGGGCCTGGCCTTCAACGAGGGCGTCGGGCTCGGCCATGTCGTGCTGCACGAGCCGCGCATCGTCGTTACGAACCTGTTCAACGAAGACATCGAGGAGGAGCTGAAGCGTCTCGATGAGGCCCTCGGCTCGCTCAGGCTCTCGATCGACGACATGATGTCCCGCCGCGAGGTGGCCTTCGAGGGCGAGCACCGCGCCGTGCTCGAGGCCTATCGCATGTTCGCCCACGACCGCGGCTGGGTGCGCCGGCTGGAGGAGGCGATCCACAACGGCCTGTCGTCCGAGGCGGCGGTGGAGAAGGTGCAGAGCGACATGCGGGCGCGCATGACGCATATGACCGACCCATACCTGCGCGAGCGGATGAGCGATTTCGACGACCTCGCCAACCGGCTGCTGCGGCAGCTGATGGGGCGGGGACCCGAGATGGTGGCCGCGACCCTGCCGAAGGACGCCATCGTCGTCGCGCGGCAGATGGGAGCGGCGGAACTGCTCGACTATCCGCGCGAGAAGCTGCGCGGCCTGGTGCTGGAGGAGGGCTCGATCACCAGCCATGTGGTGATCGTGGCGCGCGCGATGGGCATCCCGGTCGCCGGGCAGCTCAAGGGCGTGGTGTCGATGTCCGAGAACGGCGACGCCATCATCGTGGACGGCGAGGACGGCACGGTGCAGTTGCGCCCACAGCCCGACGTCGAGGCGGCCTATGCCGAGAAGGTGCGCTTCCGCGCCCGCCGGCAGGAGCTCTACCGCGAGCTGCGCGACAAGCCGTCGGTCTCGAAGGACGGCGTGCATGTCGACCTGATGATGAATGCGGGGCTCGCGGTCGACCTGCCGCAGCTCGCCGAATCGGGCGCGGCGGGCATCGGCCTGTTCCGCACGGAGCTGCAGTTTATGGTCGCGGCGACCTTCCCCCGCGCCGAGGCGCAGGAGCGGCTTTATCGCGACGTGCTCGAGTCGGCGAAGGGCAAGCCCGTCACCTTCCGCACCATCGACATCGGCGGCGACAAGGTGCTGCCCTATTTCCGGGGTGCCGCGCAGGAGGAGAACCCGGCGCTCGGCTGGCGCGCGATCCGCCTGACGCTCGACCGGCCGGGCCTGCTGCGCACCCAGGTGCGCGCGCTGCTGCGCGCTGCCGGCGGCGGCGAGCTGCGCGTCATGCTGCCGATGGTGACGGAGCTGGGCGAGATCGCGCAGGCGCGCGAGATCATCGACCGGGAGGTGCGGCACCTGTCGCGCCACGCCTATCTGCTGCCGACGACCCTGAAGGTCGGCGCGATGGTCGAGGTGCCGGCGCTGCTGTGGCAGCTCGACGAGCTGATGGAGGCGGTGGATTTCGTTTCGGTCGGCTCGAACGACCTGTTCCAGTTCGTGATGGCGACCGACCGCGGCAATGCGCAGCTGTCGGATCGCTTCGATCCGCTCTCGGTGCCGTTCCTGCGCGTGCTCAAGCAGATCGCCGACGCCGGCGCGCGCGCCAACACGCCGGTGACGCTGTGCGGGGAGCTCGCCGGGCGGCCGATCTCCGCCATGACGCTGATCGGGCTCGGCTACCGGTCGATCTCGATGTCGCCGGCCGCGATCGGCCCCGTCAAGGCGATGCTGTGCGAGCTTCAGGTCAGCCGGCTCGAGGAGCTTCTGTCCGCCGCGCTCGCCTCCGGAGGCGCCTTCCGTAATCTTCGCCGCGACCTGCAGGCCTTCGCCGCGGAAAACAGCGTCCCTCTCTGAGCCACACCATGACCGAATTGCCCACGGAACGACTGGACCAGGTCGTCAAGCGCTACGAGATGCTGGAGGCCCAGATGGCGGCCGGCGTCGATCCGGATGCCTATGTCAAGCTCTCGTCCGAATATGCCGAAATCCAGGACATGGCGTTGAAGGTGCGCGAATTGCGCAAGGCCGAGGCCGACAAGGCCGGCATCGAGGCGATGCTTGCGGATGCTGCGACCGACAAGGAGATGCGCGAGCTCGCCGAGGCCGAGATCGACGAGGTGAACGAGCGGATCGAGCAGCTGGAGAAGGCCATCCAGATCCTGCTCCTGCCGCGCGACACGGCGGATGAGCGCAGCGCCATCCTGGAAATCCGCGCCGGCACGGGCGGCGACGAGGCGGCCTTGTTCGCGGGCGACCTGTTCCGCATGTACGAGCGCTATGCCGCGTCCAAGGGCTGGAAAGTCGAGCTGGAGTCCGCGAGCGAGGGCGAGAAGGGCGGCTACAAGGAAATCATCGCCTCGATCTCCGGTCGCGGCGTGTTCGCGGCGCTGAAGTTCGAATCGGGCGTGCACCGGGTCCAGCGCGTGCCCGACACCGAAACGCAGGGACGCATCCACACCTCGGCCGCAACCGTGGCGGTGCTGCCGGAGGCGGAAGAGGTCGACGTCGAAATCAAGCCGGAAGACGTTCGCCTTGAAACCCTGCGCGCGTCGAGCGCCGGCGGCCAGCACGCCAACACCACCGATTCCTCGGTGCGCATCACGCATATTCCGACCGGAATCGTCTTGCTGCAGGCAGGCCGCTCGCAGCACCAGAACCGCGCCAAGGCCTTTCAGATCCTGCGCGCCAAGCTCTACGACCTGCAGCGCAGCAAGGCGGATTCGGATCGGTCGGAATCGCGCAAGGCGCAGGTCGGCTCCGGCGACCGCTCCGAGCGCATCCGCACCTACAACTTCCCGCAGGGGCGGCTGACCGATCACCGCATCAACCTGACGCTCTACAAGCTCGACCGGGTGATGGAGGGCGACCTCGACGAGGTGATCGACGCGCTGACGGCGGACCACCAGTCGAAGCTCTTGGCGGAGTTCGGGACGAATTGAGCGGTGTGGCCCGCATCGCGACCGATTATTTGGAGATGTCCGCGCGTCTGACGACCCCCCTCTGGCCTGCCGGCCATCTCCCCCTCAAGGGGGGAGATTGGAAGCTTTGGCCGCGTCGCCTTCTCTTCAGCCTCGGAGTTTGGCGAAAGCCGATTCGAGGGAGAATCTCCCCCCTTGAGGGGGAGATGGCCGGCAGGCCAGAGGGGGGTATCGGGCCGTCCAACTGCCGGTCGACGTGCGCCGGCTGGCGAAGCTCATGACCACCCTTGCCGCCCTCCACCGGATCGCCCGCGCACGGCTTTCCGACGCCGGTATCGTCGATGCGGCGCTGGATGCGCGTATTCTCGTCGAGGATCTGACCGGCACGACCCGCACAGATCTCCTGGCGCGGCCGGAGATGGACGTTTCGGCGGAAGCTGCCGAAAAGCTGGCGCTGGCGCTGGCGCGGCGGGAAGCGGGGGAGCCGGTGCATCGCATCCTCGGCGCGCGCGAGTTTTATGGGCTCAGGCTTTCGCTTTCACCCGACACGCTGGAGCCGCGACCGGACACCGAGGCGCTGGTGGATCTGGCGCTGCCTTTCGTGACATCGGTCTGCGAGGAGCGTGGCGCGTGCCGCCTCCTCGACCTCGGCACCGGCACCGGGGCAATTCCGCTGGCGATTCTTTCAGCGGAGCCCCGCGCCAACGTCGTCGCGACCGACATCGCGCCGGGTGCGCTGGAGACGGCGAGGGCCAATGCCAAAGCGCTCGGGCTGGCGGAGCGAGTGGAATTCGTAATGTCGGACTGGTTCGGCGGGGTCGACAGCGTGTTCGATCTGATCGTTTCGAACCCGCCCTACATCCCGTCGGCGGAGATCGCCTCGCTCGCGGTTGAGGTTCGCTCGTTCGATCCGCTGCGCGCGCTCGACGGCGGGGCGGACGGGCTCATGCCCTATCGAACCATCGCGCGCGACGCCGGAGGGCACCTCGCGCCGGGTGGCGCGGTCATGGTGGAGATTGGAGCGGGGCAAGGGCCGGACGTGGCGGGCATCTTCGCGGAACAGGGCTTCCGTCAGGCCGGCTCCCGGCGCGATCTCGGCGGCCACGAGCGGGCGCTCTCGTTCCTGCGACAATGACCCGCGCAAGAAAAGGCTTGCATCCCAATGGAATGTCGCTACGTTTCTGTCACCGGACAAGACGTAGCAGGCAGTGCCGTTGTCGATTCGGTTCCCGTTGAAAACAAACTGCCTCCATGCGTGAGCGATGCTTGGTGCGTCGCGTGGGGAACGTCCGGACAGGTTTGAACCGGAAACAGAATGGATGGCGGCGGCGTTGATACAGGCGCCCGACCGTCGGAAACAAGGCGACAGACCAGGTCCCTCCCAGGCCGGCATGTCGTGTTTCGCAACATCTCCAACAAGAGTGTCTAATGAGGCCACAACAGCAGAACAGGCGCATGCGCGGCCGTAACAACAACAATAACAATAACAACAATCAGAACCGCAAAGGCCCGAACCCGCTTACCCGCAGCTACGAGTCGAACGGCCCGGATGTGAAGATCCGCGGCTCGGCCCAGCAGATCGCCGAGAAATACATGCAGCTCGCCCGCGACGCGCAGGGCGCCGGCGACCGCGTCATGGCGGAGAACTATCTGCAGCACGCCGAGCATTACAACCGCATCATCGCGGCCGCCCAGGCGCAGATGCCGCAGCAGTTCAACCGCGACCAGCGCGACGACCAGGACGACGACGAGGACCAGGACAGTCCGGCTCCGCAGCAGTCGTTCGAGCCGCAGCGCCAGCAGAACGACGGCACCGGGCCGCAGCCCGAGATCGCCGGCATTCCGGCCGAGGTGGCGCTGAACCCCGAGGCTTCGGGCGAAGATCAGTCGCGCGAGCAGCGCGCACAGCCGAACGGCAATGGCGAGTCGCCGGAAGGCGAGGAGGCTGCGCCGCGCCGCGCCCGCCGTCCGCGCCGCCGCAGCCGTGACTTCGCCGCCCGCGAGGACGGGGCAGGGGAAGGCGCCGAGGCGGAAGCCGCGCCCGCGGCCGAACCGGCCATGGCATCGGAGCCGTCCGACGAGGCGGCCTGACCGCAGCCATCGCGCACGGAAAAGCATCAGCCGGCGGGCAGGGGAAACCCTCCCGCTGGCTTTTTATTTGACCTTCGTCAAGGCGTCTTGAGAGGTCGAACGGGCATACCCATATCCAGCCGATCAGAGCCTGCCGCATTTGGGGGTTCGTCATCAGGCCGATCCGGCGCCTTGAAGGGCCGGGGAGGGAAGGAGACACATATGAACATCGAGAAGTATTCCGAGCGCGTCCGCGGCTTCATCCAGTCCGCCCAGACGCAGGCGCTTTCGCGCAACCACCAGCAGTTCACGCCCGAACACCTGCTCAAGGTCCTCGTCGAGGATCCGGAGGGCCTTGCTGCGTCGCTGATTTCCCGCGCCGGCGGCGATCCGCGCGCCGTGCTTGTCGCGGTCGAGGGTGCGCTCAACAAGCTGCCCAAGGTAGAGGGCGGCAACGGGCAGCTCTATCTGTCGCAGCCGCTGGCCAAGGTTTTTTCTACTGCCGAGGAGATGGCGACGAAGGCGGGCGACTCGTTCGTGACGGTCGAGCGGCTTCTGACCGCGCTTGCGGTGGAGAAGTCGGCCAAGACCGCTGACATCCTCGCCAAGGCGGGCGTGACCGCGCAGGCGCTGAACGCCGCGATCAACGACATCCGCAAGGGCCGCACCGCCGATTCGGCCTCGGCCGAGCAGGGGTATGACGCGCTGAAGAAATATGCGCGCGACCTCACGGCGGATGCCCGCGCGGGCAAGCTCGATCCGGTCATCGGCCGCGACGACGAGATCCGCCGCACCATCCAGGTGCTGTCGCGCCGCACCAAGAACAATCCCGTTCTCATCGGCGAGCCGGGCGTCGGCAAGACGGCCATCGCCGAGGGCCTGGCGCTGCGCATCGTCAACGGCGACGTGCCGGAGACACTGAAAGACAAGAAGCTGATGGCGCTCGACATGGGCGCACTGATCGCCGGCGCGAAGTATCGCGGCGAGTTCGAGGAGCGGCTGAAGGCCGTGCTCAACGAGGTCACCTCGGCCGAGGGCGGCATCATCCTGTTCATCGACGAGATGCACACGCTGGTGGGTGCGGGCAAGGCGGACGGCGCGATGGATGCGTCGAACCTGCTCAAGCCGGCACTTGCGCGCGGCGAGCTGCATTGCGTTGGCGCGACCACGCTCGACGAATACCGCAAGCATGTCGAGAAGGACGCGGCTCTTGCGCGGCGCTTCCAGCCGGTCTTCGTCAACGAGCCCTCGGTCGAGGACACGATCTCGATCCTGCGCGGGTTGAAGGAGAAATACGAGCAGCACCACAAGGTGCGCATCGCCGACTCCGCGCTGGTGGCCGCAGCCACGCTGTCGAACCGTTATATCTCCGACCGCTTCCTGCCCGACAAGGCGATCGACCTGGTCGACGAGGCCTCTTCGCGCCTGCGCATGCAGGTCGATTCGAAGCCCGAGGCGCTGGACGAGATCGACCGCCGCATCATGCAGCTGAAGATCGAGCGCGAGGCGCTGAAGCTGGAGAAGGATGAGGCCTCGAAGGACCGCCTGTCGAAGCTGGAGAAGGAGCTCGCCGGCCTCGAGGAGGAGTCCGATGCGCTGACCTCAAAGTGGCAGGCCGAGAAGCAGAAGCTCGGTCTCGCGGCCGACCTGAAGAAGGAACTGGACGACGCCCGCAACGAGCTGGCGATCTCGCAGCGCAAGGGTGATTTCGCCAAGGCGGGCGAGCTTGCCTATGGCCGTATCCCCGAGCTGGAGAAGAAGCTTGTCGAGGCCGAAGCGCAGGACGGCAAGGGCGGCATGGTCGAGGAGACCGTGACGCCGGACCATGTCGCGCACATCGTCTCCCGCTGGACCGGCATCCCGGTCGACAAGATGCTGGAAGGCGAGCGCGAGAAGCTTCTGCGCATGGAAGACGAGATCGCCAAGCGCGTCGTCGGCCAGGGCGAGGCGGTGCAGGCCGTGTCCAAGGCCGTGCGGCGTGCCCGCGCCGGCCTGCAGGATCCGAACCGGCCGATCGGCTCGTTCATGTTCCTCGGCCCGACCGGCGTCGGCAAGACCGAGCTCACCAAGGCGCTCGCCTCCTTCCTGTTCGACGACGAGCAGGCGATGGTGCGCATCGACATGTCGGAGTTCATGGAAAAGCACTCCGTGGCCCGGCTGATCGGCGCTCCTCCCGGCTATGTCGGCTATGACGAGGGCGGCGCGCTGACCGAGGCGGTGCGCAGGCGGCCTTACCAGGTCGTGCTGTTCGACGAGGTCGAGAAGGCGCATCCGGACGTGTTCAACGTGCTCTTGCAGGTGCTGGACGACGGTCGCCTGACCGACGGCCAGGGCCGCACGGTCGACTTCCGCAACACGCTGATCGTCATGACGTCGAACCTCGGCGCCGAATATCTGGTCTCGCTGGGCGAGGACCAGGATGTCGACGCCGCGCGCGACGAGGTGATGGCGGTGGTGAAGGCATCGTTCCGGCCGGAGTTCCTGAACCGGATCGACGAGGTGATCCTGTTCCATCGCCTGCGGCGCAAGGACATGGGCCAGATCGTCAAGATCCAGCTCAAGCGGCTCGAAAAGCTGCTGGAGGACCGCAAGATCACGCTCGACCTCGACGAAGAGGCAATCGAGTGGCTGGCCTCCAAGGGCTACGATCCCGCCTACGGCGCCCGCCCGCTGAAGCGCGTCATGCAGAAGGAACTGCAGGATCCGCTGGCCGAGAAGATCCTGCTCGGCGACATCCGCGACGGCGCGCGCGTGGTGGTGACGACGGGCTCCGACCGGCTGAACTTCCGGACCGGGCCGCAGAGCGTGAAGAACGAGGCCGAAGCGGCCTAAGGCCTGACGGCAACCCAAAAATGGACGCCCCGCGTGCAAGCGCGGGGCGTTTTGCTGTGTTGGGGCCCTATTCGGCGGAGTGTTTAGGCTGCGCGGCTTCTCATCCGGCGCCGGCCCTGCTAACGGGGGCCGCTGTCGCCGGCTGTCCGGCAGCAGCCGACCCCTTGCCATCCTGACCGATCATCTACCGCAGGAGACTACCCGTGAGCGAGCCGACCGTGGCCGAGGCCATCGAGAGCATCTATGGATCGCTGCAGGCGAACAATGAGGATCTCGACATCCATATCGCGACCTTGAAGTCGGCCATGGCACGCGAGGGCGTCAAGGAAGCGATCTTCGATCCTGCAAAGCTCGCCCAGGGCAACCGCTCGGGCCGCAAGCTGATGCAGGCCTATTTCCGCCAGCGCGGCGTGAAGGTGGCGTTTTCGGGCTGAGGGATCGGCCTCCTCGCAATGTGAAGCTTCTCATATTCGGGCGTCCTGACCATTCCTACCGTGACGTGATCGCTTTGCACGGGCCGCCGCATCGTCGTGGCCCGGCATCCGGTCACGCGACTGAACGGCACAGAGGAGTAGCCACCATGGCCAGCAAGACCATCGCATTCGACCTCACCGACGCGAAGCCCGAGGAGATCGCGAAGTTTCGCAATCTCGCGATCGCCAACGTCATCCAGCCCATGATCGGCGGCGACGAGCTCGCCTCGCATGACCGGCACTATTCGAACCATTCGAAGGACAAGGCGATCTCCTTCCTGCTCACTGCGGAAGAAGTCGTGCTGCCCGCGCAGCTGTTTTCCGAGGTCCAGGGCGCGAAGAAGCTCGCGGCCAAGGACTTCGTCAAGCGCATCCGCTGAGCGGGGGCCGGCATGGGCTCCGCTCCGGTGGTCAACTGGGCGATCCTCAAGATCGCCCAGCGCTGCAACATCAACTGCACCTATTGCTACGTCTACAATCGCGGCGACACGAGCTGGCAGGGCCGTCCCGCCGTCATGTCGGACGAGATCGTGATGGCGGTGGCGCGGCGGATCCGGCGGCAGGCCGAGGAATTCGGCCTCAAGGAGTTCCATGTCGAGCTGCACGGCGGCGAGCCCCTGCTCGTCGGCCGGCGCCGCTTCGAGGCGATCTGCGCGATGCTGAAGCAGCACGCAGGCGTCGAGTTGCGCTTCCACATGCAGACCAATGGCCTATTGCTCGACAGGGCGTGGCTCGACCTGCTCGACCGTCTCGACGTTTCCTTCGGCATCAGCCTCGACGGGCCGCCCGAGCTTCACGACCGCAACCGCGTCGATCATTTCGGGCGCGGCACCAGCGCGCGGCTCACCTCGATCCTGCACGATCTTTCGACGGAACGAAGCTTCCACCGCCTGTTCGGCGGTATCCTCTGCGTCGTCTCCAAGCCGCTGCCGCATGGCGGCGAACTGCTCGACTGGTTCGTGCGCAATGGTGTGCGCGATATCGACTTCCTGCTGCCGGACGGCAACCATGCCAACCTGCCGGGGCCGGATTTCGATCCGGCCGACTTCGCCCGCTTCTGGATCGAGGTCTACGAGCGGTGGTCGTCCTACGGGCAGGCGGCGCCGCGCATCCGCACCTTGCGCACGCTGCTGCGCGGTCTCGTCGGCGAGAAGTCCGGCATGGATGCGCATGGCGGGGATCTGAGGACCATGCTGGTGGTCGAGACCGACGGCTCGATCGGCATCTCGGATGTCGGCCGCATCTGCGCGCCGCTCAACGAGGACGTCCACCACGTGCTCACGCATGAATTCCGCGCCCATCAGGAGCGCGAGGACATCGCGCTCATGCAGCGGCTGCCGGCGAAATGCGCCGACTGCCGCTGGCTGCCCGCCTGTGGCGGCGGCTACCTGCCGCACCGCTTCACCGGCGAGGACTTTTCGCAACCTTCGATCTACTGCGACGTCTGGGATGCGCTGCTCGAGCGCATGGCCGGCGAGATCGCGACCGAACTGGAGAGGATCAATGTCGGACCAGGATTTTCGGCTTCTCGAACCGCTCATCGACCTGCGGCCTAAGCCCATCTCGACCATGGTGCGCGGGCTGGAGGCGACCCTCGCGCCCCGCACGCGGGCCTATGTCAGCGAGCTTTTGCAGCCGCTGCGCAATGTGACGGACATTTCGCCGGCACGCGAGGCGCTGATCGCCAACGATCCCTATTTCATCGGCGCCTCCTACAGCCGCCTGCGCTTCGACCTCGACGAGGTCGTCGCCAATCTGGAGGTGCTGATGGCGATGCCGGGCGAATCGCTGATGCAGTGGGACGGCGCGGGCGTGGCACCGATCGTCGTCTCCAGCGGCCACGAGGCGGAGCGGGCGACCTATGCGGACGCCTATCCCGCCTCGTCGGCGCTGGTGCGGCGGGTGAAGGACGTTTTCGCGGCGATCATGGACGGGCCGGCCTATGGCGCGATCGTCGCCGGCGGCACACGCCGCCTGGCACTCGCGCCCAACTGCGTGGGATCGAGCAGCATCTCGTCGCTGCCGGGTTACTCGATGGTGGGCGTGGGCGAAGAGGCGCGGTTCGACAATCCGCAGGTGAACGGGCTGATCCATGAGGCGGTGCATGGCATCATGTTCCTCGCCGAATGCGCCACCGGCCGGCAGCTCGTCCACGAAACCGGTCGCGCGCCGATCGTCTCGCCCTGGTCGGGCAATCCGCTCGATCCGTACCAGTTCGTCCAGGCGCTGGTGGTCTGGCACGTGCTGCTCTCGTACTGGGACGAGGCGGACCCCGACAGCGACGAGCGCCGCCGTGCCGCCAAGGGCTTTCGCGACGCGCAGGGCGACCGTGGTGCGCAGCGCGTGCTCGACGCGATCGAGGAGAACGTCGATCCAGCGTTCCTGGCGATCCTGAGGGCCTGCGAC
Organism: Mesorhizobium australicum; assembly: GCF_900177325.1. Lineage (NCBI taxonomy): Bacteria > Pseudomonadati > Pseudomonadota > Alphaproteobacteria > Hyphomicrobiales > Phyllobacteriaceae > Mesorhizobium > Mesorhizobium australicum. Next base: position 4,733,759 of record NZ_FXBL01000004.1, on the reverse strand, counting down.
GAGGCGTCGGCGGCGCGGGCGTGAGAGGGCGGGTTCCGCGTCATCAGGTTCGCTTGCGCCGGGGCGCTGGTCAGCTTGCGCCGCGGGTCCGCTTCAAGGCCTCCAGCAGCAGTTCCTGCACGAGGCTCTGAAGCGCATCGGTTGCGGTCCGCACCTCCTGCATTGCGCGCCTGGCTTCCGTCTCATCCAGCGGGGCAGCCCTTGCCGTCGCGGCCAGCTTCTGACGCGCCTGCCGCAGATCGCGCAGCGCCGCGCGAGTGCGCGGCCGGTTTTCGCGCAACAGGCGGCGAAACTCGGCGCGCACTTCGGCCGGATAAGCACTGCCGATGCTCTCGGAAAGCACAGCCAAGCCGCCGCCTGCGCCGATGCTCCGCGCGACGAAACCGAGAAGAAACCCGTTCGCGATCACGGACAGGGCGAGTGCCGTGACGAGCACCAATTGCAGCGTGGACCGGCGGGTCATAGCAAATCCTCCTGACCGACGTTTCCCGGCCAATCGATCTCAATGTCCGTCACCGCCGGTTCGCCGGTCGCAAGAGCGAGCAGCGCCCGATCGATCTGCCAGAGGTCCGACCCCGCTGCCGAATAACCGGCTATGCCGGCCGCGACCAGAACGATGGCGAATCCGGCCGCCGCGGCGGGAAGCCGCCATGACGGCATCATGAGAGGGAATCGGAAGACGGGCCCACGGTCGATTCGCGCCAGAACCTTTCGCGCGATCGCCTGCTCGTCCGTTTCCGCCAGCGCGGATTCGAGAACGATCCGATCGAGGCGAGCGTCGCTGCCGATGTCCGCTTCCCCGGGTTCCCGCGCAAGGAACAAGTGCGCCTCCTGCCTGTAAGGCGCGGGCCAGGCGGCGATATCGTCGCCGAAGCGGCGCTTCAGGCTCTCAAATTCTTCCTCGGTCATTTGGATGTCCCTTTGCGATCCCCGTCTGTCTGCTGCGTTCTTGCCAGGTGATCCCTCAAGCCCCTTCTGCCCCGCACGAGCAACTGCTCGACGGAGCCGGCGCTGGCGCCCATGACATGGGCTATCGCCGGGACGTCGAGGTCGGCGACGGCGCGCAGCAACAGGGCCATGCGCTGCCGCTCCGGCAGGCGCGACAGGCCATTGCGGACGACCGCGAGTTCCTGGCGCGCGCCTACAAGCGCGTCGGCGGTCGGCTCGTCGCCGGCGATTGCGTCCTGCACGTCGTCGAGGCCGATGAAGGCGCGAAAGCTACGCCTGCGGCGCGCGTCGATGCAGCGGTTCGCCGCGATGCGATAGAGCCATGTCGTGGCCCGGCCTTTGGCGGGGTCGAACCGACGGGCGTGTTTCCATGCCGCGACGAACACATCCTGCACGATGTCCTCCGCATCCGTGGCACTTCCAAGATAGCGGGCGGCGAACAGGCGCAAGCCTCGCCCCTGACGATCGATGAGCCGCACCAGCGCGCCATCATCGCCCAAGCCGACCCGGACGAGGAGATTGTCATCCTCGCGAAGCTCGCGCCGCCGTTCATCGCCGAAATCTTCCCCACCGCTCACGCTGGCCCTGACCTCCGGCGGCAGTTGCGGTTCCACTCAGCGATGCCGGCGGCAACCCTTGCGGGGATGGTCAAGCCGAGTGCGACCAAGCGGAACTGGAAAGAGCGTTTCACCGGGACCTGAACTCCTTCCCGCCAGCGAACGAGAAAAGTGTCGTTGTCGTCAACCGCCACGCCCGCCGAGGAGGCCACGCATCATCACGAATTCGGCAGCCGAGAGCCGGCCGTCGCCGTCGCGGTCGGCCAGGTCGAACAGGAGGGTCCGGGCGCCGAACTCTTCCCTGGAGGTCGCTCCGTCGCCATTCGTGTCCATCCGCCGCGACTGATTGGCCAGCCGTGCCTGCGCGGCGACGGCGCGATCCATGATGACATCGCGCAACTCCTCGATTTCGTCGGCATCGAGCTTGCCGTCGCCGTTGCCGTCCAGTCTTTCGAACAGGCGATCGCGCGCCGCCACGATCTCGTTGCGCGAGACGAACCCGTCGCCATCGGTGTCAAGGCGATCGAGACGCGTCGTTGGCATCGTCGCCTGGGCCCAGAGGGCGTCGCCAGACCGATCATGAAGGCAGCAAGCGCCGCTGATACAGGTCGCATGACTGATATCCCTTTCGTTTCCATGAGCCGCTCCGAAGCGGTCATCCCTCCATACGCGTGGAAGGGCCCCCTCCTACGCTCGCGTGGAAAATACTGTCGCCGCACCGACGCTGCCGGGCGACAGGAAATCATTCGCCTTAAGCGTAGGAGCACACGTTCGGCTGCGTAGGACGATGCAGACAGGGTCGCGACGGCCCTATTGCATAGAGGATACGCATGAAAACGAAGCTCCTTCTCCTCGCCCCGCTTCTGCTCGCTGCGAGTGGCGCCTGGGCCTCCGACGTCCAGAATGTCCGAAAGATGTTCCGAAAGCTGGATGCGAACGGCGATCGGGCGATCCAGTTCTCGGAGGTACAAGTCGCGCGGGGCGTATTCTTCGACCGGCTCGATGCAAATCGCGACGGGTTTCTCGACACGGGCGAACTGGACGCAGCGGCGCGACGGCTGGAGGACCGGCGAAACATCGCAACGGACTCGGCCGACGATATGGCGGCGCAAGCGACGCAGATGGATACCAACCGCGATCGCCGCATCTCGCGCGAGGAATTCTCAACGTTCGTTCCCGACCGGCTCAGGCTCGCGGACGCCAATGGCGATGGTTCTCTGTCCCTCTCAGAGCTGAGGGCGCTTCGGCAGCGATAGTGCCCGGCAAACCGACTGACAGGAGAAAATCATGAAACTGAAACTGACCTTCGTCGCCCTGGCGGCGCTCATCTGGTCCGGCGTGGAGGCAGCGGCAAGCCCGGGCCTCACCACGGCGACCGTCAACATGCGGGCCGGTCCCAGCACCCGGCACGCCGTCATCGTCGTCGTCCCGTCCAGCCAATCGATCACAATCGTCGGCTGCCTTCCCGGCTCGTCCTGGTGCGATGTCGTCTGGGCGGGACGTCGGGGCTGGGTGTCCGCCAGCCATATCTATTATACGGCGCCGGGCTATTCCGTGCCGGTGACGACTGTGTACCATCGTGTTCCGGCCGCCTCTCCCTGGGTCGATGCTCGCCGCGACGCGCGGGTGGAATACCGCGTCCATCGGCGTATGGACCGCCGATGGGATCGCTGGACCGGAGACTGATCGCAACGACGCGACCAGCCATCCGCTCTCGAGGCCCCTGTTCCCTCCACCGTCATGATCCGCTAGGAGAGCCGGCGGAGGGACCACATGAAAGAGCTGCCCGTATTGGTCGCCGGCGCCGGCATCGGCGGTCTGGCCATGGCGCTAACGCTGCACCAGATCGGCGTGCCCTGCGTCGTGTTCGAGCAGGTGCGCGAGCTGAAGCCGCTCGGTGTCGGCATCAACCTGCAGCCCAACGCGGTGCGCGAACTCGGCGATCTCGGCATCGGCGCCGAGGAACTCGACCGTATCGGCATGCCGGCGCGCGAATGGGCGCTGGTGGGGCTGAACGGCAACGATATCTATTCCGAGCCGCGCGGACTTCTCGCAGGCTATCGCTGGCCGCAATATGCGGTCCACCGCGGCGAATTGCAGATGCTGCTCTATCGCAAGGTCGTCGAGCGGATGGGCCCTGGCGCGGTGCGCACCGGCCGGCGGGTGATCGGCTATCGCAACGAGGCCGACGGCACCGTTACCACTTCGGTCGAGGCGACCGACGGGGGTCGTTCCGAATTCCGCTGTTCACTGCTGATCGGCGCCGACGGGATGCATTCGGCGGTGCGCGCGCAAATGCACCCGGCCCAGCCGCCGATCCATTGGGGTGGCGCGATCATGTGGCGTGGCGTCAGCCCCGGCGTGCCGATCCGGTCCGGCGCTTCCTTTGTCGGTCTCGGCACCCACCGCCACCGCTTCGTCTTCTACCCGATCTCGCCGCCGGACCCGGCGACTGGCCTCGCGACGATCAACTGGATCGCGGAGGTCACGGTCGATGCGGCAGAGGGGCGCAAGAATTCCGGCTGGTTCAGGCCGGTCGCCATCGACGACTTCATCCATCATTTCGATGGCTGGACCTGGGACTGGCTGGACGTTCCCGCTCTGCTTTCCGGCGCGGACGGCGCCTACGAGAACCCGATGATCGACCGCGATCCTGTCGCAACCTGGCAGGACGGGCGGGTGATCCTCATCGGCGACGCGGCGCATCCGATGTATCCGACGGGCTCCAACGGCGCGAGCCAGGCGATCGTCGACACACGCACGCTGGGCGCGGCGATGGTCGAGCATGGACTTGGCGAGGCGGCGCTCGCCGCTTACGATTCGCGCTTCTGCGGGCCGATCTCGCAACTCGTGTTGCGCAACCGTGGGGCAGGGCCCTTCGGTCTTCTCAATCTGGTCGACGAGCGCTGCGGCGGCACCTTCGACACTATAGATGACGTGATTCCGTCCGAGGAACGCGCCGCGTTCATGGCCGGCTACAAGAAGGCCGCGGGCTTTGCCATCGACACGCTCAACACGGCGCCGCCGACAATCGCGCCCGGTGCGAAGGTCAGTAGGTGATGCTGCTCAGCGCCAGGTAGACGACGATGGCGCCCAGGCCGGCGATCATCAAGATGAGCAGCAGAAGCGAGGGATCGGTCTTCAGTCGGTCGAGATATCTCATTGGTGTCGTGCCTCCTTCCGCGTATGAACCGGCTCAGATGATCCGGTTGTCCTCGACCGTCCGGCGCTCGCGGCGCTTGGCGCCGTCGGTGTCGGATTTCCTGTGCTGCTCGGCTGCGGCCTTGCGGATGCGGTCGAAGCGGTTTGTCTCGGTCTCGTTCGGGGTCGGCTGGGGCGCCGGCTTCTTGGTATAGGTGATCATCGTGCGCTCCTTGCTGGGCATTTGACCGGGGCGTGCGTCCCGGCCAGCGTGAGGTCTTCGGTGTGGGCTCAGGCGACGAGTGCGGCGGCGCAGGCTTCAGCGCCTCGCCTGTCGGGCGTGGTCTGGCCGGGCATCGTCGCCCAACCGCCTGCCTCGACGAACTGTCGCTGGGCAAAGGCGCCGGAAAGCGCCTTGAGCTCGGTCAGTCGCGCTGCGGAGTCGGGCGCGGTCCTGAACCTGTCGACGCAGATCTGACCAGCGAGTTCACCACGCGCCGTCGATCCGGCTGCCGACGCCAGTTCGCGCGAGGTCTTGCCGGTCATCCAGCCGCCCCAGGTGAAGCCAACGATCATCGTCACCACCGCCGCGCCGATGCAGGCCCAGACGAGGGTCGATTTCGTTGGACGGTAATCGTCCCAGCGCTGGGACAGGGTCTTGGTCGCGCTGCCTTGCATGGCCATCGATGTGCTCCTTGGTTGATGTGGGGAAGCCCGCCGGGGAATGGCACATCATCTTCCGCGCGCCGGATGACGACGCGGTCGTGGAAGTGGAGCGGATTTCATCGGGGTTCTTTCTGCAGCCACCGTAGGAGACAACCGCTCTTCGACAATATCCCCATTGCAGATCGAATGATAGGAGCGGGGAAAATAAAACTCCGCGACTCAAAATAATACGGCCCAAAAACAGGACATCGACTGATGTTCGCTCGGGTGAAAACAGGAATTCAATTTGAATCTGGATTTCGAACGCGTATCGTTTTCAGCTTTTCTGAAAATAAAACATGCGTTCCAGCTTGAACAAAACTCGATTGAGGCGCATATATGGATCTCGTTGATTTGGCCGATCTGGCTTTCGCGGTGTCAGAGACCCGCCATCCACCACCGAATTTTCGATAGCGACCGCCTTGCGCCTTTCCGGCGCGGCATGTCGCGCCGTTCGAACCCTGGAACGAACGCCGAGTTGACCACGGATGTACTGGCAGCCCGGCATCGGTCCGGTTCGGATGGCATTGGTGCAGGCGCTGCCGTGGCGACCGCTTGCGGAAAGCAGAAGGCATGACCATCCGCACGACGCAGACGACTGTCCACTTCTCCTCGCCCTTCCGGCTGCAAGGCCTGGATAGCGCGCAGCCAGCCGGCGATTACCGCGTCGACTATGACGAGGAGCTGGTCGAAGGTCTTTCGCTGCTTGCCTGGCGGCAGGTCGGTGCCTTTCTCCATCTGCCAGGGATCGGCAGGCCCGCGACGAGGTTCCAGATCGTGCCGATCGATTCCGCCGATCTCAAATCCGCTCTCGAAAGGGATCTTGGATCATGACGAACGACACCCGACGGCCCGGCGCGCGCCCGGTGCGGCAGGAAGCTGCGACCCATCTCTTTGCGGTGGGGCAACTCGTGAGGTTGAAGGGCGGCTTCGGCCGCCTCGCCAAGGCTGCCGGCAACTACCACATCACCGCGAGGCTACCGCCGCGGGGCGATTCCCTACAGTACCGCATCCGCAGCGACGACGAACGTCACGAGCGGGTGGCAACGCAGGACAGTCTCGAGGCCGCGACGCCGTCGTCCGGATCGGACGACGCAGCTCTCCTCGAAAGGACATTCGGCCATGGCCAAGGGACAGAAACGCAGCACGCGCGAGATCAGGAAGCCGAAGCAGGACAAGGCTCCGCCCACGCCTGAGAGCACTTTCGGCAGCCAGATCAAGCTTGCGACCAGCCCGACTGCGCTGCGCGCCAAGGGCAAGGCGTGAGCGTCATGGGCCTTGCCTTCCCCAATCCGAGCCGCAGTTTCGACGAGGTGCGCAACGCCGTGCGCTTCATCGGCCACGACGGCATGTTCGAGGTGCCGTTCTTCATCGAGGCGGACGCGTTGTCCGTGCGAGGTTCGCCGGTGCCGTCGGAGGCCGAGTATCTTTCGGCGTTTGATGCGGCGCGCGGATCCATCCAAGATGTCGCCCGCGAAGCCTATTCGCATGGCCGACGAACGTCCTACACGCTCACCTCCGCCGATTTTCGATGAGGCCCGGATGCTGATCCGCTACGGCTACGACATCACGCTTACCTTTCCCCAGCCTACTGCTCTCGTCTGCCTCATGTCGGTCCACGACGACCGGGCCGCCGATGTCCGGGTTCCGGAGCAGACCTTCACCAATCCGGTCGTTCCGGTCTCGAGCTATCGCGACCTTTTCGGCAACCGCTGCCGCAGGCTCGTCGCGCCGGCCGGCGACCTGACACTGTGGGGCGACGCGACGATCGAGGATGACGGCCTGCCAGACCGCATCCTGCCCGATGCGCGCGAGATGCCGGTGCCGGATTTGCCGGACGAGTGCCTGGTCTATCTGATGGGCAGCCGCTACTGCGAGACCGACCGGCTGTCGCAGACCGCGTGGGACCTGTTCGGCAACGTGACACCGGGATGGGCCCGCGTGCAGGCGGTGTGCGACTTCGTCAACGGCCACATCAACTTCGACTACATGCAGGCGCGCTCGACGCGCACCGCCTACGAGGCCTGGCAGGAGCGGATCGGCGTCTGCCGCGACTTTGCCCATCTGGCCGTCACCCTTTGCCGCTGCCTCAACATCCCAGCGCGCTACGTCAACGGCCATCTCGGCGATATCGGCGTGCCGGTGGTCGACCCGATGGACTTCAGCGCCTGGATGGAGGTCTATCTCGACGGCGACTGGCACACGTTCGACCCACGCAACAACCGGCCGCGTATCGGCCGCATCGTCGTTGCCCGCGGCCGCGACGCCGCCGACATCCCGCTGATCAACTCCTTCGGCCCGCATGTGCTGAAGTCGTTCCGGGTGTGGACGTATGAGGTAGACGCGGTCGCGTGAGGGCCGTCGGCGCAAAGGGGGCGACCTGACGGCAAGATGCTGGCGGGCCGTTTCGAGCCCTTCAGCGGGCGAAGCGTCGAGCCTGCCAGATCTGCCCCATCATCAGTCGGTCGCCCGCTTCGGATATTCGAGCTGCATGGCAACCACATTGCCGGTGCGCTCCCCATAGCGCGCCGCGATTGCGTCGAGCGCGTGGTCGAGAGCATCGGCGGGCCGCTGATCGGGGTAGGTCGAGACGCGCCGGTCTTCTGGCAAGCCCGTGCCCGACCCGTCGGGAATGACGCGCACGCCGTTCCGGCTCTCCACCGCGTTCGTCGAGGCGGCGTAGGTGGTCGCGTTCGACCGATAGGTTCGCGACCACGCATCGGCGACCAAGGCCAGCGACACCTCGTCCATGCCCGGCTCGAGACGGATCCCGAACTCTTCCCGGTTCCAGACGGCGAAGCGGTTGACGAGCACGGTCGTCGCAAATGGGCGCGTGATCTTGAACGCGCCGCTCGCGTGGCGCGCATCCCACCGTTCGACGCCGAGGTCGCGCGCGACCGCTTCCGCCTTCGCCCGGCCGGCGATCGCCTCGATCAGCGTCAGCATCATCGGCATGGAGGCGCTGATGCCGGTCGTCGTCGCCACCGTGCCGTCCACGACCATCCGCCGGTCGGCGACATAGCGGGCCGTCGGGCTGCGCTGCAGCAGCTCGCCGAGATAGTACCAATGCGTCGTCGCGCGCTTGCCGTCGAGCAGGCCGGCTGCGCCCACGACCTTGGCGCCGGCGCAGACACTGACGATCGTCGCGCCTTTTTCGACCTGGCTCCTGATCCAGGCGAGCGCCGCCGGATCGTCGTCGCGGCTCATGGCGGGCACGATGACATAGTCCGCTCCCTCGGGATGCGCGGCGTCGAAGGCCGCGATGGTCGCGTCCGGCTCGACCTTGAGCGCCGGATAGAGCTGCACCGGACCCTCGCCGGTCGCCAGCATCATCACGTCGGCCACGTCGGCGCGGCGCAGGATGCCGGTCGGCATCAGGTAGTCGGTGGTTTCGGTGGCGTCGTTGATGCCGATGACGGCGACCAGCGGCCGCTCGCGCTTCGGCTTCAGCGCAGCAAGCATCGCATCGGCCTCCTGCTGCGGCACCGGCGGCGCCTCTGCCGCCGCTGTTCCTGCGGGAAGCGTCAGCAGCCAGCCTCCGAAGCCTGCAAGCGACAGGATGACGAGAGCGACCCCGCCCCAGATGAAGAAGGATTTCGACATGATCGTCTCCAGACCAAGGACCCGAATTCGGGAGAACGCCCATGCCTGCCGGGCGCTCCCCATCGCGGCAAAAACCTAGCACCGCGGGTGTCTGGCAGAAATGACATAGATATGGTAATTTCTGCCAATGCATGATGTCGCCTTCATCGTCTATCCGGGGTTCGAACTGCTCGACGTCTCGGGGCCGGCATCGGTCTTCAACGGCGCCAATCGCGCACTGCGCCAGCGCGGAAAGTCCGACTTCTACAAGGTCGGGCTCGCATCGGCCCGGGGCGGAGGCGTGGAGAGCAGCAGCGGCGTCGCGCTGGAGACGCGGCCGATCGCCGATCTTCGATCCGCGGAAGCCCGGACGGTGCTGGTCGTGGGCGCCGAGCGTGAGCATCTCCTGCCCGCGGTGGCGGACCCGGCGCTGCGGGCGGCCCTCCCGCACCTGGCCGGAACGGCGGAGCGCTTCGGTTCGGTCTGTACCGGCGGCTTCGTGCTCGCGGCGCTGGGCCTGCTCGATGGATGCCGTGTCGCGACGCATTGGGATTCCTGCCAGCCCTTCGCGGAGACTTTTCCCAGGGTGACGGTCGATCCCGACGCGCTCTACGTGATCGACGGCCGCCTGTGGACATCGGCCGGGGTGACCACGGGTATCGACATGGCGCTGGCGATGATCGCGCGCGATCTCGATGCGTCGATCGCCGGCGAGGTCGCCAAGCGGCTGGTGCTCTATGCCCGCAGGCCCGGCTACCAGTCGCAGTTCAGCCCCGTGCTCAAGGCGCAGGTGAAGGGCGGCAGCCCGTTTGCCGACCTGATCGGGTGGATGCAGTCAAATCTCGACGCGTCCCTGGACGTGCCATCGCTGGCCGTCCGCGCCGGCCTCACCGAGCGCACCTTTCATCGCAGATTCGTGGCGGCGACCGGCCAGACGCCGGCCCGCTTCGTCGAAACCGCCAGGCTCGACGCCGCGCGCATGCTTCTGTCGCGCGGGCTGTCGCTGAAATCGGTCGCGGCGCAGGTGGGGCTTTTTCCACCCGCGCGCCTCGCGGAGGCCTTCGAGCGCCGCTTCGGCATCGCGCCGCGGCTGTTCCGCGACATGCATCCGGAGCTGTGAGTGTTTTCAGGACGCCGCGCGGTAGCGTTCGGCCGCATGGATCTGCGAAAAATCCGGAAGCATTGTCTGGCGCGCCGCCTGATAGGCTTCCCACTTTCCGGCCTCGCCAAGCACGGGAATCGTCACGGGTTCACGGCGGTCGAAGCCGACAAGGGCCGCATCCACCAACTCGCCGACCTCCATCATCGCTGGCAGGGCATTGACGTCGGCGCCCGCCCGCTCCCAGATCTCGGTGCGTGTCGCCGCAGGAAGAACCGCCTGCACGTAGACGCCTTTAGGCGCGAGTTCGAAGCTCAGCCCCTGAGACAGGAACAGGACGAACGCCTTGGTCGCGCCGTAGACCGTCTGGCCAAACTCCGGGATCAGTCCGACCACCGAGGCGATGTTGACGATGGCTCCCGCGCCCGCTTCCACGAAACGCGGAGCCACGGCGCTGGCGAGCCGGACGACAGAGGTGGCGTTGAGGGCGACGAGGCGATCGAGACCATCGGCCGGCTGCTTCTCGAAACGGCCTGCAAGGCTGGCGCCCGCATTGTTGACGAGCACCCCGATCCGGCGGTCCGCGCGCAGCCGCGTCTCCACCGCAGCGATGTCGCCGGGTTGCGTGAGATCGGCCGGCAGAATGTCGACAGCCACGCCGGTTTCAGCCCGGAGCCGCGCGGCAAGGGCCTCGAGGCGTGTTATATCCCGCGCCACCAGAACAAGATCATGGCCGCGGCGCGCGAAACGCTCGGCGTAAGTCGCACCGATTCCAGAGGACGCTCCTGTGATGAGGACGGAGGGAATATCAGCCATGGGATTGCTCGTTTCTCGGATGGAACCTATATTCATGACGGTCATCATGATTCCAAATTAATATGATGGTCGTCATGTAAACGTCAATGGCGCCGGCGGAGAATTCGGGAATGAGAGTCAGCCGTGAGCAGATGGCGGAAAACCGCGCCCGGATCCTGGATGCAGCCGGCCGGCTGTTCCGCGAGAAGGGGTTCGACGCGGTCGGCGTGGCGGAGGTGATGAAGGCCGCCGGCCTGACCCATGGCGGATTCTATGGCCACTTCGATTCCAAGGACGACCTAGTGGCCCAGGCCCTTGCCCATGCCCTGGCGTCCAGTGGGGGCGGGTCCGGCGATCTTCGGACCTATCTGGACGCCTATCTTTCGCCCGAACATCGCGACAACGCGGCCGACGGTTGCCCGACGGCAGGATTGGCCGCCGAGACGCGTCACCAGACCCCGGCCGCGCGGGCGGCCATGGCGAAAGGACTTGGATCGCAGATCGAACGCATCGGTAAAGGACTGCCCGGCGGGGATACGGGGGAAAGGCGCCGTGCAGCGATAGGAAGCTGGGCGGCGATGGTAGGGGCGATGATCCTCGCCCGGTCGATCGACGATCCGGCTCTTTCCGAAGAGGTTCTGAAGGAGACCCGCGCCTGGATCGATACTCGCATCGGCGAGATATCAGCCAGCTAGTCCAAGGGGCAGGGCGCTCCGGGCCGCGCTTCGGCGCCGATTCGTCTTCATCCTCGGTTCATCTTCGAGAAACCATAATCTGCGCATTGAAGGAGGGCGCGGGAGAAATCGTGAGCCTTCCGCAACCTGATCCGACGACAAGAGTTTTCGCCGCATGAAGCTCAAGACCATCCTATTGCCCGCTCTCGCGGCCGCGATCTCCTCCACCTCGCTGACCGCCGTTCCGGCCTTTGCGCAGGACGACTACCGTCTCGCGCAGGCGCGCGAGATCGAGGTCTACTATGACCAGCACGGCCGCAGGGTGATCCGCGACGCCTATACGGGCGAGATCCTGCGCATCGAGCGGCCGCGCAATCTCGACCGCCGCGCCACCGGCTCGGTGCCGCCCGGCCAGCCGCGCTATCAGGACCCCTATGCCGAACGCGGCGGGCGCTACTATCTGGACGATCCGGAGGACATGCGCCGGCTGGAGCGCGACCGCGCCCGCGGCTATGGCGTGTCGCGCGAGGAGTACGATCCGGCCTATGCCGATCCGTACGAGGACCAGGCCTATCCCGGCGACGAGGCCTCCATAGACGGCACCTATTTCCCCCCGGCACCCGGCGGAGCTGTCTATGACGAGCCGGTCGAGCGCCGCGCGCTGCCGACGCCTTCGGACGAGCCAAGGCTGTCGCCTTCGGCGCCTGCCGACCAGCCGACCATTTCCAAGAAGGCCGACCTCAACGTGGCGAAGCTGCAGGTGCTGCTTGACCGCGCCGGCGTCTCGCCCGGCGTGATCGATGGCCATATGGGCGGCAATGTCGACAAGGCGATCGCCGCCTATCAGGAGATCACCGGGGTGAAGCTGTCGATGGTCGATTTCGCGACGGTCGAGAGCGAGCTCGCGGCGCGCGGCGGCGAAGCCTTTATGGATTACACGATCACGCCGGAGGACGTCGCCGGCCCCTATGTCGCGTCGATCCCGGCTGACTATAGCGAGAAGGCGCAGCTCGAGGCGATGAGCTACACGTCGGTGGTGGAAATGCTCGCCGAGCGCTTCCACATGAGCGAGACCTATCTGAAGGATCTCAACAAGGGCGTCGAATTCCGGCCGGGCGCGGTGATTCGCGTCGCCAACACGGGCGGGAACGTCACGCGCAAGGTGGCCAGCATCATCGCAGACAAGGGCCGCGAGCAGGTGCGCGCCTATGATGCAATGGGGCGGCTCGTGGTGGCCTATCCGGCGACGATCGGTTCGTCCGACACGCCGTCGCCGAGCGGGACGCATTCCGTCGAGCGCGTCGCGATCAATCCGGAATACACCTACAATCCGAAGATCAATTTCACCCAGGGCAACAACACCAAGGTGCTGCGCATCCCGCCCGGCCCGAACGGCCCGGTGGGATCGGTCTGGATCGCGCTGTCGAAGCCGACCTACGGCATCCACGGCACGCCCGATCCCTCCAAGATCGGCAAGACCAACAGCCATGGCTGCGTGCGGCTGACGAACTGGGACGCGCAGGAACTGGCAAAACTGGTCACCAAGGGCGTGACGGTGGAGTTCGTCGAGTAGGGCAGGAGGCACGCGGCGATTCACGCCGCCGGCCACTGGCCTGAACGAATTCCGGCCCCCCTCCATTCTTTTGCGGCTAGACTGCCTTCATGGCCGTATCGTCCGCTTCCGCATCGACCTTCTGCCCGTCTTCACGCCGGCGATATGTGCTGGCCGCCGCTATCCTCGCGTCGAGCATGGGATTCATCGACGGATCGGTGGTCTCCATCGCCATGCCGGCGATCCGGGCCGATCTCGGTGCCTCGCTCGCCAATGCTCAATGGATCTCCAACGCCTATGCGCTGACATTGTCGGCCTTGATCCTGACGGGAGGCGCGGCGGGCGATCGATTCGGCCTCAGGCTCACCTTCATCGCCGGCATCGCCTTTTTCGTCGCCGCGTCGGTCGCCTGTGCGCTGGCGCCGAATGCGGCGCTGCTCATCGCATTCCGCGCCGTGCAGGGCATCGGTGCGGCGATCATGGTGCCGTGCAGCCTGGCCATCATCGCCAAAGCCTATCCGAAGGCGGAGCGGGGCAGGGCGATCGGCATCTGGGCGGCGGCGTCCGCCATGACCACCGCGCTCGGCCCGGTTCTTGGCGGGTTTGCCCTCTCGGTCTTCGACGATTCGATCTGGCGTGCGATCTTCGCCATCAATCTGCCGCTTGGCGCGGTGGCGGTCTGGCTCCTGGCGGTCCGCGTTCCGGCAGACCCGCCCGGCAGCAAAAAGGCGCTCGACCTCAACGGCGCAGTCCTCGCCGCCATCGGCTTCGGCCTGCTCGCCTTCGGATTGACGATACTCACCGAGGGCGAGAACGGCGCCTCGCCGACGCAGTCCGTCCTGGCGATCGTCGCAGGCCTGGCGATCCTCGCGGCATTCGTCTTCTGGGAGAGCCGAGCGTCGGAGCCGATGGTCGACCTCGGCCTGTTCGCCAACCGCGCCTTCAGTGGCGCGAACGTTTCGACATTCTTCCTCTATTTCGCGCTGTCGGCGATCCTGTTCTATCTGCCGATGCTGCTGATTGCCGGCTGGGGCGTCAGCCCGGCGCAGACGGGTTTTCTTTTTCTTCCGCTTTCGGTTTTCATCGCGCTCCTGTCCGGGATCGTCGGGAAACTGTCCGACAACATCGGACCAAGACTGCCGATCGCCGTCGGCAGCCTGATCGTCGGCGCGGCCTTCGCCGCCCTCGGCGTCGTCTCGCTGGCGCAGTATCACTCGTTCTGGGTCGGCGTCTTCCCGATGATGGTGGTCATGGGGCTCGGAATGGCGCTGGTGGTCTCGCCACTGTCGACCGCCGTCATGACCGTCGTCGAGGACCAGCAGACTGGGGCGGCGTCCGGAATCAACAACGCCGTATCGCGCATCGCCGGTCTGATCGCGGTGGCGGCGATGGGGGTCGTCACCGCGTTCGGCTATGCCTCGGCCCTTGGGGATCTCGCGGGCAAGGTGCCCGAATTCGGTGTCGCGTCGGAGACGGTGCTCGACGCGGCGAGCGAGGCTGCGCGAATTGCGGCCGGCGACAGCGCCTTCGCCACCGTCGCGTTCGTCAATGCCGGACTGTGCGTGCTGTCGGCGCTCGTCGCGCTCGCGACCGTGCCGAGCTCGCCGAAGCGGACCGAATCGGAAGAATAGTCGAGCCGTCCGGGAAGGCCGAACTGCGCCGCCCTATTTCGCCGCTGCTTCCGCGACCTTGAGCGGATTCTTCTCGTCGTCGGCCAGGAGCGTGTCGACGCGCTCCTTTTCCTTCTTGAAGGCTTCAAGCTCCTCGCCCTTCAGCACTTTACCGGTCGGCAGGCGCACGCGCATCGGGTCGACCTTGTTGCCGTTGACGATCAGCTCGTAGTGGAGGTGCGGTCCGGTCGACAGGCCGGTCGAGCCGACATAGCCGATGACCTGGCCCTGGCGGACACGCGCGCCCGGCACGACGTCCTGGGCAATCGCGCTCTGGTGGTTGTAGGAGGTCTCGTAGCCGTTGGCGTGGCGGATGATGGTCTGCCGGCCATAACCGCCGGTCCATCCAGCCTTCTCCACAACGCCGTTGCCGGCCGCGATGATCGGCGTGCCGCGGGGGGCCGCCCAGTCGACGCCGGTGTGCATGCGAACATAACCGAGGATCGGATGCCGCCGGCCGCCGAAGCCGGAGCGGAACTTGCCGTTCGGGACCGGGTTGCGCAGCAGGAATTGGCGTGCCGAGCGGCCGTCGGCGTCGAAGTAGTCGACGGAGCCGTCCTGCATCTGGAAACGGTAGAGCGTGCGCGTGTTACCGCTGAAAGACGCCCTCACATAGAGAAGCTCGGATTCGTCCGAGGCCGAATCATCGTCCGCAGGCTGCGAGAAGAACACCTCGATCCGGTCGGACGGGTTGAGACGCGACTGAAAGTCGACGTCCGAGGCGAGCAGGCGGATGAGTTGCTGTGTCATCTGCCGCGACATGCCGTAGGAATAAGCGGAGCGGTAGATGCCGTCATAGACGTTCGGCAGATCGCCGCGGGCCCTGAGCGGCGCCGGCGAATCGTCGAAAGCGCTCGCGAGTTCGGATGTTCTCTCGGGTTCGTCGGCCGGAACGAACCTGTTCCGGTCGTCGATGGCGATCGAAAGGATGTGCTGCTGGCCATCGTAGAGGCTGCAGCGGACGATCCGGTTTTGCGTTCCGGTCGATTCGACCCCGATCCGCAGCACACTGCCCTGCTTGATCGCGGGGCCGCCGAGGTGTGAGACGAGCGCCTTCACCATGCCGGACGACATCTCCTCGTCGTAGCCGGCGTCCTTGAAGGCATCGCTGAGATCCTTCTCGGCGCGAATCGGCACGTAGTCCTCGGAGAATCCGACCGATCCCCCGTCCATCGGCGCGCGGATGGCGGTCGAGACGTTTTCGGGAATGATGCGGGCATAGGACTGGCCGATGCCGGCGCCGCCGAGCGACTGACCGAAGCGCTCCGGATCGACATAATGGAGAGCGGCGACCTGGACCGCGCCGTCCGACAGCGCGATGCCGGTCTCGCGCACCACTTCCTCGATCTCGTCCGCGCTCAGCGCGCTCTTCTCGTCGAAGGCCGCCGTCGCTACGGGGAAGTCGATGGTGCGCAGGCTGACCTCGCTCTCGACCTTCGCGCCATAGATGACGCCCGGCGCCTCGGCCGTGGCGGGCGCAGGCGCATCGTCGTCGGAGAAGACGTCGAGCGGATCGAAGGGCGGATAGCTGCGCGA